>JAFLTE010000036.1 GCA_022510565.1 Lachnospiraceae bacterium | reverse complement strand
TGCAAATGCTATTTCATAATGATTGGGAATAGGGATTGCGCATGAATAAACATGAGTGAAAGGAAAAAGAGATGGCAGAAGTAAAAACAGGTGAAAATCTTGGAAAAATCACTCAGATTATCGGTGCCGTACTGGATATCAAGTTTTCGGCGGGCAATCTGCCGGAGATTAACGATGCGATCAAGATTCCGCTCAAAGATGAGGGAGAATTGGTCGTGGAAGTGGCACAGCATCTGGGTGACGATACCGTTAGATGTATCGCTATGGGTTCTACCGACGGACTTGTGAGAGGCATGGACGCAGTTGCGACAGGCGCTCCGATCACGGTCCCCGTTGGTGAGAATACACTGGGACGTATCTTTAACGTTCTGGGTGAACCGATTGATAATAAGCCGGCTCCTACCGACGTAGGACATGAGCCGATTCACAGACCGGCTCCGGCATTTGAGGAGCAGTCCACGGCACAGGAACTTTTGGAGACCGGTATTAAGGTCGTTGACCTGCTCTGCCCTTACCAGAAGGGTGGTAAAATTGGTCTGTTCGGCGGTGCCGGCGTAGGCAAGACCGTATTGATTCAGGAGTTGATTCGTAATATCGCGACGGAGCACAGCGGATATTCTGTATTTACCGGAGTAGGCGAGCGTACCAGAGAAGGTAACGACCTGTACCATGAGATGGAGGAATCGGGCGTTATTGATAAGACGACGATGGTATTCGGTCAGATGAACGAGCCGCCGGGAGCGAGAATGAGAGTAGGTCTGACAGGTCTTACGATGGCAGAGTATTTCCGTGATAAGGGTGGTAAGGATGTGTTGTTGTTTATCGACAATATTTTCCGTTTCACTCAGGCGGGTTCCGAGGTGTCCGCATTGCTTGGACGTATGCCTTCCGCTGTTGGTTACCAGCCTACATTACAGACAGAGATGGGTATTTTGCAAGAGCGTATCACTTCCACCAAGAGCGGTTCCATCACATCCGTTCAGGCAGTATATGTGCCGGCGGATGACTTGACAGACCCGGCTCCGGCGACAACATTTGCGCATTTGGATGCAACGACAACTCTTTCACGTTCCATTGCGGAGTTGGGTATTTACCCGGCGGTGGATCCGTTGGATTCCACTTCACGTATTCTGGATCCGAGAATTGTCGGACAGGAGCATTACGATGTTGCCAGAGGTGTACAGGAAATCCTGCAGAGATACAAAGAATTACAGGATATCATTGCGATTCTCGGTATGGATGAACTGTCCGATGAAGATAAGCTTGTTGTTTCCCGTGCAAGAAGAGTACAGAGATTCCTGTCCCAGCCGTTCTTCGTTGCAGGACAGTTTACCGGTCTGGAAGGCAAGTATGTACCGATTGCAGAGACAATCCGTGGTTTCAAGGAGATTCTGGAAGGTAAGCACGATGAAATTCCGGAGAGCTATTTCCTGAATGCAGGAAGTATCGACGATGTTGTCGCTCGTACCAAATAGCAAGACATGTAGGCAATCTACAGGAGGTCAGTAGTATATGGCTGATGATAACAGAAATTTTACATTAAAAATCATTACACCGGACAGAGTCTTTTATGAAGACCAAGTATCCATGGTGGAGTTTAATACGGTAGAGGGAGAGGTAGGTATCTACAAGGATCATCTTCCAATGACGATGATTATTGCGCCCGGTATATTGACAATCACCAAGGGAGACGAGGTACAGGAAGCTGCGCTGCATGCCGGTTTTACTGAGGTTCTGCCGGATAAAGTTACGATTCTTGCGGAGATTATAGAATGGCCGTCGGAGATTGACGTATCACGTGCCGAGGAAGCTAAGTTACGTGCTGAGGAGCGAATCAGAGAACACGCTCCGGGAACGGATATGAACAGAGCGGAGTTGGCTTTAAAGCGTGCCGTAGCCAGAATCGAGAGCGTACACTAAGAATAAGCGTTGCGGGGGTGGATGAACAATCCACCCCTTTTTTCATATGATAGAATAAAAAGGCGAAGAGTTGGTGCGGTATGAAGCAATCCGGAATATTGCCGTTCTATATGGCATACCCGCTCCCGTTATACTATCAGCAAGAGGACAGTGTCACGCGGGACTTGGAATACTTACAACAGATGTATCCGTCGCAGGCCAAGAAATACCAAAAGATGATAGCCGAGACGTTAGACCACATAGATTATGAAGGAAGCATGATTTACGATGAGTATCCGGACAAGTGGCAGATTTACCGATTGACACAGATGATTGTGGAAAAGATAAAAAAATCGGATGAAGAAAACACCGATATGGATGAAGACCGGCTGACGGAATTCATTCAGGTACTTTTATTTTATGAAATTTACAGAAAACGTCATACAAACCGCAATGGAATCTTAAAATTTTAGTTGTGGTTTTACTGTATTCTTATTAAAATAAAAATAGAGTTTTAAGCCGATAAGGTAAAGGTTCAATATTTCTAATCACGTACTGAATGGAATAGAGGAGAAGATGAAGGAACAGCTTACAGCGCTATTGCAGGATACTGTGGATGAAGGGCTTTATCAGATTATTCTCAGTAATCCTGTAAAGAAGGACAGAGCATTTAAGATAAAAATAAGACCTGTTATGATAAAAGATAACATTCTTTTTCAGAAGACAGTCTATGAAGGTACGAAAGTGTTTCACGACAATCTTGAACGTGATGAGATTATCGGACAGACAGAAGAATTTCTTACGAATGACTTTAAACAATGTGAAATAGAACACAAAAAATGTAAGGCAGTTATCCTGGTCAGTAAAAAGGGAAAAATGACCATTAAAAGAAAACATACAGAGAATACCGGAGAGGAACCGGATACGAACAGAAAAGTACAGCTTGCCCATAACAGGGTCAAACGGTATATTTTGGAAGAAGGTATTCCGGTTCCGTTTCTGGCTGACTTGGGGGTACAGACATCAGAAGGGAAAATTGTGCGTTCCCGTTATGACAAATTCAGGCAGATTAACCGTTTTCTGGAATTTATTGAGGATATTTTGCCAACACTCTCAAAGGAAAGGACTGTGCACATTATAGATTTTGGCTGCGGAAAATCTTATCTGACCTTTGCCATGTACTATTATCTGCATGAGCTTAGGGAATATGATGTGGAGATTACGGGACTGGATTTAAAAGAGGATGTAATCGTAAACTGCAACCGATTGAGTAATAAATACGGTTATGAGAAACTTCATTTTATTAAGGGTGATATTGCAGAATATAACGGGACGGATTCGGTAGATATGGTCGTGGCGCTGCATGCATGCGATACAGCTACAGATTATGCGATTGCCAAGGCTGTTGATTGGAAAGCAAAAGTGATTTTGTCGGTGCCCTGCTGTCAGCATGAGGTGAATAAGCAGATTCAGAGTGAAGAATTGTCATCGATTCTGGATTACGGCATTATTAAGGAGCGGATGGCGGCCCTTGTTACGGATGCAGTGCGCGCTAATCTATTGGAGGCATCCGGATATGAGACAAGCATTCTGGAGTTTGTTGATATGGAGCATACGCCCAAGAATCTGCTGATACGTGCGATTAGGAAAAACAACGTAAATGAGCGTAGACAAACTGAAATTAGGCAGAAGATTGATGAAGTTACGGAATTTCTGCATATTAATCCGACATTAAAAGGGTTACTGTAGTTAAGAGGTTACTATGAAAAAAGCAATTATAAAAGGGGTTTTGCTGGGTATTGTCTTTATGGCGGCGCTTATGCTGCTCAGTACGATAATGAACCAGGGAAACACCGATATGACAACTGAAATGGCAGAGGCGAGCTACCCGACTGTATCCATGTTGACAGAGGGGCATCGCATTAACAGTCTGCACGGATATGCTGAGAGTATGGACACGGCACATCTGCGGGATACGGTTCAGCCGGTCGGAAGTGACAGAAAGATTGATGTGCGGTTGAACACCTATGGTAGAAACATTGCAAATATTGCCTTTGAAGTGCGAAGCATCAATGGGGAACGATTGGTGGAGAGTACCGAAGTGGAGGAATATACGCAGAATGATACGGCAATAGATTTTAGCATTACCTTAAAAGACCTGATTGACTATGATACAGAGTATATGCTTGTGTTTTTGGTGTCGCCGCAAGAGAGTGCGCCAATACGCTATTATACGCGCATCGTGCTAAGCGATTCCCTGCATGTACGGGACAAGTTGGATTATATCGTGGATTTTCATGAGAAGACCTTTGATAAAGATGCGGCAGCCGATTTGACAAAGTATCTGGAATCTAACTCCGAAGGCGACAATACGACGTTTCATAAGGTGACGATACACAGCAGCTTTAACCAGATTACATGGGGTGATTTGAAGGTCAATGTTATGACAGAACCTGATATTGCCATCAAAGAGTTGACAGAGCAGACAGGTTCTTTCATAATGGAATATCTGGCATCTGTCAGAGACGGCAGAGAGACTAATTATTATAGAGTAAAGGAATACTACCGCATCCGATATACACCGGACCGAATATATCTGCTGGATTATGAGCGCGCAATGGATCAAATTTTCGATGAGGAGGCAAATGTCTGTATCAATGACAAAATTGTATTGGGCATTGCGGGAGATGAAGTGCAGCTTATGGAGAGTGACGGCGGCAACGTGTTTGCATTTACCGTGGCCGATAAGCTGTATAGTTACAATGTAACGGATAATAAGCTGATTAGGCTTTTCAGTTTCTACGGAAATACCGGGGGACTGTTCGATGCAAGAGATGCGTACAATAAACATGATATTCAGATATTATATGTTGATGAGACGGGTAATGTGTCATTTCTTGTGTATGGCTATATGAACAGAGGTCGGCATGAAGGCATGGTAGGAGTGGCAGTCTATCATTATAACAGTATGACCAATACTGTGGAAGAGTTGGTTTACATTCCCTATGATAAATCCTATGAGCTGCTTGCGACAGATATTGGGCGTCTTTCTTACGTGAATAAGTCCGGTATTTACTATTTCATTTTAGATGACAACGTATATGCGGTGAATTTGGAATCAAAGGCATATCAGGTGATGGTTTCCGGTCTGCGTGAAGACGGATATCAGGCATCTGATTCCAATAAGATGCTTGTGTGGCAAAACGGAGACGATTTATATGCCAGCAGCAGCTTGACCCTGATGAACCTAAGTACGCAGCGGCAGACAACAATCCGTGCAGGAGCCGGAGAATATATTTCCGTGCTCGGCTTTATGGAGGAAGATTTGATTTACGGGCTTACCAGGCAAAGGGATATTGTGGTGAGCAATGCGGGGATTACGACCTTTCCCATGTACTGTGTCCAGATCCAGAGCGATGATGGAGGAATATTAAAGACTTACAATAAAGAGAATGTGTATGTGGTCAGTAGTTCCATCGAGGAAAATCAGATTACGCTATCCAGAGTAATGTGGGATGAAGAAAGTGAGAGTTACGAGCCTACTACAAACGATCAGATTATGAGTACCGAGCAGACTAAAGAAGGAAGCAACACAATCTGCTATGTTGTGACGGAGAATTACGAGACAATCTGTGAGATTGCGGTGAAGAATGAGATAGACAGCAAAGGATTAAAGCATTTGTCACCGAAGGAAGTGCTGTTTGAAGGCAATCGCGCGATAGGATTGCATGATTCAAAGATTGATAAAACGCGGTTCTACGTATACGGAAAAAACGGGGTGGAAGGGGTATTTACCAATTCCGGTAAAGCGGTTGAACTGGCGTACAGAACGGCCGGCGTTGTGGTTGACGATGATGGGCAGTATATTTGGCGCAGAGTCACCAGAAGTACCAGAAATCAAATTATGGCAATTTCGGAAGATGAGATCTCTGAGACGAGAAGCGCACTGGCGGTTTGTCTCGACACCATATTGAAATTCGAGGGTATATCCAGAAACACAGAGAGGATGCTTGACCGCGGTGAAACCGTTCTTTCCATTCTTCATTCGGATTTGCAGGACTATACGATACTCGAGCTGTCCGGATGCAGTTTGGATGCTGTTCTGTACTATGTCAATCAGGATATTCCGGTGTTGGCTTTATTGGATGACGGCAGTGCGGTGCTCATTGTGGGATTCAATGAATTGAATATCGTGGTGATGGATCCGACCACCGGAACATTGTACAAAAAGGGTATGAATGATTCTACGGAATGGTTTAACAATAATGGAAATCGTTTTATTACTTATGTAAGGAAAGATGATTAGCCGATATGTTATGGAGCGAGGGCTGATTCCGGCGCATTTATGCAGATGGAAACCGTTAGTTGCGCTTTTGCTCCGGCATGAGCAACCGATATTTCCCGAATTGGAAAGTAAAAGATGTGGCGTAGGCCACATTTTTTATATAATATGAAACTGCTTTTAGCCGTAGTTAATATGACTATGTTATATAATATGTGGAGAAGCACCTTAGGCTTCGGAACGGAGGATACGATGAATCTTGAAATTGCAAACAGATTGGTGACGCTGCGCAAGCAAAATAATTTGTCACAGGAAGCCCTGGCGGAGAAACTGGGTATCAGCAGACAGGCGGTCAGTAAATGGGAGCGTGCGGAGGCTTCACCCGATACGGATAATTTAATTGCATTGGCGAAATTGTATCATATATCTTTAGATGAATTACTGAAGATTCATGAAGACGAAGAGGGCGAGCTGGCAGACAAAATATCAGGCAGTGCGGAACAAATCGGTAACGGGTATATGGGAGCAGGGCAAACAATGGACAATACCGATAAAGCAGCATCGGGAACAGAGCAGACAACATCGTATGCAGAAGATGAGGATGAGGTGCATGTGGGATTTGACGGTGTTCACGTCAAAGATAAGAACGGAGAGGTTCATGTAAGCTGGCGCGGAATCCATGTGCATGATAAAAGAAATGACAATGAGGTACATATTGATAAAGACGGTATTCGTGTGCACGGTGATGAGCCGCATGGACACATCTTCTCACATGGCAAAGATGCGGAGCTGCCGCTGGGTATTATTGCCATTGTCGGCTATATTGTTATAGGAGCTTGTTTTGATGCATGGCATCCGGGATGGTTAATCTTCCTTCTTGTACCGATTATCAGTACATTGATTCATGCGGTGCGCATGCATAATGCAGATTTATTTGCTTACCCTGTTTTGGCAGCGTTGGTATTCTTATATGTAGGATTTGTGCATTTCGTCTGGCATCCTACGTGGGTCGTATTCCTGACGATTCCCGTGTATTATTCGATTACGGGATACATCAGGCGGACGCGCACGAAGGATGTGAACGAAGAATAAACCAAAATAATCGGGCCGATTAATTACTTCCAAAAATTCGGTTGCTGTATTTCTGAAGCGTAAACAGCAGAATCATTCCGAGAATTCCGCAGGAAATAATCTCACCTGCGCCTACAGTCAGACAGTAGTAGCCAAAACACTGCAGGACGGAAAAACCCTCAATCACCAGTCCGTAGCCGTAAATCAATACCAGAGGTACAATAATCGTATTGGAAATAATCGGACAGACAGGAGCAAGCCATTTGCGTTTGCGGAGGGCATAAGTCCCGAGAGCACCGAGCAATGTTGCGAAGCTGCCGAAGATGATATCAGGCAGTGCGCAGCCTGTCAGAATATTGCTTAACAGACAGCCGATAAATAAACCGGGAATGGCGGCGGGAGTGAAATAAGGCAGAATCGTGAGTGCCTCAGAGAAACGAACCTGCACGGCATAGTTGGCAAGTCCGAAAGCGTTGGCGATAAATGTCAGCACAACGTAGATGGCGGCAATCATAGCCGCCTGTGTCAGAAACAGTACTTTCTTGTTTTTCATATTTGGTTGTCTCCTTTAGTTTTGTTTTAGGTGAGGAAGGTCTCGAACTCACCGGAACGGTTTCCCATTCGTAATATGTATATCATGATAAATATAATCTGTCAAATGAAAGGAGCTGGTGTTATTCCAGCTCCCCGGCATGATATCTTGCCACAATCGAATGAATACGTTCTACCGGATTTAATAAGTCACTGATAGAAGTATCGTGATTTAATGTATCGATTATATAGGCAATATATTTACTCAAATCACAGTCAATATACCACTCACGACTCAATAACTCCGGCGTCTGATAAATCAGATTCGTCGTCAGAACTCTGTAAATCGTACCGTCAGCATATGCTTTGTCGAAACGCTCCAGCCCGGCCGTAAAAAGACCGAATGTAGAGAACACGAAAATTCTGTTTGCCTTACGTTCCTTTAATGCAGAGGCGACTTCCAAAACACTCTCACCGGAGGAAATCATGTCGTCAATGACAATCATGTCCTTGCCTTCTACGCTGGAACCTAAGAATTCATGTGCCACGATGGGGTTTCTGCCGTTTATAATGCGAGTATAGTCTCGCCTCTTATAAAACATACCCATATCCAGGCCCAATACATTGGCAATATAGATGGCACGGCTCATACCGCCTTCATCGGGGCTGATCACCATCATATGATCACTGTCCAACTTTAAGCCTTTCACATTATTTAACAAGCCTTTGATAAATTGGTAAGCGGGCTGTACAGTCTCAAACCCGTGTAACGGAATGGCATTCTGTACGCGAGGGTCGTGAGCATCAAAGGTGATGATGTTGTCCACCCCCATGCTGACCATTTCCTGTAATGCAAGAGCACAGTCCAGAGATTCTCTCGCTGTTCTTTTATGTTGTCTGCTTTCGTAAAGGTAAGGCATAATTACGGTGATACGTCTGGCCTTACCACCCACAGCGGCAATAATACGTTTTAAATCCTGATAGTGGTCGTCCGGAGACATATGATTCTCGTGACCGCAAAGCGAATATGTCAGGCTGTAGTTAGCCACATCCACTAATAGGTAGAGATCCGAGCCGCGGACCGACGTTTTGATGACACCCTTTGCCTCACCTGAGCCGAACCGGGGTACAGAAGCTTCCAGAAGATAGGAATCTCGCTGATAACCGGAGAAAGCAAGAGAGTCTTTGTGCTCACTCTCGCGCTCGGTTCTCCACTTTACGAGATAATAGTCAACTTTTTCTCCTAAGGATTTACATCCTTCCATCGGAATGATACCAAGGGAGCCTACCGGTATGGTTTCCAGATTTCTTTTTTCTTCGCGCCTGGTCATGGATGAAACCTCACTTTCTGTTCATCATTCTTTTCTTGTACATACGGATATCCTGACCGGATAATTTACAGATTTCGTAATTGCTGGTTATACGGGAGAAGATACGATCAGAGTATCTGTTCCGCAATTCCTCCAATGAAAGATTAGTGGAAATCAGTGTCGCTTTTTTGCCCATATGCCGCTCATTTAAGAGGGCAAAAAGCTGTGAAGCCACAAACTGATTAGTCAGCTCCGTGCCTAAATCATCTATAATGAGTAAATCGCACTGATATAAATCGGAATAAGTCTCGCGCAGTTCCTCCCTATTCTTATAATCAAAGGAATTTTTTGACAATAAATCAAAAAGACCGGTCGCACTGAAGTAGATCACGGAATGTCCGCTCTCTATCAGTTCCTTTGCAACACATCCGGATAGAAATGATTTCCCCGTACCTACTGTACCATAAAAAAAGAGATTATGGTAGTCCGAATTAAAGTTTTTGACAAAATTCCGGCAGGTGTTTACCGCGTTCTTAAAACGGGAGAGGTCCTCACCCTCATAATATTCATAAGAAAGAGCATCAAAATTCTCTGTCCGCAGCATTTCGCGTATGTTTGACTGCTCATAGAGAAGCGTAATCATGGCTTGTCTGAAACAATGACATTTGGACCCGTCGATATATCCGGTATCCTTGCAGTCGGGGCACTCATAAACCGGCTCCAGATAGTCGGGAGAAAGTCCGGCATCTTCCAGAAGCTGCGCTTTGCGGCCCGATAACTCCGCAAGGGAATCGCGTAAATCTTCCATCGCTTCGGCATCGCCGGCAAGCAGTTTCCTGCCTTGTGCAACGGAGACGGATGCCACTGCATCTTCCAACTCCCGGTAGGCAGGGATATGGTCGTAAACATATGCCAGTTTCTGTTCTACATCACGTCTGCTTCGTTGCTGCTTCATCTCGTATTGATGAAGGATTGTATCATATTGGGCATTTGTCAGTGACACTGTGGCACTCCTTATTATTGTATAAATTTATGCAGTGACAGAAACGTTACATTAATTGCTTAAAAGTTCCTGCTCTAAAATATCGAAATCGTATGTATTCTGCTTAAACTGATTGAACTTATTATTGGACACAATCTTGGACGTCTTGGTTTTATGGTAGCTCTCGTCCAAGGACTGAATGTCACTCTTATGGTGTACACCCGACTTATACCAACTGCCCAAAATGCTGTCGGCATACTCAAAACGATGTTTGTCCGTGGCAAGCACGGTACGTTCGCAAGCAGCAAAGATAACATCCGTGGTAAAACCGTACTCCTTCATCCACCGCATAATATAGGAAACTTCTGTTTGCGTCGGAGAACTGTTTCTGCCGAGTGCTTTCATAATTTCATACACAGGTTTCTCGTATTTGTTCGCAAGGCGTGCAGCTTGTTTAGGTGTTGTGATACCCTGCTGAGCCCAGCTGATTGCTACCTTTTCTATGTATCGCAAATCCTTCTTCTCACGATCTACGCAATACTGAATCAGATAATCAATTAAATCCTCGGAAAAGCCCAGCTTATCCGAAATAAAAAGTATCGTGCGCACTTCGTTAGGACTGAGAGTTTTCTTTAAATACTGTTCCGTAATAAAGAGGAGCCTTGAAGTCGCTTCATCCGACTTAAACGCCTTCAGTTCGTCCAGTGTATAGTTAGGTTTAACGTAGGTATTCTCTTTGGCTGAGATAGGCACCATGGAGGCAAGCGCCGACGGAGCCGACATGGATACTGTCGGTACGGGTGCGGCGGCGGGAGCCATCGGAAGCGGAGCAAAATCTTTCAGGTGAATGCCGGTGACAGTCTTATTTTCATCATAATCCAATGTCAGAAGTTGTTTTTTCTCCCAATATTGCAGGGCACGCATTACATCTTTTTCGGTATAGTTGAATTTATCCGCAATATCGGAAATACTGGTGGAGAGTCTGGCACTCATCATACGGATAAGATAGAGATAAATTTTGAGCTGCGCATCATTGGCAGCCTCCATATATTCGTCAATAAAACGGTTGGAAATAACCGTCGAATTGATATAGTTATCCTGATAAATTGTCAAATGACTCATTACTACACCACCCCTGTTCCGTGACGGAACGCATTATGCACCCCTGAAGAGTACAAGCTGAATTATAGCATAGCGGATTTTAAAATGATATAGGCAAACTGCCATAAACGAAATACGGATAAAAGTTCGTCGGATGTGGATAATGTGGATAGCATGCGGGAACTGCCGCAAATCTATGTAAAACTTTACACAGAAATATCCACAGAATACCAACAAGTCTTTCGGTAATTTTCTGTGGATATTGTGAATAATTATCTTCGCAAAAGATTTTCGCCGATTTTTACGACATCGCCCGCCCCCATAGTTATCAACAAATCATCCTTTGTGCAATTTGTCAGAAGGAAATTTTGTATCTCTTCAAAAGTGGGAAAGTAATAACATCGGTGTCCCAGTTTCTCGATTTCTGCCTGTAATGTTTGCGAGCTGATGCCGAGGGTATCCTTTTCGCGGGCAGCATATATGTCGGCAAGAATAACTTCATCAGCCAACGACAACGCCTGCGCAAAATCACTCATAAACGCTTTGGTTCGTGTGTAAGTGTGGGGCTGGAACACACACCATGTGGTGCGGTGAGGATAGTTCTTTGCCGCAAGGAGAGTTGCTTTTATCTCTGTGGGATGATGAGCGTAATCATCGATAATGGTAAAACCGTTTATCTTACCCTTATATTCAAAGCGTCTGTCTGTGCCGCCGTAGTGCAGCAGCGCCTTCGCGGTAACATCATATGAAATACCAAGCAGGTCAGCCAGCGCTATGGCCGCAATGGCATTATAAACATTATGTTCTCCGGGAACCCGTAAAGAAAATACTTCTTCTTTACCGTCTCTTCGCATAAGATGAAAAGAGGGACAACCTGACTCATCATAGGTGATGCTTGACGGATAGTAGTCGCAGTCACGGGAGGAGCCATAGGTTACAATTTTGCAGGAAAGGTCTGCGGTAATCTCTTCGCAGCGTTCAATATCACCGTTTATTATCAGCGTTCCGTCGTCCGGAAGGAGACGAGCAAATTCATGGAATGAATTGCGTATATCGTTAATGTCTTTAAAGAAATCCAGATGGTCTTCTTCTATATTAAGTATGATGCTGATTTTGGGATAAAAACTTAGAAAACTGTTCGTGTATTCACAGGCCTCCGTGACAAAACGATCGGAGGAGCCTACGCGGATATTTCCGCCGATGGGTTTATAAATACCGCCGATGGATAAGGTCGGATCTTCATCATTTTCCAAAAGTATTTGGGAAATCATGGAAGTGGTTGTCGTCTTGCCGTGGGTTCCGCTGACGGCGATGGGTGTTTGGTAATTTCTCATCATCTGCCCCAAAAGCTGTGCTCTGGTCAGCGATGCGATGCCCAGCTTGTTTGTTGCAATCAATTCCGGATTATCGGGTTTGATGGCACTTGTGTACACGACCAAATCAATATCCGAAGTAATATTTTCTTCGCGCTGTCCGTAATACACGGTCACACCCTGTTCTTCCAGTTTGCGAGTAAGGTCGGAGGGCGCTCTGTCGGATCCGGATACGCGGAACCCCTTTGACAGAAGAATTTCGGCAAGACCGCTCATGCTGATACCGCCGATTCCGATAAAATATATGTGAATTGGATTGTTAAAATTGATTTGATACATGGAAATCTCCCTAATTTTCATTATATTAGTATTATACTCATTTCGTATAAAAAAACCAATAGGATTTAAAAGAAAAGCGTTATGTTGAAAATTAACAAATATATTGAAAAGCATGCCGAAATATTGTATATTATTAACATAAGAAGATGAAAGGGTTCGGAATAAATTTGTAAATAATATTCACTTTCCGTTTTAACTGTGGTATAATTATCTAACCAAACCAAACATATGCGGAATTAATTTTAAATTTATATAAATATTAAAATAGGAAATAAGAGGTGATATGATGGTTAAGAAAGAAATGATTGCCATGCTGCTTGCTGGCGGTCAGGGAAGCAGATTGGGTGTGTTTACGTCGAAAGTCGCGAAACCTGCAGTGTCTTTTGGCAGTAAATACAGGATTATCGATTTCCCGCTCAGTAATTGTATTAATTCAGGTGTTGACACTGTGGGCGTATTGACGCAGTACCAGCCGCTTCGACTGAACACTCACATCGGAATCGGTATTCCGTGGGACTTGGACAGAAATATTGGCGGTGTGACGGTATTGCCCCCGTACGAGAAGAGTGCTAACAGCGAATGGTATACGGGTACGGCCAATGCTATATACCAGAATATGGATTATATGGAGAGTTTTAATCCTGAATATGTTCTGATTTTATCGGGCGATCATATTTATAAGATGGACTACGAAGTAATGCTTGACTTCCATAAGCAGAACGGAGCGGAAGTGACAATCGCGGTTATGCCCGTGCCGATGGAAGAAGCGAAGCGTTTCGGTATTATGATTACGGATCAGGAGCACAAGATTGTTGATTTCGAAGAGAAACCGGAGAATCCGCGAAGCAATCTGGCTTCTATGGGTATTTACATTTTCAGTTGGAAGACACTGAAAGAGGCGTTGCTTAAGAATGCACAGCAGCCGGGCTTGGATTTTGGTAAACATATTATACCGTACTGCCATGATAATGGTTCACCTCTTTATGCTTATGAGTTCAACGGTTATTGGAAAGACGTAGGAACATTGCATTCCTATTGGGAAGCAAACATGGAATTGATCGATATTGTTCCGGAGTTTAATCTATATGAGGAATACTGGAAGATATATACGAGAAGTGAAATCCTGCCTCCCCAGTATTTATCCTCTGACAGTGTTGTAGAGAAGAGTATTATCGGTGAGGGCTCCGAGATTTACGGTCAGGTGTACAATTCCGTTATCGGTTGTGGTGTCACGATAGGTGCAGGAACGGTTGTGCGTGACTCTATCATTATGAACGAGACGGAAATCGGTAGCAATTGTGAGATATATAAGGCAATTGTTGCAGAGAATGTCCTGATTGAAGATGATGTAAAGATTGGTGTCGGCGAAGAGGCTGAGAATGAGACGGATCCTCATATTTACAATCACGGTATTGTGGCTGTAGGAGAGAAGAGTGTTATTCCGAAAGGAATCACTATCGGAAAGAATTCGGTTATTTTCGGCGAGACAAGTGCGGAAGACTATGCGAATGGAACTCTTCCGAGTGGTAAAACTTTAATTAAGGCAGGTGATAAACGGTGAGAGCGATTGGAATTGTCTTAGCAGGTGGTAATAACCATAGAATTAAGGAACTGACACAGAAACGTGCAGTCTGCGCAATGCCCATTGCAGGAAGTTATCGCAGCATTGACTTTGCACTGAGTAATATGTCCAACTCACGTATCAACAAGGTGGCTGTATTCACACAGTATAATGCAGGAAGTCTGAACGAACACCTAAGTTCCTCCAAATGGTGGGATTTCGGTCGTAAACAAGGAGGATTGTTCGTATTTACACCCGCTGTAACGGCAGATAGCAATGCATGGTATCGCGGTACGGCGGATGCCATTGCACAAAACCTTGCTTTTCTTAAGAACAGCCATGAGCCGTATGTAGTTATATCTTCCGGTGACTGTGTATACAAGATGGATTACAACGAGGTTCTGGAATATCATATTGAGAAGAAAGCCGACATCACGGTAGTGTGCAAAGATATGGCACCGGATGTCAACGTGGATCGGTTCGGTACGATCAAGATGAACGAGGAGTGCCGCATTGAAGAGTTTGAAGAAAAGCCGGTGGTGGCGAACTCCAACACAATCTCTTGCGGTATCTATGTAGTCAGAAGACGCCAGTTGATTGAGATGATCGAGAAATGTGCGGAAGAAGACAGATATGATTTTGTAAAAGATATCCTGATTCGTTATAAGAATATGAAGAGGATTTACGGATACAAGATTAAAGATTATTGGAGCAACATAGCTACGGTGGAGGATTACTATAAGACTAACATGGACTTCCTTCAGCCGGAGATCCGGAATCATTTCTTCAGACAGTATCCGGATATCTATTCCAAGGTAGATGATTTGCCGCCGGCCAAATATAATACGGGAGCGAGTATCAAGAATAGCTTGATATCCAGCGGCTGTATTGTGAACGGTAAAGTCGAAGATTCGGTAATCTTCAAGAAAACATTTATCGGTAACAACTGCTACATCAAAAATTCCATCATTTTAAACGATGTGTATATTGGGGATAATACGCATATTGAGAATTGTATTGTAGAGAGCAGAGGCACGATACGAGCCAATTCCTATCATAAGGGGGAGAATGGAATCGAAATCGTAGTAGAACATAATGACAGATACGTAATTTAATGATATGATGGAGAGGCGGTTGCAACTATCGGTACCAAGTATTGTGTAAGAGGCATGGGTGTTATTAACTAACTAAATGTTTATTACAAGCTACGTGGCTTGATGAGTATGACTTGTGTGGAAAAGCTTGTGAAAGCCGGCAGAATTCTGTTCGGTATCATATGATAAGGAGGCTGAGCTTCATGAGAATTACTGATGTCCGCGTGCGTAAAATGACTCAAGACAGCAAGATGAAAGCAATCGTCTCAATTACCATAGACGATGAATTCGTGGTACATGACATTAAAGTGATTGAAGGTGAAAAGGGTCTTTTCATTGCAATGCCAAGCAAGAAGGCTAATGATGGTGAGTATCGGGATATTGCTCATCCCATCAACTCGGAGACTCGGGATAAGATTCAGACGATTATTCTGGACAGCTATGAGAAGGCACTTTTCGAACCGGATGATGAGTAGGAAAATGCATAAGGTGGAAAGAAAAGGACGCAACGGCGTCCTTTTCTTATGCCTTGAAATAATGTGTATATAAATAAAAGAAGGCAGAGCACACAAATGTTTTCTTGTGTAATTGTGCCTGATATAAACGATAAAACGTTAATAATATTTCATAAAATTTATTGCAATAGATAAATTGGTATGTTACAATACCCACTATGTTATTTTTTTATCAAGGCATACATTTTCATGTCTAAAATATTTCCGTTTTTAACGGCATTGCTATGTAAAATCCCCTCCAATTGAAAACCTGCTTTTTCGAGAACACGGCAAGAAGCTGTATTATATGCAAAAGGTTCGGCGAAAATTCTGATAATGTCCGTCTGATCAAAGACATATTTGCATACTTGTTTTACAGCGCTTGTGCCTAATCCATTGCCCCAATAGGGCTCCCCGATATAGTAACCCATTTCGGCGGTTCGGGAATGGATATTGTCACAGCGGAATACACCGATGCTGCCAACGACCGCATCATCAGCTACAATAGCAAACGCAAATGTTTTGGTTTTATCCGCTGACAACATTGCGGTAATATATTCTTCGGCATCATTCGGCGTATATGGGTATGGTAAGCCATCACGCAGATTG
>JAFLTE010000035.1:8768-18076 GCA_022510565.1 Lachnospiraceae bacterium | reverse complement strand
CCGCCGTAAGGCTGTAAAGAACGCTTGAAAGGCTTATCTGTCTGGAAACCTACGATTGTCTCCTTACTCTTGTCTAAGTATCCCGGGCCGTGAGAAGTGATAGTAGATACAACCTTGGTATCCATATCAAGTACGCCGCCGGCTTCACGCTCCTGCTTCTGTAAATCAAGAACCTGTGCCCATAAGTCTTTGGTGTTCTGAGTCGGTTCTGCCAAGAAGGACTCGTCACCTTCATACAGATGATAGTTTCTCTGGATGAAGTCACGGACATTAACTTCTTTGTCCCACTTGCCGCTTACAAAATCTTTCCATTCTGGTCTCATTTTGAAATAGCCTCCTATAATATTATTTTGTGAATTTTGTAACATTTTTACTAAAATGCCCCAAAATGCTTTTCCAGTACACATATTATATGTTAAGTCAAGTATCAGAGTCAAGATGAGCTTTGTACTTTTTCGCATACAAACGGTAATTTTTTTTTGAAAAAATTGTGAAATTTGTATGCAAAATTTACCGGGCACAAGATATGGGAAAATCTACCTTGCAGGAATTAAGTTTTCGGATTATACTATTGAAACATAGAGGTATGTGGAATAATACATACAGGAACATTAAAATAACACATTCCGCCATAGCGGAATGAATGAACGGAGGTATATACAATGGCTGATATCACGAAGGATATGACAATCGGTGAGGCTCTCAGAACCAATCCGGAAATTGCACCCGTGTTACTCGGAATCGGTATGCACTGTCTCGGATGTCCTTCCGCGCAGGGAGAGACACTGGAAGAGGCAGCGATGGTACACGGCATCGAGGTAGACGAACTGATGCAGCAGATCGCGGCAGTGTAGGCGGGTAGAATCAATCGGTAAATAGGTCGGGCAATATAATAACTGAACAATAGTATGACTACACGGGACCTCCAACAGGAATTCATTTCTGTTGGAGGTTTGTGCAAGTTATACAAACTATATATTACGTTTATAATACATAAGAGAAGGAGCGTGTACGGATTATGAATAGTAGTCCCAACACAGGATACTTAAGCCTTTTGATTGTTGCAAAATTTCTGGGAGTAAAAGTTCCGCAGGAATATGAAAACAGATTTGCAGACGACAAAAATACAGATTACGAGCTGATTAGAACTTCCAAAGAATTAGGGTTCAAGGTATCGGCCGGTAAATTAAAATTAAAAAAGATAGAGAAGACTACCGTCCCAACAATTGCAAAATTAAAGGATGGAAGTTACCTACTGCTTGTCAATCATCAGAAAGACAAGTGGGTTATTTTAAATCCGCTTAAAGGCACACCTGAGACAATTGATGAAGCAAGTCTTTTTCATATGTTGTCGGGGTGGGTTATTATTATTGGAAAAAAGAAAGCTGACTCTGAGAATAACGGTAATCAAAAATTCGGGTTCCGATGGTTTCTGCCGACAATTTTTAAGTTTAAGAAACAGTTTATATGTGTGCTCATTGCAGTCTTTGTCATTCAGATATTAGGGATATTAACACCTCTTATGACCCAGGTTGTAGTAGATAAGGTTCTGTCCCATCATGCAATGAACACTCTCTATACCATTGCTGTGGGAATATTTATTGTCTATGTCTATGAACTGCTCATCAACCTGTGCAGAAGTTATCTGTTTGTTCATACCACTAATCGTATCGACGTAATGCTCAGCGCTAAACTTTTTCATCATCTGTTCGGGCTACCACTGAAATATTTTGAATCACGGCGGGTAGGTGAGACGGTGGCAAGAGTGAGGGAACTAGACCAGATTCGCTCGTTTCTTACGGGAACACCAATCTCATCGCTAATTGACGCGGTCTTTGTGATTGTATATATTGTAGTGCTGTTCTTATATAGTGTTCCGCTCACCCTGATGGTATTGGCATCTCTGCCGATGTTCGCGGTTTTATCGCTCATTATTACGCCTCTGTTTAAGAAGAGACTGGATGAGAAATTTGAGACAGGAGCCAAGGCGCAGTCGTTTCTTGTGGAGTCTGTGAATGGTATCCACACAGTCAAGGCTTTTGCTCTGGAATCTTCTTTTGAAGATAAGTGGGGAGATTTGCAGTCGGATTATGTCAAAGCCGGATATAAAACATCCATGATTTCACAGACATCGGGAACTATCGCTAATTTCATTCAGCACGTAGTTGACCTAGTGGTGTTGGTCTATGGCGCCAGAACTGTTATAGACGGAAATCTATCCATTGGGCAGCTTGTGGCATTCAGAATGTTGGCAGGCAGAGTAAGCGGACCGGTGCTTCGCCTGGTACAGTTGTGGCAGGAGTACCAACAGGCATCCCTATCTGTCAAACGGATCGGAGATATCTTCAATTCTCCCGTAGAGAGAAAAAGCGACAATGCCATACAAACGCTTCCGACTCTGAAGGGCAGGATTAAATTCGAGAACGTAAGATTTCGTTATCGCATGGACGCATCCGATGTCCTACATGGAATATCCTTTGAAATCGAAGAGAATAAGGTTATTGGGCTGGTGGGCAGGAGCGGTTCGGGTAAGAGTACTATATCCAAACTGGTACAGCGATTGTATATTCCCCAAAGCGGACGCATCTCGATAGACGGAATGGACGTGTCCCTCATGGACCCACAGATGCTCCGACGACAGATTGGTGTCGTGTTACAGGAAAACTTCATGTTCAACGGTACAGTAGCCGAGAATATCTCAATTCATTGTCCGAATGTAACCATAGACCGAATTATGGAGACTGCTAAGATAGCAGGGGCTCATGATTTCATCATGGAACTGGAGGAAGGATATGATACGATTATCGGAGAAAAAGGTGTATCCTTATCCGGCGGGCAGAAGCAGAGAATCGCCATAGCAAGAGCCATTATCAATAATCCTCGGATATTGATATTCGATGAAGCTACATCGGCCCTTGATTATGAATCGGAAAGCATCATTCAGAGGAACTTAAAAGATATCTGTAAAAACAGGACGGTTCTAATCATTGCCCACAGGCTGTCAACCTTGGCAGCAGCAGATGAAATCATGGTGATTGACAGAGGTGAACTGAAGGAAGCGGGAAGCCATGAAGAACTGATGAATCAGGATGGGCTGTATGCCTATCTATATAATCAACAGCTAAGGGGTGAAGTGGAATGAACAGGTATCTGAAAAAGCATTTTAAAATACATGACAACAAATTGAAATATGATTTTCTGCCTTCTATGATAGAGATTATAGAGCGCCCGGCTAATAAGCTGGCTGACTTTATTCTGTTTCTTGTTATTGCGCTTATAGCTACCATTATCATATGGGCGGCTTTTTGGAAGATTGATATTGCGGTGACGGCTACAGGTTCAGCGATGCCCGAAGGAGGGGTGCTCACTCTGGACAGTGCCTATGGAGGCAGAATATCCGAGATTTATGTAGAGGATGGGAGCTTTGTCAAAGAGGGCGATATGATTTTATCTCTGGACTGTACGGAAAAACAGCTCGAATTATCGGAAAGTAGGTACAATCTGGAAATCCTAAAAGTGCAGAGGGAGATGTATGGTAAAATCTATGAAAAGCTGTGCGCGGAGAAAGAAACCGATGAAGATTTAGGCGAGGAAGAGGAGAAAGCGATTCCTGTAATAGATATCTCGGCTTACGAGGATTATGCGTATCTTGCAGAAGCCATTCTTCTTGAGCATAGTGTATATGAAAAAGAACTTGCATATCTGGAGGGTGAGGAAGAGAGGGAAGCCTACCGGCAGCAGCATATGCTCGGTATTCTGCAAAACATAAACACATTGGATGTAAGAATATACAGTGCAGAGATTAGTCTTCAGGTAGAAGAAGATGCGTTGGAACAATACACGCTAAGAGCACCCGCAGACGGTCAGATAACGCAGATGCTCATGATTAACGAAGGAAGGCTCGTAGCGGCAGGGGATACCGTAGGATATCTTATTCCGAAAGATAAAGAAAATCTGTTTACTGCGTATGTGCAGGATGAAGATATCGGGCAGGTACAAGTTGGTGATGTCGTCAGTGTCAAAATTGTAGCTTATGATGATACGGAATATGAATATATGGAAGGAAAAGTTGCATATGTAGGGGACATTACGCTTAACATTGAAGGCATCGGAGCGGTCTATATGGTGGGAATCGAGATAGAGAATATGCCGGAAGATGTGAAAATCGGTATGGAAGGAAGCTGCGACATCATCATAGGCACCAGAACAGTGCTGGATTACTTCGTGGAACCCTTTAAAGAAGGATTACATGACAGCCTGAAAGAAAGGTAGGGTGAGAAGTTGGACAGAATGGAAGACATAAGAGGTACGGATATTGTCCCAATCTATAACAAAGAGGGTGAGAAGATTGGTGAAGTTAAACTTCCTGAGCGGATTATGCCGATTCCCGCCAGACGAGGTGGATACTCGCAAAGCGGTATCTATTATAAGGGGAGTGGAATCGTTTATCGAAACCATTTGTCGAATCAAGTACAGAGTGGAACACAGACCGGGGAGCAAGTTATCGGTAAGACCAATTTGATTTATGAGCAATATATGGCATGTTATCCGCATCTGGTAAGAAGGTTCGGGATTTTCACATTTCCTCACCAACCGGTATTTACGGATTGCGAGGGCGGCTGTGGAAAGAAAGAACAGAAGATTGTGGAGAATCAGAAAATCTTCTCCCGATCCGCCATAGAGGAAATCGTAGATGTAATTCCCATCAGTATTCCGGAGCATTACATCTATGCCTACAGGCTGAAGGAGGTAAAAGGCGGAATCGAGGACACGATGCTCCTGTTGGAGTATGTGCTGACGAATCATTTCAATACCGCATGGGATAAAAATCTGTGGGAAGACATCTACGCCTACGGCTATGTACGGGATGTGGCGGATTGGTTTATATCCGAAAAGCTGCACCATAAGATAGGTACGGTGTTCGCTTTGCTTAATTCATTGTATAGGGCGGATTTATCATTATATGCAAGGCTGCTGTTAAAGTGCTTCGGGGAGTATAGCTTTAAAAGATATAAAATCCTATATTACAGTGCATTGATGGTGAAAAAGTATTGCCCTGCGCTGTCGGAAGAAGAGCACCTGAATGTTGAGACATGGAATGCAGAGGTCTATGAACGGCTGCTTACGCTGCTATTCTCAGGGAAAGCGTGTTGCCATTTAGAAGATGACGAAAAGTATGCATGGGTGCGTGGATATTATAATAAGATTAAGATAGAATATGTGGAAAAGTTTAGAAACAAACAATAATAATAGGCAAAAGAAAGAAGGAGGAAACAAAAATGGGATTTGTGTATGAAGAAGTAGGCGAAGAAAACAGGGAGTTATGGGAGTCTATTGGGTGGAAAGACTGGCTGAAAAGTCCGATGCCTTTTTGCCCAGTTTACGAATGGTGTATTGATAAAGAACAGCAGATTTATATGCAGGCGATTGGTCGGTTTAGAGATATGCCAGATTATTATGATTTGTTTTACAAGGATAGAATAGTTCGGATGGAAATAAGTGCAGAGGGAAGTAGCGGAACCAGAGCGATAGGATTCAATATGTCGTGGAATGTTTATCGAATTTATATTCCAAAATCTATTTGGAAAGAAAGAACGGAAATATTAAAAGCAATAGAAGCAGCTTTCCATGTAGACAGAGGGGGACATGCAGAAGATTTAATCAATTCGATTTCTGTACAAATTAGTTGTGAGCCTGAATGTGTGGAGGTGGATTATAATGGGAAATGATGAAATACTAGCAAAACTTATAAAATGGGTTGAGAAATGGAGAGGTAATCATCCAGAGATTAAAGAGGAAAAACTTTCTAGTGAAAATCTTGAAAGATTTGTATCTGAGCTTCAGGATGAAATTGTTAGTGTAATTGATGATTTTGGAAAAAATACTATTGGCGAGAATGCGAAACTAGTATTGTATTCAGGCGTGAATCCCGATGTTGTAAGAGAGTTCTGTGAAGCATCTGACGGTGAGTATTATATGATCAGTCAAACGGTAGCAAATATTCTATGGAATGGTGTATTTCAAAAGAAGATTGCAGAGGCAATTGGTGAAACCAAACCAGATGACCCCATCACTGCTCGTGTTTTGAGTGGGAAGACAAACGGGGAGAAAGGGGAGCGTATTGACCAATATGCTACAGATAGCGGCAAATACCTTTCTCTTGACGATTTTATATCCACCAAGGTTGTGGAAGCGGGACTTAAGAATGGCAAAGTTTTGTATCTGTTGGGGGAGAGCGCAAATCCGAATAGTGTAGGACTTTTGACGGAGATTCCGACATTGATGAATGCCTCAAACGAAGCTGGAATCAGTACATCGGATTACCTTTGTTTGGGAACAGGTTTGACGAAAAATGCAGACGGCACGTTCAGCTTTAAATCTGTCGATTGGTCTCAGTCATCTGTATTTTTGGACAGCAACGGCAAAGTCTCATATGTGGACATGTTGGAGAGCCTTTATAGGGATAAGGGCACAGTAGGAGATTATGTATCAAAATGGGGAAGCAAGGCAGACAGTACATTGAAGATGGATTACGCTGCCTATTCTAAACTATTGGAAACAATGTCCGAAGCTGATATCTTGAATGCGATCAGAGAGTCAAGGGTTTACGTGAATGAGGTCGGTGAAATTGTCGGTCGCTCTTTTAAAGGCACTAAGCTCAATGGCATCATATCGGATACAATTCCAACAGAATATGTGCATGAAGTTAAATATGATATTTTTATCAGATATACCGATGATGCTACGATGGTTCGTGATTGGGGCGAGGGATATAATTCGCTTCCGGCTTCAGACAAGTTTCAATTGAAAGAAGCGGATTACCTCATGCGTGTGGCGATGGGATTAGCTGAACCGGAGGCTGTTGCTAAAGCTACCATAAATTACGCATTAGGCGCAGGGAAAAAGCTGGGTGAGCTAAATAAACTTGATAAAGCAATTATAAATTTATGTAGCGGCTTAGAAATGGATGGAAAAGTGCTACAAGGTCTAAATAAGATTGTGAGTTCCAAAGCTTTTGGCAAGGTAGCGGGCGCATTGGGAACGGTAGGGAATGTAGTTATTGTAATTTCTGCTATCACTACTATTTATGATGCTAGTCAGCGTGCAAATTATGCAATGAGCGAGGGTAGATTTTATGAAGCAGCGGGAATTTTTGCGGGATCATATACAGATTTTGCTATATCAGTTGGTGGGGGATTCTTGTTGACTGAAGCGCTAGCCCCGTACTTAATGGGTGCAGGAATGATTATAGCAGGGCCGTTTGGTGCCTTAGTCGGAGGACTTTTAGCAGGTGTAATTAGTTTTGGAGTAACAGAATTTGTGGGAGATAAGTTGGGTGATTGGATCGAAGAACAATGGAGTTCACTGGATGTATTATATGGTAACGCTGGTATCGCTGTTCGTTATGACCCGCTTGTTATTGATTTGGACGGAGATGGTTTTGAACTTCTGTCTGTGAAGGATGGTGTATACTTTGACGAGGATGCAAGCGGTCTTATGGAGAAGACAGCATGGGTATCCTCCCATGATGCGCTTCTGGCAATTGACTTAAACGGCGACGGTATCATCAATGACGGATCGGAATTATTCGGCACATCTACGAAACTTGCCAATGGTACCAATGCGCGTAGTGGTTTTGAGGCGTTAGCACAGTATGACTTAAACGGCGACGGCATCATTGATGAGAATGATGAAGTGTTTGGACGGCTCAAAGTATGGCAGGATAAGAACGGCGATGGTATCAGTCAGGAGGATGAACTGTATTCACTTGACGATTTGGGAATTGAAAGCATTTCTTTGAATACATCCGAGGAAGACGGGCGTTTGACTGCCAAAATTAACTACAAAGATGGTTCTGAATCGAAGATTGGAGAGTTTGATTTTGATTCGGAGTTATACAATACCAAGGAGAAAGATACTGTTGAGATTTCAGATGAAATTTTGGGTTTGCCCAATATTCAAGCAATGGGAAGAGTTGCTTCTCTTCATACGTTAATGCAGCTTGATGAGACCGGAATCTTAAAAGGATATGTTGAGCAGTTTGCAGCTTCTTTATCAAGAGCAGAGAAGGAAGAACTCCTAACCAAGATTCTTTACTTTATCACAGGAGCCGACCAAGTTGCTGCAGGCAGCCGTGGGTCATATTTTGATGCGCAGAAGCTTGCTGTTATAGAGCAATTTATGGGAAGAGATTTCGTTGGTACCAGAGGCGCGAATCCGGTCAATACGGCAGCCCCCATTCTTGAGAATATATATGAGGATATCTATAATGCATACTATAGTATGCTGAATGCCCAGACGCATCTTGCTAATTATATGGACTTGCTTTTCTGGACGGAGGATGCCAACGGTAACAAGTATATCAATACAGATGTATTTAATGCATTTATCTCTCTGTGCGCTGAGGAAGGTAACGATATGACAGAGGTTGTTGCCGAAATCGGACGGTATATTTTGTCTATCAATGTCAGCAATGAAAGTAATTTTTTTGACTATCTGTTAAGCTATACTGACCGTATAGATTATGCCAAGGCGATTGCGGAAGTGTGTGATAGCAGTACTTATTTGGGAACGGATGAAAATGACTCTTATTCAGGTACTGCATTCAGAGATATATTATTTGGCGGTGGCGGTTCTGATACGTTGAAGGGAAATGATGGAAATGATGTGCTTTACGGCGAGGAAGGAGACGACAACCTCTACGGTGAGGACGGCGAGGATATATTGATAGGCGGAACCGGGAATGACTATCTTTATGGCGGATATGGGAACGACACCTACATCTTCAATCTGGGGGACGGCGCGGACATCATCAGTGAATATGAGAACAGCCGGACCGAGGGGAAGGAAGACCGGATCGTGTTCGGCGAGGGCATCAGCGTGGAGGACATCCGCATGAGGCGAGAAGGAAACAACCTGATAATCGAGTACGGCGACGGGGACAGCGTGACGGTACAGAATGCGTACTATTACGCTGACGGAAGAGCCTGCGTGGAGTACATCGAGTTCGTGGATGGAACCAGGCTGACGCAGGAAGACATTCAGGCGGCGGTGAATGTAAGATACGGGACGGACGGCGCGGACACGATAACCGGCTACGACTCGAGCTATTATTACAGTGCGGACGAGGAGTTCCATGCAGGAGCGGGAGACGACACGGTTAAGGGCGGCAAGGGAAATGACACTATTTACGGTGAGGAAGGAGACGATAACCTTTATGGTGAGGATGGCGAGGATATATTGATAGGCGGAACCGGGAATGACTATCTTTATGGCGGATATGGGAACGACACCTACATCTTCAATCT
>JAFLTE010000035.1:0-8671 GCA_022510565.1 Lachnospiraceae bacterium | reverse complement strand
AGGCGAGAAGGAAACAACCTGATAATCGAGTACGGCGACGGGGACAGCGTGACGGTACAGAATGCGTACTATTACGCCGACGGAAGAGCCTGCGTGGAGTACATCGAGTTCGCGGATGGAAGCAAGGGTACAATTGATTATGAGAATGTTAAATTGGATATTGTGTCTGCGGAGAACGAAAACAATGAAGACAGCGCATTATTAGAACCTACAACCGACGTGACAGAAGTTGAAGAAGTCAATGTATTTGATGAATATATGGGAGACAATAATGAGATGTCGAATGAACTTCCGGAAGAAGCGGATACAACCGTGGATAATTGTGTTGAAGCTTTGGAAGAACTGTATATGTCCGAACAGACTTCTGATGAGACCGACAATGACGAAACCTATTACGAAGAGCAGGAGAATGCTATTTATGATAACTCGACAGATTCGATGGTGGATAGTATTGTAAATCAGCTTGTTCAGGATATGTCTGAGAACGAAGTAAACACGGTTTCAGACAGTGATGTCATAACAGGTTCATCCTCGTCAGATGATAATGTGCAATTATGGGCTTCATAATCTAAAACATTGTCAGATACTCTGATAATTCAAATGAGAACCTCCAACAAGAAGTTGATTCATGTTGGAGGTTCATAATTGTTTTTTAAATCTGAGCCAATGCCGCAATCGCATTGTCCTTGATTAACGGCTCATAGTGTTCTTCCAGATATGCCTTAGCGGAGAGCACAGCCTTCTCGGGCTTACCGTACTCTGAGATTAAGTTGCAGATACGATTAAAGTCTGCCGCATTTTGTCCTGCGGAGCTTACCAACAGCAGATAATGACCGCCTGCCTCGTCTTTATATAAAGTGTTGATGCCTTTATAAGAAGATGATGCCACATGCGCCATTCTGGTTACGTCGTGCAGTGTGTCAAAGGAGAACAGCCGAGCAGTAATCTGTTGAGGCTGTGGCGCTTCCTTGGGGACTGCTTTCTGTGGCTGTGTGTTTGCCGAAGAAGCAGATGTCTTCGCAGAGGATTCCTGCGTCTCGGAACCGCTCATCTTGCGAAGCATATTGAGAACTTCGTCGGCGCCGTCGGACAGGATATCTGCCAGATCGTCCGTGTCTTCATCATAGTCGTCATCTTCATGAACTGACGGTGCGAACTTGGAAAAACGGGTATCCAGCTCTTCGGGGTCCTCTACCTTGGTAATAATCAGTACGATACATTCGGAATTTAACGGAATCGCCTCAATCATCAGGGGAATATCTTCCGCCTCAAAACCGCATTCATACGCCGCCTGACGCATCATGTCGCGGAAGAGAGTTTTGGCTTTCTCCGTGCCGTAGGCGAGTTCACTTATCTTCAGTTCTCTGTTCGCCAGATCTTCTCTTGTGAGTGTGCAGCGAATCTGCTGCTCATTTACTTTTTCTATTTTCATATGATGTTCACATCCTTTTTGTTCAAATTCATCTTATACTTTGCGTCAATTTTAGTCAATAGTGTGCATAAAGTATTTAAAAAAATTTAATTATTTTAGAAATAACTTGCTTTTTTGTCATTTTGTGGCTATAATCAACCTACAAGATGTCTCCGGTAATCGGCAGCGAAAGGAGGCAGTGCGCAAATTTCATAAATAACATCTTTTCCTCCGAATTATTCTAAGCTACTTGCGGCGGAGGAAGTCTTATAGGCGATGTGCCTGTTCGTAGACCAGATCTTATTTCTTTCTATATTTCACAATTATAATTCACAAGGAATGAGTAGGTTATACAGTTATTTTTTATTTATTTTGCATGTCGGGATATCTTGAAACTATTTAGCATCCTATATATATCTTATGCCATTAGTATATCACGATGCTCTTTTTGGCACACTAAATTTAGGATGAATTCGGCAAAATGTGTGTTCAGATCACAAAACATATGCTATTCAATTATATTCTATTGTAAGAACAATGTGTTTTCAGGAAGTTCCCGCTTCGCAAATGTCAAGTCGCACATGGAGCCGGCGGGTCCATAAGAGGGATGCACTTTTCAGACAAAAAATGTCAAAATAGTAATGACTGAAAGGAAATAGTTTGTTATAATGAGGACGGTCAGAAAGGAGCTGGATGAATGAAGAAAATAATTCCGGTACTAATCGCGATCGTCCTTATTATCGTGGTTGCGGCAGTTGGTTTTGGTTCAAAAATAATGGAGAAATATTCCTACTCTAAGGAGCGTGCGGACCTGGCGGAATACTTCGGCATTATGGGAAGTGATGACGTGCCGATTATTCTGCAGGATGAGCGGATTGAAGAACACGCCAAGTTATGGGACGGTGTATGTTACTTTGATTATGCAACCGTGCATAAATATTTTAATGATAGATTCTATGAAGACAAGAAGGAAGGGCTTCTGCTCTATGCGCTGCCTGATAAAATCGTCAGTACCGAGATCGGTTCACAGACGGTAGCGGTTGGTGCAGACAGCAGCGGCAGAGACTATGTGATTGCCAGATACGAGGGGGACATACTCTATGTGGCAGCGGATTTTGTCAAGGAATATGCGAATTTCTCATACGACTTGTACAATGCGCCGAATCATATGCAAATTTATACCGAGTGGAATGAGAGACAGACGGCGACAATCACCAAGGATACAGAGGTGCGGTATCAGGGCGGAATTAAGAGCGACATTCTGACGGACGTTTTCGAAGGCGATAAGGTGATTGTCTTAGAGGAGATGGAGACGTGGACGAAGGTGAAGACCGAGGATGCCTTCATCGGCTATGTTGAGAACAAGAGACTTAGTGAGAAAAGTGCGGAGACACCGAGCCCTGTGAGTGATTACGTGGAGCCGGTGTACGAGTCCAACACCCGCGACCATAAGATCAATCTTGCGTGGCATGCGGTGGGCAGTGCGGCGGGCAATGACACGCTCGCGGAAATGATGGCGGGAAGCAAGAGTATTAATGTCATTTCTCCCACGTGGTTTGCGCTTAGCGATAACGAGGGTAATTTCACGAGCTTTGCGACGCAGGATTACGTGACACGGGCACATGATATGGGATTGGAAGTCTGGGCGTTGGTAGACAATTTTACGAATCAGGACGTGGATACCTATGAGGTTCTTGCGGGGACAAGTACCAGAAGTCACCTGATCAGCGGACTGATTGATACGGCACTTGCGTATGATTTGGACGGTATTAATATTGATTTTGAGAATATCAGTCTGGATGCCGGAGAGCCTTTTGTGGAATTCATCAGAGAGTTATCGATTCCGTGCAGGGAGCATGGCATCGTGTTGTCGGTGGACAATTATGTGCCTATGGGCTACACGGACCATTATAATAGAAGAGAGCAGGGAATTGTGGCGGATTATGTCATTGTCATGGGTTATGATGAGCATTACAGCGGCAGTGCGACTGCAGGTTCTGTGGCATCTATTGATTTCGTGGAAAACGGCGTAGCCAATACGGTTGCGCAGGTACCTGCCGAGAAGGTCATAAATGCAATTCCTTTTTATACCAGAATCTGGGAGACGAAAGGAACCACTGTGAGCAGTCAGGCGGTAGGCATGGAATTGGCGCAGCAATATATCACCGACCATGGTATCACCACCGTGTGGGACGAGCAGACTTGCCAGAATTACGGAGAATATCAGTCGGGCGACAGCTATTATCAGGTGTGGCTGGAGGATGAAGATTCCATCCGTGTGAAGTTAAATATTATGGATAAATACGGCATCGGAGGTGTTGCCGAGTGGAAGCTTGGCTTCGAGGTGGATTCCATCTGGGATGTGATTGAGGAATATGTGAATAAATAAAGAATACACTCCTTTTCGGATCGAGAAAAGGAGTGTATCTCTTTTACAGCCCAATTTAATTTGCATCCAGTTTCTTCTCAAATTCCTCCTCCGGAATCGGCTTGGAGTAGTGGTAGCCCTGTGCCACATAGGCACCGATTTCCTGCATCAGCTCTACATCACTGTTGGTCTCCACGCCTTCACATACAATCTGCGCGTTGAGCTCTTTGCCGAGATTGACAATGCCGCGCATAATCTTTACCTGACGGCTTCTGTCCTCCTGATTTAGCAGGAAGGAACGGTCCAGCTTAATGACGGATGCAGGAATCTGCTCAAAAACACCCAACGAGGAATAGCCGGAACCAAAGTCATCGATGGAAATCCGGACACCCTTTTCCTTTAAGCTGTTCAGCGTCTGTATTACGGTTGCAAGCTGCAGCTCCTCTACTACGACGGTCTCCGTCACCTCGACTTCTATGTATTTCTTGTCAATCTGATATTTCTCAAGCACCGATTCAAAACGCTCCGGGAATCCCGGCTTCATAAAATGCTTTCTGGAGAAATTACAGGAAATTGTTACGACTTCCTTTCCCTCATCCAGACGTCTGCGGAGCATTTTACAGACGCTTTCCAGCACGAAGAAGTCCAACTCTGTCACCCTTCCGGTCTGCTCGAAATAAGGGACAAAGAATGCCGGAGATTTTACCTTGCCGGAATCCGATGGGTCTAAAAAGCGAATCAATGCCTCCGCGCCGATGATTTTTTCCGTTCGGATATCTACCTTAGCCTGATAATAGGTTACAAAATCCTTGTTCACATCCACCGAATCCAAAAGCTTTTCCTGTTCATGGCGGTCCTTGATTGCTTTTTCAAGTGACGCGTCATAGACCTTGACCGCACTGATATTGCTGTCGCGCAGTGAATCGATGGCCTGATTTGCATAGCTGACGGCTACGCGCAGATCATTGCTCTCGGGCGGTACGAAGTAAACGCCCATATGAATCGCCATGCGGTTTTCGGTGTCGTCATAAATTCGTTTTTCAATCTCTTGTACTAACTGCTCTGCCCGGTCCAGAAGCGCCTCTTCGCTCTCAAATGACATCAGCAGGGCAAAACGGTCACCCTGATTTCGGGCATAGACTTCCTTATGCTCATCCATCTTGTGCGAGAGTACATCCGCAACAGACTCAAGCAGCCTCTGTCCTGCATTCCATCCATAGATAATATTATAATGACGGAACTGGGATACATTCAAATATGCAACCGCATACTGCTGTTCCTTCCGCTCCGGCAGGAGTTTCATCGTTCCCCGGTAAATCAGATAATTCAGATTCCAGATGTCCATGCCCGTATCCTTGTACATCAGTTTCTGAATTTTTTTGTTTTTGGTAATAATATGCCATGCCACAATTATGACTGCAACGATTAACAGGCACAGGAAAATAATGATTGCCACGCTGTTGTTCCGCACAAAACGATCTACGGTCATTAGAGAATAAACATTGTTTTCCATCATATAGTCGCTGACGGTTCTGGCATTGATGGCGGAGACAGTCTTACTCAAAACGCCTTTCAATGCTAAGTCTTCACTTTTGCGGATTACCATGGAAACAGTATATTCTCCGCTTAAAACGCTCTTGACCTCCATCTTGTTGTACTTAAGTTCTGTGCTCAGCAGGTATTCCGCCAGATAACCGTCGCACAGCACTGCGTCAACTGTGCCCTTTTGCACCGCATCCAGGCATTCCTGCTGTGTATCGTAGGTTACAATTGATACCCTGCCCGTATCGACAGCGTGCCCGGCTTCGGTATGCAGATAGGGAACGGTTGCCAGAGAAGACAAACTTCCGAGGCTTGCACTCTCCTTCATTACAATGACAAGCGGAATATTCGCATATTCCTTGACGGGAGTCAGTTGATATTCACCGAGCGTTTCCATCGCATCCGTGCAGTAAGCAATAATATCAATAGTTCCCCTCTGCAACGCAGATTCCGCATCCCGAAGTGTTTCCATCTTCTGGTAGGAGAAATGAAGTCCTACCGATGCCGGACCGTCCTCCAACAACTTACGCGTCAGTCCGCGGTACTCCCCGTCCTTTTCATAAGAGAACGGATAATAGCCGTCCAAATAGCCGACTACAACAGTGTGGCCCTCCGCCAGATATGCTTTTTCCTCTGTGGTAAATACGACGGTTCTGTCAAGTCTGCTCTCATAATATTTATTCATTAAGTCCGTTTCGAGCTGCGGTTGATTGATTTTTAAATCCGCAATGGCCTGATTCAACTCACGCATCACATCGTCATTGCCCTTATAGGAAATATAGTAAAAAGGCATCGGGGCAAAGCGTCCGATGAGACGATGCCCCTCATCTGTCTCGGTAAAGCTGTGGACGATGGCATCGACTTCTCCCTGCGTCATTGCTTCTTTAAGTTCCGCGGTGGAATCGTATTCCTTCAATTTCGGATTGTTTACACCATTATCTCGTAAGTATTGTATAAAATCAGATCTGCGGACATAAGTTTTGACGATACCGAAGGTAATGCCCCTCATAGCTTCAAAATCTTCATAGGCAAGCGAACTTTCCGGATTTGTAACAATTACACCGAACGTGTAGCCGCTTGAAAGGTTTGCGTACTGGTATATTGAGGCACGCCCGACCGAATACTGTGCGGAGCCGACCAAATCCACCTCATGCGCTGACAACATTGTTAAGGCATCATCCCAACTGTCGCACGGAACATATTCGATTTCCCAATCGGCATAGTTACACAGAGCGTTTAGATATTCAACATCCATTCCGGTCAGTGTGCCGTCTGCCTCCGTCATGTTATAGCCGTCCATCGGGAAAAAGGCAACTTTTACTATCCGGTCCTCCGCCGCGCGGACAATGCCGGAAGAAATGCCGATTGCCATGGAAAATGCAAGCAGGCAGCCGATTAAAACCGTAATTCTTCTTTTAATCATAGTAGTATTTTTTTTGATAATCACGTTTCACCTCGTTTATTTTTGCAGTGTCCAGTATCTGTTTTTATTTTATCATGCACACTTTGAGGATACAAGAAAAACAGATTGGGAAGCGCTTGTATTGTAGGAATGACTTTTCTTTTAAACATATTGACTCATACAATGAATAAAGGTATAATTTCAATGAACAAATATTCATTCATAAAAAGGAAAGAAAATAATGCCTAAATCTCCTGAGCGATGTCAAGAAATACGTAAAGAAATGCGTACAAAAATATTACATGAGTCTATGCTTTATTTTGCACGAAATGGGTTTGCCGGTACGAAAATAAGCGATTTAGCAAAAAGCATCGGAATTGGTCAAGGAACGTTATATTTATATTTTAATTCTAAAGAAGACTTATTTAATGAAATATTTGCAATGATTGACAGTGGCAAAGAAACTCAAAAATTAAAACTTTTAGCAGAATTGCCTTTGTCGGCAAAACAAAAAATCCATAAGTTATCGAAATTTCTTATGGACAGACTGGAAAAGGATGAAATGTTTGCTGCTATGATTACTTTAAATGCACAGGCAACGCTTGAAAAAAATGATTTTGCCTATGAGGATTCCTCATATCAATCAGACTGGTATCAGTATACGGCCCAAATAATTGAGCAGGGACAAAAGGAAAAAAGTGTGGTGGCAGGTTCTCCCATGAAATTAGCTGATTATTATTGGGGAGTTGTGTACCTGTACTCGCTTAAGAAACTATTTACAGCAAAATATGAAACCATTTCGGCACATGATTTAGAGCGTATTTTACTTAAGGATAATGAAAAATAGGAGATATTGTGGCAGTGTTAATGACAAGAACAATAGCGATTATAACAGGCGCAACCGGGGGTATCGGAAAAGAATTTGTCAGTGAGCTTAACAAAGAACCTCTTGACGAGATTTGGATTATCGGAAGAAACAGAGAACGACTCACCGAGATAAAGGAGCAGTATGGGGAAAAGATTATTCCCATATGCGCAGATTTGACTAATGCGCAGGATATGCTGTCAATTCAAAATTTATTAACCGATGAAATACTAATTATATATTTAATAAACAATGCCGGGATTGCGCAAATGATACCGTCAAAAGATTTGGGTACAGATACAATAGATAAAACAATTAAACTGAATTGTAACGTGCCGGTTACCTTAACGAACTACTGTATTCCCCATATGAAAAAAGGCAGCAAAATTATCAACGTATCTTCCGCAGCAGCTTTCCAGCCGGTCCCTTATATCAATTTATATGCTGCAACAAAGGCTTTTGAACATAGTTATTCCCGTGCGTTAAATGTAGAGTTAAAACCTACGGGAATTACAGTTACCGCAGTTAGCCCAAGTTGGGTGGATACAAATATGTTGGCAAAAGAAGTGAATGGTAATAAAGTTAGATTTCATGGAATAGTAAGCCCTAAAGCAGTTGCCCAAAAAGCGATAAAAGACGCCAAAAAGGGTAAAGATGTGTCTATTTGTTCTTTTTATGTGAAATGCCAACATCTTAATGTAAAAATCATTCCGCATAAACTTGTAATGAGGATTTGGTTGCGAAGCATAAAGAAGTATTTGTGAGGTATTATCATGCAGGAAATCTTAACAGAGCGTCCTAATCTTTTTGAACCAAATGATTACATAACTTTTTATATTGAGCTTGGCGGTAAAATTCATATCGCAGATTTAGTAAATGCTATAAAGGCAGCTTATCAAGCAAATGAGGCAACTATGTCAAAGATTGTTTTAAAGTCTGATGGAGCTGCCTATTATGAGAAAATGTCGCAAAGCAACTGTAAAGTAGAAATCTTACAAGGTAATTGGCAGGAGATTATAAAGGAAAACGAAAAATGTCCGTTTGAACTTAAGAAAGGTGAATTGATAAGATGTTTTATAATTC
>JAFLTE010000034.1 GCA_022510565.1 Lachnospiraceae bacterium | reverse complement strand
AAAAACTTCAAAAGCGGTGTGATGTATACCTCATATTTGCTGTATAGAGTCATTAATATCTGCTTCATAACAAGTAAGGTAGTCATCATTTATCCTTTCACTTTCCGTACACTTGCGTATTTGATTGCTTATACATATCCGACAACTTTCGCAGATTCATCTGATAAACTCGCAAGCTCTTAACTGCTCTGCTGTAGCGCACTGTATAAACAACATAAGAAATTACCGCATACACTCCTATCGTCCACAGATAACGAGTGAATACAGCTCTTGCAAATTCCAATAAATCCATCTTATAAATGTCTGTCATAAACAATTCAAAGTCATAAAAAATGTACATACCAAATACCACTACAAATGCAATCGTTGCACTTATAATGGACTTCAGTACCTGCCATCCTATATAATCGGTACGAAAATAACTTCCTATGGCAACATTTCGTTTTCCCTCATTCGCCTCATAGGATGCCATTTTCGTCATTAGGATTATTCTCTTTTCGTTTAACATACAGATATGCTCCTAACCGAGAAAACGCATCTTAGGATTTTCTTTCGTATCCTTCTTAGGCGCGGGCTTCGGCGCTTCAGGTTTACGAATACTTTCATTCAGCTGATCCGCCATACTGTTCTTGCATTTTAGGCAGAAACGCCCACTGTTAATCGGTTCACCGCATTTCTCGCACAAGAGTGCAATTCCGGAACCCTCTGCCACTTCCAGACGCTCATCTTTCAGCCATTGCTGTATCTGGCTCTGAGACACATCACAGGCTTCGGATACCTGCGGGATGGTAGCATGGGCATGCTCCCGAATATATTCCTTAACTTCCTGAAACTTAACCTCCAGCGCTTCCCTGCACGCCTCACAAATCGGCGGTCCTGCCACATAATTAAATAATTTTCCACATTTTCTGCAATTTCTCACGTTCATGCTGTCTTCCTCCTGTAATTGTGATTCGTCATAACCCTTTACCGATTGCAAGGGTCACGAAGTATATGCGCTCCACTCCTGCCCTACGCAGTTCGTAACTCATCGCATCTATGGTACTGCCCGTGGTATAAATGTCATCAATAATTATAATCGTATTTAATTTTACATCATTCAGACAGATTTTGAAAGCCCTTTTCAAATTATTTTGTCTCTCCGCCATGGATAAATCTTTCATAGGGAATGTTTTCCGCATTCTCTTGATCAAATTTAATTCCACGGGAATATGCAGGATACGTCCCAATTCCTTAGCCAGCAGTTCCGCCTGATTGTATCCCCTTGTGTGTCTCTTGGAGGCATGGATGGGCACAGGAACAAGCGCATCAGGCTTACGCCGCATAATCCACTCTCCCAACCGTCCGGCCATACATTCGGCATAGTATGCTGCATACTCTTGACGGCCTTTGTACTTAAATCGGTAGATGGAATCCGACATGCTCTTATATGCAAAAACAGCACGGCCCGAATCAAACAAATGTCTGTGACGCATACAATCATTACAGTATTCTGTCTCCTCGCCTTCGAGCTCTTTTCCGCATTTCATACAGTACGGCTCCTTAATATAAACCGGTTCTTTTTTACACGCCTCACAGATGAGGCTTCCAAAGGGCGCGACCGCCCTGTCACAGACGGGACATCTGCGCGGATAGAGAAGATCCGTCAGCGTCCCCAGAAATGATTTTTTCATACTGTACTTCCTTATATCTACTGTGGAATCAGTTCCCTGATTCTGTCTGCCAGTCCGGTGTACCGACGATTCTGATAGTTGTTGTCTATCATATCCTGCACCATCTTCCTGCTCCCGAGAATCGTTACACAGTTCTTGGCTCTTGTCACACCGGTGTAAAGCAAATTTCTGTTAAAAAGCATTTTCGGTCCGGACAACAGCGGCATGATGACTGCCGGATACTCGCTGCCCTGGGACTTATGTATTGTCACCGCGTAGGCCAGCTCTATTTCATCGAGCTGCGCATATGCGTAAGTAACTCTCCTATGTTCATCAAACTCAACCACTACTTCCCCAGCATATTCGTTAATCTGCACGATCATTCCTATATCACCGTTAAAAATTCCCGTTCCCTTATCAATAGGGATCCCGTACTTGCTGACGACCTCCCACTCCATCTGGTAATTGTTCTTGACCTGCATGACCTTGTCATGCTCGCGCAAAAGCACATCACCCGACACATATTCTTTCTTGGTATCTGACGGCGGGTTCAAATACCGCTGCAAAATACCGTTTAATGTCTCCACGCCCAGGTTTCCCTTGCGCATCGGTGTCAGGACTTGTATGTCATAGGGCTGTGCTCCCACATAGGACGGAAGCTTCTCTGTAATCAACTGTATCATATGCTTATATATTACATTTATGTCATTTCTTTCCAAGAAGAAGAAATCTGTACTCTTATTGTCCAGAGTCAATTCTTCACCGGCATGGATGCGGTGCGCATTCCGCACAATATCGCTCTCTTTCGCCTGACGGAAAATTTTTTCCAAAATCACCATGGGAAAACGTTCGCTCTGCATAATATCCTGAAGCACTTGTCCCGCTCCCACCGAGGGAAGCTGATTGACGTCCCCTACCATAATGATCCGCGTCCCCACCGTGATTGCCTTGAGAAGAGATTGGAACAAAAAAATATCCACCATGGACATCTCATCAACAATGATCACATCAGCTTCCAACGGATTTTCCTCATTCCGCTCAAACCTTGCCGCCTTGGCTTCGTCCGAGACAACACCGCTAAGCTCCAACAGACGATGTACCGTTTTCGCTTCATATCCCGTAGCCTCTGTCATACGCTTGGCCGCTCTGCCCGTAGGTGCCGCCAGATAAATATCCATGCCCTCCGACAAAAAGTAGCGTATGATTGCATTGATGGTAGTGGTCTTTCCTGTTCCGGGACCTCCCGACAGAATAAAGATACCGTTCTTTGCGCTCTCCCGCACCGATTTTTTTTGTAAATCGTCCAGCTCAATATCAAGTTCCCTTTCAAGCTGTTCGATTTTCGCATCAATCTTGTTCTCCTCCGATGGGAGAAGCTCACCTTCCACAGATATATTTAAGTCGTGAAGCATCTTGGCACAGTTTAGTTCGGCATAGTAATAGGGAGCTGCATAGACTTTGCACTCTTCCGTATCGGACGAACGCTTGATGACCAGTTTCTTATCCATCGCCAGATTGCCGAGCTGCGGCTCTATGACGACGGGTGCTAAACCGAGCAGCTCTCCGGCTTTATCGAGCAGAATACTTTGCGGCAGGTAGCAGTGTCCTTCTGTCCCTGCCAGCATGAGAGTATATAGGAGTCCGCTGCGAATGCGGTAGTCGGAATCTGTATGAATACCAATTTTCGCTGCAATCTCATCGGCAATTTTAAAGCCGATTCCCTGAATATCCTCTGCCATCCGGTATGGATTTTCCTTGAGAATACCGTACAGACGAGGACCATAACATTCATAGATACGGATTGCCATGGTGTTTGAGATTCCGTATTGCTGCAGGAATGTCATGGCTTCTCTTGCATCACGTTTCTCATAGACCGCAGCCGCAATCTCCCTTGCTCCTCTCTCGCTGATTCCCTTAACTTCCGCCAATTTCTCCGGCTCTTCCTCGATAATACGGTATGTGTCGGTTCCGAACTGCTTCACGATTCTGGCTGCCAATGCAGCTCCAACACCCTTAATCGCACCGGAACCCAGATACCTTTCTATGCTTACCGCATCCTCCGGCGGAACAATCTGATATCGTTCTATTTTGAACTGTTCTCCGTATACCGGATGTGAGGTATAGTTCCCCTCTGCCTCAATGATTTCTCCCTGATCCATAGTTTTAAAAAAGCCGACGCAGGTAATTTCATCCTCATCGCTGATCAGGTTTAATACTGTGTACCCGTTATCCGCATTACGGTATATGATATGCTCTATAAATCCTTTGATTGTCTCCATTTGTCCACAATACTTTCTGTTTAATCCTTAATTACAGCATTCCATAATACGCAATAACGGACTGCCGTAATCAGCAGCCCGTTTTAATCAATTATTCTATAACAGAACTTTACAGATTATAGTTGCGTTTTGCCTGTTCGTACAGCATATGCGCCAGAGAATTGGAGCCGCCGGAAGCTGTCTGCTCGGAGATTTGCTGAATAAGAGTATCTTTAAAATAGTCCGTCATATTGGAGGCATAGCTCTCCTTATCGTCATCATCACTGAATATCTTAGTGGTCTTCTCCATCTCCTTGTAAACCTGTTCCCACAGATACGCCTCGAACTGTTTGCAGGCATCAAAGAGTGCATCATCATCTACAGCATTGGATTTCGCAGTTTTCTCAAGTTTACTCTGCAGATTCTCTGCGGCCACTCTGTCCGCATCTGTCATATAGTCTGTATATAATCCCGCTCCTGTTAAATCCATTTTACATCCCTTGCCACCGGACATACAATCGTCTATATATGCCTGCGACTTTCCTTTCTATTCATTACTCTAGCTATCATTAACGTTTCAGGTTATTGGCTGTCTCCATCATGGAGTCGGAAGTAGTAATCGCCTTGGAGTTCATCTCATATGCACGCTGTGCCACAATCAAGTTAACCATTTCATTAGCGACCTGCACATTGGAACCTTCCAAATATCCCTGTACGATTCTGCTCTTAGTGAGCTCCGGTGTTGTGTCCTCGTTAAGCGCACGTCCGCTGGCATCTGTCACAGCAAAAAGTGTGTCACCCACTCTGTTCAGACCGCCCGGATTGCTGAACTGGAACGTACCGATTCTAATACCGATAGGTTGAGGATTATTCTGCTCATCGGGATAGCATACCTCACCGTCCTCTGTGATGGTAAGCAAACTAGCAATGTATGTACGAGGCAGTGCAATCGCACGGCCGTTAGAATCCAATACCGGAAGACCGTCCGCATTTGTCAGTGTCATACCGCCGTTGGTACCCAGTGCCCATATAAAGTCACCGTTTCTCGTATAATATGTGGTACCGTCATCCCCGCGCACTGCGAAGAATCCTTTTCCTTCAATCGCAAACGCTGTGTCACTGTCGGAATCCAATAAACTTCCCTGTGTGAAAAGGGAGTTGATTGAGGAGGTGCGCACACCCAATCCAACCTGCGAACTGGTAGGCTTCGGAGCACCGTTCGCCGTCGTGGTAACCGTCTGAAGGTTCTGGTACAGGAGAGATTTAAACTGTGCCACCTGTGCCTTATAACCTACGGAGTTAACATTTGCCAAGTTGTTGGCAATTGTATCTACATTAGCCTGCTGTGCATTCATACCGGTCGCTGCCGACCATAAACTTCTAACCATATTTACCGCCTCCTATTATTATCTAACCTTACCTAACTGGTTTACTGCAATGTCAAGCGTTTCATCAAACGTTGTAATTACCTTCTGATTGCTCTCGTAATGTCTCTGAATGGCAATCATATTCACCATCTCAGTCACAATCGACATATTCGCCATCTCCAAATATCCTGAAAGAATACTGGAATTCGCCTCTATGATTGTCGCGCCTTCAATCGGTTCAAAGAAATTCTCTCCGAAATGCTCAAGATAATTGTAATCCTCGAAATCCGTCAACCCAATCCTCGCAACAAATTCTCCGTTCTGCGTGATATTGCCGCCTCTGTCAATACTCACCGGCAATGCGGTATCCATTCTGATTCTGCGTCCGTCTTCATCCAGAACAAAATCACCGTCCTGTGTCACCAGATATCCTTGCTGGTCCATGGTAAAGTTACCGTCTCTCGTATACTTAACGGAAGTCACTCCCGCTTTATTGGTATACTCTATCGCAAAGAAACCTCTGTCGGAAATTGCAAGGTCGAATGTATTGCCGGTCTCCTTAAGAGGACCTTCGGAATAATCCACATAGTTCTCACCGATTTTAACGCCCAGATTCATACCGACTCTTCTGACACGATTCTGAAGATAATCCGGGTTAGCTTCATTATTCAATTCATACATATCCACACCTTTCGGCGTGCTGAGTAACTTCGGCAGATTTCCTGCCTCGGACAAATCCTTAATCTTATAGGCCAACATACTGTCAAAGGCCTGACTTGTAGAGCCTTCCTTCTTATAACCGATGGTGTCCGCATTAGCCAGATTGTTCGTCATAACGTCCATTCTGTGCTGTTCGTTAATCATTCCCGTATACGCCGTATACAATCCTTTAAGCATAGTAACCTGCCTCTCTTACTCCTCGCGATAGCCCGCAAGGAATTCTACATATTTACCCGTACCGATAGCTACCGCTGTCATCGGGTCTTCTGCCGTCATCGTGTTAATTCCCGTCTTATCCGCAATCAGATCTTCCAAACCGCGCAACAGACTTCCGCCGCCGGTAAGGACGATTCCTCTGTCCGCAATGTCAGCTGCAAGCTCCGGAGGTGTTTTCTCCAAAACACTGTGAATCGTCTCAACAATCTGTACGGTAGTCTCATGCAGCGCTTCTTCGGTCTCTTCCGAAGATACCTTGACGGTGCGCGGCAGACCCGTTACCAGATTACGTCCCCGGACATCCATATAATCTACTTCCGGTCTCCTGAATGCTGAACCGATCTTAATCTTTAAATCCTCTGCCGTTCTCTCACCAATCAGAAGATTGTGCTTCTTACGCATATAACGAACGATAGCCTCGTCGAAATCGTCACCCGCAATCTTGATGGAGGCACTGACAACCGTACCGCCTAATGAGATTACGGCTATATCGGAAGTTCCGCCGCCGATATCTACAATCATATTACCGCACGGTTTCGAAATATCTATACCCGCTCCGATAGCTGCAGCGATAGGCTCCTCGATAATGGACACTTCTCTGGCTCCTGCCTGATAAGTCGCATCCTCAACTGCTTTCTTCTCTACCTCCGTAACACCGCTGGGCACACACACCGCAATGCGCGGCTTACGAAAACTTTTCTTGCCAAGTGCTTTCTGGATGAAATACTTCATCATTTTCTCAGTGACCTGATAGTCTGAGATGACTCCCTGACGAAGCGGTCTCACCGCTACAATATTGCCCGGTGTCCTTCCAAGCATCAGCCTGGCATCCTCACCAATTGCTTTAATTTTGTTTGTATCTCTATCAAAAGCTACAACGGAGGGCTCTTTCAATACAACACCTTTGCCCCTAATGTAGACTAATATACTCGCCGTCCCTAAATCAATTCCGATATCCGTATACTGCATTTTCCCTTGAACCCCTTTCCTGCGGTCTAGCTGTGCAGGATATATTATAACCTAAAGAATTGGTTTTTCAAAGGTTTTTATCGAAATTTTTGAAAAAAAATGAAAAACGCCAAAAACAGAACGGTTCCCTCCGCCCTGTTCTCGGCATCCGTGCCTTACGTATTCTTTATCGACACATTCATTGGTTTTCTTAACCCTCTTTTTAAAAATTGCTCTTCGCATATCTGTCCAGCATCTTCTTTACATATATACCCGTGTAAGAGACAGGGTTCTGTGCAATCTGTTCCGGTGTACCCTCGGCAATTACGGTGCCGCCGCCGTCGCCGCCCTCCGGACCCATATCGATAATGTAATCGGCCGTCTTAATCACGTCCAGATTATGCTCAATGACAACAACCGTATTGCCGCCTTCCGTCAGCTTGTGCAGAATATTCACAAGCTTATGCACATCTGCAAAGTGCAGGCCCGTAGTAGGTTCGTCCAGAATGTATATGGTCTTACCCGTGCCGCGTTTGCTCAGTTCCGTCGCCAGTTTAATACGCTGTGCCTCACCGCCCGACAGCGTTGTGGATGGCTGCCCCAGCTTTACGTAGGACAATCCCACATCATATAATGTCTCTATCTTACGGCGGATAGACGGTAAGTTCTCGAAGAAAGGCACTGCCTCTTCCACCGTCATATCCAGTACATCAAAAATACTTTTTCCCTTGTATTTTACTTCCAATGTCTCACGATTATAGCGCTTACCGCCGCACACCTCACAAGGCACATAGACATCCGGCAGGAAGTGCATCTCGATTTTGATGATACCGTCACCGCCGCACGCCTCGCATCGTCCGCCCTTGACATTAAAGCTGAATCGTCCCTTCTTATATCCTCTGGCTTTCGCATCCGGTGTGGAAGCGAACAAATCTCTGATTTGGTCGAACACACCCGTGTACGTTGCCGGATTGGAGCGTGGTGTCCTGCCGATAGGCGACTGATCGATGTCGATTACTTTATCCAGTTGTCCGATTCCATCAATCTTCGCATGTTTACCCGGAATACACCGTGCTCTGTTCAAGTCCCGTGCAAGCCGCTTGTAAAGAATCTCATTAACCAGCGAGCTCTTGCCCGAACCGGAGACCCCTGTTACACAAGTCAGTATACCCAGCGGTATTTTAACATCTATCTTTTTGAGGTTATTCTCTTCCGCTCCCTTGACAGTCAGATGACCCGTGGGTTTCTTTCTCGTCGCCGGAACCGGAATCTGCAGTTTACCGCTCAAATACTGCCCGGTAATCGATTCCTCCACCTGCATAATTTCCTCCGCCGTGCCCTGTGCCACGACTTCACCACCGTGAGAGCCCGCACCCGGTCCGATGTCAATTACGTGGTCGGCCGCCAGCATCGTATCCTCGTCATGCTCAACTACAATCAGCGTATTCCCCATATCTTTCAGATTCTTAAGCGCCGCAATCAACTTATCGTTATCTCTCTGGTGCAAACCGATGCTGGGTTCGTCCAAAATATAGCAGACACCCACCAGTCCGGAACCAATCTGCGTTGCCAGACGGATACGCTGTGCCTCGCCGCCCGACAGTGTGCCGGTAGCACGCGCAAGGGACAGATATTCCAATCCCACTTCCACCAAAAAGCCGACGCGAGCACGAATCTCGCGCAAAATCTGCTTTCCAATCAGCTGCTGCTGAGGTGTCAATTGCATCTCACCGATGAAATCATGCAGTTTCTTGATGGACATAGAAGTTATCTCATATATGTTTATATCACATACCGTCACCGCGAGAGATTCTTTCTTAAGACGCATACCCTTACATTCCTTACAGGGTGTAATGCGCATATAAGTCTCGTACTCCTGCTTAATCAAATCGGAGCCTGTCTCTCGATATTTACGCTCCACATTTTTAATCAGTCCCTCAAAGGCAATGGGGTATACTCCTCTGCCCCTCTGTCCCTCATAGTAGACGTCCACCTTTTTATCGGTTCCGTAGCAGATTATATCCTGTATCTTTTGTGGAAGTTCCTCAAAAGGTGTGTCCATGCTGAACTTAAATTCTCTGGCCAATGCCTGAAGAAGCGCATTGGTAAAACTCCCCTCATCCCCGCTGGACTGCCATCCCATAACGGCGATTGCGCCCTCGTGCAGGCTCAAGGATTTGTCCGGAATCATCAAATCCACGTCAAACTCCATCTTATAACCGAGACCGAAACACTCCGGACATGCGCCGAAGGGGTTATTGAATGAAAAACTTCTCGGCTCAATCTCTCCGATACTGATCCCGCAATCCGGACATGCAAAATTCTGGCTGAAATTGATGGATTCTCCGTCGATTACATCCAGTATCATAAGTCCTTCCGCCAAATCAAAAACATTTTCGATGGAATCCGTCAAACGTCTCTCAATACCCGCTTTGACTACCAGACGGTCCACGATAATCTCAATATTATGCTTGATGTTTTTCTCCATGGGAATCTCTTCGGACAGATCGTACAGATTGCCGTCCACACGCACACGAACGTATCCGCTCTTCTTCGCACGCTCAAACACCTTAGCGTGCTCGCCTTTACGGCCGCGCACCACCGGTGCAAGAAGCTGAAGCTTCGTCCCTTCCGGCATGGACAGAATCTGATCTACAATCTGGTCGACCGTCTGCTTCCTGATTTCTCTGCCACACTGCGGACAATGCGGAATACCGATTCTTGCATACAGTAGTCTGAAATAGTCATAGATTTCCGTCACCGTTCCTACCGTAGAACGGGGATTGCGGTTCGTTGATTTCTGGTCAATGGAAATCGCCGGAGAGAGCCCTTCTATTTTCTCCACATTTGGCTTTTCCATCTGCCCGAGGAACTGTCTCGCATAGGATGAAAGAGACTCCATGTATCTTCTCTGTCCTTCCGCATAAATCGTATCAAAAGCAAGCGAGGACTTACCTGAACCGGACAGCCCCGTGAAAACTACAAATTCATTTCGCGGAACGTCCACATCTAATCCCTTCAAATTATGCTCATTGGCACCGCGTATCTTGATATATTCACGAGGGCGCATTTTTATCGTATCTGTCGTGTCAGCCATATTCACTCATCCTCCGTCAGTCAAAGTCTCTCAACTTGCATTTTAAATCTTTCATCTTATCACGCAACTCTGCCGCCGCCTCGAAATTTAAGTCCGCAGCAGCTTTCTTCATCTGTTTCTCCACATCTTTGATAAGCTTCTCCAACTCCTGTCTGCTCATAGACTCAGGATCTTTCTCAAACCGCATCTCTTCCTTCTCTATGGTCTTGGAGATGCTGATCAGATCGCGGACCGCTTTCTGAATCGACTGCGGTGTAATCCCGTTTTCCTCGTTATACCGCTGTTGAATCTCTCGCCGCCTGTTCGTTTCATCGATTGCGGCACGCATGGAATCCGTCATATTATCCGCATACATGATAACATGTCCGTCCACGTTTCGGGCAGCTCGTCCGATGGTCTGAATAAGGGATGTCTCCGAGCGCAGGAATCCCTCCTTGTCCGCATCCAGAATCGCAACTAAGGAAATCTCCGGAATGTCTAAACCTTCCCTAAGCAGATTAATACCTACCAATACGTCAAAAACATCCAGACGCATATCACGAATAATCTCCGCACGCTCCAACGTATCAATATCAGAGTGCAGATACTTCACGCGAATATCCACCTCTTTCATATAAGCCGTCAAATCTTCCGCCATTCGTTTCGTGAGCGTTGTCACCAAAACTTTATGGTGCTTCGCCACCTCCCTGTTGACTTCCGAAATCAAATCGTCAATCTGTCCCTCCACCGGACGAACATCCACCTCAGGATCCAGAAGCCCGGTCGGCCTGATAATCTGCTCCGTGCGGAACAGCTCATGCTCTGCCTCGTAATCGGAAGGTGTTGCCGAGACGAACAGCATCTGATCGATATGCTGCTCAAATTCCTGGAAATTCAAGGGGCGGTTATCCAACGCCGACGGCAGACGGAATCCGTAGTCCACCAATGTATTCTTGCGCGACCTGTCCCCCGCAAACATACCACGTATCTGGGGAACGGTCATGTGTGATTCGTCAATAATAATCAGAAAATCTTCCGTAAAATAGTCCAACAAAGTAAAAGGCGGCTCTCCCTGCGCCATTCCGTTCAAATGGCGGGAATAGTTCTCTATGCCGGAACAAAAACCTGTCTCGCGCAGCATCTCCACATCAAAGTTCGTTCTTTCTGAAATACGTTGTGCCTCCAGGAGCTTGTCCTCACTCTTAAAATACCGTACCCGCTCCTCCAATTCCTTCTCAATCTCTTTACAGGCAGCATTAATCTTCTCCTGCGGCACAACATAATGAGAAGCCGGATAGATCATAACATGCTCCAATGTTGCATGAACCTGTCCCGTCAAGATATCCGTCTGCGATATGCGGTCAATCTCATCACCGAAAAATTCCACACGAATAAGATAGTCATCGCTCTGTGCCGGATAAATCTCGAGCACATCTCCTCGCACACGGAAACAACATCTCTCCAGATCCATGTCATTGCGATCATACTGCATCTCAATCAGACCTCTGATAACATCGTCGCGATCCTTCTGCATACCGGGACGCAGAGACATACTCATGCCTGCGTATTCTTCCGGACTGCCCAGACCGTAGATGCAGGATACGCTCGCCACTACCACCACATCTCTGCGTTCTGTCAGGGACGCCGTAGCAGACAGTCTCAGTTTATCAATTTCATCATTAATGGAAGAGTCCTTCGCAATGTAAGTGTCTGTAGAGGGCACATAAGCCTCCGGTTGATAGTAGTCATAGTAGGACACAAAATATTCTACCGCATTCTCCGGAAAAAATTCTTTAAACTCACCGTACAGCTGTCCCGCAAGTGTCTTGTTATGCGCAATTACAAGCGTAGGCTTATTCAAAGCCTGTATGATATTCGCCATCGTAAATGTCTTGCCGGAACCGGTCACACCGAGTAAAGTCTGAAATTGGTTGCCTTCCCGAAAACCTTTTACAAGGGCTTCTATGGCCTGCGGCTGGTCGCCGGTAGGTTGATATTCACTGTGCAATTTGAACGGCATAGGCTCAAGGTCACCTCCGAAATCCATACTAAAAGCAGTCTTGATTATATCATACCGCTTGAGATTTGTACAGCGTTTATAGAACATTTGTTCTGATAGTCTTCAGATACCCATGCTTCTTCTTTATCCAGTCCGGAATTTTTCTGCGATAAATAGTCATCAACTTCTATAACAGTATCCAATATCTCCGGTTTCATACCACATTTTTCTTTTACGGCATTCTTTCATTCATATATGACTGGGTAAGCTGCGACATATAAAGTATTTTGTGCCCCTATAATTGACAAAATATCAAATTTATTGTATTGAATTGTATGTGTGGTATAATTATGATGTCTTAAAAAATAGCAAGTCAGAATATATATTCAGGCATAAACAAAAACACAGACCATACAAAATTTTATCGGTTTGTTTAATTTAAGTTAGTTGCGCTTTGCGTGATGTTATGAATTTATTGCGTAATGCTGTGATCTAAAATACGAATCCAGCAATATAGATGAATACAAAACTAACGAAAAAACATTTGAGAAAAAGGAGTACTATTGAATAATGGCTATTTCAAAATGTTTAATATCTTTTAGAAACAGGATGTCACATTTTAACGCTGACTTGGATTTCGTGGATATTTTGTCAAAATCAATAGAGAATGGAAACTTTTCAAGCGAGGAAGAACTTTTCCCTGGGTCAAACGATGAGAGATATACTATTTTGTCGCATTATAAGGTTGGGGATCAAAATCGTCGCTTAGTTGTTAATCATTTGAAAAGCACATTGTACACAGCCTATATCAAAGATTTATATGAAGAATTCTCCATTTATTTAAAGGGCATAATGAAAGAGGTGTATAGTAATGCTAAAGTAACACCCGAAAGATTATCGGGAGAGCATACGGTGAATTTATCATCTGTAGATATATTACATCATTTACAAGCAGGTGATTTGGCGGATGTTGTTATTGATGATATATTTCAATCGCTTGAAAATGAACGAAGCACTATAGCATTGGTAACAAAATTTCACAAAAAGTTAGGGATTAACATAGATCAAACTCTGGTTGATAACGCAATTTATTACTTAGAGATTAGGCATAAACTTGTTCATACAGATGGATATGTTTCTGACGAGTTTAAGAAAACACATGATTTGCTGAATTATACTTCCACAAATAAAATTAAGCTTGACTACTATACGATATGTCAAGCATATGCGGCGATATTGCATTTGGTATCTGATATAGATTCGAAAGTAATGAACGCTGGTCTCGCTAAAAGCCATATCTATAAAAAGGAGACCGCATAACATATTCCGAGAGGTTATATCTCTCGAATATTGTTTAAATTAGTTTCCTGTTTTAAGTACTATTATTGATCCAGAGCTGGTTCCGTGTGTAGTATACTCATCAATTACATGGGCGATCAGCATATTTCCTGAAACCGAGTGAGACAACATGGCTGGTTATGTGCTTATTATGCCTCTGATTATGTACAAATTTAACGCTTTCATGAATTTTACAGATTACTTTACACATTACAAATATCCATACTCCCACCTCAATTATGATCTTTTTTATTCTTGAATTGCTGTTACTATTCCATCTTCAAAATATATATATTTATAATTTGGATAACACCATTGTTCGGTCACACCCCATTCATATGTTGTCTTATTTATTTTCTCTGGACTTCCCCAATTGGATGCTTTAACCTCATCTGCCGTCATCCCAATTTTAGGTTCATTGGCTAAATATTCTTGTTTTTCTTTTTCTTCTGCCTGTCTTTTTTCCTCTTCCTTTTGTTCCTGTTTTTCTTTCCATTGTTTCCCTGCATCCGATTCACACCTGATGCTTGTGCCGTCGTCAAATTGAATTGCTATAAGTCCTGTCCTTATCTCTTCAATGCTCCCTCCTTCAAAAACTAACCTTAAATCGCGGTATTCGGGCATCCATTCATAGGGAGAAATAAATTTAGTATGTAAAATATATTCTTTATCTCCCATTTCTAAGTTGAATCCATTAATCCTTACTTGAGTATTACTGTCTGTACTTTCAGAATAAGTATATTCACCTTGTAAATCATGCATAGTTTGATATATCCACTCCTGTTCACTACTAAATTTAACATAAGCTCCCCATCTTTTATTATAATACAGTGTGTCGAGAGCTTCATAATCACTGTTCTCAATCGCACTCTGTATTTGGTTATTAATATATTCTTTTTGTGATGTTACTATTTCTTTACTCAATTCGTTAATTTTTATTTGTGTTTCACCACTACTAGGTAACGCATCCCGTCCGACAATTAACGCATTTATATAATCCCCCTCATCACAAAACTTAGTCATCTGCTTATAAATATTTTGATTATAGGGTTCTGCATCCAAAACTGAAATCTCTTCTGTATATGAATCGTTACAATCCATACATGAAAAAGTTTTTTCACCCTTTTCTGTATATGTAGATTCTTTTGTAATTTTTTCCTTATATGTGTGCTCTTTTTTTGCTACACTTTCAGTTTTAATTTCCCCACATAAAGAACAAGTAAAAGTTTTTTCGCCTTCTTCCGTACAAGTAGTTTCTTTTGATATAATACCATTATCATATTCATGCTCACATTCACCACATCCCGTTAAAGCAAATAGCAGGAAAAGCACCATACTCCACATTGCAAATTTCTTCATACTATTACTATTAGACCTCCCCTAGTACAATCCGTAATCTCATAATATTATATCCCATCAAAATGTTAATTTCCACATATTTCTACTACATTATTATATCCACTTATTTCGCTCTTACTTACCTTTTATAAAATGTAATACTGTAAGAAAACGGAAAGCACTCCAAGCGGAGTGCCTATACCTATTTCCCTCATATTCGTCCTAATCTTTCATCATATAACCTATAGGAAATCTTTTTCAATTCTTCAAAACTTTTGTTCATGTAATCATCTTTTAATACCCATTCTCCCCTTTTTGAATCCTTAAAAAATCCTATCTTTCTCAGATATGTTCCTGCCCATCCTGTCTCATTATGAGCTTTGTCATATGATTCATAAGGCAAGTTACAATATGACATTACAGCAAATACAATTTGATTCTTTGTGGCTTTACCACCAAACTTTTGCAATATCAATGCCACTATAGGCAATAACGTATGACTACCGGGTACAGTTGATGTTTGTTTAAGCATATTGATCCTCCTTGAGTTGTTATTGCCAAACACTACTGATGCACCAATATTGCTTAGTTCAAAAAAGGCACCCAACCTTTGGATGCCTAGAATTACTAATAATCTTTATCTCTATTGATGATCCTATGCAATTTTAAAGGTCATCTTCATATTTGGCTATTTTATCTATAATAAACAATAGCGCTACTGACAATTATATTATATGCAAAATTATTAGCGCTGTCAAGAATCGAGTGCTAATTTATGTTTTTTTCAAATAGTTAAATGCCATCAATTTTCATTTAATGTTGTCAAGCCAAGTATTATACATAGAATTTTGACGCTTCTAAAGTATGCACATAGTATTCATTTTCAGGATAAAGTTCCGTCCTTCGTTCTCCTGTGTACAATAACTCTTTAGCGACTTTATTCGGATTCGTAATTCTAATTTCATATAGACAGTCCTCAACGTAGGATTGATTCTCAAGATTTCTGCAATCTATTCCTATTTGTTTATATACCTTTGGAACTCCTTGCAAATAATAATTAGGAAAAAAGGTAAACACTCCCCTTTGTGCCCTAATTCTTTCACTTTGATATTGGTGTAAAATTGCCAATGGCGGTAGAATTTTATCCGGTTCACTTAATATTACCGGTAATGCATCAACATAAAATCTTAAGCACAAATAAAAAAAGGGATTAAATTCTCCTGTTCTAATTAATTGTTCTAGTTGGTTTTCTAAATTATGCCTTTGCTCGTCTATAACGCTCAAATTAAGTATACCATTTATACTTATATCATCTGATGATGACGCTAAAGAAAAATAATCTTCAAAGGAAGACATTGTATTACAAATATCCTTCGCACAAACACTTAATCCAACACTGTCTAAAGCCTTTTCAACCGCATTTATACGCATCTCAGTCGCAATATATTTATATACCTTTTGATTTAGTGCTCTGGGCTTCAATACCCATACTGTTGGTGTTATAGTTTTTCTTTGTTCTTCCAAATCCATTAGTTCTCGCGGATCAACAAACGCTTCTAAAGCAAACGATAAAGCTGTTCTAGCCGATTCAGACCAATCCAATAAACGAGTTTTCCCAAAGTTATGCTGATATAACGCTTGCCACTCCATTTTACTTGAGGGTTTATTTGCAGTTAAATGAAATACCCTCGCCTTGTAATTTTGTAATCGATAATCTTCCCTGAGATTTCCCGATGTGTAAGTTTCATCTGTATTTATTTTATCTGAACTACTATCTTTTCTCAAAATGCTCGGAAGCAGGTTATATGATTCGTATGAATGCCCACGAAACCATAGCGGCTCTCCAACTTTAATATCATTTTGCTTTGCAATTTCTGAAATTATATCATAATACTCTGCCAATCCGCTAACAACAAATTTATGGTTCATCATATATCGTTTCTCCCAGTAATATATTAACTGATTTCTCTTTTGAATTATCTCTTATATCACATTTATTTTTAAATAAACTTGTATATTTATTTAAAAATTTCTCACACATTTCTTCTTTTTCAGTTGATGAAACGCTTTCTAAATTATTATAATATTGCCCAATCATTTTAACGATCTCATTATTTTGCAAATTTTTAATCCACTCCGAAGGAAGGATTTTTTCATAATAAACTGCTTTATAGCGTTCATCATATTCACCTTTCCTATCGTCATCCAAATATGACTTAACAATCAGATTCCATTCATCTGTCCATTCAAAATTCGACTGAATATCCTTAGAATATAAATCGTTCAATGATTGCTTTTCACATTTTTCTTCCAATACTTTAAGAACAACATGCATACGATCTAACGCCATATCTCGGGCATAAAAATCTCCCATTTCACGTACATTCCTAAATTGTTCTGTCATATATCTTAAGTAACCTAATTGATTGAACTCGAAAGCTGCACACATACTTAAATCGGCAAAAATTTCCCTATAAACGCTAAGATAGTCATCGATAGCCTGACCAATCTTTGTCCTGCCCCATTTTTCAAGTGCTGAAGCATATTGATCATAAAATACTTCTGGTGAATTTTCATCATTATATAACCCTAGTTTTATTAGTGCTGAATTCATATTTCTGGTCACAAAATGCGGCTTCAAACTTTTATCTTTCAATGAAATCTCAACTGTATCCCGTAAACGCTTATAAATTTTTAATATAATTTGATTAACTCTACTGCTTTCTTTAATATTATCATTAAGCTTTGCAATATTAATGATATTATCCACACAGTTTCTGGCAGCACAGCACTTATCACAAAAATCATAAAGCATCTGACTGTGTTCATCTTTACTATTATTAAGCAAATTTTCAACACTTTTATAAAATTTTACATTACTATCAATCAAAGATAATAAAACATCATCAACTAAATTAGTGTCTGTATTATATTGGTTTCGCAACTCTTGAAATTCACAAGATATTTTTTCTATAACAGAAAGGATAATTTCTTCAAAAGCTATATTAACTGCTTCCATATCTATTGTGGTTGTATTATTATCACATTGATTCAACATTTCTTTGAAAACGACATGATTATCACTCGACACTAATGATACTTTCTGATAAGCACTCTTTATTTCTCCCCTGTCTTTTATACTAAATAAATCCAACAACAAACTTGCAATTATTTCTTCATCACTATTATGACTTTCATTTGTTTTATCAGCTACATACCATTTTAAATCAGAAAACTTTGATAAAGTAATAAATGATTTCTGTAGAATATAATAAGGAAACCTAACATTATAAAAAACTTCCAACTGCTCTTCTGTTGGAAATGTTGCACAAATAACTGAGAAAATCAAAGAGGGCAGATGATCCAAATGTCCTTTTACAATACAATCTGGCTCCATAACCAAAAGCTCATTTTTAAATACCTCCGCCAGGGCATCAACCAATATGTTTTCCGCTTTTCCAAGGAACGGTGTATAGTTATAATCAGATACATTGAAAAACATTTGTCGTACAATCATCTTTGAAAGTTCTCTTAAAAGATAATTTACAACAAATTCGTTTCTGTCATATGGTTCTGAATATCTAAAATTATGCGATATTTCGTGCGTAAGCATCGGCAAATAACAAAATACATCTTTTATTTCTATATCTGAAGGTGCAAAAACGCAGCATAAATTTGCCTTCAGTGAATCTGCCTTAGATTCATATATAGTTGTAAATAAACTATCTATATGTACTTTATTACCTAACAATTCCAAAGAAAACGTGAAGATCAACCTCGGAGCATCAATACCCTGAGCCTTTTTCTCTTTCCGAAAATCATTTTGTATGCTTTGGAGATACTCCCTATAAGCAATTAAATAATTTTTTACGTCGGTATCATTTGCATCATCTATTTCGTTAAACAACACATATAAAGCTTGGTTAGTCGATTCTACCAATTTTGCACATAGTTTTTTCTTTTCTTCGTCAGATAAATTCCCCTCAGACATTATAATTTCATAGTAATACGTAATGCCTGATATAATCACTTCATATTCAGCCTCCGGTAAAAATCCTAGATGCTGATCATGCAATTTATTTGTTTTTTCCTCCAGAACCCTAATTAACGAATGGAATCGATTGCTATAATAAGGAATAGGGTCTTTTATTGGTAACTTTGATACAAATTGTTGTTGCTTTTCCATTAATCTTTCCTCTTTGTCACTCAGCATATGAAGCATAATAAACAATCATCACCGCCCGTCTAACGGGCGGTTTGTTCTGAGGCTGTAAGCCTCTGTTACCGGCCAGCGCCTAAAGACGCT
>JAFLTE010000033.1 GCA_022510565.1 Lachnospiraceae bacterium | reverse complement strand
GTCTGGCTGCCAAAGTGCTGAGCGAGCACCTAAGCCTTTTCATTGACTTGTCCGAGAACGCCAAGACAGCAGAAGTTATGGTTGAGAAAGAGGACGACGAAAAAGAAAAAGTGTTGGAAATGAGCATCGACGAGTTAGAGTTGTCCGTTCGTTCCTATAACTGCTTAAAGAGAGCCGGTATCAATACGGTAGAAGAATTGACCAACAAGACTTCCGAGGACATGATGAAAGTCCGCAATCTTGGACGCAAGTCTTTAGAGGAAGTTTTGGCGAAGTTAAAAGAGTTAGGCTTACAGCTCAATCCGAGCGACGAAGCTTAATATATTGAGGGCGTGTGGGATAAGTCCGAAGAGCACCGGCGCGTCTGCTCATGTATGGAACTGTTAACGCATTCGGTAAGTAAGTCCAAAGAGCGTGGCCGGATGTACACCATAGTGTGGGAGAGAACTCCCCGGTGAGAAAGGAGCCTGTTATGGCAAAATACAGAAAACTCGGCAGAACGTCCGACCAGAGAAAAGCATTACTCAGAAGTCAGGTAACGGCACTGCTGTATAACGGCAAGATTATTACCACAGAAGCAAGAGCAAAGGAAGTACGCAAAATTGCAGAAGGCCTTATTGCTATGGCTGTCAAGGAGAAAGACAACTTTGAAACTGTTAAGGTTACCGCTAAGGTGCCCCGCAAGGATAAGGACGGGAAGAGAGTAAAAGAAGTTGTTGACGGCAAGAAAGTTACCGTATTCGATACCGTCGAGAAGGAAATCAAGAAAGATATGCCCTCCAGACTGCATGCAAGAAGACAGATTTTACGTGTATTATATCCCGTAAAGGAAGTTCCTCAGGTTGGTGCCGGTAAAAAGAAAGGTACAAAGCAGGTTGATCTGGTTGCAAAGCTTTTTGACGAGTACGGCACGAAATATGCAAGCCGCAACGGTGGTTACACAAGGATCATTAAGATCGGACCCCGTAAAGGTGATGCCGCAATGGAAGTTGTTCTTGAGTTAGTATAAGAGAATACAGGCAATGTTAAATCCCTTACGAATCGTCAGATTCGTGAGGGATTTTTGAGTTATTGAGAATAAGTGTATTAATAAATGATACATTTAGTATAAATATATAAGAAATATGACATAAAATGCAGAAAAATGTAAAAATATTTGGATTTTATTTATAAATATGATAAAATAACTAATATATGACATAAATTATTATATGTCAGGAGGGGAGAAACTATGAAACTGAAACAAAAGATGCTTATCATTTCAATTTCGCCCATTATATTACTGGGAATTGTAATGCTGTGGGTCAGTAATCAGCGGGTCGGCGCAGTTCTGAATTCTGCGATAGGGAACGGACTGCGGGCCTCGGCAATAGCAGTGCTTGATTCGTTGGAGGAAGTCAACGATGAGGCTTTCTACATCAATGAAGACGACGAATTGTATAAGGGCGATTATAACGTTACCCAGCACACAAGATTAGCGGATGAATTGAAGGGTGCCGCTCAGACCGATATCACTATTTTCTTCGGAAATACGCGTTACATGACTTCCGTTAAGGATGAAAGCGGAGAACGCGTTCTGAGAACTCAGGCCGGTGAGGCGATAGTCAATACTGTAATTAAAAACGGACAAGATTATTTTTCCACGGATGTAGTCGTAGTGGGCCAGGATTATTATGGTTATTATGTGCCGCTTTCCGATGAAACCACGGGAGAAATTGTAGGTATGGTATTCGCCGGAATGCCGAAGGCAGATGCTAAGAATCAGATTCAGAGCATTATGTACCTGATAGTGGGTATCGTTGTCATTGTCGCAATTGTATGTGCAGCTTTGATTTATACGTTGGTTAATAAGATGGTTACGAAGATTACGGCAGGTGTGGATGCTTTGTCAAAGCTTTCGGAAGGCAAGCTTAACGTGGAGATGAGTAACGAACTTCTTCAGGGCAAGGATGAGGTTGGTGATATCTGCAGGGCTGTTGAGAAGCTGAAAGAGAACCTGACCAATATCATTTCTTCCATTAAGAATGACAGCAATACACTCTTGAGCGCATCCGTGCAGTTGAGTGAAAGGACTACCGATACAAGTAATCATATGGAGCAGATGGAGAAGGCTGTCGGTGAGATCGCAATCGGCGCCGGAAGTCAGGCGGAAGAGACGCAGGATGCAACAGAGAATGTTATTATGATGGGCAGTATGATTGAGGAGACGGTGGAGGAGCTGGGACGCTTAAATGAAAGTGCGAAGTCTATGAAGGAGCGCGGTGAGGCCGCGATTGAAGCGCTTCGCGGGCTGCAGGCCACCAACGAGAAGACAAGTGCCTCTATCGATATTATTTATGAGCAGACGAATGTAACCAACGAATCCGCACAGAAGATTAAAGAGGCAACCGCATTGATCACCAACATTGCCGAGGAGACGAATCTGCTGTCCTTAAATGCCTCGATTGAGGCAGCACGCGCCGGTGAGCAGGGAAGAGGATTTGCGGTAGTGGCTGCACAGATTCAGAAACTTGCAGAACAGTCTAATGAGTCGGCTAAGCAGATCGAGAGAATCATACTGTCGCTGATAGAAGACTCCGATAAAGCGGTTGAGACCATGAACGAAGTAAGAGAGATTATGGAACAGCAGAGCGAGAATGTTGTCAATACAGGTACGCAGGTCAACAATCTGCTTAAAGAGGTGGAGGAGTCGCTTGCAGGTATTGAGCAAGTGGCGGAAAGGACAAGCCGGATCAATGATGCGAGAGGCAGTGTTGTAGACACGGTACAGAACCTGTCGGCAATCGCGCAGGAGAATGCGGCAAGCTCACAGGAGACATCATCTTCCGTTACCGAAATCAGCAGCATTGTGGTTGAAATTGCTAAAAATGCGACGGATCTTAAAGATATCTCCAACAGGCTGGACGACAGTATGTCAATGTTTGAGATGTAATGCTATCGGCTAGGGCAGGACAATCTGAAAATGTTGGTAATCTTTGGTAGAGTTCCAATTGCCGCCCCATGTAAAGCCGTGTGCTGTGAACAGTTTGTAGCATAAATCATTTTCATCTATTTTATAAGGGAAATTTTGGGAGCGGTCGGCGTATATCTCACTTCCTTTCGGAGAGATATATGTTTCACCGCTTCCGTTTTTGTTATATACAATGTAGGGATTGTAAAACGGATTGATATCTATGGCACAGCCCAGCGCATGTTTAGATAGCGTGGTTGTGCCGTCCACTACCCTGTAATTGAAGCAGGAAGTGTTGTTGTCAAGCATTGACAAAGTATCGTCGCCGTCATACTCATCGACAAGACGGACACGTTCAATACGATAATCGTTTCGATACAGCTCATAGAAAATCTCCACCATGTCCTGAGCAATTGCCTTGTTACAGATTAGTTCACCGGCCTGTGTAGCACCGTCAAAGTCAACGTAGAGAAGTCCCACATATCGTAAGTCCTCGTAGGGCACTGTACAGCCGGTTTCCGGATATGAAATGCCGGTGATTCTCTCCTTGATATTTTCGCTTAGCGGTTCATAATAGAATCCGTCCTGATAGGTAGTGCGGTCCGAGTTAGCAGTCATAGTTTCAATCTCCGAAGTGTCGTCTTCCGTACTATTGTATGCAGGGGACTCGGCCACAGTGTCTGCATCCGGCAGTGTGGTGTCCGTATTCTCCGTTTCACTTGTTTCGTCGCTTGCGTATGCCAATTCGGGGTTATTCTCGGCGTATTCCTCTAATGTTTCCGAACCGGTCAGATAATGCGCCAGAAAAGCGCATATCATAATGAATATCAAAAGAAAAATTATAGGTTTCGCAATAATCTGCAATAATTCCTTGGAGTTGGTTGGTTTTCTATTGTGAGATGTGTTTTGTGACATAAGTGTCAGTACCTCGCTTAGACATATATAGTAGACTCGCAAGCACGCGCCTTCGGCGCTTGTCAGTCTGCCGAGTCTGCGTATATTATATCATAAAACCTTGTACTTTTGGGGATTAGTTAGTATAATAGGCGATGGAAATATTTGATTGGAGTATACAGATGGGTATTATTAAGACCGAAAAACTGGTATTTGAATATATACGCCGTGACGAGGAAGGTAATGTGGAAGGCATTACCCGTGCTGTGGATGAGGTAGATTTGGATGTGCAGCAGGGAGATTTTGTAGCAATCTTGGGTCACAACGGTTCCGGGAAATCCACACTGGCTAAGCATATCAATGCGATTCTGTATCCTACGGAAGGAACCGTCTGGGTGGACGGCATGGACACACAGGATGAGAAAGAACTGTGGAATATCCGTCAGGAGGCGGGAATGGTTTTTCAGAATCCTGACAATCAGATTATCGGCCAGGTAGTAGAGGAAGATGTGGGATTCGGACCGGAGAATATGGGTGTTCCCACGGAGGAAATATGGGAGCGTGTTGAAGAGAGTCTGAAGGCGGTAGGTATGTACAAATACCGCAAGTTTTCTCCCAATAAGTTGTCGGGTGGACAGAAGCAGCGTGTCTCTATTGCAGGGGTAATTGCCATGCACCCGAAATGTATTATTCTGGATGAGCCGACTGCGATGCTTGATCCTAACGGGCGTAAGGAAGTGGTGCGTGCGGTGCGTGCACTCAACGATGTAGAGGGTATTACGGTGCTACTTATCACACACTATATGGAGGAGATTATCCATGCGGACAAGGTTTTTGTCATGGATCAGGGCAGGATTGCCATGCAGGGAACGCCCCGCGAAATCTTTTCCCAAGTGGAGAGACTAAAGGAACTCAGACTGGATGTGCCGCAAGTGACACTGCTCGCACATGAGCTTAAGAAAAGCGGTTTGGAACTGCCGGACGGCATTTTGACGGTACAAGAGCTGACGCAGGCTTTGAGCGGAAAGTACAGTAAGTGATTACAGGAAAGGACATTTTAACGCAGGATGTCAATTATATTAGATCATGTAAATTATATATACGGTGCAGATACGGCGCTTTCTGTGCACGCACTTCAAGATGTGAATCTGGTGATTCCCGACGGGCAGTTCATCGGATTGATCGGACATACCGGCTCAGGTAAGTCTACGCTTGTGCAGCATTTAAATGGGTTGATTAAGCCTACGAGTGGGAATATTTACTTTAACGGTGAGGATATTCATGCATCGGATTATGATAAGAAGAAGCTGCGAAGCAAGGTTGGGCTGGTGTTCCAGTATCCGGAGCATCAGTTGTTTGAAATAGATGTGTTTTCGGATGTGTGTTTTGGCCCTAAGAATCTGGGGCTTTCCAAGCAGGAGACGGAGCTTCGAGCCTACGCGGCTTTAAAGCAGGTGGGATTGGAGGACGAGTACTTCTATCAGTCGCCCTTCGACTTGTCCGGCGGACAGAAGCGCCGGGTGGCGATTGCGGGAGTTCTTGCCATGAAGCCGGATGTACTTGTTCTGGATGAGCCTACGGCAGGCTTAGACCCTAAGGGCAGGGACGAGATACTTGACCAGATCGTCAAGCTGAAAGAGGAGACTGGAATTACCGTTATTTTAGTGTCTCACAGCATGGAAGACGTGGCGAAATACGTGGAGCGCATTCTCGTGATGAATCAGGGCAGCGTGCTCTATGATGATGTACCTAAGGAAGTTTTTAAGCACTATAAACAGTTGGAAGAAGTAGGACTTGCTGCCCCGCAGGTCACTTATATCATGCAGGCGCTTCGAGAGAGCGGTATGCCGGTCGGCGTAGATGCCACCACCATAGAGGAAGCGAAGAGAGAGATTCTTAAGGCAGTAGGAAGGAAATAAATTATGATACGTGATATTACATTGGGCCAGTATTATCAGACGGACTCCGTCATACATAAATTGGACCCGCGAGTAAAACTGGTAGCGACGATTTGTTTTATCATATCGCTTTTTGTAGTCAAAAGCTGGGTGGGCTATGTGGCGGCAGCAGTTTTTCTGGCATTTATGATCAGACTGTCTAACGTACCGTTTAAATATATGGTAAAAGGAATGCGGGCAATCGTTTTTATCCTGCTGCTTACCGTGGTATTCAATCTGTTTTTGACACCGGGAGAACCGCTTGTGAGCGTATGGAAGCTGACAATTACCAGAGAGGGATTGCAGCTTGCGGTGATGATGGCGGTACGTTTGTCTTTTCTGATTGTGGGCTCCTCGGTGATGACACTGACAACCACGCCCAACAGTCTGACGGACGGTATGGAGAAGCTGATGAAACCGCTTGGATTGTTTAAGGTTCCTGTGCATGAGGTGGCTATGATGATGTCCATTGCACTGCGTTTTATTCCGATTCTGTTGGAGGAGACGGATAAGATTATGAAAGCACAGATTGCCAGAGGTGCTGATTTCGAGAGTGGAAATCTGATTAAGAAAGCGAAAGCAATGGTGCCTTTACTTGTACCGTTGTTTATTTCGGCGTTCCGAAGGGCCAACGATTTGGCTATGGCGATGGAGGCAAGATGCTATCGGGGCGGAGAGAACAGAACGAAGATGAAACCCCTTAAGTATGCAGGCAGAGATCGTGTGGCTTACGGTGTGTTGTTGGCATATTTTGCCTTATGTATCGTAATCAGGATATATTTATAAAGTATTCGAGTTTTTCGGCTGCGGAATGTTATATAGAGAAAATTGGTGAGATGGAATGAGGGTCATATGAAAAGAGTTATGCTGACGGTTGCCTATGACGGCACGAATTATCACGGATGGCAGATACAACAAAACGGTGAAACGATAGAAGGCATCTTGAACAGATGCCTTTCTGAACTTTTAGGAGAGCGGATTGAGGTGATCGGTGCAAGTCGTACCGATTCAGGTGTTCATGCAATGGGTAACGTGGCAGTCTTTGATACCATGAGTCAGATACCTGCGGATAAAATATCCTATGCTCTGAACAGGTCATTGCCGGAAGATATCAGAATTCAGAAATCCGAAGAAGTGCCTGCAGAATTCCATCCTCGTCAATGCGCCAGTCGCAAAACTTATGAGTACCGAATTTACTGTGCATCTTTTCCCATGCCGATAAAAAGGCTCTATACACATTTCACGTACGTGCCCATGAATATTGACTTAATGAGTCAAGCGGCGTCATATCTGGTGGGAGAGCATGATTTCAAGAGCTTTTGCAGTGCGGATGCACAGGTGGAGACGACAGTACGGCAGATTGATTCCGTGCAGGTGTGGACAGAGAGTGGCATCGAGAGGGATGGCAAGAGAGACAGCAAGAAAGACATACACGCTGCAGAATGCCTTGACCGAGGTGGACAAGAAATTGTGATACGCGTGTCGGGACGCGGTTTTCTCTATAATATGGTGCGGATTATAGCGGGAACACTCATGGAAGTGGGCAGAGGGCATATTCCGCCTCAGGACATGGAGCACATCCTTATGGCAAGAGACAGACGGGCGGCAGGACCCACCGCGCCCGCCTGCGGACTTACACTGGTGAGTATAGAATATTTGTAACTATTCATGGTATGTACAAGTAAACTCCGTAAACTCCGCTTCACACGCTCCCACGGCGTACAGCCCGATCATGGTACCGGTAAATCCGCCGGCCACCTCACTGGAAAGATATTTCGTATATCCTGTGCCGAGTTTTGTCTTGGATGCAAAGTTTTCCCCGGAAAGAAGATAAAAATGATATTCCAAGCTATCGGCCTCTACCGAAAGGCGTGCCTGTCCGTCGGGAAGAGGTATGGAGGCTTGCGTATGCCTGATGCCGCCGATATTGAGTTTCAAAGCCGCCTGATATCCGTCGGGAGATTTTGTGACAAATATGTCATAATGCTGCAGTTCATCCATATACAGCGTCAGGCCGGCTTCACAGTTTTGGACTGTGGCTGGGCTGATAGGATTGTCGGAATCACTCCGGTTGTCGTTGTCCGTAGAAGTCAGTAAATTCACATCAACCGACACGGTCATGTTAAACTCTTTCTGGCGAATTCCAAGGAAAGTCGGAGAGTCCGCATCGTCCAGCGTAATATCGGTACCACGAAGTGTCAGGCTGTAGGGTTCTTTTCTATAATTTTCCATATGTGGATGACGTAAGTATACCCAGTCCATATCCCAGGGCGTGTTGTCAAAGGTGTAGATTTTTTTCTGTTCTTGTGTGAAGTCTCCCGCAATCTCGTAGGATGCATCGGTAGTGCCGTCTGCTCCGGCAGTAAACCACCCGTCCTCATGGAAAGAGACGGGAGTTAAGTATACCTCTCTTCCCAGATGGTGGTAAGGCTGCCATTCGTGAATCTGACGAAATCCCAACGTGAGGATAAACCAGTCGCCCCGTGAATTTCGAATCAGGTCGCCGTGACCGATGCCCTGAATGATGTTTGGCGCTTTGTTGCGGTTAGTCAGTACCGGATTGTGCGGATAGTCCGTAAAAGGTCCCCATGGGTTATCGGCCCTTGCATAGGTAACCATGTGACCGTACTCCGTACCGCCCTCCGCCGCTACCAGATAATAGAAGTCGTCTATATGATACATATGCGGGCTTTCCAGGTAGCGTCCGCCTGAGCCGTTCCAGATGGGTTTGCTGGGTGTCAGTTTATTTCCCGTGGTAATATCGATTTCGCACTGCATTACACAGTTTATACCTTGCTCGTCCTGACCGTTGCTGATAAAATAAGCATGTTCGCCGTCGAAGAGCAGGGATGGGTCAATTCCGCCCTGGTCTACCGTGACAGCCTCGGACCATTCGCCGTATATGTCGTCTGTATATATATAGAAGTTTTCCTGCGTCGAATTATTGTTGGTCACCATGTAGAAACGCCCATCATGAAAGCGCAGCGTAGGTGCGAATACTCCGCCTGAACTGCGGACTTTTTCGAGCATGACCTGACTTTTTCGTGTAAGTGCATGACCAATTTGTCGCCAGTTTACTAAGTCGGTGCTCTCGAAAAGAGGTACTCCCGGGAAATACTGAAAGGAACTGCAGGCAAGATAAAACTTTCCGCCTGCTTCGCAAACGCTGGGGTCCGGATAGAATCCGCTTAAAATAGGATTTGTGTATCGCATAATAACAACCTCCGCATACATGTTATAATTGAGAATACGCCATTGTTTGTATCCGTCGAATTTATGTACAAGCAATATGTTGTATCTATTATATAATCAGATAATTTGTTTGTATATATAAATAATAGGTTGACACGCGCGGGAGCGTATAATATAATAGGTAACTGTGACAGTGTTTAAAAGTGTCTGAGCCAAAGCCCCGGCGAAGGCATTTTGAATATGAAAAAGAAGTAAAATTGCTGTTGCCGAGGTTTAAGAGTGTGGCCGGACATCCGCATGAAGAACCGCAGGGACAGCGCAGACAGTCGAAAGACGAATCGTTACTATGGAGGTAATATAATGAAGACTTTTATGGCAAGTCCGGCTACAATCGAGAGAAAATGGTATGTAGTCGATGCGACAGATATGACACTTGGTCGTTTGGCATCTGAGGTTGCTAAAGTGTTAAGAGGTAAGAATAAACCTATTTTCACACCTCACATCGACACAGGCGACTATGTAATCGTAATTAACGCCGAGAAGGTGAAAGTGACCGGTAAGAAGTTAGATCAGAAGATTTACTATCATCACTCCGGTTACGTAGGCGGCATGAGAGAGACAACTCTTAAGGAGATGATGCAAAAGCATCCTGAGAGAGTGGTTGAGCACGCAGTAAAAGGTATGCTTCCGAAAGGACCCTTGGGAAGACAAATGTATACGAAGCTTCACGTATACGCAGGCCCCGAGCATCAGCAGGCGGCACAGAAGCCGGAAGTATTAACATTTTAATTCACAAGGACTGAAAGGAGAAAATAATAATGGCTAAGTCAGCTAAATCAGCAGCAGCAAAATATTATGGTACCGGCAGAAGAAAGAAATCTATCGCCAGAGTATATTTGGTACCGGGTAAAGGTCAGATTACAATCAATAAAAGAGATATTGATGATTATTTTGGATTAGAGACACTGAAAGTTATCGTTCGTCAGCCTCTTACGGCTACCGATACAGCAGACAAGTTCGATGCAATTGTCACTGTTAAGGGCGGCGGTTTCACAGGTCAGGCAGGTGCCGTAAGACATGGTATCGCCAGAGCATTGCTTCAGGCAGATGCAGATTACAGACCGACCTTAAAGAAGGCAGGTTACTTAACGAGAGATCCTCGTATGAAAGAGCGTAAGAAATACGGTCTCAAAGCAGCGAGACGTGCTCCACAGTTTTCAAAACGTTAAGGATTGCTGCGAATTGCAGTATATGGAAAGAACTTCCGAGTTTACTCGAGAAGTTCTTTTTATATACTGTAATTCATTGGAAGACAAGAAATGACCGAGATGAAGCGAAGCAGAATCGAGGTTCATTTCTTGGATTTGCAGCAATCTGATGCCTCATAATGCTTGCATTCGCAGATAACGTTATTAATATTTTTGAAGCGAAGCGGAATCGAGGTTCATTTCGTGGATTCGCAGTAATCATTGTTTATTTTATTATTTTTATCATAAGTTAATTATGGTATACTCATATTATCAAGAACTATCGGAGGTAGACGGGATGCCGGAGATATCATTGTTTTATGGAATTAAAGTAACTATGTACTATGATGATCATAATCCCCCTCATTTTCATGCAGAATATAATGGGAATAAGGCTATTATTGAAATAGATGAAGCAAGAGTAATAAAAGGAGCTTTGCCGTCAAGACAGTTAAAGTTGATTCTGGCGTGGTGTGTTCTGCATCAAGATGAACTGATGCAGAATTGGGAGTTATCAAAGGCAGGAAAGCCGATGAACAGAATTAATCCCTTAGTATAAGGAGGCGATTGTATGTTTCCAAAGGTAGTACAAGTCATACCGACGAGAGATTACTCGGTATACGTTTATTTTGAGGATGGAAAAATAGTACACTATGATATGTCAAAGATAATTGATACAGAAGCATTTTGTTGTTTAAAAGATATTGAAATATTTATGGACAGATGTACTGTAATGAATGATACCCTTGCGTGGGATATTAATGGAAATTGGGATAATACTGCATGCTTGGATATTGACCCGGATACATTGTATGAATTACCGTTTGTAAAAGAACAAATCGCATGATTATTTATCTGGAGGCACTTATCTATTCTACGACCATCCCCCATCCAATGCTATGACTTGACCGGTCAGATAGTCAGGTGCATGAAGAAGCGAAAGGACTGTCTGAGCCACTTCTTCCGGTTGACCGATTCGGTCAGCCGGTATTTCATCCCGCAGAGCAGTCAATTCATCTTCGGAGAAACAGTGATTCATCTCCGTGTCGATGATACCGCAGGCTATGGCGTTGACATGAATGTTGCTGGGGGCCAGTTCCTTGGCGAGGGCTTTCGTGAAGCTGTTGACACCGCCCTTCGAGGCGGAGTAGGCTGTCTCCATGGAGGCACCTACGTTTCCCCACACGGAAGAAATATTGATAATCTTACCGCTGTGCTTTGTAAGCATCAGCGGAATTGCATGTCTGCAAGTATAGAAGAGTGCATCTAAGTTCGTGCTCATCACTCTCCGCCACTCGGCGACAGACATTTCATGCAGCAGGCCGATATAGGAGATGCCGGCATTATTAATAAGTACATCCAGTGTATCGATCTGTGCAAAAAGTCTTTCTACATCTTCGGAATTCCCCATATCTGCCGTCACAGACATACAACGGACACCGTATTGTGATGTAAGGCGCTCTGCCAGCGCGGACAGTTTATCGGCAGAGTGAACGCATGTCAGATAGAGATGATAGCCTTCCTTGGCAAGACTCTCCGCAATGGCAGCCCCGATTCCCCGTGACGCTCCTGTGACCAGAGCATATTTTGATGTGGGATTGATGTTTTCTATAATCATTATTTTCTCCGTTTCTGAATTTCTTCATTTTATAAAATACATGATTAGTGTTATAATAACCTTATTATATATGAATGAAATGTATAAGGCTACATTTTATATTAGATTGTGCAAAATATTATAACTCTGTCATATGAGTTGACTACCGTCAACTCGGCAGGAGACAGAAGAAACGGAGGCGACTATGTACGACTTAATCATTATAGGTTCCGGACCTGCAGGGTTATCTGCGGCAGTCTACGGCAAACGAGCCGGACTGGACCTATTAGTAATAGAAGAAAACCCTATGAGCGGCGGACAGGTCCTGAATACTTACGAAGTAGATAACTATCTGGGAATGCCCGGCATGAACGGATTTGACATGGGAATGAAATTCAAGGAACATGCAGATACGGCGGGTGCACAGTTTCAAACGGCACATGTTGCAGAGATTATCGATGAAGGACATAAGAAAATCGTTAAAATTGCCGATGGGACAAGCTTCGAAGCGAGGACTCTCATACTTGCCACAGGCGCACAGCATAAGCTGCTTGGGGCATCCGGAGAGGAGACATACAAGGGCAAGGGCGTATCTTACTGCGCCACTTGCGACGGAGCTTTTTTCAGGAAAAAGGATGTGGCGGTAGTGGGTGGCGGTGACGTTGCTGTAGAGGATGCTATTTACCTGTCGCGGATGTGCAGTAAGGTTTATCTGATTCACAGGCGTGACAGTCTGCGCGCCGCCAAAGGACTTCAGGATAAGCTGAAGATGTGTGAGAACGTAGAGGTTCTGTGGGACAGAACAGTGCAGGATATTTACGGATCGGATGTGGTGGAGGGTGTAAAGCTTTCCCACGTAAAAGAAAAGACGGAAGAAAACTTGGCGGTAGAAGGGGTGTTCATTGCTGTGGGGATGCATCCTAACACGGAGGCATTCCGGGGGATCGTTTCGTGTGACGAACAGGGCTATGTGATGGCGGGAGAGGACTGTGCCACACAGACGCCGGGTATTTTTGCGGCAGGTGACCTTCGCACCAAGCAGGTTCGCCAGATTGTCACGGCGGTGGCAGACGGAGCTTGTGCGGTGGCATCCGTGGAACGATATCTGACTGCACAAAAATGAAGATTTTGTTACAATGTGTAGTGGCATTTTGTCGAAGGGATGACATCCGGAATTGACATAACTTTATTTGTTACAAGTGTGAAGGATTTGTGAATTATGGCAAAATACACAATAAGTAGCGTAAATACGCGATTTTATTGGCAGATGCTGTAGTTGACAAAACGTATCTTCAATGTTATATTAAACCCGTAATGTAACATTTTTGTAACAAATGAGGTAATTTATGAGAAAACAGTATGTAAAAATAACAGCATGTATGATGGCAGCAACCCTCACTTTTACAGGTATGGGGTTGGATGCAAGCGCTGTCGGAAATGTAGGTTCCGTTCTGCCGTCTTCGGGTATAGATTTTTCAATGCAGGGTGAGGATAAATCCACATCCCTTTCCTCTTTACAGGAAGAGGCCGATAAGGAATCAGCTCAGAATGAAGAGCTAAACGGTGCCAGCATCGGCAGTGTACAGGTTGGCAGCTTTGCGGAGATGGCGAGTACCGAAGATAAGGTAAGTGCAGCGCCCGCTAAGAAAATCGAGGATACGGTTGTTGTCAGCAAGGGATATACGGAAGATTTAAAGAAAGCGGCAAACACAGGCTTGTCGGAGGAAGAGGAAAGCTTCAAGAATCTGGTGATTGCGAAGGTCAACGACTATGTGAATGTCAGAGACTTGCCCAGTGAAGAAGGAAATATTGTCGGTAAATTATATGATAAATCCGTAGGTAACTTTATTGAGGAAGTAGACGGATGGTATAAGATTAGTTCCGGTTCCGTAGAGGGTTATGTTAAAGGAGAGTTTTGTGTGACCGGAGACGATGCGGTGGAATATGCTAAGGAAGTGGGAACCCGTATCGGTACGGTGACAACCACAACTCTTAAGGTGCGTGAGGAGCCCAGCCTGGATGCAAAAGTGCTCGGTTTGGTACCCATCGACGATGAATTGATTGTCACGGAAGAGTTAGACGGCTGGGTGAAGGTTAACATTGAGGAAGGTGACGGATACGTTTCTACCGACTATGTGACTTTGTCCACCGAGTTTGTTAAGGCTGAGTCCATCGAGGAGGAGAAGGCAAGACTTGCCAAGGAAGCAGCGGCGCGGCAGGCAGCCAAAGAGGCGGCAAGCAAGAAGGCGGCTGAGAATTCTTCTTCATCGGGTAGCAGCACAAGCGGCGGCAAGACATATGCAAGTCCTACCGGCAGTACGGGAGACGATGTAGTGAAGTTTGCGTTACAGTTTGTGGGCAATCCGTATGTATACGGCGGTACCAGTTTGACAAACGGTGCTGACTGCTCCGGATTTGTCATGAGTGTATATGCCAATTTCGGTGTGAGTCTGCCTCATTCGTCTGCAGCAGACAGAACGGTAGGTGCAACTGTAAACGGAATTGAGAATGCACAGCCGGGCGATATCATCTGTTATTCCGGTCACGTAGGAATCTACGTAGGCAACGGACAGATTGTCCATGCATCAACATCGAAGACCGGTATTATCGTCTCCAGTGCAACGTATCGTTCTATTCTCTCTATCAGGAGAATCTTCTAATTGATTATAATATGTAGATATACATTGGGCGGCTGATTACTCAGCCGCTCTTTTTTACCCTCTTTTGTATATCTTGCACAAATAATCCGAGAAAATATATTTTGTGTCCTTGATCAGACAATGGGTTATCCACATTTGAAAGATTGACATTATAGCGAAAAATGGACTTATGCACTGATTTATCCACTTTATCCACAGGTTTTTTACAAAAAAAGGGATGGAATTTATGGTAACCGGACGAACGAGTGTTTTGTGAAGTTGTAATGAAAAATCATTTTTAGACAAAAATTGTTCTAAAATACTTGACTTTTAATATGTCATAAAAGATGAAACATGCACCGCGAATTGTTGCAACAAGTAGGAAAAATATGGTATAATGACTGTACAATACTCCAATGGAAGGGATGAGTGCTATGAAATTTATAATTGTTGGGAAAAATATTGAAGTGACAGAAGGCTTGAGAACGGCTGTCGAGGACAAGATCGGTAAGCTTGAGAAGTATTTTGCCGAGGACACGGAAGTACACGTTACGCTAAGCGTCGAGAAGGACAGACAGAAGATAGAAGTGACGATTCCGATGAAGGGCAACATCATTCGTTCCGAGCAGGTAAGCAGCGATATGTATGTGTCCATTGATCTTGTGGAGGAGATTATCGAGCGTCAGCTTAAGAAATATAAGAGGAAAATAATTGACAAGAAGCAGGCAGCGTCCTTTTTCAAACAGGAATTTGTTGAGAAGGACTTCATGGAGGACGAGGAGGTACAGATTATCCGTACCAAGAAGTTTGACATTAAGCCGATGTATCCGGAGGATGCCTGTGTGCAGATGGAACTTCTCGGACACAGTTTCTTTGTATTCTGCAATGCGGAGACAGATCAGGTCAATGTAGTCTATAAGAGAAAAGGCAATACTTACGGGCTGATTGAGCCGGAGGAATGATTTTGTTAATTCTATGAATGCTATGGTGATATTGCATATTATCTTTGTTGTGCTTTGTATATTTTATCTTGCATACCGTTTTCAGGTAAGACCGGTGGAAACAATACCGGTCTTTCTCTGTATGCTTATATTGGTGTTGTATGCCTTGGCGATGATACGGCATCTGTCTTGGATTGACGGCGTAGAGGCAATGGTCGTATTATTGTTTGCCGTCTGGCTTGTGAGCAGGGGAAAAGAAGGCAGAAAGGAATTTGCGGGAGTGTGCATAGAGAATATGACACACCCGTCATTTATTATTTCCGTTTTTTTACTTATTGTGATTGCGGCTTGTACGCTCGACAAGGTCGTCACATGGTGGGATGACATCAACTTTTGGGCAACGGATGTAAAATCTCTGTATTACATAGATGGATTTGCGGGAAAATACGGCAATGCGGCACCGGATTTCGGAGATTATCCTCCGGCCACACAGCTGATGAAATGGTGGTTTCTGCACTGGATGCCCGAAACCTTCCGCGAAGGACTTGCGTTTGTCGGCTACTACACGATGAATATGGTATTTTTTCTGCCTCTGCTGCGCAGGCTCAAAGGAAGAAATGTACCGATTATGTTTGCTTTGGCGGCAGCGTTGTGGCTGTTTCCGAGTATTGCGGAGGTCTACGGATATGAAGGGTTCTGTGCCGATCTGACAATGGCATGCATTTACGGCGGTTTCCTTTTTGCGGTGACAGATGATAAGATGTATTCGGAGGTGTTTTATTATGGGAGGCTGGCACTATACCTGAGTGTGCTTGTTCTTGTCAAATCCATCGGGTTTGTGTGGGCGCTGTTCGGAATTGTCTTTTTCTTCCTGTACCGCCTTCGGAAGCAGGACGGTGCAGAATGTGATAAGTTCCGTGTAATGACACGTGCCCGGAGGATATGGACATTTGCAGTGGTGGCTGCGCCGGTATCAGTGGGCGGCAGCTGGATGGTTTTCTGCCTGCTGATGCGCAGGATTACCAAAACCACAACAACCGCGGTGAGATATCTTACTACAGATGAGTATGGCATTTCCGTATACAGAAGCGAGTTCGCCAATGCGTTTGTCAAAGCTTTTGCGTTATTGCCGCTGCACAAGGAAAAAAGCATTGTGTTTGACCTGACGCCGCTTGGCTTCTATCTGTGTATCTGTCTGCTGGTTATTATGCTATATAAAGTGCGTATATTGCCCGAGAGAACAGGCAAAATCATACTGTGGTTCAGTGTGGTGAGCGGCGCTGTTTTTTATGCCGTGATCTTTGTCGCGCACATAACGATTTTTGCCAATGAAATACAGTATTTGGAAGCATCCGCTATGATTGCGTCCATTGAGCGGTACGGGGCACCGTTTACCATAGGTTCGCTGTTTTTCCTGTCGAGTCTCTGGATTGAGAACGGAGAACCTCTCTTTGCAAGAGATAAATTGCCCGCTTTTGTCCGCCGGTACGGTGTTTATTTATGCTTTATCATTCTGGTGGCATTGACAGCGGGATGGCGGGTTGGATATTATGGACTGGTGGGCTATCGTAGTGACAGGTCGGTTAAATTGGCTGAGCGTGCGTCCATGATCGGTGAGGATGAAGAAATGTTTCTTCATGCGATTGAAGGATTTGATATAAAGAACGGTGCGCGGATATGCTATATCAGAAGAGGAGATGTGCCCCGTTGGGTGAATAACACTTACCTCTCTTATGAAGCTTCACCCCTGTCGGTGGTGTATCAGGGCGTGAACTTGGCGGATGCACCCACAGACTGGGTGGTGCAGGAGATTCGGGCTTCTCATGCATCGTACCTATATGCAGAGGAAACGGATGCCGATGTGGGAGTTGTGTTTGACGAACTCATGCAGGAGGGGACTTTTTCGTGCGGTGTGCTGTACCATATCACAGATGACGGCACCAATATGAAATTGACACAAGTGTCATATTGAAAAGATTATGAGGAAAAGGAACTCTTGCGGGCTGACATAACCCGCAGGAGTTTTTCATATACATAACCATAAATTATCGGTGTGGTCTGCGCCTTTGCCGTTGGGGTAGGGAGACAGACCGGACGAAGCTTGTGGGAGTGTGTATGTGGAGACGGAAAAGTAAAGGCGGTATCGTATTTGCAATCAGAATTGAGCTGATTCTGCTCTTGGCACTTGGGTGCGTTGCTATCGGCAGGAAAATGGCCGACAGACAGAAAGAGCCGGCGATGCAGGACAAGGAAAGCAGGTGGGCAGCGGAATCGGAAGAAACGGTGGAATCGGCAGAAGCGATAGAAGTGTCGACGGAAGGCAATTACATTAAATGGGTAGAGTTTAATGTAACCTGTGAGGCGATGGCGGCGGCGTATGAGTTTGACGTGGATTCCTATCAGGAGGGTGTCCGCCTGAACTGGATTGAACTGCTTGCCTATGTGGGTGCGAGGACCGGCGGCAAGTTTGATAAGAACAGTGTGAAAAAGATAAATGAGGCGGCAGAGAAAATAAAGAGCGGTGAGACATCCATGGAGGAAATGACCAAAGACATGGAGTACTACGACTATTATCTGGAGGCGTACACGGCGGTGCTGGGCGGTATGGTGGGAGAGTTTTCCCTGAAAGAGGACGGAGAGTGGAATCGTTACTATGGATTAAAGGCGTTTTCCCCCATCGCTAAGGGCTTCGACTACAGTCATTATGACGATTTTGGGACTTCCAGAAGCTACGGTTACTCCAGACCTCATCTGGGACATGACATGATGGGACAGATCGGCACGCCGATTATCGCCGTTGAATCCGGCGTGGTGGAAGCTCTCGGGTGGAACCAGTACGGCGGGTGGCGCATCGGTATCCGCAGCTTTGACGGCAGCAGATACTATTATTATGCGCACTTAAGACAGAACTACCCATATGCGGAAGGACTTGAGGAAGGCAGTATTGTCACCGCAGGTGATGTCATCGGCTACATGGGGCACACAGGCTACAGCACTACGGAGAACGTCAATAATATAGAGACGGTACATCTGCACTGGGGGCTGCAGCTGATCTTCGACGAGTCGCAGAAGGAGGGAAATAATGAAATCTGGATAGACTGTTTCGAACTGACGAAATTTCTCTACCGAAACCGCAGCGAAGTGGCTAAAGTAGAGGGGACGAGAGAGTGGCGTCGAACCCGTGAAATGGCAGATCCTGAGGTAGAAAAGCGTTGCAAAACCGATACCTCTATGATACAATAGGAAAAGCGGACGCTGACAAACAAATATCAATCTTTGTCAGTCTCAACATTCAGAGATTTATCTAAAAATAATACCACAATGGAGGGAAAGAAGATGGCAAAAAAAGTTGTTTTGGCAGGTGCCTGTCGTACTGCTATTGGTACTATGGGCGGGAGCTTAAGCACGACTCCGGCGGCAGAGCTTGGAGCAATCGTAATCAAAGAAGCATTAAACAGGGCGGGAGTAGCGCCTGAACAGGTTGATCACGTATATATGGGATGTGTAATCCAGGCAGGACAGGGTCAGAACGTGGCTCGTCAGGCTTCCATCAAAGCAGGTCTTCCCAATGAGGTTCCGGCAGTGACCATCAACGTAGTGTGCGGCTCCGGCCTTAACTGCGTCAATATGGCTGCGCAGATGATTCAGGCAGGTGATGCGGATATCGTGGTAGCGGGCGGTATGGAAAACATGTCCATGGCTCCCTATGCTATGATGCAGGGACGTTACGGTTACAGAATGAACAACGGTACGTTAGTGGATACCATGGTTAACGATGCATTGTGGGATGCTTTCAATAACTATCACATGATTAAGACAGCTGACAATATCTGTGAGGAGTGGGGACTTACACGCGAAGAGTTAGACGAGTTTGCGTTAAAGAGCCAGCTCAAGGCGGAAGAAGCTCAGAAGAACGGTGCTTTTGATAAAGAGATTGTACC
>JAFLTE010000032.1 GCA_022510565.1 Lachnospiraceae bacterium | reverse complement strand
CTTCCTGCATCTCGATATTCTTTAAGAGTGCACGATAGCGCTCTTCATGATGTTTCTCGATCTCGGCAACCATGCGGAACTTTGCAGCCAGTTCAGGGAATCCCTCTTTCTCAGCCGTCTCCGCAAATCCTTTGTACATATCTGTCCACTCGAAGTTCTCGCCGTTTGCAGCTGCCGCAAGATTCTCCGCAGTACTTCCGATTCCGTACAGCTCCTTAACCCAAAGCTTAGCATGCTCCTTTTCATTGTTGGCTGTCTCTAAGAAAATAGCGGCAATCTGCTCATATCCCTCTTTCTTAGCCTTGGATGCAAAGAAGGTATAATTGTTTCTTGCCGTTGATTCTCCCGCGATTGCTGCCTGCAGGTTCTTCTCTGTCTGTGTGCCCGCATAAGGGCTCTTGTTTTCTGTCTGTGCCATGTTGGTCTCCTCCATATACTGTTATAATATTATCGCAAAAAAACAAATGTCGCTTTCAGCGTCGCTTGTTTTTCTTTTGCACTTAATTAAGTTCCGCTGTCACTTCCCGCAGCCATGCAAGTTCTTCCCCTGCGAAATAAGGAGACAGCGTTTCATACACTTTCCTATGATAGTCATTCAGCCACTTAAGTTCTCTGTCCGACATCAATTCAGGTACAATAGCGTCTCTGTCAAAAGGCACCATCGTCAGCGGCTCCAGATACATGAACTGCCCATACTCAGTCTCTTCCTGCTTACGACACAGCACCAGATTCTCGTGGCGAATCCCGAACCGCCCTTCCAGGTATATGCCCGGTTCGTTGGAAATCACCATACCTTCCTCCAGCGGAACGCACTGTGTCTGTTCGGAAATCCGCCAGTGAAATCTCTGTGGTCCTTCGTGCACATTCAGGATAAATCCTACGCCGTGTCCGGTGCCGTGGTTGTAATCCACCCCTGCCTCCCACAGCGGACATCTCGCCAGTACATCCAAATTTTGTCCGCACACACCCTTCGGAAAACGAGCCGCTCCCAGCGCCAGATGTCCTCTGAGCACTAGGGTATAATATTTCTTTTCTTCCTCTGACACTTTACCTATAGCAAAAGTGCGGGTCACATCGGTAGTACCTTCTCTATAGTGTCCGCCGGTGTCCGCCAGACATAAGCCGCCGCTTACTATCTCAACATCCGTCTGCTCCGTGGGCTCATAATGTACGATGGCTCCATGGGCACCGTAGGCGATAATCGATTCAAAACTGGGACCGAGATATCCTTCCTCATGTGCGCGGAAGGTTTCCAATTTGGCGGCCGCACTCATCTCCGTGATTTTTTCCTGATCCACGTTTGTTTTCAACCAATGCATAAACCTCGTAACTGCCACGCCGTCTTTCACATGGGCAGTTCGTATGCAATCCGTCTCCTGCTTCGTCTTGACAGCCTTCATCAGCTCGATCGGACTGTGCTTATCTATGACTTCTGTCTTCTCCGGTATACTGTGCTGTAATCTGTAATTGACATTCCCGCTGTCACTCCACACTCTGCTTCCGTCGGCAATATCTCTGACTGCCTGCTCTATTCCATCGTAAGGCGCAGTCGTAATGCCCGCCTGTGTCAGCTTATGCCGTATTTCATCCGACAGAATCTGCTCATGGATAAAGAGCTGTGCCTTGTCTAAAGTCAGAAGCATGTATGCCATAAAGACCGGGGTATACTGCACGTCATTACCGCGCAGATTCGTAAGCCATGCAATCTCATCAAGTGCAGTAAGAAGGAGGACATCCGCTTTCTCATCGCGCATCTTTTCGCGCACACACTTAAGCTTCTCCTCCCTGCTTTGTCCAATATATTTAACGTCCACTTCCCAGACAGGCTCCGTGGAGATGGGCGGGCGTTCTGTCCACACCAAATCTACCAAATCCTCACTGCCGTCAAAGGCAATATACTTAGCATCTGTTTTCTTGGCAATTGTTTGGACAAACCGATCCGTGACGGTGCGCCCGTCAAACCCGATCACGCTCTTTTCCTCCAGATGCTCCTGCAGATACTCCGCTACCGTAGGCACGCCGGGCTGTCCCGAGCGCATTAACGTTACAGGGCTGTCCTTTAGCTGCTCCGCAGCCTGTATAAAATATCTTCCGTCCGTCCAAAGCGCCGCAGATTCAAGGAGCACCACCAGCACCCCCGCTGAGCCGGTAAACCCCGACATAAATTCCCTTGCTTTAAAATATTCTCCCACGTATTCCGAACCGTGAAAATCATCTGTGGGAATAATATATGCGGAGAAATTTCTCTCCTTCATAAAGCCGCGAAGCGCGTCCAGTTTTTCATTAACCTTCATATTGCTTTATATCCTAACCAACTCGTATTGATCCGTTCCTAATCCGATTTTAACCGCATGGGCGATACAACTCTTCCACTCGGTATCCGGGTGCGTCATATGAAAATGGTCATGACCTTCCGCGTTACCGTGCTGTTTAAGATTTTCTCCCAGAACGCTGCTCTCAACAGGTGTCATCTGATTGCACAAATCCGCACACGCCTGATCCAGCGCAACAGGATCAAAAGAAGCAAGCATACCCACGTTGGGGATAATCGGAATATCATTCTCTGCATGGCAGTCACAGTTCGGTGATACATCGCAGATTAATGAAACGTGGAAGCACGGGCGATCCTTACATACCGCCAGACTGTACTCTGCCATCTTATAGTTGAGTACAGCGATGGAATCCGCAAAATCCGCTGCAATGGCATCCTTAGGACAAACCGCAAGACAGCGTCCGCAGCCCACACATTTATTATGGTCAATCTCTGCCTTTCTATTCGCAATGTTCGGTGCGCCGTGGGCACATATTCTGTCACAAGCTCCGCAGCCCACGCACAGGGAAGTGTCAACACTCGGTTTGCCTTCACAGTGCTGCTCCATCTTGCCAGCTCTGGAACCGCATCCCATACCGATATTCTTAAGGGTACCGCCGAATCCCGCCATCTCGTGGCCCTTAAAATGTGTCAGGGAGATAAAGACATCGGCATCCATCACCGCCTGTCCGATCTTCGCTTCTTTAACATATTCTCCGTCGATGGGAACGAGCACCTCGTCGGTGCCTTTCAATCCGTCACCGATAATGACATGACATCCTGTCTGATAAGGAGAAAAGCCGTTCATGTAGGCCGTCTCCAAATGGTCCAGCGCATTCTTTCTGCTGCCCACATATAGTGTGTTGCAGTCCGTCAGATATGGCTTGCCGCCCAACTCTTTCACATAATCCGCCACCACTCTGGCATAGTTGGGACGAAGGAACGCCAGATTGCCATACTCTCCGAAATGAATTTTAATGGCTGCGAATTTATCCGTAAAATCAATATTCTCAAAGCCTGCGGTCTTCATCAGTCGATGCAGTTTCTGCAGCAGATTTTCGTGTTCAGTAGCCTTAAATGTAGTAAAATATACATTCGCTTTTTCCATGATATCAATTCTCCTTATTCAAACACTTTGAATCGTTCGCTGATAATGGCATACTGCTCCTTAATCTTAAGATACAGTCCGATTGTGTTCTCCTTTTCTTTCTCAAACTCTTTGATGATCTTGTCGTAGTTGCGCTCCAGACTGGTAACCACGTTCTTGTTGATCTTACCGCTGTCCGCATCGCCGTTCATGATGTCCAGTATTTTCTCTTTGCTGAATGCCTCCTTGTAGCTTCGCTTGCCGTACAACGCGCTAAGGATATCCGCCACCGCAATAATCTGCTGTGTCAAGGTCAGATCCTCCGCTTTCAATCCCTTGTGATATCCCGTGCCGTCCAGCTTCTCATGGTGTCTGACCGCAATCTGCAACACCGCGTCGTCCACAATACCCTCCAGAATCATCTCAGTAATACGCACGTGCGCCTTCATGACTTTCATCTCTTCGTCACTAAGCCGCCCCGTGGATTCCAATATGTTGAGCGGAATTGCTATCTTGCCAAGATCATGCAGGAGTGCTCCGTAGTGTAAATCCCGCAGGTCTTTTCCTGACAGTCTCGCCAGTCTGCCAAGCTGCTCCGCAAAGTTCACAGTCGCCAGTGTATGAATAACCGTGTGTTCACTTCTGAAATCAATGGTATACACGAGCATTTCCAGGAAGCCACGCTTATATTGCTCAGAGAATGCACGCTTTGCCAAAAGTACATCCAACTCATCCCGATACTTGCCGTTGATCAGGTTTTCCGTAATACCGTACCGTTCCTCTGCCTTGTGGAAAAGATCCAGTGCCGCACCCGAAAACTTAATATCGCGGTATTTCGAGAAATAGTCCGGCTCCAAATCTTTTAAGTTCATAAAGGTATCCATCCGGTCCGCCAGACTTAAAAGTTCTATGATATGCATATATCGGCTCTGAATCAGGTTGTGCCTGTTATAATCCAGATGATGATACAGTACGATCTCCGCCTTATCATCCATAGGTGACAGGTATTTCAGGAACAGAAAGCCGTAAATGGAGTGGGGCCACAGATTCTTCGTCTCGAAGTCGGTCACATTCTTAACATTGTCTTCCTTATACAGCCCAATGTCATGCAGAATACCGAGCATCGTGTAATCTACAAGTTCCTGCTCCGTATAATGCTGCTCTGTGTATGTATTCTCATACTCCATCATCTTGTAGAGGATATATCCCGTGACCTCTCCGTGGTGCATGATCTTATTATTGATGATGCCCAATGTTTTTCTGATAATCTCATTGACATCCTTACTACTGATAACACTCATTCGTAGATTTCCCTTCCTAAATAAATTAGACCGCTTAATATATACTCAAAATTATTTTACCATTTTTTCCACCGGTTGTCGCGCATTTATTTGAAAAAATGTAATCTTTCCAAATCAAGCAGATATTTCTTAGTCTCGATGCCGCAGGCAAATCCGCTGATATCCCCGTTTTTGTGAATGACGCGATGACACGGAATAATCAATAGAATCGGGTTTCTGTGGTTCGCCTGCCCCACCGCCCGTACTGCCCTGGGGCTTCCCACTCCTATAGCGATGTCCTCATAACTTCTCGTCTCCCCGTAAGGTATGTTCCTCAACTCTTTCCATACCTTCTCCTGAAAAGGTGTCCCTGCATAGGCAATGGGCAGGTCAAAAGTTTGCCTTTGTCCCTGAAAATATTCGTCAAGTTGACGGCAGGCTTCTGCAAGCAGCTCGGAGCATTGTTCCCGGGTGCACTGCCCATCGTTGTTTATACTCTGCTGATTCTGCTGTAACTTTGCCTCGTCTGACTTACTGTTCAGACTAAGACCCGTTATTTCCCCATTATGCTCACTGATTTTCAAAACCCCAATGGGGCTGTTATAGAGACAACTTTCCGCCATTGTTACACTTCTCCTCGTACTATTATTCAAGAAGTATTTATTTTTGCTAACGCCTGATTGTTATTATAGCATACCTTACTGCCGTGTTTACAACCTTTTCCTATTACATAACAAATCCGGGCCTGCCCTGTAAGGCAAACCCGGATCTATATTAGCTCATACTTCCGTCACCGCCCATAAGTTTCGTCATCTCTTCGATTCTCTCTATCGGAAACGGCGGTGTGGCAAGCGGTTTCATGGCAATCGACATGAGTTTCATGGGATTGTCGTCTGCTGCAATACGATTGGAACTGAGCCACCCACATGTGCGGCATCTATGCACAATGGCCCACTCGCCGTTCTTTCTGATCCATACGGCAACAGGCTCCATATGTCCTCCGCAGTCTGCCGCCCTATCTCCGGGGTCTATGTCCACATGAAGACTGTACAGACAGTTGGGGCAATGATTCCTGTGGTCGCTTCCCGCACCTTCCGGCACTACCATGCGCCCGCAGACTTTGCATGTAAAAGATTCGTTGCATGCGTGTGTTTTATAATATCCCTTTTCATATTGCTTTCTTTTATTTTCTCTATTCACTTTTTGTCCTCCTAAAAGCTTGTTCATATTGACCCTCAAACAAACCTATTGGGAGGAGATGTCATACCTTACACCAACCTCCCGGTTAGCACACGGTCTCCTTATAATAAGTTTTATTCATAAAATTGTTCTCCTTTCTCTCAGTTATTTCTTCAGGCGATTCATTCAAACCGAATTCTATCCGCCTGTCAATACTTATTACCTACCAAATTCCACCCTGTTTCTCTTCAGAAAACTTTTATCATTGCCATACAGCGCAGCAAGTTCCTTATCATTATCCAGAAACAGTTGATATTCCTCCTGCGGAATGCGGTTAGGCTTTATTCTCTCATAAATGGTCAGGTTCAGGGAATGTCTGCATTTTACACACTGATAGATCAGCCAGACATCCACCTTATTTCCGCTGGCATTTATCCGGAACTTCCCGGTATTGACAAAATGCATTTTCATTCTGCAGCCCGAACATTTATGCAGAATCTTGATGGAATTTATATAGCTCACTTTTATCTCCTCTATTATTTGGGATAATGCGTAAGCTATTACAGTATTTAATTATATTTGCAATAGCTACGCTATGCAAAATAATAGGGTTTGAACATAAAATGACCTCCTGACATATAAAAAGCTGATACCTCATTCGTTCCAAAGATATCAGCCCTCTATCATTTCTTATGATTCCGAATAATTCTCTGTACGCTCTTCTCCGTCAAAAAATACCTTGCCGATAATTGTGGAATTGTCACACCGGATTGATACTCCTCATACATCTGCTCATTACGAATCATAAGAGCCTTTTTGGTTTCTGTACCGGCTCCCCATGACTTATGACAGTCTGACTTCCTAGGTATATAAATAGTCTGCCCGTCCGCATACTGTTGAACCAGTTCCAATACGTCTTTTGGCAGAATGTCTTCCGCCCTCATATAGCCCATAACTATCCTCCTAATATTTTTTCTTTAGGATTCGCAATGGCTATAACAATCAATTATATTTGTTTGCAATAGCCATCGCTATGCACTCACTACGTATCTCCTCATATAAACGACCTCCATTTCTCTATTATTTACGTAAAGTACATACCCGTCCTTATTACACCGACAGGCTACTCAATTTACGCTTAGTATATCAAGATTCCATATCATAAACAAGTCTCCTGTTTATTTAGAGTTATTTATGTTTTGCCTAATTTCCTCTCATATTGCGACATTATTGCATTCTTTTATAGATATGCTATAATGTTCGATAAGGGCATAGTCAAGTGTACGGTTAACAACGTAATATATTTATGGGGATATAGCTCAGTTGGGAGAGCGATACGTTCGCAACGTATAGGTCAGGGGTTCGAGTCCCCCTATCTCCATTGTATGAATAGCATCACAATTGTTAAAGAGTTGGCTGCGTAGCCAACTCTTCGTCGTATTGCTTCATTTATTCTTTTAATCCTTTAACTTCTGCCATATGTGATTACCTTTCCATGTCAGTAATACACCAGCAACAACATAGAGGATAATCGCCGCCTGATAGTTAGTCAGGCGCAAACCGAATATAGTCACGAGTCTGCCGTCCCACAACTGCTCTACGTTCAAAATCCTCGTCGGCAGAAGACTGTAGAGTTGTGATGCCACCCTGTGCGCATAGGGAACCTGGTAAGCCATCGTAAAGAGCATACCGCCCGCCATAATGCCCATCACTGCGATTGCATTCTTGACCGCTACCGACAGGAAGATTGTCAATATACTGTACACAATTCCCAAGACAATGTAAATTCCACCCATGAGAAACACTGCCTGCCCCATCGTGAGGCTTCGCGAGCATATCGGTCTGCAAATCTGAATAACGACATTGCTTCCTTCAGCTCCGTATACAAGGATTGCAGACAATAAAAAAATAATAAACGTAAACACACTGCACGCTGCGCCAAAAGTTATACTTGCCGCCGTTTTCGCAAAGAAAAGTCTGCCTTTCCCATATCTGCTGCATAAGATCAACTGATCTGTTCTCTTCAGATGTTCATCCGCGAAGACGCTTGACAGACAGATTGCAATTGCCATAACAAGCATCATATTTGCGAACATGAATGACTCCAGCATATCGTTCCAGCTTTTGGCATACCCGTATGTAAATGGTTCCTCCACATCATTTTCACGCTCCGTCCAGTACGATTTCTCCGCCTCTGTCAGGTACAAATGCGCCCATTCCTGTTCCAACAAATTATCCTGTCGTGACTCATATAATGTTTCTTCACTAATCATGTGAACCGCATCATAGAAACCTGTCAAACTCCGAATATATGCATAGATCGGATTATACAGTTCCTGATTTCTGACAGCAGCCTCTGCTTCTTCAATGCTCTCTTCTCCGTCTCCGTGTTCCACTACTGTCATGGACCTATACCCGCTGCCCTCTCCACCATAATACTCATTTTTGTAAACGTTCTTATATGCTTCTTTCACTTTATCCAAAAGTTCATCATCTATTACCTGTCCATTCAGTTCCTTCGTCTTTTCCTTTTGATCCGCAATCCATTCAAAACCGTTCATTGTAATCTGATTTCCCTCATTGTCAGTCCACGAATAAGATGTATTGAGTCTGCCGGCAATGTTGATATATATCGCTGCAAGCATTAATACTGCCAGCGTATTTATAGCGATTCTCCGCTTCACGATTTTCTTCAGTTCATATCCGTATAAAGTGCGAAAATTATTCATCATCTTCCTCCTCCCCAAGCTGCCCCAAATAAAATGTTTCCAGATTTCCTTTCTGTTCTGTCCACTCGCCTTGCCAAATGATTTGACCGTCCTTCATAAGAAGCACTTTATCTGCAGTCTGCTCCACATCCGACACAATGTGCGTAGCCAGCAGAATGATGCTCTCCTTCCCAAGTTGTTCAATCAGCTTACGAAAACGCACTCTTTCTTTAGGATCCAGTCCGCTTGTGGGCTCGTCCAGAATAAGAAGGTCAGGGTCGTTAAGGAGTACCTGCGCAATTCCGAGCCTCTGCTTCATACCGCCGGAATAGGTTTTGATTTTCTTCTTCGCTACATCCTGCAGTGCAGTAAATTCCAGAAGCTCTTCCGCTTTCTTTTTGGCATAAGACTTTTCTAATCCCTTAAGAGCCGCCATATACATGAGGAAATCCATGCCGCTAAACTCCGGATAGTAGCCGAAATCCTGCGGCAGATAGCCGAGCCTTGCCCGATATTCTTCCTCCATTACGTCCTGCCGATCCAGAGTAACCGTGCCTCCTGTGGGCTTTAAAATTCCGCAGATCATACGCATCAGAGTTGTCTTTCCTGCCCCGTTGGCACCCAATAGTCCGTAGATGCCGGGTATCAGCTGCAGCGAAACCCTGTCTACTGCGATTTTGTTTTTATACTGTTTCGTCAAACGATCTACTACTAATTCCATATTGATAACCCTTCCTTTCTCTCAGCTCATACTATCCACTCTTCTGCATGGTAAATCATCTTCCTGCATTCAACAACGGTTCTGCCTGTCAGATAAACTGCGAGGATTAACCAGATTACAAACTGTTTCGAACCAAACAAATGAGTGAGCAGTTCTTTAACCACCGTATTCAGTATACTGATCATGACGGAGATTGCCATGCAGACGGATATAGCCTCTTTTCCCCGAAAACGCCTGACTGCGGCTAATTCCAGAACAGATGCGGTAAGATAAGGTACCAACAGATAGATTCCGATCTGAATATGAGATAAAAACGCGCTGTGACTGATAACCGGAATCAGTATGCACAATAAGACCATATGCATGAATCCAATTGTTCCAAATCTTGCGAGCATAATACTCTTTATGGAAAATCTTGATGCCATTTCAAATTCCACCATACCGTAAGTCTCCGACCTGGCACTTTCTGCTACCATACACAAGGCTATAAAGGGCATCATTGCCGCAACAGCCCAGACGCTGTCCGCCCCCGTTTGGCCGGCTACCATAATAGCCAAAGCCATGATTAGCAGCGATGCCAAATATACTCTTTTTCTGATATAAGCTATCTGTGAAAGCATAAAGGAGACGGTGCCGACAGAAGCTTTTGCAGTGTTCGCCGCCAGTGCTTTTTGTCTTTGCATATTTTCTCTGTAAGCATTTTCCTTTTCCAGATATTCCAGAAATTCTTTTTTCTTCTGCGGTGCCGGAGCGGCAAATGCTTCTTCCCATGCACATTGGGGGATAGATTGGATTATGTCGTTTTTTTTCTTTATTGTATTATTGCGCTTATTGTTCCTGTTTCGCATTTGCACTTATCTTTCCTCCTCCCCCAATTCTTTCTGAAGCTTCCGCAATGCCTTTTGCATCTTACGATATAGTGCGAATCTTGATACCCCATGCACTTCACAAATCACGTTATAGGGTACTTCATTGGCATAGTGTAGCAGCAAGAGCTCCTGTTCCTCATCCGAGAGCTTGTCCAGTGCGTTTCTTAGCCAGAGTGTTATTATCGTTTTCTCCGCATGGTCCGGTTCTGAAATTGCCGAAAACAATTGTTTTGTAACCGCCCATTCTCCCGCTGTTTTGTCCTTTACCCCTTCTGCTGGAACCAACTCTGCTAGCGGCTTACGGTATTCATCCACACACAAATTGTGTGCAATACGATACAGATACCGTAAATCCCATTCCGGTTCACAGTCTCCATAATGCTCCAGATAGCGCAGGAAGGTTTCCTGCGTGATATCTTCCGCCGCTTCTCTGCTATGCAGTTTAAAGTAGCAGTAACGATATATTCTGTCGTACTGTTCTTCCAAGTCTGTCTTTTGATTCATCTCGAGATTTAGTTAAAGTTCCTTTCTGTTATGTATAACGTTTTAAAGGGTAGTGATGTGCGGGGAAATTTGAAAAAAGAAACCGGCTGAAACCGCCGGTCTAATGCGAAACAATTATGTTGACTATTACTATATTCCATTTGTACGAGAATGTTTGGGATAATCCTACTGCTAATTATTCATTTGTTCCTTTATTAACCTAATATTGTATTCGATGGTATGAACATTCTGACTATTTTTACCATACAACTCTATATTAATTTTTTTTGCATTATTCAAATAAATCAATGCATTTTCAAAATCTCCCACCTTAAAGCATACCTGAGCCAGACCAGAATAAGTATCAGCAATATCACCATTTTTTTCTGGAAATAACTGTTTTCGAATATCTAATGCTTTCAGCATATATCTATATGCATCAAATAATTTGTTCATTTCGCTCTGATGTGCACAAGCTACTCCTAAATTCATATATGAATCAGCCACATCAACATGTATCTCGCCAAAAATCTTTCTTTCAATTTCAATCGTCTTTTTAAAATTTTTTTCTGCTAATCCCCACTGTTTTAAATCAATATATACCGAAGCCAAATTATAATATATACGAGCCGTGAATTTATTCTGCTCCCCGAATGAACGCAAACTACTATTTTTTGCTTTAATCAATAATTTCTTTGCTTTATCATAATCACCCATACGGTGAAAGATACCAGATATATTGTTGAGTCCTCCAATCTCTACTCCAGCATTTCCATTATGATACTTTTTGCCAAGTTCCTGCGACTTTTGAAAACATTTGAGTGCTTCTGATATCTCTCCTTTTTCTATATATGTCCCTCCAAGATTATTATATGCTATAAGTAGTCCATAATTACTTTCATTACTCAATTCCATAATAATCTCAATATTCTTTTTCTGAATTTCTATTGCTTCATCATATTGTTGCTCTGCCATGCGCAACCTAGCAATACAATGCCACAAATCTATCGTTTCTAGAGAATATTCCATACCAAGCTTCTTATAGACTTGCATAGAATTTTGACTATACTCTTTAGCTTTCTGCAAAATCTCTGCTTGAAAATATCCCTGTGCCATATCTTCATATGCCCTGGCCACTTCTATTGAATCTGGCTGAAACAGTTCTTTTACCATCTTTAGCTTATCTTTTATCAGTTTCAAAGCTTGCTGATAATCCCCCAATTGAAGATAAACATCTGAAAGCAATTTAAAAATGCCAATTTCTTCGCCCTCTGTTTTCTCTACCATAAGTTGCTTACCTAAACTACATACTAAATTCTCTACCCACTCTACTGCCACATAATCTAAATATTCCACACACTGCAACCAAACTCTTAACGTTTTAAATACCATATTCAAATCTGGTACTCCTGTTTCCATTTGTGTAGTAATATATCTTTTATACTCTTCAAACTGGCTAACTAACAACCTGATATCCCCAGAATACTCTTTGTTCCTATCATAGGTAAATGAATCTTTATCATCTTCTGAAACAAATGAACAGCTATACATCATATATGTATACAAATCTCTTGCTTTCTGAGATAATAGAATAGAAAAATAGGGTGTTGCTCCAAACACCCACATTTTATTACATTCCATCAATTGGTCTCGCATATAGTTTAACTTCTCAATATATGCGCTATCTCCCATCCATAATCCACACAATTGTAGATTACATACTATGACAACCTGAGATTCTGGAAATTTATCCAAAATTCTTTTAACTTGCTGAATATCCGTTGGAATACCATTTATGTTTTGCGCATAATCAGCCATATCAATAATTATCGTATTTTTGCTATTTACATTTTTTAGCTCATCCGCGACTAATCGCTGTTCTTTTGCCGTTTCCGCTTGATAAATGCACATACCTCTAGTTGTATCATCTATCATCATCGACAACATTTGAAACTGCTCACTTTCTGCCTGTACTATCATAGCTTCAATTCTCTCCAAATTTTTGATGCTCTAACAGCCACTTCTCTACCAGAGGATGCAAATCACACCATCTTGTTCCATTATATTCTAATACAGCCCCTACCTGCATTAACTTTGTAATTTCTTCTGAAGAATTAACATGTTTATGTCCCATATAAATGTCTTTCATCGCTGGAATCAGATCCGAAGAATAGCATCCATTAATATCAGACTCTAAAGTATTTAGCGCAAGTTGCGCATCTTCCATGCTTATTGTATTTACGCGCCGAACTCTAGCACGGATCGCTGCTTTTCCAATACAGCGAAACAAATCACGGATATATCCTCCTGTCTGGCAAATCAACAGATCTAATACATTCTCTTCAAAGAGGGATAAATCCGCTCTTTTCTCTACAATTTTCCGCATTACTTCTATACCTTCGGTGTATTCCAGCTCATAATGATCATTAACCCAATTCTTTAATTTTATCATCGGAAGCTTTTCCGGATTTGGAAGCCAAATCTGTATATTTCTATATTCTTCAGTATATGTCAGCGCAATAGGAAAAGTTACAAGCAAATGTATCGGTAATTCAGAAAATTTTGACCCATTTTCCTTAAAGATTTTTCTCGCCTGCTCTAATGGGATCTTATCAAGTCCATCCAAAATAATAAAAGGAAGCTTCGGGTAATTTTTTCGCTGCAATTCTTCCTCCAAATTATCTATGACTTCTTTGATTCTTGACATAAGTTCACTGCTTCTTGGATTGATACATTGTCTAATCTGGCGCTTTGTTTCCTCGCTACTTTTTAAAATACCTTTAATCCCTGCCATAATCTCCAAGACACTCATTAACTTAATTCCAGCTTTAAATCCTCCCTCAACATCTAATTCTTTCTGTTGATACGCTGAAATATCAATTTCTTGGATTGATGTCCAGTATGCTATGATATCATCCAGCACAGACTCCTTTATATATATACTCTTTTCTTGTGCTTTATGGATTAGCAAATCTAAAATGTAAAATAAGACTTCTGTGTACTCTACATCACCAGAGTCCAAATCTATATCGCATCTACCAAAACATACAAAATAATTTTCTTCCTTTAATCTCTGATATAAACGAAATAATTCTGTTGTTTTACCAGAACCCGCATGTCCGATAAACAACTTATGCAAGGCACTGTTCCCTGAATCAAGCACCTGAATTACCATACTTTCCACAAAATCGGAATATTTATCACCCGTACGGGCCTCTGCTGTTTCATAATAAAAATTTGCAATTTCTTCTTGTGTATGCAAAGGATACGGTGAGAATGCATCTTGCATCTGTAAGAGTTCTGTTGCTCTAGTTTGTGCCATAAATTTCCTTTCTTTAACATCTAATATTTTTTAAGATTACATCTTTATGATAACTTTATTTTATGAATTTTTCAAGTAGGAGAAAAATCTCTTACGAGAAATAATATTTTATAAATTCAAACATTTACCCAAAATATCACAATCGGAAAATAGACTTAGATATTTCCATATCATCTGATTGCTCATGTAATACTCATATATAATATATACTTAATGTTGTAAATAATATGACAAACACTTACAAGAAATAAAAGCAAAATAGTTATAACTTTTTCACACCTTGCAATAAGTTTTAGATTCCAACAAATATGATTGTATATACACAATACTTGTTGCACCAAACTAATAATTTACAATATCTTCTATGCCAAATCCCCGTTTGCCGGATTGTCAATCAATCCGCCGTCTTCATCGAAACGGGAGCCATGGCAGGGGCAGTCCCAAGAATGCTCTGCTTCATTCCACTTCAGAGCACAGCCTAAATGCGGGCAGCGCTTTGTGGTGGGCGCCAGCAGATTGACTGCCGACTCCGCAGCATTGCTAAAAAGCTGCGGTTTTAATATACTTCTTGATGGACAGAATACCTCCTCATATGGATTTTCTTTTCCGACGATTTTGTCTGTCAGAATCATGGCCGCTGTCATGGCGGAGGACATTCCCCACTTATGATATCCTGAAGCAACATAGCACTGCGGCATCTTCTTGGAATACAGCCCGATATAAGGCACGTCATCCAACGGCATACAGTCCTGCGCCGCCCAATAATACCGCTCCTTCGCCCGCGGATAGTACTTTCCTGCGTACGTCCGCAATTCCTGCCATTTACCTCCCTGCTTTCCCGTCCTGTGGGAACCGCCGCCCACTAGCAGAAGATCCTTATAGCTTCTGAAAGACATTCCTCTTTTATCCTCATTGATATACATGTCCTTTACTAAAGGAGCATTTTCCAGTGCAATCACATAAGAACGGTCCTGATACATCTTCAGAAAATACAGACCGTGTTTATTATCGATGGGAAAATGGGTTGCAAAAATCAGTCTCTGATAAGTAATGCGCGCTCGCTCCGTGAGGGCAGTATTCTCTGATAATTCTGTCACAAAAGTATGCTCATAGATATTTAATCCTTCCGCTATATGCGCCAGAAATTTCAACGGATGGAACTGTGCCTGATGAGCAAATCCCACTGCACCCACAGTTGAAAAGGGCAGTTCCGTCGGATCCTTAAGCAGCGCATCATAACCGATTTTCCCAAGTGCTTTTGCTTCCCTCTCCAGCTTGCTCTTGCTGTTGAGAGAATATACATAATTAGTTTTCTCCTCAAAATCGCAGTCTATGTTCTTACAAAGCGCAAAATACTTTTCCACTGCTTCTTGGTTGGCATCCAGATACATTCTTGTTTTTTCCGAACCTGCTTTTTCCAGCAGATCCGCATAAATCAATCCGTGCTGCGCGGTAATCTTGCCGGTGGTATTTTTAGTAACACCGCTGCAAATTGTTCTTCCTTCCGCCAGCAGATAATCTACGCCCCTCTCCTGAAGAAAATAAGCGCACAAAAGTCCTGTGATTCCGCCGCCGATAATCAGTACATCCGTTTTTACCTCTCCTTCCAATTTATCGAAGTGAGGCATTTTTATACTTTCCGTCCAAATCGAATTCATGTTATTTCCTTTCCGTGATAATTGCTTTTGGCTTTCTGTCAAACCGGATACTCATACTCAAAAGATGCTCCATTTGTTTTAAATGCGAAGAGAGTACGCTTTCCCTTCCGAAATCGATAAAAAGCCTGACAGGCTGCGCTTTCGTGAATTGTTCTCACCATTTTTCCCATGGTCGGAGCCTTCAGAGATTGTCCGTCATCTTGTGTCCCATCCTTCTTGAGCAATCGCGCTTCCAATTCCAGATTGCCCTGAACAATCCGAATGATTCCGTCCTGAATCCAAACCGCCTTGGCACCCAGATAAGTAGCCAATCTATATTCTCTGCCCTTCCACAGTACGACACAAATCACACCGTTAAAATGAAAACCCGCCAGCGGAATATCAGCCACAGACAGCATCAATGAGCCGCCTTTGAAAAAGCATTGCGTCCATGCATATACCTTCGGGAATGAGCGGCCAAAATCTCCCTCCCAATACCCACACGCATTTCGTAAAAGATATCTCTGCCCGTTGACAAACATGATTCCGGAAACCGAGTGCCTCATACTCCACACACTATGACGGCATTCCAAAAACGGCAGCAGAGCAAACGGTCCCATAATGTCATACTGCAAAGGAGACAGCGGACCAAAGTTTAACTTGCCGTGTACTCGCAATTGCGGTTCCTGAATTGCAAGCCGGATACCGCTTTTACCGAACCGATTCTTTCCGATGGAAATATTCTGCCCGATTTTGTGGAATGCATTGCCCGGAAAGGATACATTCCACGCACCGTTTTCCGTGATAACCTGAATGGAGCAGGTACGCCTTTTGCCTATCCCGTGTACTGCGGGAATGACTGCCAACGTCTGTGTGTCGGACTGGCATTTCATATACCATCCGTAAAAGGATCCATACATAACTTTTTGCCTCCATTAATGATATGGTTATTTTTTGTTGCATGGATTGGATTTATTCATGTGCAATCAAAAAGACCGCCGGTCACCATACAGTGACCAACGGTCCTACCTATCTCTCGTTTTATTGTCTGTTCTGTCCTCGACTGATTAAACCTTAGTATTCTCACGACGCAAGAACTCCAGAAAATCCTGCTCAGGAAGCGGCCTTGAAAAATAATAACCTTGTATAAAATCTATTTTCATTTCTTCCATCTTCTTATATTGTTCTTCCGTCTCAACACCCTCTGCCACGATTTTCAGTCCCATACCTTGAATCATGTGCATTGCCGCTTCCATTACATACCTTGCCTTATCGCTGGCGAAGTACGACTGGGTCATTTCCCTGTCAAATTTTACGATTTTTACCGGCATATCCACAATGTAGTTCAGATTTGACTGACCTGTGCCGAAATCGTCGAGCGAGAAATGAATTCCGTATTCGATCATTCTCTCCATATTTGAAATCAAAATTCTCTTTGCGCGCAGAGACGCGGATTCGGTTATCTCCAGATTGATGCGACGGGGATCCATTTCCATGCTGTTCATAACTTCAATGTATGTATCCGCCAATTTCTCATCCGCACACTGCACTACCGACAGATTAACCTCAATATAATGCATTCCGTAGTCTTCCAGCTTACTCGACTGAAAAAAGTGACACACCTTCTCAAATACCCGCTTGCCTATGTCAATAATCATGCCGTTGTTCTCGGCAATATTTATGAATGCTCCCGGCGGTATGATATTTCCCTCCCGATCGACGATTCTGACTAACGCCTCTGCGCTGGTAAAACGCTTTTCCTCAACGGAGAAAATCGGTTGATAATAGACAACGACCCTATCTTCCTCCAGCGCACTCAATATCTGCTGTATCATCGTGCGCTCCGAGATCATCTGTGCAACAGTACTGCTGTCAACAGTTTGAACATGTTCCATAATCGAATCTTTTTTTTGTAGACTGGCATACTGCAAAAGTTCCAACAATTCACTGTAAGAAGAAACACATCTCGGATCTTCTACATAGTAAAAAGAAGGCCGTTTCTGTGACATATTCGCTTCCTCTTTGCTTACCCATTCAACGCAACTGTTCCAGACAGCCTTGGCTCTCTCCTCTTTGGTAAAGAGCAGCAAAACCTCATTCTCTGTAATTTTAAATGCGCTGACTCCTTGAATCTCTAAAAATATATCAAATATTCTTTGAGCTTCGACACTGCCGGAAGAATCTTGCTCATTCTGCCACGTAGTATTTTCAAACATCACGGCAATCACATAAAACTTCTTATTGTCATCGCTGTACAGTTGTTCACCGTAGCGGGTATAGGCAACATAATTAAACAATCCCGTATGCCAATCCAAATTCAGCTCCGGATTCTCGAATTGGAAAAAAACCACCGTAACCCCCAGAGCACAGGCAAATCCCACAACGAGGAGCTCTTTATTGAATATTTGGATACATGCCGCCGCAATCCACATGAACATCCAGATCAGCACTGTCCTGCGCTGTCTTTCATAAATATACTTCTTATACAGAAACAACTGCACCAGATTAATCACAATCAACACCAACGCTCCGAAATAAGCCACATAAGTACTCGGACCATCCGTCCATGCAAGGTTCTCCTCCACTTTTTCATGTATGGAAATCGGAAGCGCATAAATCAATATAGTATCTACTATAAAGAACACTATATATGCAATGATATTATTTTTATAATCAGGCAAATGGAAAGCGACACTGGTGGCAATATAGACTACAGCAAACAATATGACCAAAACAAGGAGTATTATATAAGTCTTACAAATAAATTCTACGAAAAGCAAAGGAAGCTTCTCCCTGTATGCAATCGCGGCAAGGGATAAAATATCCATAGCCAAACTGCACATGGAAACATAAAAGCACCCCAGAAACACTCTGCTGGCAGTCAACTTCAATTTTCTCTGACGTCCATATATCATGGCAAGTAGTGCAAGCAAAACTACTCCACAGCATTGTACTTTGATATTCATCCGTTAAGCCTTTCCGCAACAACATTCCTTCGAGTTTCCATTCAATATTTATAACATAAATAACCTGATGTTTCAATTATTTTCGCATTAATAAAACAAATCCCCACAAACATAACGTTTGTGGGGATTCCGATATACTGTCTTTTATACGATACCCTGAGCCTTCATGGCCTCAGCAACCTTTAAGAAGCCTGCGATGTTTGCACCTGCAACATAGTTGCCTTCCATACCGTACTTCTTAGAAGCTTCATCTAAGCTGTGGAAGATATTTACCATGATTCCTTTTAACTTGGAATCTACTTCCTCGAATGTCCATGACAATCTCTCGGAGTTCTGGCTCATCTCCAGTGCGGAAGTTGCCACACCGCCTGCGTTAGATGCTTTACCGGGGCAGAACAATACTTTGTTCTGTAAGAAGTATTCTGTCGCCTCTAATGTGGTAGGCATGTTAGCGCCCTCTGCTACAGCAAAGCATCCGTTAGCTACGAGTGCCTTTGCATCATCTAAATCCAATTCATTCTGCGTTGCACAAGGAAGTGCGATATCACATTTCACAGTCCATACACCATGCTCGCCTGCTTTCTTCTCATGGTACTCTGCACTCGGTCTTGCCGCTGCATACTCTGTAAGACGTGCACGTTTTACTTCTTTAATCTCTTTTAAGAGTGCTACGTCGATACCTTCGGGATCATAAATCCAGCCTGTGGAATCGGAACATGTAACCGGCTTAGCACCCAACTGCTGTGCCTTCTGAATTGCGTAGATAGCCACGTTACCGGCACCGGATACCGCGATTGTCTTGCCCGCGATGTCTTTGCCGTTACATTTTAACATTTCCTCTGTTAAGTATAACAGACCGTAGCCTGTTGCCTCTGTTCTCGCAAGGGAACCACCGTATGTTAAGCCTTTACCTGTCAGTACGCCCTCATACAGATTGCGGATTCTCTTATACTGACCGAACATGAAACCAATCTCACGTCCGCCTACACCGATATCACCTGCGGGTACGTCCGTGTCTGCACCGATATGTTTGCAAAGCTCTGTCATAAAGCTCTGGCAGAACGCCATTACTTCTCTGTCGGATTTGCCCTTAGGATCGAAATCGGAACCACCCTTACCACCGCCAATCGGAAGGCCTGTCAAGGAGTTTTTAAAAATCTGCTCAAAACCTAAGAACTTGATAATACCTAAATTTACGGAAGGATGGAATCTCAAACCACCCTTGTACGGTCCAATCGCGCTGTTGAACTGTACACGGAAACCGTTGTTGACCTGAACTTGTCCCTTGTCGTCCACCCAGGGAACACGGAACTGTACAATTCTCTCAGGAACGGTCAATCTCTCTAACAAAGCATCCTTTCTGTATGCCGCTTCATCTGCTCAAAACCTAAGAACTTGATAATACCTAAATTTACGGAAGGATGGAATCTCAAACCACCCTTGTACGGTCC
>JAFLTE010000031.1 GCA_022510565.1 Lachnospiraceae bacterium | reverse complement strand
AGGAAGAGTCCATTCGCACGAAGAATGAACTCGATAAGGAAATCAAGGAACGTCGTGCGGAAGCGCAGCGCTATGAACGGCGTGTACAGCAGAAAGAAGAGAACATCGACAAGAAAGCTGATGCGATTGAGAAAAAGGAAGCCAGTTTAGTACAGAGAGAAGAATCACTGGCTAAACAGCGTGAAGAAATTTCCAAGCTGAACGAACAGAGATTACAGGAACTGGAACGAATCTCAGGTTTGACCTCCGAACAAGCAAAAGATTATTTGTTGAAAATTGTTGAAGATGAAGTGAAGCATGAAACTGCTGTCCTGATTAAAGAGATGGAGAGCAGAGCCAAGGAAGAGGCGGATAAGAAGGCGAAGGAATATGTTGTTACGGCGATTCAGAAATGTGCCGCAGACCATGTATCCGAAACTACAATATCTGTCGTGCAGCTTCCCAATGACGAGATGAAGGGTAGGATTATCGGTAGAGAGGGACGTAACATCAGAACTCTTGAGACGATGACGGGCGTTGATTTAATCATAGATGATACGCCGGAAGCAGTTATTTTATCCGGATTTGACCCGATTCGCAGGGAAGTGGCGAGAATTGCGCTTGAGAAACTGATTGTGGACGGACGTATTCATCCTGCCAGAATCGAGGAGATGGTAGAGAAAGCGCAGCGTGAAGTTGAAGTTATGATCAAAGAAGAAGGTGAGGCCGCGACGTTGGAAGTAGGCGTGCACGGTATTCACCCTGAACTCGTAAGATTACTCGGTAAGATGAAATTCAGAACCAGTTATGGTCAGAATGCTCTGAAGCATTCAATCGAGGTTGCTCAGTTGTCGGGCTTGCTTGCAGCTGAGATGGGATTGGATGTCAGAATGGCAAAGCGTGCCGGCTTATTGCATGATATCGGTAAGGCTGTAGACCATGAAATGGAAGGTTCGCATATTCAGTTAGGTGTTGAGCTTTGTAGAAAATATAAAGAATCCCCGACTGTAATCAATGCGGTTGAGTCTCATCACGGTGATGTGGAGCCTCAGACTTTGATCGCTTGCCTCGTACAAGCAGCAGATACAATTTCTGCGGCAAGACCGGGTGCGAGAAGAGAGACATTAGAAACATACACAACAAGACTAAAACAATTAGAAGACATTACAAACAATTTCAAAGGTGTTGATAAATCTTTTGCTATTCAGGCTGGTAGAGAGATTCGTGTTATGGTAGTTCCGGAACAGATTAACGATTCGGACATGGTATTGCTTGCAAGAGATATTTCTAAGCAGATTGAGGCTGAGTTAGAGTATCCCGGACAGATTAAAGTGAATGTCATCCGCGAGAGCCGTGTCATCGACTATGCTAAATAGTATTGATAGCCCTGCAGAGAAATCTGCAGGGCTTTTCATATGTACACAATCACCATAAACAAGCTTTTTTTGCAGTGAAAATTGTCTTATCTACATACTTGTGAAATAAGAAAATGTGTAGTAGAATATTTAACGGTGTATGATTGTATACAATTATTCAATATAAGAATGCAATAGGCAGTAGAGATATTATGGCGCATGAAAGGAGTATTACACAGAGATGAAACCGTACAGAGAGATGAGCAGAGAAGAACTTCTATCGTTGAAGGCAGAGCTTGACAAGCAGTTTGAGGATGCAAAAGGAAAAGGGCTGAAGCTGGATATGTCCAGAGGAAAACCGACTCCTGCACAGCTTGATATGGCTATGGATATCATGGATGTTTTAAATGCCGACTCGGATATGATGACAGAGAGCGGTATGGATACCAGAAATTATGGTCTGATGGATGGTATTCCCGAAGCAAAGCGTCTGATGGCCGATATGATGGGTGGTATTTCCACAGAGAATGTAATCGTGTTCGGCAACGCCAGCTTGTCTATTATGTACGATACCATTTCACGCTCGGTAACACATGGCGTTATGGGCAATACACCGTGGTGCAAACTGGACAAAGTCAAATTCTTATGTCCTGCACCGGGATATGACAGACACTTTGCTATCACGCAGCATTTCGGCATTGAGATGATTACGATTCCGATGACCCCTACCGGGCCGGATATGGATATGGTAGAGAAGTATGTTGCGGAAGATGAATCTGTTAAGGGAATCTGGTGTGTACCGAAATATTCCAATCCGCAGGGAATTTCATACTCCGATGAGACGGTGAGAAGGTTTGCGGCACTGAAACCGGCGGCAAAGGATTTCAGAATCTATTGGGACAACGCATATGTGGTTCATCATTTGTATGATGATAAACAGGATGAGATTCTGGAAATCTTGAGCGAGTGCGAGAAAGCCGGCAATCCGGATTTAGTATATGAATTCGCTTCCACTTCCAAGGTAAGCTTTGCAGGTGCAGGTATTTCCGCCTTTGCGGCATCCAAGGCAAACATTGAAGAAGCGAAGCGCTCTATGACAATCCAGACCATCGGACATGATAAGGTTAATCAGCTTCGCCATGTGAGATATTTTAAGAATCTGGATGGTATTATGGCGCATATGCGCAAGCATGCGGAAATCATAAGACCTAAGTTTGAGGCAACGCTGGCAGTTCTGGATAAGGAGCTGAGCGGTCTCGGTATCGGCGAGTGGACGAAGCCGCTTGGCGGATATTTTATCTCCTTTGATGCAATGGAGGGCTGTGCCAAGGCAATCGTTGCAAAATGTAAAGAAGCGGGTGTAGTTCTGACCGGTGCAGGAGCAACGTTCCCCTACGGCAAAGACCCGAAAGACAGCAATATCCGTATTGCACCTACCTATCCTACGGCAGAGGAGATGGCTGAGGCATCGGATTTGTTCGTACTGTGTGTAAAATTAGTCAGTGTGGAGAAACTTTTGGAAAGTTGAGGTATGTATGGAAAAGTATGAGCGTATTAACAGAGAATTAGTACATAAGGGTGCTATCATAGACTACTATCAGGATACAATCAAGATTCCCAACGGTAATATTGCCAAGTGGGACTACATCAAGCATAAAGGTGCGGCTGCGGTAGTTGCGGTTAAAGATGACGGCAAGCTGCTGATGGTCAGACAGTACAGGAATGCACTGGACAGAGAGACATTGGAGATTCCCGCAGGCGGCCTCAACAGCGTGGATGAGCCCACGGATATTGCGGCAGCGCGCGAGCTGGAGGAGGAGGCCGGTTATACGGCAGGTAAGCTGGAAATGCTCATATCTATTCGAACTACGGTAGCTTTCTGTGACGAGAAGATTGATGTCTATCTGGCGACGGATTTAAAGAGAAGCAAGCAGCACTTGGATGAGGACGAATATCTGGATGTAGAGACCTATTCGATTGAAGAACTGATTCAGATGGTATACGACTGCAAGATACAGGACGGCAAGACAGTTGCGGCGCTTCTGGCTTACTATAATAAAATAAAATAGGTACAATTAAATAATTGAATACAAAAATATAGTAACGATACCGACTGACATAGTATGGAACAATAAGAAAATCTCGTTCTACTGCGTAATGGTATCGTTACTATATTTTTTGTACTCTTACTATTTTACAATCATTACTTGTCTCCTTCATACATATAATAGCAAGACAAGAATTTCAAGTCGGATATTACCCCATGAAAGAAGGCGCACCGTGCAGCAGTCATCAATCAAAAATAGTTATTATGTGATATATTTGTTTACAATCGGCTTGTTTCTCGGAATCCTGATTGTCAATTTAGGATACGATGCGTGGATCAGGGACGGCAGTCTGCTCGGAGCGGATATGATTGTGAGATTGAAGAACAGTGTGCCGGACGGTAACGGACTGTTCGGCTATGTCATCAAGCATAGGCTGTTCACAGTCTGTATGCTGGGACTTTTATCAACCACCATTATAGGGTTGCCTATTGTATGCGGATATATCTGTTATGCCGGACTGGCAGCGGGCTGCCTCCTGTCGGTGTCGGTGATTCGCTACGGAATTCGTGGATTGTTGCTGGTAGCAGCGGGAATACTACCGCAAGGCATCTTACTGATTCCCGCATATATTGCATTGTTTATATGGGCTGTCAGCGTCAACAGAATGTTATACTCCAGAAATCCCTATAAAGAGCATTATCTGAGGTACAGCAGGCAGATTTACGTAAAAAAAGGAGTGCAGATAGTCGGGATTGTGGCAGTTGTCATAATGGGATGCCTGTTAGAGAGTTATGTCAATCCTAAAATGCTTCATTTCATTTTAAAAATTTTTTAAAAAATTTTTTTATACGTTTTTATCCACATATAGTAGACATAAATTATAACGTTGCCGATATGTTGTGTTTTTTCTAAAAAACAGCTGAAATGCCCGTAAAATCAAGAAAAAATCCATTTGCTTTTCTTAAGAATTCTGATTATAATGATAGTCAGGCGATGAGTTGATTTACATAAGAGGGGTCTCTTAGGGAAGGATTTCCGATTGAATGGAACAAGAAATCAAAGCATTTATAACATATTTACATAATGTGAAGGGTACTTCCGCCAATACGGAGATGTCATATAAGCGTGACCTGGAGAAAGTCCAGCATTTTATGGCATCACGTGGGATTAGTAAAACAGCAGATATATCGAGACAGGACTTGGAAGACTATGTAAAATATTTGGAAGACAATAAATTTGCTGCGGCTACGGTGTCCAGAAATATTGCGTCCTTAAAGGCATTTTACCATTATATGGTGCAGGAAAACATTGTGGCTGAAGATATTTCCGAGTCGCTTAAAGCGCCCAAGATTGAGAAAAAAGTTCCGGAAATCATGTCTCCCGATGAGGTGGTCAGACTTTTGGAGCAGCCCTCCGGAAGCTCGCCCAAAGAGATTCGCGACAAGGCGATGTTGGAGCTTCTGTACGCTACGGGTATCAGAGTGACAGAGCTTATCACTCTCAAACTTTCTGATGTGAACATGCCCATGAGTTTTATTCTGTGCCGTGACCGCAATAAGGAGAGAATCATTCCCTTCGGAACGGCGGCCAAAAATGCACTGGTGAACTACTTGGACGGTACGCGGGATGAGATGTTGGAGAATAAATCTTCCGATGTACTTTTTGCAAACTGTTCGGGACAACCCATGAGCAGACAGGGCTTTTGGAAATTGATTAAGTATTACGCTAAGAAGGCAGATATTAAGGCGGATATCACACCGCATACACTTCGCCATTCCTTTGCGGCGCATCTGGTGGAGAACGGTGCAGATCTTAGAAGCGTGCAGGAGATGCTTGGACATTCCGATATTTCCACCACACAGATTTATGCGAATTTAAATCACAACCATATACGGGAAGTGTACGCGAAAGCACACCCGAGAGGATAAAAAGAACTGATTTTTTGAGAGCTGTTGTTCCGGTGAGCAACAGCTCTTTATTTTTACGAATATATAGGATGTTGCAAAATCCCGACAGAAAAGAGGTACAGAGTATGTATCGTATAGCTATCTGCGATGATGAACAGGCAGAAGTGGTTAAAAACCAAGAGCTGCTCAGTGACTATAAGAAATTGCATCCGGAAATCAACTTTGAGGTAGGTATATTCAAAAAAGCGAAGGAGTTGCTCTTAATGGTGCAGGAAGGCTATGTACCTGACTTAATTTTGATGGATATATACATGGATGGGGAGACAGGCATCGAGGCGGCACAAAAATTATATTTGATGGGAAAAAGGAGCAGAGTCATATTCCTGACTACTTCTGAAAAACACGCAGTGGAAGCATTTAAGATAGAAGCAGCCCAATATCTGGTCAAGCCGGTTTCAGAAGCGGAGTTTTTCCAAATGTTGGATAGGCAGTTAGAGATCCTTGACGGTGAGAAGCAGAAGTATGTGGTGCTGCAAACGGATAACAAAACCATCAGGGTCACACTGCGCGATATCGTGTATTGTGAATCGCAGGGCAAATATCAGCATCTGCACCTAATGGACGGCGCTCAGATTTCCGTCCGTATGACGATGTCAAAGCTGGAAGAAATGTTCCTGCAATACGAGGAAATCATAAGGATCGGAAAATGGTATATCATCAACATTGACCACGTGGAGAGGTTGGAAAGTCATGCAGTACAGATGGGTAACGGACAGCGGCTCTACCTTCCGAGAGGGGCTTATCAGTTATTAAAAAGGAAATATATTACTTATTACATGGGGGAATCTTATGGGCGTACTTGGAATGTTGACAGGAACTCTGGCCAATAATATTTTTGTGGCCATATGGCTCTGCTGTATTGTGCCGGAGCCGAAACACAATCGAAAAAGAACGGTGTTTATTGTTGCAGGCACAACACTTCTCTATACATGCATTGTCATGATTGTATGCATGACGGCATTTCAAAAGTATTCTGCTACTGTCGGAGTTTTTCTGGGTTATCTGGTGGGAATACTGCTCTATGGTATAGTGTATTGCTTTGTTTTGTCCGCATCCCATCCCGTTAAGTCAATTTTCTTGATTACCGGATATTTCAGCGTGCATACCGCCATTGTCATTATCGTATATATTGTGACTGATACTTATGTGTTGGGCAACAGTTGGTTTGGGGACTTCGTGCGATGCTCAATCTGGCAGTTTTGATTCCTTATCTGTTTTTTTTCAGGGAACATTTGTTTCGGATGTATAAGGAGATAAAAAGCAGCTATGGGAGACTCGGTACCATTATCATCATGTGTTATTTGATACAGCTTCTTTTTTGGGTCTATGATATGGAGGAGCAAAAGCGCAGTCTTTTTGACAAGATGCTGCTCATCTATGTCTGTGTTCTTACAGTGGCAGTGTATATAATGGTATTCCGGCACTTGGCGCAGTCGGAGCATACCACTTGGATAAGGCAGTTACAGGCGAATGAGAAATTCCTGCAAGCGCAGATTGATTCCTACAAAAAGATGGGAGAGAACGCCAGACAGACACGGCATGATTTCAGGCATCACAGTATGGTGATTGCAGAGTATGCCAAGAATAAGGACTATCAGGCGATTCTGTCTTATCTGTCGGAATATGATGAAAAGGAGCGGGGGAAATATCAGGATACTTTCTGTAAGAATCAGGCCGCAAATACGGTGTTATCCGCCTATGCGAGCAGGTGCGAGCAAAGCGGCATTGAGTTCAGTGCGGATGCATGGCTGGAGGAGGCAGAGGGGGGGGGTTCTGATTATGATTTGGTGACCATTCTGGCGAATGTCCTGGAGAACGCCGTCAACGGGTGTATGGAGACGGAGGGGATGCGCAGAGTGGAAGTGTCTATTGGCTCCAACGGCAGCAAGCTGATTTTGGGATGTAAAAACACCTGTGCGAGGGATATTCTGTTTGAAAACGACCTGCCGAGAAACAGGGAGCGTGATGGTATCGGAGTGGAGAGCATCTTAAGCGTCTGTAATAAGTACGGCGGCGTGGCGGACTTCTCCGCATCGGATGGTATTTTTGTCTGCCAAATGATACTGAGCAATACGATGAAGTAGACAGAAAAGATTGTTTTCTCATATTAAGTAAAACGACCGGGCAATGGCGGCCCGGTCATTTATTTTATTATATACTCATTTTTATCGTCTCCGCCCGATTCTTTCTCAAAAACTTTGACAAGATACCTGCATTCAGTGCATTGTAAAGCCTCAGAAGATTCTCCCGCCTTTATAAATTTTATTAAATATGGTTTACATAACATAAAACACACGGTTTGCTCTCCAAGATACAAGTTGTTCCCAAAAGAGTGCAGTTTGTTCCCCGGAGGTTGTCAAGATAAACTAAACATTGATATAATCGCCGAGAATAAATAACGTTAAAATTTTGCGCTGACTATAGACTGATATGGCCTTGAAATCATTGATATACAGGCAGCGATGGAAAAGCGCAAGGGAGGAAATAGATATGAAATACATCGTTATTTTGGCGGCAGTATTATCGGTAGCCCTGTATTATATCATAGCGGAAGTCATCTGGCAGTTGAGGAATCGTCTCTTTAGACGAAGACTCATCATAGGTGTGCTGATCATGGCACTGTTGGCAAGTCAGACAGACTTCATAAGTATATTTACAAGAACCGATGCGGACAAGGTAGCAGCCGCGGGAGCTGATACGGAATCCGGCGTTGAGGCGGAAGGTACCGTTGAAACCCCGAACAAAGAGGGCAGGATTATCGCTGCGTTTGCAGAACTTCCCGATGACATCAGGGAGCAGGTGGTCCCTGTGGGAACTACATTGGAAGAGCTTGTGCTGCCCGACACGCTGGAAGCGGTTTTCACTGCCGTAGATGTAGATGCAGATGCAGAAGACGATACGGACATAGCAGATTCCCCAGTGAGAGGCAAAATGTCTGAAAACGAGGACGATGCCGAAGATGTAACCCCGGATGAAGAGACCGAACAGGGGGAAGAAGAAACTCCTGATAGCCCGGAGGATGATTCAGAGGAGAAAAATCAGGATAATGCCGGGGATGATTCGGAAGAGGAGAGTCCGTCAGAGGAAAACGGCACGGGAACAGGGACACCGTTGGAGGAAGAAGGAAGCCATAAGCAAGATTCTACGGAGTCAGGGAGCGATGAAGTGGCAATGCAGGTTGTAACGGGCTCTTTTGTCATGCCCGAATACCGGACGGAGAATGTTATCGAAGTACAAACGCTGGAGATGGAGCCGGTGTCAGAACATACTGAAATCACAGAAGAAACGGTAACGATAGAGAACATCACATGGCAGTCCGAGCCGGAGTATGATGCTTTCATGCCCGGTGAGTATGTATTTACTGCCGTATTGCCGGATGGATATGCATTAACTGATACAGTCAACATACCCCGGATTACAGTACAGGTATATGCTGGAGATGCTCCTCTGACCGCAGAGCAGGAGGCGGAGATGCTGGCGGGCCTACAGAATAACCCGGTACCGCTCACGGAGGCGGATATCCTGGCAGATTCCCCGGAACTTGCCGCACAGGCGGCAAACCGCATCGCAACGGTTGCGGCTTTGGAGAAACACCCCGGTACATATATTGTCACCGATGACAATGAGAACAATGCCGGAACGGGTGAAGCGGATGGGGATTTGGATAAATATTTATGTTATACAGATAAACAGCATCCCATTGAGGCAAATGTATTTATCGATAGTGATAAGCTTCCCACGCAGAGCTGCTATGTTGCCGTGCGTACTTATGATGTGGACTGGCAAGACGGCGAGTATGATAAACTGTTTGTCAATGATGTGCAGATCGGTGTGCTGACCGGTCTGAATGGGCAATGGAATACCAGTTATTATCAGGTACCTTTATCCTGTCTGAAAAAGGGAAAGAATACCATCCGGGTAGAAATATGGGACTGTAGTGATACGTCAAAAGTTGGCGACAACAACCCTCCGATAAAGCAGACGAACAGATGGAGTGTCAGTGTAGACTGGATGCAGCTTGTGTGTGACGGGGGCTCCAAGGAAGGAGTAGAGGAATATTTCCTTGCCCTGACGGATGCACGGACCTCAGGCAGTAATGTCAGTTTTCAGGCGGAAACCATCATCAAAACTTCTTCCGGCGGTACTTTTGATACGGAGTACAGCATTGTCAACAATAAGGGATTTATCTATGGTTCTTATCAGGGAGTAGGAGTATCCGGAAATGAAAGATTTACCATTACCATGCCAAAGGATTCCCCGGACGGAACTTACACATTGCAGGGCATGCTGAAAAGACGATCCGACGGCGCGATCCTGGCGACGGACAGCATGGATTTCCGTCTGCAAAACGGAGAAGCGATTCTGGGTCCTAAACTGACTCATACCCTTACGCCCGACATTCTAACCAATCAGGATGTAACGATCGATGTAGCGGTGGAAAGTGCGGGGGATTTTACGGATATAAATATAGCAGGTTCGAACAAGACTGTTCAGACAAACGGCAGGTATGATTTTACTTACACCTACAAGGATGCCAAGGGTACGTCATACAGCAATACCTATAAGGTAGAGGTGGACAATATTGACAAGGAGCCTCCTGTCATTACCTATGCACCGGCTGCGGTATGGCCGGATATGTCCGGCGCCGAGGTGGAAGAACAGGTGCGCAGCGCACTGACGGTGACGGACAATGTCACAAGTGACTGTCAGGTAACCGTAAGCGGCATACCGACCAATCCGGCACAGTATGAAGGAGAACAAATGTCGGTGACCGTCACGGCGGCGGATGAAGCCGGCAATACAGCTACAAAGCAATGTGCGGTCAATGTATTGGCCATGCCCTTTGTATTGGCCACGCCCACAGCGGTAAGATCCGGCACTACGGCAAGCTTTACGCTTTCCTCTAAGATCACAGCACTCGGCGGCGAAACCGTCACCGAGACGGGATTTGTATGGGGCATCATGCAGCGTCCCACGTTGGAATTGAATAACGGAACCGGCAAAACTTCCTCTGCCGTAACAGCAAAAGATGCGGAGATTAAGGTAACCGCCACAGACATTGTGGACGGCGTGACCTACTATATGCGCGCTTATGCGAAGACGAAAGGCGGCACGGTATATTACAGTGAGCAGGCCACGTTTGGCATTGATGCGAAAAAGTTCGGTACATTCAACATTAAATATACAAGTGCGTCCGGTAGTAAAAGCACCTTTACCATTAGCAGAACAGGAGGTACGGATGGCGTCCAGACAGTCTATTACCGTACCGTCAACGGCTCTGCGATAGGCGGCACCCACTTTACCCATGCGGCCGGCTCCGTGACTTTTAATGATGGTGATCAGTCTAAGACCGTGCAGGTGACGGAGAGCGGTGTGACTGCGGCTTATAACAGCAAGACGACAACGAAATACTCCAACGCAGACCGCACCTATCAGGTGGAGATTTACCGTGTGGAGGGCGGTGGCGCACTGGCTGATTCTGAGGATAGCCGATTTGCTACGCGGACTATGACGAAGGACAGCGGTTATACGATTGACAGAACGGTGTATAATGAAAAAGAGTTTATCGCACAGGAGAAAACAACCGGATCAAATGGAGTGATGGCGTCAGATGACTATAAGAATGTTAAGGATGGTCATCCTCAGATAAATTATTATAAAGGAACTTCAAACAGCGGAAATATTATTCCCAATTTTTTTAGTGCTGCGAATCTGAACACCTTCTTTTCAAATGATAAAGCAACATATTTAAAAAATACTGCTCAAGGCTGGTTGTATAGATATGAATTATCAATCTATGAGGGTGAAGATGGTTATTTTAATGCGATAATCAGGGCTGCAACAAAGCAATTAGAAGACAAATTTTATGAAAAATCAAGTGTTGGCGCAGCACCGGGATCGGGAAATGGCGATAGCAGCGATTGCGTTGGAGACAAGGTGCTTATAGACTTGGGATTGAAATGGTCCGCATGTATTGATGGCATAAGTGGACAAGTCGATGGTATACTTTTTCCAAGTACCTCAAGAGACAACAGTGGTACTTCGCTTTCGAAAGCTACTGTTAATATAAATAACGTGAATAATAACAGCGTTGTTGCATATAACAATAATAATTGGATTCAGTTTGCTGTTTCTGATACCGCATATGCCGAGTTTGGTGCCAATGGGCAGGGTAGAGATGTTTATTATGTGGATTATTTTGTTGCGCACGCTTTGGTTCAGGACACCCAAGAACCCCAGCTTCTCGGCATAGCGCCTATGGCGGGTGGAACTTACAAGCCGGGAGATAAAGTGACAATCTCTCTGGTCTTTGACGAGATTGTGGATAGCCGGAACAGCAGCTTAAACAGCTTAAGCTCTATCGAAACCTCTTGGGGAATCATGACCTATGCGGGAGGTGCTGATACCAACGTGCTGTATTTTACCGGTACGGTACCGAATAGTGCCGGCACAACCTTAAGTCTTACATCTTTAAATTGCGCTTCCTCCATCAAGGATATGTGCGATACAAGTAGTACAAAAGCAGCAAGCGGAAGCGGGAGTACCAGTGCCAGCGTAAACACCACAACCCCCACCGTGACCTTGAACAACCGTGCTTTCGCTAACGGCACGGCGTCCATGAAGGTGACGGCAACAAACTGCAATACCTTACAATATGTCTGGACCAACAGTACCACTTTGCCTGTGAACGGGTGGATGAACTGTAAATCGGGTGATACCTTGAGTACCCGCCAGACTTCCGGGAAGTGGTATCTCCACGTGCTGGGTACTTACAGTGCGACAGGTGCAAGCGTCCATGAGGTCAGTGCCGTATTTGACTTTGGAACACCGGGGTCCCCCACGGCTGGAGCCGCAGCACCGGAGCTGACCGTTACGGCAAACAACACCAACTGGGCACAGTCCAGAACGATCAATATCAGTAAAACGCCGTCTACCGGAACAGTGAAGCTAATCAAAACTCCGTCCGGGGAGGTAAACGAGAACGTCAGCGGAAACACCTACACCGCAAAGACAAACGGCGCATACACTTTTACCATGACGGCGGACGGCGAGACGGTGACCGGGTCGGTGCAGGTTAGTAAGATTGATGTGGATGCACCGGAACTGACTTTGCGGGAGCCGGGCAATGCGGGCGCTGTCTACAATAAGCTTGTTTTCGGCATTGATGCCACGGATAAACTTTCCGGTGTGGCGAAGGTAGAGTATGTGATAGACAACAGTGCGTCTGCACCGTCTACAGGCTGGAAGACAGCTGCTGCCGGAAGCGATGGCAGCTACAGTGCGACTTATACAGCGACAAATATCGATAAATCAACTTATTATGTTCATGTCCGGGCAACGGACAATGCAGGGAACATATCGGCGGTAAAGACTTCTTCGACAGGCTACACCCTCATTAAGGCTGCCGATACTGCGGATAAGCCCGCCATTACTTTAAGCGGGGCACCTACCGCATGGCAGAATGAGGATGCAGACCTTACTTGGACGCTGACGGGTGTAGGAGCGGGAGAATGCCGTCTTATGGAGGAAGGGGCAGAAGAAGCAAAGAACGTCACAAAGGACGATACAGGAACCATAACCGCGGAAAGAAACGGCGTATATTATATATCCGTTATGGACAGTAACGGGGAGATCGGCGAGGCGAAAGCGGTGGTAAACTTTATCGACAAGGATGCTCCTGTCATCTCAAACCTTTCTGTAACGGAGGGCTGGGCTCAGAGTCAGACCATCACGGCCGGAGGTATCACTGATAATGTCACGGTGCAGTTTACCGCGGAGGGTTTAAGTGCGGCGAACAGCGGCAGCGGTGTGGCAAAGATGGAGTACCGGGAAGCGGGAAGCACCGGGTGGGAAGAATATACCGGGAACCTTATCGGACAGGATATCAGCTTTACTGCTGAGAAGAATGGTGAGTATTCCATCAGGCTGACAGACAAAGTGGGTAACGTGAACACCTACACCATGGATGTATGGGGCATTGATGTGACCGCGCCTGTCGTGGACTGCAAGGTATCCACGGACGGTAAGGTGAACGGCTGGTATGCGTCTGCGCCCGAGATAACGATAACCTATAAGGATAATGCGGGGGCGGAAGGCCCGGCCAGCGGAATTGCCAACGCGAAGTATGCCATTGTGACGGATAAGACGAAACCGGTGGACAGTGCATTGCAGGAGTTTCCGGCAGGCGGTAAGGTCAGCCTGACACAGGATGGCACCTACTATCTGTATTATCAGGTGTCGGATAATGCCGGCAACGTGACCGACAGCTATACAGAGCTGATTAAAATAGATATGACTGAGCCTGCATTTGATGTAAGCGGACAGGATGAAGGACAGGATGTGGAGACGGGACTGACATTCGATGTGAGTGCCGGTGACTTCGGAATTTCCGGAGGATATATCATCGCAGCAAAGAGCGGCACTGCAGAGTCGGCTGCGCAGAGAATCATAGAGGTAGGTGAGGCGGCAGGCGGTACGGCGGGCCGACAGACAGGGACATATCAGATCAAGGAACCCGGCACCTATTATTTCAGGATGTACACTAATGCCGGCAAGAGTACGGAGATCACATTAAATGTCTATAAGGTTACATTCGACACTAAGAACGGCACAGCCATACCTGCCCAGCTCGTGTGGACGGATCAGACGGCTTCTGCGGGCCAGGGGATGGAGTGTAGGATTGTAAAGCCCGAAGATCCGGAGCGCGAAGGTTATACTTTCAGCGACTGGTATGCGGATGCGGTATACACGCAGGAATTTGATTTTAACGCACAGGTGAAGGCAAATACCACTGTCTATGCGGGATGGAACGGCAAGCAATACACCGTAACGTTTGACTATCAAGGTGCGACGGGTGGCAATGAGGAAGAAACAAAGACTGTCATCTACGGATCGTCTTATGAGGAGCTGCCCGTACCGACCAGAGACGGTTACAACTTCAAGGGATGGTACACGAAAGCGAACGGCGGCAGTGTGGTAGGAAGTGACACTGCTGTCAGCATTGCAGATGACCATACGCTCTATGCGCAGTGGACCAATAAGAGTTCTTCCGGAGGAGACAATAATGAAAGTACCGGCGGCGACTCCTCGAAAAAGGATGGCGACGATAATACGGGAGACGATGGCGGTATTGCAGATGAAGATACCAACGTGACGATTCCAACAGATCAATCGGATACGGACCCTCAGACATCGGATGAGGATACCGGGGCGGAAAAACCCACGAGTTCACGGGCGAAAGAGCTGACAGACCCGGAGCCGGAAGGGACAGGGAAAAACACGGAGTCGTCAGACGAGACGCAGATAACTGACCGGACTGCAAGAGCAGAGCTTCAGGACAGCGGGAACATAATAACCGGAGATATCATTGCAACCGGAAGTATCAGCACCGCGGAAAATTCTGTCACAACCATTACCGTGGGAGCAGGTGCCGTCATCGTGACCGTAGACAGTGACGGATACCGGAGCGCTGCAGGCGTAGCGGATACCGTGGCGGTAGCCAATGCAGTACTGACACCTGAGCAGAAACAGCGCGTGAACGACGGCGAAAGGATAGAGATACGTGTTGTGGTAACAGATAGCTCTGAACAGGTATCCAAAGAAGATAAGGATATCATCGAGAGCGGACTGGCAGATAATAAAATAGCGGATGATACCAATGGCGGAGAGCCGGGTGAACTTATTCTTGGCGCATATATAGACATCTCTATGTATATCAAGGTAGGTGATGGCGACTGGGAAACCGTCGTACAGACGGGAGAACCGATAGACGTAGTGCTCGGCATTCCGGATGAGCTTAGGTCAGAGGGGCGGACATACTATGTAGCACGGTCCCATGAGGGGGTTTTTGATCTTCTTAATGACCTGGACAACAAACCTGATACCATCACTATCAGGACGGAGCTTTTCTCCGCTTATGCGATTCTGCATACACAGACAGGCATAATGGGAGGAAACACAACAAGCAGATGCAGCCTGTGCCATATCTGTCCCACATTCTTGGGGATATGCTGTTTTATATGGATGACAGTCATTATATTGGTGATTGTGACCATGATTTTTCTACTCTTTTGGAAACGGCGTAAAGATGAAGAGGCTTCGTGATATTTGGAAGGAGATGTAAGGAAGAGAAATGATTTTTGACAAGAATCGTGTAAAATAATTATATAGTAATAATAAAATAAATGACCGGACGGCTTTTGTCCGGTCATTTCAACTTTTATTCATATTCTGCAATATCGTAAATCAGTCTTTCGGATGCTTCCCATCCGAGACAAGGGTCGGTAATGGATTTGCCGTAAATTCCTTCGCCGATTTTCTGGCATCCCTCTTCAATATAACTTTCCACCATAACACCCTTCACCATATTATGGATGTCGCTGTTTAATTTTCTGCTGTGCATCACTTCTTTGACGATACGAACCTGTTGCTCATACTGTTTGTTGGAGTTATTATGGTTGGCATCGATGATGCATGCCGGATGAACCAAATCATATTCCTGATATAAGGAGTAGAGCATGGCCAGGTCTTCATAGTGATAGTTGGGCAGACTTCTGCCGTGTTTATTGACGGAACCGCGCAGTACAGCGTGTGCCAACGGATTGCCTTCGGTGCTCACCTCGTATCCTCTGTAGATAAATGAGTGGGGATGCTGTGCGGCATAGATGGAATTGAGCATAACAGAGAGAGTACCGCTGGTGGGATTTTTCATGCCGGCAGGCACATCGAAACCACTGACCGTCATGCGGTGCTGCTGGTCCTCCACAGAGCGTGCACCGATTGCCACATAAGACAGAATATCCTCCACATAACCCCAGTTTTCGGGATAGAGCATTTCGTCCGCCGCCGTCAGCTTGGATTCCTCCATTGCGCGGATGTGCATTTTACGCATGGCAATCAGACCGCTTGTAAAGTCCGGCTTTTTCTCCGGATCGGGCTGACTGACGATACCCTTGTATCCTTCGCCCGTAGTGCGGGGTTTGTTCGTATAGATTCTGGGAATCAGAATAAGCTTGTCCTTAACCTGCTCATTAATACGGGCAAGACGGTTTACATAATCACAGACCGCTTCCTCATTGTCAGCGGAACACGGACCGATAATCAACAGAAATTTATTGCTTTTTCCGGTAATAACATCCCGAATTTCTGCGTCGCGTTCTTTTTTCAGCTTCACCAGATGCTCCGGCATCGGGAATTGTTCGCGTATCTCCTGCGGTGTAGGCAGTTTAGTAACATAATGAAATGACATTTCTCCTCCGTTCCGAAGTGTTTACTTCGCTCTTATATTCGTCTCAATGTGTATTTATTTGATTTCTCTGGCAAAAACACATATATTATAGTATATTGAGTTAAGAATCGCAAGCATGGCTTTCGGGAGAATATAAGCGAGCAGGGGCATAGGCATTACAAGGCTGTACGCGATTTATGTGAGATGTGCAGTGCGGATATGGTACACAGCAGAGTCTGCAGTATCTGACTGGCAAGCATACCCCACAGATAGCCCTTGATGCCATAGGCGGGAATGGCGATGAAGACGAACAGCAGACGCAGCAGCAGACTGGCTACACTGTACAGAAAGGTCTGCGCGGTTTTGCCCAGTCCGTTTAAAATACTGTTTAAAGTGCTGGCGATATACATAAAAGGACAAATGAAGCTGAGAGTCAGTATAAAGCTTCCTGCAAGCTCGGAATGGAACAGTATCCTGCCCGCAGTGCGCCCGAGCAGAAGAAACATAACCGTACAGCCGAATCCAAGCAGCAGACAATAGCGTATGGAAGTCAGGATAGCACGTCTGACGGCAGAACGATTACCGCTCGCGTCCGCCTCGGCGACGATGGGCAGAAGCAGAACGGATATGGAATTCGTGATAGCGGAAGGAAACAGAATCAACGGCAGGCTCATACCGGTCAGTACGCCGTAGACACCTAAGGCATCTGCGTTACTTAGTCCGTAAGCCATAAGTCGGTTGGGGATGTAAACAGCCTCGACGCTTTGTAATAGATTAAGTACCAGACGATTGGCGGATAAAGGTACGGCAAGCTGCAATAATTGCCCTGTAATACGCCGATATATCGCCATGAGTGAGTCTGTGCGTATATGTCTGTTGACGAATCCCTCCGGAAATACATGATGAGCACGGGACAGAATCGCAACGACGGAGACTACCATGGACGCGGCCTCACCGATTACAAGTCCCACCACGGCAAAATTGATGGTAGGTACCATATTGTGCTGCTTAAATATGTAATAAATCAGATAGACGGAACCCACACGGCAAATCTGTTCCGCAAGCTGGGTTATGGCGGGAATCGCAGTCTTGCGGATGCCGTAGAAATATCCGTTGATGCAGGAATGCACGGTCGCCATAGGAATGGACAGTGCTATGATGCGCAGCAGGGGTGCGGTCCTTTCTTCCAACAGAAAAGTCACGGCAATCCAATCCGCATGTATGTAAATATAAAAAGCGCATGCAGCGGACAGTGACATTGCCAGCACAAAGCCTGCCCACAGTGTACGGAAAGATGCGGTATAGTCGCGTGTGCTTGTTTCGGCGGCGACATATTTGGAGATAGCCGTCTGGATACCGGAGACAGTCAGCGCAAAGGAAAGCGCCAATACCGGTGCAATCAACTGATAGATTCCCATACCCTCGGCACCGAACACATTGGATAGAAAGATACGATAGAAAAAGCCGATAAATCGGCTTAAGAGTCCTGTCAGCGTAAGGATGACAGTACCGGATATTAACGGGTTTTTCCATTTTTTCCAATTCATAGAACACCATATTCATACCGGATTCAGTTTAGTGTATGCGACAGGTGTGCTTGGAAGAACTAAAAGGAGAATCATATGACAAAGAAAAAAGTAGTGGTAGGGATGTCGGGCGGAGTGGATTCCTCCGTGGCGGCGTACCTTTTAAAAGAGCAGGGTTATGATGTAATCGGGGCAACCATGCAGATATGGCAGGATGAGGAGAACGAGGCGGTAGAGGAGAACGGCGGCTGCTGTGGGCAAAGCGCGGTGGACGATGCGCGCAGAGTGGCACAGATGTTGGATATTCCCTACTATGTGATGAATTTCAAGGATGAATTTTGCCATAAGGTTATGGACTACTTTGTGGAGGAGTATCTGGTGGGCAGAACGCCCAATCCCTGTATAGCGTGCAACCGCTATGTGAAGTGGGAGTCTATGCTAAGGCGGAGCATGGAAATCGGCGCGGATTATATTGCCACAGGACATTATGCGAGAATCATGCAGACACCGGAGGGGCGGTACGCCATCAGAAATTCCGTAACTGTGGGGAAAGACCAAACCTATGCGCTCTACAACCTGACACAGGAGCAGCTCGCCCACACCTTGATGCCTGTGGGGGAGTACACGAAAGACGAAATACGAAAGATTGCTCAGGATGTCGGTCTTCCGGTGGCTCATAAACCCGACAGTCAGGAAATCTGTTTTATACCGGATCATGATTACGCTGCATATATTGAGAGGGAAGTAGGAGAGCGGACACCGAAAAAAGGGAATTTTGTAACCAAGGACGGACAGGTGCTGGGACAGCATCAGGGGATTACACACTACACAATCGGACAGCGCAAGGGCTTAAATCTCGCCATGGGACATCCCGTATTCGTGACAGGAATCAGACCTGAGACGGACGAGGTCGTAATCGGTGAGGCTGACGATGTGTTCGGTGATACGCTGTATTGTAACAATATCAATTATATGGGCATGGCTGATTTACCAAAGCCGAGGGAAGTTCTGGCAAAAATCCGATATGCCCACGGTGGCGAGAGATGCATTATTGAACGGGTGGCGGAAGATGTCGTCAAATGCACATTCTTAAAACCGGTGCGTGCCATTACGCCGGGACAGGCTGTGGTATTCTACGAGGACGGTTATGTGCTTGGCGGAGGTAGTATTGTAGGAACCGCCATGTAGTTGAATACATATGGACAGTGTAGTCTGATGCGGTTGTGACGGAAATTTTTTTGTGGTAGAATGGCATGTATATTAGGAAGGAGGAGTAATAATGGTTTATAAGGAATTTCAGAATTTAAAACTGTCTGCGTTAGGTATGGGCGCAATGCGTTTGCCTGTGATTGACGGGGACGACTCCAAGATTGACAGCGAGGCTGTAGAGAAAATGGTGGATTACGCCATGAAGAACGGCGTTAATTATTATGACACTGCATGGGGATACCATGACGGAAATTCGGAGATTGTCATGGGTAAGGCATTAAGCAGATACCCGCGCGATAATTATTATCTGGCAACCAAGTTTCCCGGCTATGACCTTTCCAATATGGATAAGGTGGAAGAAATCTTCGAGAAACAGCTTGAGAAATGTGGTGTGGAATATTTTGATTTCTATCTGTTTCATAATGTATGTGAGATGAATATTGACGCTTATCTTGACCCGAAGTACGGCGTCTATGATTATCTTGTAAAGCAGAGAGAGAACGGCAGGATTCGCCATCTCGGATTTTCCGCCCACGGAAGCTATGATGTGATGAAGCGTTTCCTGGAGGCTTACGGCGAGAAGATGGAGTTTTGTCAGATTCAGTTAAACTGGCTTGACTGGTCGTTCCAGGATGCCAAGGCCAAAGTTGAACTAATAAGAGAATATAAGCTTCCCGTCTGGGTCATGGAGCCACTGCGCGGCGGCAAGCTGGCCTCCCTGTCACAGGAAGGTGCTCAGAAGCTTAAGGAACTGCGTCCTGACGAGAATGTTTCCGCATGGGCGTTCCGATTCCTGCAGAGCATAGACGGTGTGACGGTAATCCTGTCAGGTATGTCCAATCTGGAGCAGCTTCAGGACAATATCCGAACGTTCGAGACAGAGAAGAAGCTGAATCAGGCAGAGACGGATGCACTGCTCGGTATTGCCGATGAGATGCTGAAACAGAATATATTGCCCTGCACGGCGTGTCGCTACTGTACAAGCCACTGCCCGAAGGGACTGAATATTCCGTCATTGTTGGAACTGTATAATGAGCATAGTTTTACCGGCGGCGGATTTCTTGCTCCGATGGCGCTGATGGCAGTGCCGCAGGATAAGCAGCCCTCCGCATGTGTCGGCTGCAGAAGCTGTGAGGCCGTGTGTCCCCAGCAGATTAAGATTTCCGAGGCGATGGCGGATTTCAACGCCAAACTGGGAGCGTAAAGCTGCCGATATACTGATGGGTAATAAGACGGATACCAACATATATATTGTATCGTAACAGAGAAAGAAAGGAAGAGAGCAATGAAAGTATTAATGATTAACGGGAGTCCGAGGGCAGAGGGAAATACCTATGTAGCGCTGCGTGAGATGGAGAAGATTTTTAAGAAGGAAGGAATCGATACGGAGATTCTCCATATAGGCAATCTGGATATACGCAGTTGTATTGCCTGCGGTGGTTGTGCACAGAAAGGGAAATGCGTATTTGATGATATTGTAAATGAGACGGCGGCGAAGTTTGAGGCGTGCGACGGTCTGGTTGTAGGAAGCCCGGTGTACTACGCCTCCGCTAACGCGACACTTGTCGCATTCCTGACGAGACTGTTCTACAGCACGCACTTCGATAAGACGATGAAAGTCGGTGCCTCTGTAGTTGCGGCGCGCAGAGGCGGTCTGTCGGCAACTTTTGATGAGCTGAATAAGTTCTTTACCATATCAGGTATGCCGATTGCGTCGGGGCAGTACTGGAACAGCATTCACGGCGCGGCGCCCGGTGAGGCCGAGCAGGATGCGGAAGGTCTGCAGAGTATGCGCACACTTGCCAGAAATATGGCATTCCTTATCAAGAGTATCGCACTCGGTAAGGATACATACGGTATACCGGAGAGAGAGCCGTTTGAGCGGACGAATTTTATCAGATAGTCCTGGCAAATCATCATGTAAATTATTATAGAAAAAAGATAAATAAAAAGGTTGACATTTGACTACCGACAAGTTATATTAGTGGTAGGCAAACGTCAACCTTTTTGCGTTTGGAAATATACAGATTAGATTTTCTGAAATAAGAAATCAGGAGGACTACATATCATGATAAAACTGTCGGAAGCAGAATGGAAAGTAATCAGTGCTTTGTGGGAGGAAGCGCCCCAGACAATTATGCAGCTTACGCATCGTCTGCAGGATGCCACGGGTTGGACAAAGCATACGGTAATGACATTTCTGCGCCGCATGGAAGAGAAGGGCGCAGTACATTACGAGGAAGGCGGGAAGGCGAAACAGTACTATCCCGATATCAGACAGGAGGACGCCGTGATACAGGAGACGGAAGATTTTCTGGAGAAGGTTTTTCAGGGAAAACTAGGTCTGATGCTCAATACGATGGTGGAGCAGAAGGCGCTGTCTAAGGAAGAAATTGCCGAGTTATATGAAATCTTACGAAAAGCGGAGGAGGATGCAAAATGAGAGACGTGATTTTTACTTCATCTGTGCTGATTTTGGCGATTCTGGCTATCAGAGCTTTGGTTAAGGGCAAGGTTCCCGCGAAGCTGCAGTATGCCCTGTGGCTTTTGGCAGCGCTTCGGCTGATGGTACCCGGAACTCTGGGCAGCAGTTCCATAAGTGTATTGCATCTTTTGCAGATTCCGGTTGCAACTGAGAGCGATTCGGTTTCATCGCTTGACGCCGATGCGGATGTCGATACGGATGTCAATGTAGGTTTGATGAATGTCGGCAGCACTGTGGCGGATCATTCTTTTATGCTATCTTTGATGACAGTTGTTCGGGGAATTTGGATTCTCGGCATTGTAATCACCGGCAGCTGTATGCTGTGGTATCAGATTCGATTTATGAGATATCTGTCTGCCGGACGGAAACCTATGCAGGGTGGAAATGTGCAGTATCATGGATTAAAAGTATATACGGTAAAAGGATTGCCATCCCCGTGTCTGTGCGGTAACAAAATTTATTTGGACGAAGAGTTGGCAGAGGATGAATCCAAGCTAAAACATATTCTGGCACACGAATACTGTCATTATAGGCAGCTCGATTCACTCTGGGCAGTGGTCCGGTGTATATTGGTATCGGTTTACTGGTTTCATCCGCTTGTATGGGCGGCGGCTTATGCCTCCAAACAAGACAGCGAGCTGGCATGTGACGAGGCGGCCATTGCTCTTCTCGGAGAAGAAGAACGCTATGCTTACGGCAGAACGCTGCTTAGTCTTGTATGCGAGAAAGTCCCCAAGGGAACGACTGTCGGACCGCTGCTTACCATGGGCGGCAGTGAAAAGGGTACGCGGGAGCGGATTGGAAGGATTGCCAAACGACCCAGAACTTTGATATTGGTGGGTGGATTGGTGTTGGTCGTTGCCGTAGTGCTTGGCGTTATTACTTTTACGGGAACAAGGCAGGACGAAACAAGCGGAACAGAATCTCAGGGAATAGGATTAATGGTACTTGATGCGGACACGGGAGCAATATTGCTATATGAAGAATTGCCATATGAAGACTTCACGGATAGGATAAATGATGCAGAAGCTTGGGAGGAAGAAAAAGACAGAATTCTTGAGGAGGTGAAGAGAAAGCAGAACGAGATAGAAAAGCAACAGGCCGAGATAGAAAAGCAGGAAGAAGCAATGCGGAGTCAAATTGAGGAAATGAAACAACTTCAGGCAGAAGTAGAAGCACAACAAAAAGCGCTGGAGGAAGAAATCAGAAAGAGAGCAGAAGAAGCTCTCGCCCCGCAAGGGACGGAGCCGATTGAAGAATAAGATGATTCTGTAACTCACTGTAATTCTATAGCTTATGGAACGAAGGGCTGCGTTTTTCAAAGGTCGTATAGTACCGGAAACCGCAGTCCTTCAGTATGTCTGCCGCGCGGTCGAAGGCGTAGGCAATCTGCTTCGGTTCGTGCGCATCGGAGCCCATGGTGATAATCTCGCCGCCCAGTTCGCGATAACGTCTGACAACACCGATGCATGGATTTGTCTCGCGCATTCCTTTAGCCAGTCCTGCCGTATTGATTTCAATGCCTTTTTCCATGGAGATGAGGCGCGCCAGTATCCGGTCGAAGATATTGCGATAGGCTTCATAAGAGTAGCTTTCGTCCTTCCTCGGACCATAGCGGACTACATAGTCCAAGTGCCCGTAAACATCGAAGTTGGAATAGGATTTCAGATTATCCAATATAGATTCAAAATATTCCGCATAAGCCTCTTCCTGCGTCCTGCCCTCGTAAAAAGACGGATAGTAGGGGTCTTTACCGTTACAGATGTGAGAGGAGGCGATGATGAAGTCATAGTCGTGAGCCTTGGCAAAAGCAGCGTTGCGTTTGGCCAGGTGCGGCTGCATACCTAACTCCACGCCAAAGCAGAGCGTGATGCGCTCCGCATACTTTTCCTTAAGATTCAGGAAATCATACAGATAAGAATCCGGGTTCAATTCAAACATCCCTTCGGGAGTCGAATCCGGGTCGGTCACAGGGTAATCGAAATCGTTGTGCTCCGTAAAGCACATACGACTAAGTCCCATCTCAATTCCCCGTAGAATCATCTCTTCCATGGGTGTATCCGAATCGCCCGAGAAAGAGGAGTGTAAATGATAATCTGCTGTGATTGGCATAGTCTTCTCCTTTCCCTTCCATAACTACTATATCAATTTATTATACATATTTCCAATTATTTTTGATTTACGTCTTGAATTTTGAGGACAAATTAGGTAAAATAATCGTGCTGACAAAATTTTGTCAATCTTATCCATTTAAGAGTGACGAAATTATATAAAAAACAAGATTTTAGGAGGGACTAAAAAATGGCAGTAAGAGTAGCAATTAATGGTTTCGGCCGTATCGGTCGTCTTGCATTCAGACAGATGTTTGGTGCAGAAGGATATGAAGTAGTGGCAATCAACGATTTGACAAGCCCCACAATGCTTGCACATCTGTTGAAGTATGACACCGCACAGGGTAAATACAAATATGCGGACAAGGTTGAGGCCGGTGAGGATTCTATCACCGTAAACGGCAAGACCATCACAATTTATAAAGAGGCAGATGCTTCCAAGCTTCCCTGGGGAGACTTAAAGGTAGACGTAGTTTTGGAGTGTACCGGTTTCTATACCTCCAAGGACAAGGCATCCGCACATATTACCGCAGGTGCTCGTAAGGTTGTTATTTCTGCTCCTGCAGGAAATGACCTTCCTACCATCGTTTACAATGTTAACCACAATACCTTAAAGC
>JAFLTE010000030.1 GCA_022510565.1 Lachnospiraceae bacterium | reverse complement strand
CTTCTCTCATAATCTGCCTCCTTGTTCTTTGCATACAAAAGAGTTGGCTTTCCACTACTGTACTCGCGCATTTCTAACAAACAAAAACGCACCGGACATATATATGTCTGATGCGATAAATACGATACAAGATGCAGATAAATATATTAAAATGCAGCTTACATTCTCATCTATGCACAGACATATAAGACCTATCGGCTTACAACTGTGCATCTGATGTGCTCAGTTACAAGCAAATACGTCTATAATACATGTACATATAACGTCTTGAATGTAAGTTGTGATTCATTCTGTATGCTTCTCCTAAATTTTTTACAAGTCTAACACCGTAAATGGATTTTGTCAACGGATAGATAATCCCACAATTCTGAGGTGCTATGCAGCTACGGCACTTCCGTTTCCTCAGAATCCTCACTTACCTCATCATCTTTCATTTCCTAATAAATAATCTCGTCACTGTATTCAGCATTTACCCATCCGGCAATTACCTGCAAATATTCAATACCCTCCAGAGCAGGATAAGATGAGGGCTGATTATACGAACTATCCTCGTTTCCATCGTTACCATAAATAGATAGATAATAAAGATATCCATACTGGGAATCATCGGGTTATTCTTAACCTACGTTTTCTCATGCTTTTATTCTCACCTCTGCTTATCCAGCAGCTCCTTCAGCGCATCGTCGCCGACGCTCACCCACGCGTCCTCTTCCTCAGCATTCAGTCCCAGATATTCACGAAGCGTAACCGTTTCATCACTAAATCCCCACTCCTGACTGTAATCATCTATTTCCTCAAAGGAGACTTCTCCCGACAAATATTTCTCTTTGAATTTCTTCTCCATATGTCTGTTATTCCTCCTGTCCGTGGCGATTGCTTCCACACTTTGCCATACATATGACACGCTCTATCTATACAAGCCCATCCGCACGCGCTTTGTCCGCTATCATCTCATAAGTAGGTGTGGGCACTCCATAACGCTGTCCCATCCGCACCACTTCATAAATCAGACCGTCTATCTCTGATGCCTTTCCGGCATAGATATCCCGCTGCATGGAAGTGCTCGCCTCAGGGTTTAGCGCGTCAAGAATCTGCAGATTGGTAGTTACAATATCGACAAGAAACGGCACATCCATCGCTACCGCCAGCGCATCGATTTCCTTCATCAATTTGACAAAAGTGTCCCTCGGCTCTCCGGTCTTCTGCACCTCTCCGGCAGATACATGGAAATATAATCCGCACGCCGCCATCGGAGAGACATAGGCAAATTTCTGCAGCGCATCCCGTCTGATATTGTCCGACAGTACACCCTCGATTCCGCTGTCCTTAAGATCCTGTGCCACCTGAAAAAGCTCCGGTCTGATTTCCTCCGGATTTCTCACCCCGTATACGATACGGAAAATATCTCCGAGTAACAGAATCTTTCCCGGCTCTTTAATCTCTCCCGCAATATAGATACATCCATCAATCACTAACAGCTCCGGTAATTGCTCCTGCATTCTGCTGCCCGTTCCGTAAATATTCAGAATCGGAATTACTATAGTGCTCTCTTTCGCCACCCGTCGGATAAAAGGAATCGTATCTTCCAGCGAATAACCTTTCACGCAGACAAAAATAATATCCGGCTGTTCCTCATAGTGCTCCATATCCGTCGCCTTAATCGGATGCACGGTATAATTACCCTTCTTCGTAGTCTCCATATACAGACCGCGCTCCTGCATCTTACTCAGATGCTCGCCACGTGCAATGAGCGTCACATCCTTACCTGCTTCTGTCATATATGCACCGATGCTGCCGCCCGTTCCGCCGGCGCCAATCACTAAATATTTCATTCTTCTTTCCTCCGAACCAATGTCACTAAAGTCACTGTTATTCATGATGTTTAACCGCTTTCTTATAACATAACAAAAAGAAATGAGTCTTTCAACTCATTTCCTTTTTCATCAACATTAATAAATCACTATTTTAATTCGCTCACAGCTCTATGTAACCTCTCCAGCGCTTCCTTCAGTACCGCTCTCGGACATGCGATATTGATTCGCTCGAATCCTTCTCCGACTTCTCCAAAAATTGCGCCGCTGTCCAGCCACAACTTCGCCTCATGTACTATGAGATGCTCCAGCTTCTCTTCCGGCAATTCAAGCGCACGGCAGTCAAGCCATATCAGATAAGTTCCTTCCGGTTCAATCAGTTTAATCTGCGGAAGATTCTCTTCCAGATACGCTCTCGCATAATCCAGATTTCCCTTCAGATATATTTTCAGCTCCTCGAGCCATTCCCTGCCCGTCTCGTATGCCGCACGGCAGGCATGAAGTCCGATCATGTTGACCTGACTGTAACCAACTGCTGACATCTGTCTCAGGAATGCTTTGCGCATTTGTACATTGGGAATAAAAATGTTAGAAACCTGCAGACCTGCCAGGTTAAAAGTTTTACTCGGCGCTGTACAAATAATGCTGATATCCTCAAATGCAGAATCCACCGTCGTGAAAACATAATGTTTCCTGCCTTCATAGACAAAATCGCTGTGAATCTCATCACTGATCACTTTTACGTCATGCTTCAGGCAGATTTCTCCCATCCGGCGAAGCTCGTCAACAGTCCAGACTCGTCCTACAGGATTGTGCGGACTGCACAGCACGAAAATCTTTACATTGTTCTGAATGATTTTCTCTTCAAAATCTTCGAAGTCAATCTCGTAGTGTCCGTCCTTCAACACCAGCGCATTATTCACAAGCGTCCTGTTGTTATCTTTAATCACTTCGCTGAAGGGATAGTAGACGGGCTGCTGAATCATCACCGCGTCACCTTCTTTCGTCAATGCCTGAATCGCAATACCGATGGCAAAGACAATGCCCGGTGTCTTAACCAGCCATTTCTTCTCTACCTTCCAGTCAAAATAATTCTCATACCACGCCGCAATTGCCTGAAAATAATCATCCTTACTTTCCGTATATCCGTAGATACCGAACCTTGCATCCGCAACTGCCCGCTCGATGATTCCCGGAGCTGTCCGAAAATCCATATCTGCCACCCACAACGGCAGCACATCCTCCGGCTTGCCCCGCTCCACGGCAAAGTCATATTTTAAACAGTCACTGTTTCTTCTGTCTATGATTTCGTCAAAGTTGTATTTCATGTATTTCCCCTTCTCTTAATCACATTCCACTACTCGAGTGCCTGTTCCAAATCTGCAATCAAGTCCTTTACATTCTCAATTCCCACCGACATACGCAGCGTTCTCTCGTCGATGCCGTTGGCACGCCTTTTCTCATCCGGCACGTCTGCATGCGTCTGTGTAAATGGATAGGTCATCAAGCTTTCCGTGCCGCCCAGACTCTCCGCAAACTTAATTAATCTCACCCGCTCCAGCACTCTGTGCGCAGTTTCCTGAGAGTCCACATGGAAAGTCAACATACCGCCGTATCCCCGACATTGTTTCTGCGTTACGGCATATCCCGGATGTTCTTTTAACCCGGTATAAAATACCTTCACAACCTTGGGATGTGTGGTGAGCCACTGTGCGATTGCAAGCGCGTTTTCCTGATGCTTCTCCATCCGCACTGACAGTGTTTTAATTCCCCGTAAAATCAACCATGCGTCAAAAGGTGCCAGACAAGCGCCGGTCGTCTTAATCATCTGCCGCATTCTCTCAGCAATTTCCTCATTGCCTGCCACAAAAAATCCGCCCAACGTGTCATTGTGTCCTTCCAGATATTTCGTGGCACTGTGAATCACCACATCCGCACCCAAATCCAACGGATTTAAAAAATACGGAGTCAGAAATGTATTGTCCACCGCCAAAAGACAGTTGTGCTTCTTCGCTATTTCACTGACAGCCCGAATATCCGTGACCTGCATCATCGGATTGGTGGGTGTCTCTATGTAAATTAATTTTGTATTTTCCTGAATGGCCGCCTCTGTCGCCTGTAAATCAGACGTATCCACATAGGTAAACTGCATGCCGTTTTTCTCATTTATATTGCGGAACTGCCTGATGACACCGCCGTACAAATCATCCGTCGCCACCACATGGTCGCCCGGTGCGAACAGCTCCATGAACGCGCTGACTGCCGCCATGCCGGTAGCAAAAGAAATGGTGTCCACGCCATGCTCTAAATCCGTTACAATCCTCTCCACTTCTTTTCTGGTGGGATTCTGCACTCTGTTATAATCATATCCGGTGCTCCGCCCTACGCCGGGATGTGCGTAAGCTGCCGTCTGATAAATCGGAAAACTGATTGCGCCCGTAGTCTCAATTGCTTCCCTGCTGCCCTGCCCGTGAACGCACACGGTATCTGTCTGATAACTCATCTTTATCCTCCTATTTCAACACATCATAAATATACCATAAAACAATTACATTTTTCCAATTGTATGCGCAATGTTACAATTCATATAAATCATATAGGAATTATAACTATCTTATCATTTTCAGACATTTTGTCAACTCTTTTTTGCACTTTCTTATCACTGAAACCTCTTGACATTTTTTTCTAAAGGTTTATAATTTCAACGGTCAGATAATTATAACACATTTTAATAAGAAGAAACTTTTAAAAGGAGAGCCGGCAATGTACGTGATATTTTTTCTGATATGGGTCATATTCAACGGACAGTTTACCTTGGAAATTGCTGCGTTCGGGCTGGTCATTTCAGGAGTAATGTACTGGTTCATCTGCAGATTCCTGGATTACAAGCCACGAAACGATCTTATCCTGTGCAAGAGATTCTTCCTGATGCTCCACTATTTATTTGTGCTTGCCAAGGAAATTCTCAAAGCAAACGTGACAGTTTTTAAGATGATTTACTCCGCAAAATATCACTTTGAACCGGCAGTCATCCATTTCACAACCACGCTAAACTCCACCTTCGCGAGAGTTCTCCTCGCCAATTCCATCACGCTGACACCGGGCACCATTACCGTCAGCCTGAAAGACAATGAATATGTTGTACACTGTTTGGACAAAGACCTGGCGCAGGGTATTGACTCATCTATATTCGTGAAATTGTTAGAGAGAATCGAAAACGTGAAATAACTTAGATAAAGGATGGATTACAATGATATACTACTATATCTACATTACAGTGCTTCTCATATTGGCAGTCATGCTGTTTGCCTGTCTGATCCGCGCCATCAGGGGACCCCGCATTGCAGACCGTCTTATGGCGGTAAACATGATGGGAACCATGGTCATGGTCATGATTTCCGTACTTGCGCTCATGTTAAACGAAGGCTATCTGGTGGATGTCTGTCTGGTTTACGCCATGATCAGTTTCCTTGCGGTAGTCATTCTCTCGAAAGTATATATCGGTATCTATGAGGAAGGGCGGCAAGCGCCGCAGAATCCGGATTCCGAAGACGAAGGAGGTATGTCCGATGGGAGTTTTTGATTGGATTAGACTGATTGTGGGAAGTGCATTCTTAGTCTGCGGTCTGGTAATCTTTTTTACGGAAATATTCGGAGTGTTCCACTTCCGCTATGTGCTGAACAGAATGCACGCCGCTGCTATGGGTGACACCCTCGGCATCGCATCATGTCTGGTTGGCCTTATTATTTTTTCAGGGATTAACTTTACTTCCCTGAAGCTGTTATTGATTATTGCTTTTCTCTGGTTTGCCTCGCCGGTGTCGTCACATGTACTTTCGAGGCTGGAAGTGGCAACCAACGAAAACCTGGAATCATACTGTAAGGTTTACACGGATCTTGAGTCGTTGGAAGCCGAGCTGATGTCGGATGCAAAGGCGAAACAAACGGGGCGGGATACGAAGACGAAAGGCGGTGCGTTATGACAATTTTTCAATGTATTCTGTTGGGCTTCTTGATTGTGTGTGCTGTCTCTGTCAGTTTTTCTAAAAACTTGTTGAATTCTATTTTGATTTATATGTCCTACAGTCTGGTGATGTCTATTCTCTGGGTTTGTCTGGAATCACCCGATTTGGCAATCACGGAAGCAGCCGTCGGCGCAGGTGTGACGAGCGTTCTGTTCTTTGCCACTTTAAAGAAGATTCAGGCAATCCGCATCGAGAAGGACAAGCCAAAAGAGGAGGCTGGTCAAAGTGAGTAAACTGAAATCGAGAGAAGAATATGAGAAAACATCCGCTTTTCGCTTTTTCCGGTGGTTGTCCGGCAGCAAAGACCCCTATGTAGGGGAAGTGGAGATGCAGGTGCAGGAAGAAACCGTACTGCCCCATGAGACGATCATCGATCGTATGCACGAGGCAGAAATGCGTCGTGACAAGGTTTACGATGAAGAACAAAACAAGTTGGCTCGGATCTTTCATATCATCTACGTGGCAATGGCGATCGTATTTTGTATTACGCTGGTGGGTGTACTGTTGGTAACCGTGTCCTGTCTGCCTCCCGACGGCAACGCATCAAATCCCGTCAACAATGTTGTCTCCGGGCGCTATATTGAGCAGGGACTTCAGGAGACGGGTGCACTCAATATTGTGTCCGGCATGATTCTGACTTACAGGGCATTTGACACTTTCGGTGAGACAAATGTACTGTTTATTGCCACATGCTGTGTCATGATCATGCTGATGGTGGACGATGCGATTCTGAAGAAACAGGCAGCCATGAATGACCGCCGCTTTGAGCCGAAAAATGATACGATTCTTCAGGGCGTTGCTTTTGTCTTGTGTCCGATTATCTTTATCTTCGGTATTTACATTATATTGAACGGCCATCTGTCTCCGGGCGGAGGCTTCTCCGGCGGCTCCATTATGGGCGCAGGGCTGATTCTCTATGTTGCCGCATACGGCTTCAAAAAAACGCAGAGGTTCTTTGACGAGCATATATATAAGATAGCAAAAATTACCGCGCTGTGTATGTACGGTCTGATCGGTACTTATTTCTATATGACCGGGGCAAACGGGATTGAAAACCATATTCCGTTGGGCATTCCGGGACATATTTTAAGCAGCGGCATCATCCTGCCAATCAATATCTGCGTGGGACTTGAAGTCGCATGCACCATGTATGCTTTCTACGCATTATTCAGAAGGGGAGGCTTGTAAGATGGGCTTGAACTTATTTGCAAATTACGGCGAGGCTGTTGCCATGATTCTGTTCGGAATCGGGTTTGGCAATCTTTTGCTGCAGCCTAATCTTATTAAAAAAATCATCGGTCTGAATATTATGGACACGGCTATCTATCTTTTCCTTGCGGAAAAAGGATATATTGCGGGGCGTGTGGCACCTATTGTCACAGACGGTGTACAGAGTGTGGAAGCTTATATCAATCCGATTCCAAGCGGATTGGTACTGACCGGTATTGTTGTGTCCGTATCCGTGACTGCCCTGATGCTGTCGCTGACCATTCGTCTCTTCCAGAACTATCACACCTTGGATTTGGATGAAATATCCAAACAGCTGAAGAAGGAGGAACTGTAATGGATTTTGTACGGAACTTTCCCTGCATCTCTATTATGCTGTGTCTGTTTGCCGGAATTATCAGTTCCGGTCTGCGTGACAAGGCAGCTATGTGGGTCAATGCCGCCTTGCTGACGATCAACACGGTATTGAGCGCATACACACTGATCTATACCCTCACTCTCGGCGATTCTTTTGTCTATGTGATGGGTAAGTTTCCTGCGCCTTGGGGCAATGAAATCCGTGCCGGCGTACTGGAAGCGTTGATGGCACTTTTCTTCTGTATCATTATGCTGTTGTCTCTCTTCGGAGGCAGACATAAGCTTATAGAGACAATCGAAGAAGACAAGCTCCATCTCTACTATGTTTTGACTGACTTGCTGCTAAGTTCCCTTCTGGCGCTTGTCTATACCAACGACATGTTCACGGCATATGTGTTCGTAGAGATTAATACCATATCGGCCTGCGGACTTATCATGATCCGACAGAACGGCCGCACCATTGAAGCGGCTGTCAGATATATGATTATGAGTCTGTTGGGCTCCGGTTTGCTGCTTCTGGGTCTGTGCATGCTTTATGATCTGACCGGACATCTGCTGATGAGCAACATCAAAGAGTCCGTAGCATTGATTGTTGCAGACGGCGACTACGTGATTCCTCTAATTGTATCTATCGTACTGATGTCGGTAGGTCTGTGTATCAAGAGCGCACTGTTCCCGTTCCATGCCTGGCTGCCGGACGCGTACGGTTATTCCACGATATCCTCCGCCGCCATACTTTCCAGCCTGGTGTCCAAGGGATATATTTTTCTGCTGATTAAGATTATATACCGCGTTATCGGTTTTGATGTGTACGGCGATACGCGGATTATCGATATGCTGTTCCTGTTCGGTCTGATGGGTATGATTTTCGGTTCCACCAGCGCTATCAAGGAAAACGATATCCGCAGAATGATTGCCTTTTCCTCGGTAGCGCAGATCGGTTATATCTATATGGGCTTCGGCATGGGCACACAGGCAGGTATGACCGCAAGCATCTTTCATATTCTGTCCCATGCGGCTACGAAGTCTCTGTTGTTCATCGCTGCCGTCGGACTGATGGATGTATCCGGCGGAAGCCGTACATTTATTGAACTGACCGGCTCGGGATATCGGAATAAGTGGGCGGGTGTCACTTTCACGGTGGGCTCCCTCGCCATGGTAGGTGTTCCTCTGTTTTCCGGATTTATCAGCAAACTGTTATTCTCGCAGGCCGCTGTCCAGAATCACGCGAAAATGTTACCGGCACTTATCGTCCTCGGCATCAGTACGATTCTGAACGCAATTTATTTCATGAAGACGGTCATCCGTATTTATACGCCGATTGATAACAGCGTTTACACGGTCACGACCTTTAAAGATATGCCGGTTTATGCAATTGTGCTGCTTGCCTTTATTATATTGAACGTAATTCTCGGAATCAGTTCCCAGCCCGTTGTGGATATGATACAACAAGGGCTTGCCACTTTTGCGTAGGGAGGTGACGACATGTATCTTATACTTTTATCCATATTGGCACCGATTCTGATCGGTATTTATCTTCTGGTGAGAAAAGAACATTCTAACAGAAAATATCTGCTCGCGACTGCAGGTATCGCTTTTGTTCTGACAGATGCTTTGGTTGTCGCCGCACTCGCGACCGCATATGGAACATCCTTTACATTATTTCCTCTGACAGAAACACTGTCGATTGTTTTTGCAATAGATGAGATGAGCATTCTGTTTTCATCGGTGACTATAATTGTTTTTCTCTGCGCGGGATTCTTTTCCTTCGAGTACATGAACCCCGATACAAAGGAACAGCGTTATAACCGCATCTACCTGAACCAAGAGACAAAGGAGAAACGTTATTATGGTTTCTACCTGATTGTGTTCGGCGTGCTGAATGCACTGTGTTTTGCGGGAAACCTCATTACTTTTTATCTGTTTTTTGAGATACTGACACTGTCCTCCATGCCCCTTGTACTGCATAACGGGAGCCACGAGGCAATTATGGCGGCATTAAAATACTTGTTTTACTCTCTGTGCGGAGCATACATGGCGCTGTTTGGCATTTACTTTATCTGTCAGAACAGCACAACCATCTCCTTTACCGCAGGCGGAGTGTTGAGCGGGGTCGCCGGCTCCAATACAGGACTCCTGTTGATCGTGGCGCTTGTCATGATTCTGGGATTTGGTGTCAAGGCGGGTATGTTTCCGATGCACGCTTGGCTGCCTGCAGCCCACCCGGTAGCGCCGGCTCCGGCTTCCGCAGTTCTCTCCGCAGTGATTGTCAAGGCTGGTGTGTTGGCAATGATTCGTGTCGTCTACTACATTTTCGGTTCTGCTTTTCTGCAGGGCACATGGGTGCAGACTGCATGGCTTGTACTGACATTGATTACTGTGTTTATGGGCTCCTTGCTGGCTTACAGAGAGCCTGTACTCAAGAAAAGATTAGCTTACTCCACGGTGAGTCAGCTTTCCTATATACTGTTCGGTCTGGCAGCGATGAGCACAGAAACGGTGACCGGATCGCTTCTGCACGTGCTTGCCCACGGTCTGATCAAGGCAACCTTATTCCTCTGTGCCGGTGCGATTATCTACATTACGGGTAAGACGCGGGTAGATGAGCTGCGCGGCATCGGAAAGGAAATGCCTCTCACTATGTGGTGCTACACGATTGTCTCCCTCGGACTGATCGGCATTCCGCCCACCGGAGGTTTCATCAGTAAATGGTATCTGGCGATCGGTAGTCTGGCGACCGATATTCCCGTATTCCGCTGGCTTGGTCCGGTCATCCTGCTTGTCAGTGCGTTACTGACTGCCGGTTATCTGCTGCCTCTGACAATCCTGGGTTTTCTTCCGGGTGCGGATTATGACTACGAACATTTAACTAAGAGAGAACCTTCTCTGTTTATGACGATACCGATTTTAATTATGACAGTTGTTTCGGTTTTAATCGGTCTGTTTCCTACACAGCTTGTAGATTGGATAATGAATTTTGTCATTCGAATTATTTAAACGAATAAGGATAAGTTACAATACTTCGGAGTGGAGGAAGATATGATTATATTAGTAATTTTAATTCCTTTTATAACGGGAATTCTCGTGCCGTCCCTTCCTTTTCGACAGAGAAAGCACTGGGAAATTTTTCTGGAATGTGCCGTTATTTTAAACAGTATTCTGGTATGGTATTTGCTTCTGCATCATTCCAGCAGCACATTCCTGCTTGCACATTTTACGGGTGATTTGTCCATCACCTTTAAGGTGGATGGCCTAGGCATGGTTTTTGCCGGTCTTGTGTCTGCACTGTGGCCCTTTGCTACGCTGTATGCCTTTGAATATATGACTAAGGAAGAACATGAAAAAGTATTTTTTATGTTCTACACTATGACTTACGGTGTCACGCTCGGCATTGCGCTCGCCGCGAACTTGTTGACTATGTATTTCTTCTATGAATTGCTGACGTTGGTCACTGTACCGCTTGTTATGCACACACTGACCAGAGAGGCAATTCTTGCGAGCCGCAAATATCTTTACTACTCGTTGGGCGGTGCGGCGTTCGCCTTTATCGGACTGATTATGATTATCATCTACGGAACGACTACCGACTTCGTGCTTGGCGGTGTTCTCGACCTTGCCAAAATCGGGGACAGGACTAATATACTGCTGCTAATCTATGTGTTGGCTTTTATCGGTTTCGGTGTCAAAGCCGCTGTCTGTCCCTTTAACTCATGGCTGCCTCAAGCGGGTGTAGCGCCTACCCCGGTCACGGCACTTCTCCATGCCGTTGCTGTTGTTAAATCCGGTGCTTTTGCCATTATACGGCTGACATACTACAGCTTCGGAACGGACTTTCTGCGGGGCACATGGGCGCAGACTGTGGTGATGTTAATTGTCATGTTCACAATTGTATACGGCTGCAGCCGTGCGGTAAAAGAGACGCACATTAAGAGACGACTGGCTTACTCTACCATCAGCAACCTATCCTATATCCTGTTTGGCGCGGTAATCATGACACCCTTTGGTCTGGCAGCTGCACTCTGTCACCTGGTGTTCCACGCGGTGATGAAGATATCTTCCTTTTTTTGTGCGGGTGCCATCATACACCAGACCGAACGGAATTATGTGCATGAACTGGATGGCATGGGCTATAAAATGCCTTGTACCTTCGGTATCTTTACCGTATCGGCTTTTGCTCTGATGGGTGTGCCGGGACTGGCAGGATTTATCAGCAAATGGAATCTTGCCGCGGCAGCGGTGAAGAGCGGCAACGTGGTTGCGTACTACGGAATCGCCTGCCTGCTGGTGTCTGCCTTGTTAACCGCCATCTACATGCTTACGATTGTTGTGCGCGCTTTCTTCCCCGTCAAGATTTCCTATAGCGCCCTTGACGGAATTAAAGATCCGAATTGGAAAATGCTTATACCATTGTTTGTATTTACATTATTCATCATATTGTTCGGAATTTACTCTCAGCCGTTCGTAGACTTCTTCTACAATGTCGCTGTAGGTTTATCTTGATATGTTAAGTCAGGTATATATATCTGACTGGAAAGGCAAGGCATTTTACTTATGAATGTATTGATATGCTCTGTTGTGTTTATACCGATGACGGCTGCGATTGTAAGTTACATTACAGGTCGGTTTAATAAAAACATACGCAACTGTTTCGCGGAGCTTGTGACCGGAGTAACATTCGGGTTTGCTCTATACCTTTGCATACAGGCTCTTATGTCGGATTCCGCCACAGTAATAGTGGAAATTCCCTATATCTGCGGCATGGGTCTTCACTTTACAATAGACGGTTTCCGCGCGATGTATGGCACGATTGCGGCGTTCATGTGGTTTATGAGCACCTTATTTTCCAGAGAGTACTTTGCCCATTATCATAACCGCAACAGATATTATATGTTCCTGCTCCTTACACTCGGTGCAACGGAAGGTGTATTTTACTCTGCCGATTTCTACACAACGTTTATCTTCTTCGAAATCATGTCCCTCACATCCTATATGTGGGTTGCACATGATGAGAAAAAAGAATCCATGCGTGCGGCAGCCACTTATCTTGCCGTGGCGGTAATCGGCGGCCTTGTCATGTTGATGGGTATTTTCCTTCTGTACGATGTGACGGGAACTTTGTTCTTCAATGATTTCCTTGATGCCAAGAGCGGTTACAGCCTGTTCAGCTACCTGAGCACAGGCCGTACACAGTTTACGGTTGCCGGATTGTGTATGCTGTTTGGCTTCGGTGCTAAAGCGGGTGCTTTTCCTCTCCACATCTGGCTGCCGAAAGCGCATCCGGTAGCCCCGGCTCCGGCTTCTGCTCTGCTGTCCGGCATTCTGACTAAGGCGGGAATGTACGGTATATTAATTCTGACCTCGTATCTTTTCTTGGGTGACATGATGTGGGGCAATCTGATTCTGGTGCTTGGCGTGTGCACCATGGTGGTGGGCGCGGTGCTGGCACTGTTTTCCGTGGATCTTAAGAGGACCCTCGCCTGCTCCTCCGTCTCCCAGATTGGATTTATTCTGGTGGGTGTCGGGATGTCAGGTCTGCTATATTTCCCCGGCGGCGGGGAAAATATATTTCCCGGCAGCGGAGGTAATCTGTTAGCAGTGCGTGGCAGTATGCTTCACATGGTTAATCACTCCCTGATTAAGCTGGCTCTCTTCATGGCGGCTGGCGTGATTTTCATGAATATCCATAAATTGAATCTGAATGATATCCGCGGTTTCGGTCATGGTAAGCCGCTGCTTAACTATATCTTCCTGATGGGCGCTCTCGGCATTGGCGGTATTCCCCTCTGGAACGGCTACATCAGCAAGACACTGATTCATGAAAGTATTGTGGAATATATTGAGTACGTAAATATGATGGAACATGTCAGTGCTGTAGTCCCCGGAGAATGGAGCAGATTCAGTTCCGGTATGCTGCACGGAATCGAATGGGCATTCTTAATCAGCGGCGGGCTGACGATTGCTTACATGACGAAGCTATATGTGGCAATCTTCGTTGAGAAAAATACCGATGCTACGGTGCAGGCAAGCTTTGATGCACTGAAAGGTAAGTATATGAATAAGGTCAGCGCTTTTGCACTTACCGTAAGCGCAACACTGCTTCCCGTGATGGGCTTCCTGCCACATATTGTAATGGACAGACTTGCCGATATGAGTCAGAGCTTTATGCATGCATATACAGAGGAAGAAAGTATTGCCTATTTCTCTCTCGAAAATTTAAAAGGCGCCGCAATCTCCTTGGGAATCGGCATACTGGTCTACTTCGTGATTGTCAGACTATGGATGGTAAAAGAAAATAAATACGTAAATCGCTGGTATTGGCTGCTGGATTTAGAGAACTTGATTTATCGTCCCGTACTCCTTAAAATCCTGCCCTCCGTGTTCGGTTTTATTTGCCGCATATTGGACAGTCTGGTAGACGCAGTGGTTGTATTCTTGCGAAAGACTGTATATCGAGACAGCAAACTGCCGCAGGAGCTTCCGGAAGGAACACCGCTCACACATATGTCCGCCTGTGTTGTAGGGTTCTTACAGAAGATTGGCAATAAAACAATATTTAGAAAACATCCAAGAAAAGTGGACTATGACCATAAATTCGCGATGTTCCACGAAGAGTGGTTTGAGAACAGCACCATGATTGCACGAAGCATGTCCTTCGGACTGCTGCTGTTCTGCGTCGGCCTGTTGGCTATGATCGGTTATCTATTTATAATGGATATCTTCTAAATCTACAAAAAAAGAGACGGCAGAAATTCTGCCGTCTCTTTTGACTTTTCTTATTCGGATTTTATACTCTGAAAGTTGCCACGGTCTCATTGAGCAACTCGCTCAAACGGAACAATTCTTCCATCTGCTGATGTACCGCCTGAGAGTTTTCATTGGAATTCTCTACTGATTGCTGCATGCCTTCCATATACTCCGCAATCTCTCTTATCAGCGCTGTTATTGATGCGAGAGAATCGCTGATACCCGACATGCTTGCACTCATTTCTTGGGAGGAAGCGCCTAATTCACTTGAAATATCACTGTAGAATGCGGCATCCTGCTCGTACATTTTTGCGAGGTCCGTCATTGCTTTGTAATCTTCCATAACCTTCTCATTCATAAACTCCAACAGCTTGGATGAACTCTGAGACAAGAAAGAAACATTCTTCGTCACATCCTCTGTAACCTGGCGAATCTTATCTACCGCCTGTCTGGAATTATCCGCCAACTGACGAATCTCGTCCGCAACAACCGCAAAACCTCTTCCGGCTTCTCCGGCTCTTGCCGCCTCTATAGAAGCATTCAGTGCCAACAAATTGGTCTGTGAACTGATGGAAAGGATTTCCTCTGTCAGCATATCAATTTCTTTTACTTTCTGACTGTCCGCAATCGCCTTTTCCAAGTCATCCCTTGTGTCCTCATAAAGAGTTACAGCCTCTTTTGCAGATTTCTCGGAAGATTCATATTGCTTGCCTGCACGCTCCATAATATCATTGGACTGCAGTGCCGCTTCACTGGCTTTCTGTGCTACGTTCTCGATAGCACTTCCCAGTTCCTCACCCGTCTGCTTGATATTATCCGCCAATCCTCTTGCTTCTGTTGTCTGTCTCATGACACTGCTTGCGGAATCGGCAATTCCGGAAATATCCTGATTCAACACTGACATCTTGGCAGAGGTGCTTTCTGCAATCGTATTGATGCTTTGAGCTTTTTCTTTCGTATTTAAAATAATGCCTCTGATCTGGTTCTTGACTTCCGTAGTTGCCGTCATAATCTGTTCTGTCTCGTTCTTATATTCCTTCGGAATCGACCTCTCAGCAGCAACGGCATTTTCTGAAAAATCTCCCGTCGCAAACTGCTTCAGCATCTGTACCGGTTCCAACATCTTGCCAATCAATGTCATCATAAATACCGTCACCAAGACAATAACGATAACGACCATAACAAGAATCACTAAAAGCGTTGCCGCAAGGGAACTTGTCACAGCGGAAGTGGGAATTACCACGCCCATCTTCCAACCGCTGCTCTCTACATCCGCCATTGCAAAGTAGCTGTTGGTACCGTCATAGTCACGAAGCTGCACTACTTCGTTATTCGCTTCGGAGAAAACGGAACTCAGTTGCGGCATTACATCCTTGACCGCAACAGCGGAATTTTCTGTGGGTTTATATGCATCATTCCTATGCGATACATAATTTTCACTGCTATCCACCAAAAAGCCATATACACCTGATGTATAATTAATGCTTGCCGTCAAATCCATAACTGTTTCGGTGGTCACATCAAGTCCGATAACTCCTTCAAGTTCTCCGTTCATGTAAATAGGCATAGCAATTGTTGTACACATCTGCCCCGTTATGGCATCTACATAGGGATCCGTCACAATGGCAGTCCCTTCCTGCGCAGCCTGCTGATACCAGCCACGCTGCACCGGATCGTAGCCTTCCGGTATGGTGGCTTTTGTGTTGGACTGAATAAATCTGCTGTCCTTAGTGCCAACATATAAATTCAACAACTCAGGTCTGTCTGCAGCATGAGTATTTACTACTAACTGAAGGAATGGATCATCTTTTCTTCCTCCGGCTACAATGCTGTTCACTGCACCGACCGCAACCATTTTTTCATCTTCAATCCAAGTATTAATCTCTTTAGCATATTTCTCTGCATTGAGCTGCAGAATCTGTTTCTGTTCTTGAATAATGTTTCTGCCTGCCACAACGGTAATTCCTGCTGTGGTCAAAAGAATACTCACCACAACGATGAGTATTACGCTGATAGTCAATTTACCCCTAATTGTCTTTGTCACAGTACGTCCCCTCTTTCTTCTGTAATTTATTGTCATAATATGTACTGTAATTTACCCTTACGCTTTCACACGATATGCTATAATTATACGCTTTTTGTTCTAATTTTCAATAGACATATTCTTGCTTTGGACTTGATTTATTTTTTTATATGGATTTCGATAAATGTTCTTGTGATTTCTCTGATTTCCTATATAATTATAAGAAGAGTGAACGGCCGATTCCCTGCCTTCCAATATTTTTCTAAGCAAATCTTAAATTCAGGAGGATACATAAATGCCAAAGAGATCAGATATTCACAAAGTACTCATCATCGGCTCCGGTCCCATCGTAATCGGTCAGGCGTGTGAGTTCGACTATTCCGGTACACAGGCTTGTAAAGCGCTGCGCAAACTGGGGTACGAAATTGTTCTGGTAAATTCCAATCCCGCTACGATTATGACAGACCCGGAAATAGCAGATGTTACTTATATCGAGCCGTTGAATGTCCACAGGCTGGAACAGATTATTGCGAAAGAACGCCCTGACGCGCTTTTACCTAATCTCGGCGGACAGTCCGGATTGAATCTGTGTGCAGAGTTAAATAAAGAAGGCATTTTGGATAAATATAATGTAAAAGTAATCGGTGTACAGGTAGATGCCATTGAGCGCGGCGAAGACCGTATCGAATTCAAAAACGCCATGGATGCGCTGGGCATTGAGATGGCTCGCAGCGAGGTGGCTTACAGCGTGGAGGAAGCCCTCTCGATTGCCGATAACCTCGGTTATCCGGTGGTACTTCGTCCCGCATATACCATGGGCGGTGCCGGCGGCGGACTGGTTTATAACCGCGAAGAACTGCAAACCGTCTGCGCCAGAGGTTTACAAGCCAGTCTGGTGGGACAGGTTCTGGTAGAAGAATCTGTACTCGGTTGGGAAGAGTTGGAGCTGGAGGTAGTTCGTGATGCAGACAACAATATGATTACGGTCTGCTTCATTGAAAACATTGACCCCATGGGTGTCCATACAGGTGATTCCTTCTGTTCAGCTCCCATGCTGACAATCTCCGAAGAAACGCAGAAACGGCTGCAGGAACAGGCTTACCGTATTGTAGAATCCGTACAGGTCATCGGCGGAACCAACGTACAGTTTGCCCATGACCCGAAAAGCGACCGTATCGTTGTCATAGAAATCAATCCCCGTACTTCCCGTTCCTCCGCACTGGCTTCCAAAGCAACCGGATTCCCGATTGCTCTGGTATCTGCAATGCTGGCATCAGGTCTGACCCTGAAAGATATTCCCTGCGGTAAATACGGCACCCTGGATAAGTATGTGCCGGATGGCGATTATGTAGTAATTAAGTTTGCACGCTGGGCTTTCGAAAAATTCAAAGGCGTGGAGGACAAGCTGGGCACACAGATGCGCGCGGTCGGTGAAGTTATGAGTATCGGCAAGACCTACAAGGAAGCTTTCCAGAAAGCAATTCGTTCTCTGGAAACCGGACGCTATGGTCTCGGCTATGCCAAGAACTTCCATTCTATGTCAAAAGATGAACTGCTCAAGCTACTGATTACACCCTCCAGCGAACGCCACTTCGTGATGTATGAGGCATTACGCAAGGGAGCTACTGTAGAAGAGATTCACGAGCTCACCCATGTGAAGAGTTGGTTTATTGAACAGATGAAAGAACTGGTTGAGGAAGAAGAGCAGCTTCTTAAATCCAAAGGCTCTCTGCCTTCCGACGAACTTTTGACTGCCGCTAAGAAGGACGGCTTCTCCGACAAATATTTAAGCCAAATTCTGGAGATACCGGAGGCGGATATACGTGCACACCGCATCGAACTGGGAGTAGAGGAAACTTGGGAAGGTGTTCATGTAAGCGGCACACAGGACAGCGCTTACTACTTCTCCACCTACAATGCGCCGGATAAAAATCCTGTCAATAACGATAAGCCTAAGATTATGATTCTCGGCGGTGGACCGAATCGTATCGGTCAGGGTATCGAATTCGACTACTGCTGCGTACACGCAGCCCTGGCTTTGAAAAAGATGGGCTTTGAAACCATCATCGTAAACTGTAATCCGGAAACCGTTTCCACGGATTATGATACCTCCGACAAACTGTATTTCGAGCCCTTGACTCTGGAAGATGTTTTAAGTATTTATAAAAAAGAACAACCGCTGGGTGTGATCGCACAGTTCGGCGGACAGACACCTTTGAATCTGGCAGCGGATTTGGAGAAAAACGGCGTGAAGATTCTCGGCACTTCTCCTTCTGTTATTGACTTGGCAGAAGACCGCGACCAATTCAGAGCTATGATGGAAAAACTGGAAATTCCCATGCCGGAGTCCGGTATGGCAACTACCGTGGAGGAAGCGCTGGGCATCGCCGCACAGATTGGTTATCCGGTTATGGTACGTCCTTCTTATGTACTGGGCGGACGCGGTATGGAAGTTGTCTATGATGATGAAAGTATGACCGAATACATGAATGCCGCTGTCGGCGTAACTCCGGATCGTCCGATTCTGATTGACCGGTTCCTCAACCACGCACTGGAATGTGAGGCGGATGCCATCAGCGACGGAACACATGCTTTCGTTCCTGCCGTAATGGAACATATCGAATTAGCCGGCATTCACTCCGGCGACTCAGCTTGCATTATCCCGTCTGTGCACATTTCCGACGAAAATGTGGCAACGATTAAAGAATATACCCGCAAGATTGCGGAAGAGATGCATGTAAAAGGTTTGATGAATATGCAGTACGCCATCGAGAACGGCAAGGTTTATGTACTGGAAGCTAATCCTCGTGCATCCCGTACCGTTCCTCTGGTGTCTAAGGTCTGCAACATTCGCATGGTACCTTTAGCAACGGAAATTATCACGACTGAGCTGACCGGAAAACCTTCTCCGGTTCCGGCTTTAAGAGAACAGGATATTCCTAATTACGGTGTGAAGGAATCCGTATTCCCCTTCAATATGTTCCAAGAAGTAGACCCGATTCTCGGACCGGAAATGCGTTCCACCGGAGAAGTTCTGGGATTGTCACGCTCCTACGGCGAAGCTTTCTATAAAGCACAGGAAGCAACCCAGTCCAAGCTGCCCTTAGAAGGCACCGTACTAATCTCCGTAAATCGGAAGGACAAGGAAGAAGTAGTAGAGGTTGCCAAGCAGTTTGCCGATTGCGGTTTCCATATCATTGCTACCGGAAATACTTACGAACTGATTACTGCTGCCGGCATTGCAGCCGAGAAAGTAAATAAACTATATGAGGGACGTCCGAATATTCTCGACCTGATTACAAACGGCAAGATTGATTTGATTATCAATTCTCCGGTGGGAAAAGACAGTGTCCACGACGACAGCTATCTGCGTAAGGCAGCTATTAAGGCAAAAATTCCTTATATGACGACAATCGCGGCGGCAAAGGCCACCGCAAGCGGTATCCACTACGTGAAAACACATGGGGACAGCGATGTGAAGTCATTGCAGATGCTGCATGGGGAAATTAAGGATAAAATTTAATAGGCTTATATAATAACAGATTACACAAAATATCACTCGCTGTCTTCGCAATGACAGTGAGTGATATTTTTGTGGAATCTGTTTATTTATAATAATTCAAATATTATATAGGTTCAAACATATCTGTTTAAAATTCGCTGCACGGAGCCCAGATAAGTCGCGCCAAACAGATTCAGATGATTCAGCATATGGTAAAGGTTATATAAATCTCTCCTGTCTCGATATCCACTGTCAATCGGAATTACTTCATTATAGGCTTGGTAAAATGAATCCGGATTTCCGCCGAACAATTCTGTCATCGCCAGTTCCGCTTCATAATGTCCGATATAAACTGCCGGGTCCAGAATCCATGCCTTACCGTTGGGTCCGCAAATCGCATTCCCGCTCCACAAATCACCGTGAATTAAGGACGGGAATTTCGGCTCTGTCAGATAAGAATCCAAATGGTCTACCAGCTTCGTACATTGCCTGCGCATTTTAGAATCGAAATATCTCTCTGCCATTCTGAACTGTGGAAGCAGTCTGCACTCACGAAAGAAGGTAACCCAGTTCTCCTGCGGCGTATTTATCTGAGGAGATGCGCCGATATAATTGTCCTGCGTAAATCCATATGGCCGACCTTGATTCGCTTCGGCAAATTCCGCACAGTCGGCACGATGAAGCGCAGCCAACTCTCTTCCGAATATTTCCCAATACCGAGTAAGTTTGGCACCAGACTCCAAATATTCCATCAGAAGAAAAGATATCCCCTGTTTCTTATCCGTTCCTATCGCCAAAACCTTTGGCACACCGATGACGTCAGCTTCCCTCAGTGCCTCCAGTCCGCTCGCCTCCGCCTCGAAAAAAGACAGATTTTTTATAGCATTGCATTTCATAAAAAGCGCTGACCCATCGGACAAAGACAAACAATATGATTCATTAATGTCTCCGCCATGTACCGGACGCTTGCTTACAATGCGCAGATTCTCTCCAAATAATGTAGTAATTGCTTCGACTAATGAATTGGCATTTATAATTTCCATTGTAGCTTCTCCAATTAAGTTTTTTCAAAAACATATTCTAAATCCGTAGACAAATCATCCCGATACACATACCCAAGACGGTCAAAGTTTTTCATTTCAACAGGATTCTCAATCTTCATTTCCGCCATATACCGTACCATCTCTCCTCTTGCCATCTTCGCGTAAGTCGGCTTAGTCACAAGCTTACCTTTATATGCCTCGCAAAATGTGACAGTGATATATGTGTCCTGTTTGTTTAAATACTTTTCAACACACTTAGAATATTCTTTGGCGGCTAAATTGATGATGACTCCATCTTCATCCCTGACTGATTCATAGATTCTACTGCCCCACAAATCATATAAATCTCTGTGTCCGTCAATGGATGCTTTCGCCTGCATTTCCAATCGATACGGCGTCACACCGTCCATGGGCTTTAAGACTCCGTAAAAGCCCGATAGAATCCGCAAATGCGCCTGCACATAATCAAATTGCGTATCCTCAAATACTACCGGAGCCATATATTGATATGCAATTCCTTCATAGGATAAAATGGCGGGTGTCAATTGTTTATAAAGATCCATATGTTTCAAACGTTCAAAATTTTGCTCTGCAATTTTATCGTTGCATTCCCACAGATTTTTCAGTTCCGCATAGGACTTAGATTTCAACCACTTAAGAATCTCTTCCGTTTGGGAAAGATGTTCAGGCAAGGCAGTGTATTCGAGAATGTCTGTGACAATATTCATTTTCTTGGCCGGGGAGAGAATTATTTTCATGGGATATTGACCTTATACATTTAAATTTGGAATATAAATTGGTATCTCAAGTTTTCACACTTTGTGTTCCCGCATTCTATATTTCCAACTTCAATCTCGGATTAGCCTGCGCAGCTTCCTCAAACACTTGCAGCACTTTAACTCCGTAGCAGTCTGCTTGGTGCAGAATATGCTCTCCTTTAAGAGTGATTGTACATTCACCCAACTCTGTCAAACAGTCAAAAAGAGCATCCAAATTTTTTCCGTAATAATCCGGGAAATCCAGCATTTGTGCAAGATATAAATGCGCCTGTTCCTTTTGGAGTAAATTCTCACAATCCAATATAACGTTTTTCACCATATCACCTCATAATTTTCAGTCACAGTTACTTCCGAAAAACTTTCATAATGATTCGATGTATAAAAATACAGACCATCGTTGGAAAATACCAATCGCCTGGAACCTCTGGAACTATATCCATGCGTATCTATATCACACTCCGTATATTTTCTTCCATCTGTAGCAGGAAGCAATCCCTCCCTATTACCAAAAGTATCACCGCCAATTGCCGCACCTTCTTTATATTTTTCTACGGAACCGCCTTCCCAGCCCAATGCTTGTGCCTCACTCTTTGTAATATAGTTGGGCGGCAGTTCGTTATACACCTCCAGATACAACACTACATTTGCCACATCGTAATAATTGTTTCCGTATGTAGGAATATTATCATTTGCTGTGTCTTTTTGAAAATCTTCGGTATCTGAAGTCTCTTCCTGTATCTCAGGTTCAGCTTCTCCTTGGGCATCTGGTTCATTTTGTGTTTCCGTCTTATCTTCTTCTACTTCTTCTCCCGAAATTTCTGAATCATTTGCCTGTAACTCTGATTCAACGTCCTGTACTTCTGATTCATATACTTGTGCATTTGCTTCGAATTCCTGAGTGGTTCCCGCTGTAATATTTTGATTACTTCCACATGCTGTCATAAACAGCATTAACAGAACCAGCCAGATTCCTAATATGCGTTTCCTCTTAATTAACTTTCCCATTTAAAACTCCTCCATCTGAAACCATTCAAGATTTCCTTCATTACTGGTAATCTCTTTTGCATGATCTATTAAGTCTGCGAAAAAATAATAGTTCTGGCGCAACTCCCCATTTTTCAAACGAAGCGTCACATATCGCAAAGAAAGATTATCAATGTCCTGCTCTGTTAGTCTCGTTTCCTCATATAATTCTCGCAATACACAGGCTTTTGCATCATTCAGTTCATCTTGCTCAAAATGTCCGCCCGCCGAAGCAGTATACGAATCAGAGATGACTCGCGAGCCGATTCGGTACAGAAGCAATAGTTGATTTCCATGCCGCAGATACAAGCCTGCCATATTTCTGAGTTTTCCGTCCATAATCTTACCCCATTAAAACTGCCCTGCACGGTGCGCCGTCACAACCTGCCAGATTGATGGGTGCCGCGCTCAAAAAATACTTCCCTTCGGCTACATCTGTCAGAACAATACCTTCCAACAGCACAACATCCGCTCCAAGCAGAATCTTATGCACTTCCATGGGCGCATCCTCCGGTCCGACTGTTTGACTCTCGTTTCCTATCAATTTTATTTTTGCCTGTGCAAACACTCTTGCTGCCTCTTCCGTCACCGTAGCCTTTCCCGCAATCAATATTCTCTCAGAGGCTCCGACAGCCTGAGCCTTCTCCAGAATATTAACAGCGTCATTTGTCATTAAATTCCCCTCAAAACGAGCAACATAACAATCGCCTACAAAAGCATCCAAATCTATCTTTTCTATGGTATTACCATTTGAAAGAAAATGAAAAGGCGCATCTACATGTGTACCGTTATGCGCACACATAGAAAATGCGGTCAAATTGCATATGTCGCCATTGTCTATACTTAAGACACGCTGTGAAGCTGGCGCCGGATCTCCCGGAAACACCTTACACGAAAAAACTTCCTGTGATATGTCGATAATCATTTTATGCCTTCCTCCTGAATTCTTTGAACACCAATGTCTTGTTTGAGATTAAAACAACTCGTCCATCAAAATATAATAATTTATCTTATCCCAATCAGGCTCTATTCCCAGATGAATAAAAAGGCTGTCGGGATCGAATCCCTCATAAGTTTCACCGCCGAATTTTCCTTCGTAATTATGTTTTAGGCTACGATAACACAACGCAATATCCTGATAACGGTCGGCACATCCGGTCTTTCCCAAGTCAAGAAATCCACTGATTTTGCCATCATCAATGAAAATATTAGGAAGACAAAAGTCGCCGTGAGAAAACACAATTTCTTCTTCCGGTTTGTTCTTTATCAGCCAATCTAACAGATGTTCCGGACTCTGAAATCCATTTTCTCCGAAAGTTTCCGGTTCGACATTATTGATATCCACCAGACCATGCTCTATGTTGTATCTTGCCATCTCCAGTTTTTTATCCAGACTGAAATCATAGGAACACTTTGAAATATCCGTTTCCCATAACATTTTTAATCCCGTCGCAAGAATCTCTGTCAACACCCGTGGTCTTGTAAGATACGATTCATCACAGGCCATAACACCCGGAAGTTTCGACATCAGCAAATAACTTCTTCCTTTATATATCTCATGGCACAGAACATCCGGTACGGGTAATTTGTCTTTTAACCACAGCATAACATCTCGTTCATTTTCTGATTCGTCGCATACTCTGTCTATTTTTAGAACCTTATCATCAAATAATAGGATGGAAGCCTCCGACATTCCTACTGTATCAGAACTATAATTAAATGAAGTTAATATAGACTTGATCTTGTCAGGTATTTCAATCATATAAAATTTCCTTTTACAATTCTGTTAAATTATATCCGACTGCCGTCTCTCGCTTACTCTTACATCAATTTTATATACGCATCCAACTCAATGTCTCTGAAACAGCAGAAGTACACATCCATCTTTGCATCCGGATGTTCATCAAACCAACTTATCACTGCGTTTAACGAAACTTCAGCCGCCTCCGTTATGGGATAACCATATACTCCTGTTGATATTCCCGGAAAAGCAATACTACTGCATCCACCTACTAATGCCAAGTCTAAGGAGTTCTTATAGCACGCGGAAAGTAGCTCTGCATCTTGCTTACTGCCGCTGTATATCGGTCCGACCGTGTGTATGATATATCGGGCATTGTTAATATTGTATGCTCCCGTAATCTTTGCCTCACCACACTTACACCCATTCAATTTTCTGCACTCTTCCAACAACTTCGGACCGGCGGCCCGATGGATTGCACCGTCTACGCCACCGCCTCCAAGAAGACTGGAATTGGCAGCATTTACAATCGCATCGACGTGCATATCTACGACGCTGCCTCTCACAACGCTTATTTTTGACCCTGTATAGTGTTCGATTACGTTCATTTTGATATCTCCCCTAAAAAAGACTTCCCTGACACCGAAATGCCCAAGGAAGTCTTAAAGTTTGCAAAGATTGGTCCGGCATTATAAAAACTCGACCTTGCCATCCTCCAGATGATAGACCGCACCGCACACCTTAACGCCATGTTCATCATCTTTCTTGATTCCCAGGCTTTCTTCTATTTTTTTCACACTGTGCTGTACGTTCAGACAACATGCTTTGTAGTCGTCCTTTTCTGCCCCAATTGCTTTCTTAATCTCATCCGTGATGAAACTTATGAAGTTTTCTGCGCCACCGCCGATTGCTGCTCCGACCGCTCCACAATGATTATGGCCCATGACTACAACCAATGGGCTTCCCAAATGCCCTGCTGCGTATTCGATACTTCCAAGCTGGTGATTGTCAATCACATTACCCGCCACACGAATTACGAAAAGCTCTCCAATACCGGCACTAAAGATACTCTCCGGAATAACTCTGGAATCGGAGCAGGTAACGACAATTGCATAAGGCTTTTGCCCATTCTCGCAGGTGTCCTTCCTAAGTGCCGGAGAAATATTCCCTTCGTTTTTCTCCGCAGTTATGTACTTTGCATTTCCTTCTTTCAGTTTTGCCAATGCTTCTTCTGCAGTACATGTACTAACGTGACTCATTGTTTGTATACCTCCTTGGTTATGTTTTATTTTAAGGCTTCTTCTGTTTTCAACAT
>JAFLTE010000003.1 GCA_022510565.1 Lachnospiraceae bacterium | reverse complement strand
ATACGACGGTCATGTGTATGGCACGGCATTGTATTCCAAACACTGCCCGGTTTTAACGCGGTCATACCCATAACGAGCTGGCAGCTCTCCACCTGTCCGGGAAGGATGTACTTGTTGATAACTCTGTGGTTGGATTCTTCTAAGGATCCAAGCTCAACCTTGTTCTCATCCTTGATAATCACAACGTCATCGCTGTCGGATACACCCTCCAACTTAATCAGCTTGGTAGGATACTCCTTGTGCGCCGGAGCGCTGTTTAGATAAAACTTCGCCGGTTTAGACGCATCCTTGGACTCAAAAACAATATCCTTGGAACCCAATCCGATGTACATACCGTCCTTGTGTCCCACTTCATACTTCTTGCCGTCCACAGTGATGACACCCGCCTCACCGATGTTAATCACACCTAATTCTCTTCTCTCACAGAAATACTGTGCGCGAAGCTCATCTCCCGCCGTCAGCTTAATCGGCGCTGTCGGTACTGCTGCGCCTGTGATAATGCGGTCGATATGGCTGTACACCAGCTTAATCTCACCCGGCACGAATAAATTCTGAATCAGAAATTCTTCTCTGAGTCTCTCCGTATCATACGTCTTCACATCACGCGGTGATGCCGCAGTTCTTAACTCCATTTGTTTAACTCCTTTCGTGGTTTCAATATAGTATAATTTTCGGTCTTACATTAGCGCTGTACTCTTCCGGATCCGTCTCCGCCCGCTAACTTCGTCACCTCATCCACGCTCACCTGATTAAAGTCACCTTCGATGGTATGCTTTAAGCAGCTTGCTGCCACAGCGAACTCAATTGTCGCCTGAGGGTCATAATTCTGCATGGACGCATAAATCAAACCGCCGCCGAAGGAATCACCGCCACCTACGCGGTCTACGATTCTCACTGCATATTTCTTGGAGAAGTAATATTCACCACCGGTATATAACATAGCCGCCCAGTTGTTATCGTTGGCAGAAATAGACTCGCGAAGAGTAATTGCAACTGCCTTAAATCCGAAACGGTCTGCCAGCTGTTTTGCCACATCCTTATATCCCTCGTGGTTTACCTCACCCTTGGTAACATCCGTATTGGCTGCCTTGATGCCGAATACATCTCCCGCATCCTCTTCGTTTGCGATGCAGACATCCACATACTGGCACAGCTCACCCATAACCTGTCCGGCCTTTTCTTTTGACCAGAGTTTATTTCTGTAGTTTAAGTCACAGCTTACCGTGATACCTTTTTCTTTTGCCTTCTTGCATGCCTCCACGCAGATTGCCGCCACATTGTCTCCGAGAGCCGGCGTAATACCTGTAAAGTGGAACCACTCTGCACCCTCGAAAATCTCGTCCCAGTTAAAATCTGCTGTGGTTGCCGTCGCGATGGAAGAACCCGCTCTATCATAAATAACCTTGGAAGGTCTCTGTGATGCGCCTTTCTCCAAGAAGTAAATACCTACACGGTCGCCGCCGCGAACAATCCCTGAAGTGTCCACGCCGAACTGACGCAGAGCGTTAATACCTGCCTGACCGATTTCATGTTTCGGAAGCTTGGTGACAAAGGATGCATCCATTCCGTAATTTGCCAAAGAAATGGCTACATTCGCCTCACCGCCGCCGTAGGTTGCCCCATAACTGGTCGCCTGCACGAATCGATAATATCCTTCCGGCGCAAGGCGCAGCATAATCTCTCCAAATGTTACTACTTTTTTGCTCATTCTCTTCCTCCTCCTTCTTTCCTCTCTTATTTTTGTACAAGATGAACTGCGAAGCCACCGATTTCATCCTGTAAATATACTGCTTTAATCTTACCCTTATCATCCTTCTTCGCGGTGCTCATATCGAACTTAACCCCCTGCTTCTCCAGATGATAAATCGCGCGGTCGATATAATTGGTTCCGATTGCGATATGTCCGTTCTTTCCGAGATACGGGCTCTTCATTGCCTCGACTGCCGTGCCCGCGAATACGGAGCTGCCGCCTACCTTCTTGGTGAAGCCAAACAGGGATTCAAAGCTGTCTGCGATACTTTCCGCCTCCGACTCGTTCTGTGCGTTGATACCGATATGGCGCAGATCAAAGCCGAGCATCTTAACAACCGCCTCTCTTGTGAGCGCCTCAATCTCGTCGAACTTACCTGCCGTAACCAAATCTTTCTTAACCATCCATGTACCGCCGCAGGCCACGATCTTCGGGAAATCCAGATAGTCTTTCAGATTCGCGGCATTTACACCGCCTGTGGGCATGAAACGCACCTTCGTGTAGGGGCCGCTCATCGCCTTAATCATCTCAATACCGCCTGCCGCCTCTGCCGGGAAGAATTTGACAACATCAAGTCCCAACTCTAAAGCTGCCTCCACATCCGACGGATTGGCCGTGCCGGGTACAACCGGAATATTCTTGTCTACACAGTACTTCACAACCTTCGGGTTTAATCCGGGACTGACGATAAACTTAGCGCCTGCCGCCACAGCCCTGTCCACCTGTTCTGTCGTCAGCACAGTGCCCGCACCCACGAGCATCTGCGGGAATTTCTCAGCCATAATCCTGATGGATTCCTCCGCAGCGTCAGTACGGAAAGTCACTTCCGCGCAAGGCAGACCGCCGTTACACAAAGCTCTTGCCAGCGGCTCGGCATCCTTCGCGTCATCCAACGCAATAACAGGAACTATACCGATTCCGTAAATCTCATCTATAACGTTCATTTTCTTCCTTTCTGCCGACATACTCGGCTCCCACAAAATTATATTTTCCTGCTGGGAACAGGCATAATATGTGCTGCCTGCGGCACATTTTTTACTACATATTCTTATAGTTCTCTCAGCGGCTATACCGCCTCGTAACGTTTCTCTATGAACTCTCTTGCCTTCACCGCATTCTCCGGTGTCGTATTTTCTAAAGTAGCGTGAACATAGGGTTTATGCTGCTTTGCATACTTAAGGATCGCGTCATAATTCATCATGCCGCTGCCTGCAGCGCAGGCGTTGAGCTTGCCTTCCTCAACCGTGAAATCCTTAAGATGAATCATCGCGATCTCGTCCCCGAAAGTCTCCATCGCCTCGGCAAAGATTTCCTCCCGCCTCTCGTAATTGGAGATATCCAGCAGATTCACGGGGTCGAAAATAATTCTCAGATTAGGGGAATCAATCGCATCAAGCACCTTTCTCGTCTGCTTCGGATTCCACATAATATGCTTATATACAGGCTCCAGCGCAAAAATCACTCCTGCATTCTCCGCACACCGGACCACCGGGCGAAGATTTGTAATGAATGTCTGCAGCGCTTCTTCCGTGTGGCATGCCTCTTCAAACTTGTACTCCTTATTGGGAGCTCCTGTCTCCGTTCCCACAACGCCACAGCCTAAAATTGATGCAAACCGAAGATGCGCCTTATAGATTTCCTGTGTCTTTGCAAGCGCCTCCTTATCCGGCGTTGCCAGATTGAGGTAGCATCCGAGCACAGCGATATCTACGTCTTCTTTCGCAAATACCTTCTTTATGTACATCGCCCATCCCGGCGTAAGCTCCGGCAGTGTCATCTTGTAATCACACAGCTTCGACAGCGCGATATGCGCACAGGAAAAGCCCTGCTCCCTCGCTGTATGCGCCCGCTGTTCGATCGTTCCCTGTGCCACATCGTGTAACCGAATTCCTACCTGCATATTACTCACTCCTCCTTCACAACCCGCGATGTTTGAGTCACAGGCTCAAACTCGCAGACGAACGCAGTTCGTCTTTCTATACATGTAGCAGCTTGTGCGCCTTTTCCGACATAGGCTTTCCAAGATAATCCGCATATATCTTTTTAATTTCGGGATTCTCATGGGAAAATCGAACCGCCCTTCTCTTGTCCAAATCATAGAGCTTAGGTGCACGTACAGATGCCATCTCCACACCGTCCACGATAGGCTGTCCGCCGCCGCCCACACAACCGCCGGGACACGCCATGACTTCCACGAAATCATATGTGGCTCTGCGATTACGGATATCCTCCATCAGTTTTCTGGCATTTCCCAGACCGCTCACCGTACAGGTTCTAATCGGAACCCCGTTGATATGATAGGTCACCTCTCTTCTGCCCGCTTCTCCACGCACATCGCTGAAGGTTTCAGGATTGGGATTTGCACCCTCTATGGTAGCGACCGCAGTTCGAAGTGCTGCCTCCATAACACCGCCTGTCACACCGAAAATAACACCTGCACCCGAGCTTTCACCGAGCGGCGAATCGAAGGATTCTTCACCCAGCAGACTCGGAATAATGTGTTCCGCTTTCAGGAGCCTTACAAACTCTCTCGTCGTCAGCACGATATCCACGTCAGGACCGAATCCGGTCACATCCATTTCCGGCAGTGCCGCCTCACCCTTCTTGGCGATACAAGGCATAATTGATATACTACAGATTTTATCCGGGGAAACCCCTATTTTCTCTGCAAAATATGTTTTGGCAACCGCACCGAACATCTGCTGCGGTGATTTGGCACTGGACAACCTTGACTTATAATCCGGATACTGCGATTTCATAAATCGAACCCATGCCGGACAGCAGGACGTAAACATCGGCACTCCCGATGCTTTCACTTCCTCCAGCCTCTCCAGAAGCTCATGTGCCTCCTCCATAATCGTCAAATCGGCTGAAAAGTTCGTATCAAATACATAATCGAAGCCGACCTGTCTGAGCGCTGCAACCATCCTGCCCTCCGTCGCCATCTCGTTAGGCAGCTCCATCTGCTCCGCCCATGCGCTTCGAACCGCCGGTGCGACCTGCACTACCGTGATTTTTTCCGGATCGGCGAGCACTTTGAAAATCTCCGGCACATCGTTCCTCTCTTTAAGCGCACCTGTGGGACAATGTGTAACGCATTGTCCACAGTTGGAACAGTCGGACTCCTCAATACATTTGTTCATAGACACGTCCACCGTGGTACGGGAACCGGTATTTTGCACATCCCAAATATGTAAATCCTGAACCTTATCGCAAATCTGCACACAGCGCATGCATTTTATACATTTACCGGCATCCTTGATAAATGGATATTGATGATTCCACGGTGCAGTGGGAATCTCTTTCTTGTAAGGTATCTCTATTATGCCCAAGTCATTGGCAATCTTCTGCAGATTGCAGTTTCCGCTTCTGACACACATAGCACAGTTACAGTCATGCTGCGACAGAATCAATTCCACATTTGTCCTGCGCACTCTTCTGACCTTCGGAGAGTTGGTATACAGTGTCATACCCTCTTCCACGGGATTATTGCAGGAGGTAATCAGCTTGGTTTTCCCCCGCATCTCCACGACGCACACCTTACACGCTCCGATTTCGTTGATTCCTTCCAGATAGCACAAGTGCGGCACCATAATACCGACCGAAGCAGCGGCTCTCATAATGGTAGTCCCTTCCGGCACACTGACTGCTCTGTTATCTATTGTAAGATTTACCATATCGCTGCCCTGCCTCCCTTCAGATTTCCGTAACCGAAGTGATCACAGCGTAAGCATCTTCCCGCCTCCTGTGCCGCTTCCTGTTTTGTCATGGAATATTCGATGGCATCGAAATCATTTTTCCGCTCGCATGCCTCACGCTCACACAGATTGATTCTGCCGCAAGGCAGCTTGTCGCCGTATGTCACCTGCGGAATTTCCACATCGCAGGAAATAATATGGTGATACCCGAGATATTCATCTATATTTGCCGCCGCAACTTTACCGGCCGCAATCGCACGGATTACGGTGGCAGGTCCGGTCACGCAGTCTCCGCCTGCGAAAACACCCGGCACATCCCTGATACCGCTCTCACTCATGGCATCCAACATTCCTCTTCTGATCGGAATGCCGGATTCCTCAAAATGACGGGATTCAATACCCTGTCCGATGGCAACCACCACGATATCGCATGGAATTCGCATTAGCTCAACATCCGCCTTCACCGGTTTCGCCCTGCCCCATGCATCGATCGGACCGATAATCTGAGGTTCAACCCAAATTGCCGCAACTTTGCCGTTTTCGTCCGCTTCGATTCTGTGAGGTGCTTTTAGACTGTACAATTCTGCGCCCTCCGCAATCGCACCTTCTACCTCTTCCGGAAGAGCAGTCATATCTTCCTGCCTTCTGCGGTACGCAATACCCACGGATTTGGCACCGAGGCGGATTGCAGAACGTGTACAGTCCATCGCCACGTTGCCGCCGCCAACCACAATCACTCTTTTATCCTTAAAATCCGGGGGATTCTCATCCCCGATACCGCGAAGCATCTCCACGGCGGAGATAACACCCTCCGAATCCTCCCCGTCAATACCGATTTTCTTATCCGTATGGGCACCGATTGCAATATATACCGCATCGTAATCCTTGCGAAGCTGCTCGAAGGAGACGGTATCTTCCTCGTTGCCTACCGTAACGGAAGTATGTACTTCCACACCAGTGGACAGGATCGCTTCGATATCCTCCTCCAGTCTTTCCCGAGGAAAACGATAGTTGGGAATACCGTAGCGCAGCATACCACCCAGCTTATTTTTACTCTCAAACACTACCGCATGATGCCCCATCAGTTCCAGATAGTACGCCGCAGATAAACCGCCGGGACCACCGCCCACAATAGCAATCTTCTTGCCGGTACTCTCCGCCTTAGCTGGTACGGGAACCGTATTGGCTCTTGCATTGTCTACCGCCATCTTCTTCAGTCCCCTTATATTGACGGAACTGTCTATCATGTTTCTGCGGCATCTCGCCTCACAGGGATGCTCGCAAATCAACGCACATGCTGTCGGGAACGGATTATCCTTACGAATCAGTTTCACAGCATCGGCGTAGCGTTCTTCGCTTACCAAAGCAATATATCCCGGAATATCCACTCCCGCCGGACACAGTGCCACGCAGGGCACAGGTTGTGTGATGGAATAGGAGCACTTGCCATGCTCGATATGATACAGATAATCGTCCCTGAATCCTACCAGACCCGCCAAAACCATATGCGCCGCCTCATAGCCGATAGCGCAGTCTGCGGAATCCGTAATATTGTTTGCCGTTTCCTCTATCAAATCCAAGGTGCGTAAGTCCGCACGATTTTCCAATACATCTTCCAATAAATGGGCAAGTTGAAGAATACCGACCCTACAGGGCACACACTTTCCGCAAGTCTGCGCGTGACAGGTTTTAAGAAAAGACAACTGCAAATCTATGGGACATAATCCCGGCGGACTTGCAATGATATGACGTTCCAAATCTTTATATAATCGTTCTACCGTAAGCTGCGCCTGATTCGGCGTGCTGATTTTCAGTCTGCTCATACCTTCCCTCTCCCCGTCTTTCGTTTTACTTTTATTTCAGCGCCTTTTGTGCTATGATATCAGCAAAAAGGAGGGTCTGAAATATATGTTAAAACTTACCGTTATGCAAAACAAAAATGATACCAATCCCAATACTTTCTCTACAATTTCCGAGGCAATATCTCATGTTCCCAAGGATAACAGTGAGCCCGTGACCATCGTCGTCACCCCGGGAATCTACCATGAAAAAATAACGCTTGACCGTCCTTACATACATCTAATCGGTTCTTCCGCCGACGAATGCATTATCACCTACGGCGACTATGCCCGAGACCTGATGCCGGACGGCTCCAAGAGAGGGACTTTCCGCTCCTATACTTTTCTTCTGGATGCAGATTACGTCACTCTGGAAAATCTGACAATCCGCAACAGCGCTTCCCCTCGCTCAAAAGCAGGTCAAGCGGTTGCATTGTACGCTGACGGAGATAATCTCTTCATAAAATCCTGCCGCCTGGAAAGCTATCAGGATACGCTGTTTACCGGTCCCCTTCCTCCTGCCCCAATGCAGATCGGAGGATTTACAGGTCCTAAAGAATTTGCCGAAAGGCGGGTCGGCAGACAGTATTATAAAGATTGTTATATCTGCGGTGACGTTGATTTCATCTTCGGCAGCGCTATCGCCTATTTTGAAACCTGTGAGATAGCTTCCGTTTTCTCCGAAGAACTCCCGGAGAATCCCGACGGCAGCACCCCCATATACGGCTATGCCACGGCTGCCTCTACCCCGGAGGACAGTCCCTACGGCTATGTATTTGACAGATGCCGCTTCACCTCCACCTGTCCGAGGCAAAGTGTCTATCTCGGAAGACCCTGGCGTGACTACGCGCAGACGGTTCTTCTGAACTGTTATCTGGATGAGCATATCCATCCGGAAGGTTTCCATGACTGGAATAAACCGGACGCCCGTAAAACCATTTTCTATGCCGAATACAACAGCACAGGTCCCGGCGCGGATAACGGTATGGGCAATCGTGCCGACTTCGTCCACATCCTATCCGACGAAGAGGCACTCCGCTATACCAAGGATCGGGTACTCGGAAACTTTGTTATATAGCAAAGTCAGGCTCGGCAGCCTGACTTGCAAGAATCGCTTCGCAATTCTTGTTGGCATACTTCTACTGTACTCGCACATTTTCTATTTTTATATGATTACTCCTGCTCCAAGACATCTACGCCGACAGCCGTAATCGGCTCGCCATCAGCACCCGTCACTTCCACGTTCTTCAGGTGAAGCCGCTTCACATTGTTGGCATAGATTCCTTTTAAGGAGCAAGGCTCTACACCGTTCGACATAGAAGGTACATCACATTTCGGATTCTGCGCGTAGGAAACGCGGATATTCTTCATCTGAATCTCTTCTATCTTCTGCTCCGGAAGTCCGTCAAAGTAAGCTGCTGCCACATGACAGTTCTTCGCGTCGATATCTTCAAAACACAACCTCTTAATATAAGGAGTCCTGTGATCCGCAGGCATCCACTCTCTGCTCTGCACATACTCCGTCTTACCGTCCGGGTCACAGAAATAGAAACAGTTGACAACAAAAGGCGTCATCACATGATCCATGTTGATTTTACGGAAGGTAATCTTGTCGAGAACGGCATCCTCACCTCTTCCCCGTCTCGTCTTAACACGCAAACCTCTGTCCGTATTGATAAAAAGGCATTCCTCCACGGTCAGATTTTTCACTCCGCCCGCCATCTCACTGCCGATTGTAACCGCACCGTGCCCGTCCTGCATCAGGCATTGATAAATATGTATGTTCTCGGAGGGTGTCTTATGCTTCTTACCCATATAAATTTTGCCGGACTTCACCGCAATACAATCATCACCGAGACTGAACCGTACACCCGCGATTTCCACATCCTTACAGGACTCCGGATCCAATCCGTCCGTGTTGGGAGAAACGCTGGGATTCTCTATAATCAAATTGTAAAATCCTAACTTGTTGCTGAAGAAAGGATGCAAGGTCCACGCCGGACTGTTGCAGAACTTAACGCCCTGCAGCACAATCTTCTCACAGTGGTTAATGAAGAAAGTTCTCGGTCTGAAAGCTCCCCGCATCACCTTCGGATTGTCCCACCAGTTCTCTGTGGAAGCGTTGCCATTGACACAGCCTTCGCCGTACAGCACAACATCCTCCACACCGATGCCTGTAATAATCGCTGCAAACATCGGAAGCGGATTGCCTTCCCAGGTTCCCAGATAATACTCATCACTCTCGTCATAACTCTCAATCAGTGCCGGAAACTTCGGATAAGCATACCTGTCCGTGATGGCTAGAAGTTCTGCACCCTTTGCCAGCTCTATTCTCACATGACTTATTAAAAACAGACTGGTAATCCTGTATGTACCTGCCGGAATCAGCACGCGGCTGTCTTTCGGACAGGATAAAATCGCCGCCTGGATATATTTCGTATCGTCGGCTTCCCCATCGCCCTTAGCACCGAAGTCTTTTACATTTAACGTGACAAACTCATAATCTGTCCGAAAAGAGAAACTTCCGACATCCGCGCCCTGCTTCGTCATCACGGTAAGCGTATATTCCGTGTCCGGTTTCAGAGAAAAGAAAGATGTGACTACCGTGTCCGTCTCCTTCACATTCTCCCCGTTAAGCATCAGCTGATAGGGCTCTTTCGTGTGATAGATGCCGCCGTCTGCAAGCATAACCGTGGCGCTCCTTGCCGTTTTCGTCAACAACTCTATTTGCATACGATTCCTCCCTTGATGAAAATCGTCGTTATACTTCTTACTGTTCCTTTTTCGCTGCCAAATACTGTGCGTAAGCCATCATGAAAGGTCCTACACCCTTGGAATCATCCGAAACCACAGGCTCGGAAAGGTAATACTCGACACTTCCGTCTCTTTTGAGATTGGTCTCAGGACCTAATCCTGCAACGGAACAAATACCTGTAAGCTCTAATTTCCCATCTACTTCCTGCAGCTTGTTCTGAATAAGGCTCTCCACAATATCCATGCCGATTTGCTCATACTTTTCTTTCTGAAGCACACCCATTCTGCATGCCTTTAAAATGGAGTAACCTACCATGGCGCTGCCCGATGTCTCCAGATAATTTCCTTCCACGTCAGCCCTGTCGATAACCTGATAGAACAGCTTAGAATCCTTATCCTGATACTGCAATATACCCTTTAACATCAGTTTGTAGATATCCTGAAGTTTACGGTACTGCTCGTATATTTCAATGCTCATCTTATCCATAACATCGACAAGTGCCATCAGATACCATCCCATACTTCTGAGCCAGAAATTCGGAGAGCATCCCGTTTCTTTATTTGCCCAGAATTGTATCTTTGCCTCATCGTATGCATGATAGCAAAGCCCCTTGTCCTTGTCATACAAGTATTTCTGTACGTTCTCAAACTGCTCAATGATATCATTGTATTTCTCTTTGTTGTCGAACTTCGTCTCGTATTCCATATAGAACGGCTGTGCCATGTATAAACCGTCCAGCCAGATCTGATTAGGATAAATTTCCTTATGGAAGAAATTACCCGTCGAACATCTGGGATGAATGCGAAGTCTATCCATCACAAATTCAAGCGCCTTGCGGTATTTTTCCTCTCCTGTGACATCATACATGAAGAACAGAATCTTGCCGCTGTTGATACTGTCAATATTAAACTTTGCAAGCTCATAGTGTTCAATTGTTCCGTCTTCCATTACAAAATGTTTCAGATAATTCTCTATGAAAGAAAAATACTTTTGATCACCGGTCACATCGTACAGGTACTTCGCACCCAACAATACGCAGCCGTCCTCATAGTTCCAGTACTCCTTGTATCTGCTGTACCCCTTCAGATACTCGTCGATAAATTGATTAACCCTCACTTCCATACCCATAATTATTTTCCTCTATCCTCTCATTTTTTTAGAGTGTAACACCTTGTTTAAAAATTGCCATATCGTGGAATCCGGCTTTCTCGCTGCAGACCTTCCTGCCGGATGCCGTCTCCAGTACAAGCTTGAAAAGCTCCTTCGCCGTCTCTTCCATCTTGCCGCCTTCCACCAAGGTCCCTGCATTGAAATCAATCCAGTTCGACTTTCTGCCTGCAAGCCCTGAGTTGCTTGCAATCTTCATGGTTGGAACCGGAGATGCAAAAGGAGTTCCTCTGCCGGTTGTAAAGAGAACAATGTGCGCACCGCTGGCAGCAAGCGCCGTCGCTGCAACCAGATCGTTGCCCGGCGCACTTAGGAGATTTAATCCCGCCGTCTGCACCCTCTCGCCGTAATGCAGTACTCCCGTCACGGCAGCGCTGCCGGATTTCTGCGTACATCCCAGCGACTTATCCTCCAATGTGGAAATACCACCTTTCTTGTTGCCCGGTGAAGGGTTCTCATAAATCGTCTGATTATTGCTCTTAAAGTAATTCTTAAAGTCGTTAATCAACGTAACCGTCTTATCAAACAGCTCCTCGTTGGCACAGCGGTTCATCAGGATTGTCTCTGCTCCGAACATCTCCGGCACTTCCGTGAGAATTGTCGTTCCGCCTGCCCCTATCAGCAAATCGGAGAACCGTCCCACAAGGGGATTGGCCGTAATTCCCGAAAAACCGTCGCTGCCGCCGCACTTTAAGCCCACGACCAACTTGGAAGCGCTGATCTTCGTCCGATTAAGTTTGGATGCGTGCTCAATCAACTCTTTGACAATCTCCACGCCGTCCGCAATCTCATCGGAAGTTTCCTGACACACTAGGAACTTCACTCTGTCGGCATCGTATTCACCTATGTATTCCTTCAGCACATCAATATTGCTGTTCTCACAGCCAAGTCCTAAGACCAGTACGCCCCCTGCATTGGGATGGTGAATCAAATCCGCCAGAATCGTCCTCGTATGCTCCTGGTCATCACCCATCTGGGAGCACCCGTAAGGATGGGGAAATGCAATTACTTCCTCCACACTTCCCTTTACATAAGCGTTCGCCTGCTTCGCAATTGCCTCGGCCACATTATTCACACAGCCTACTGTAGGGATAATCCATATCTCATTGCGCACACCGACCGTTCCGTCGCCGCGGTCGAATCCGTCGAAATAAGCTTCCTCCGAAGGCATCTGTTTCGGTTCTGTAGGCTCATAAGTGTATGTAAGAAGATCGCCGAGTCCGGTTTTAAGGTTATGGGTGTGAATCCATTCACCCTTTCGCACTGCCTCTTTCGTATGCCCGATGGGATAGCCGTATTTGATAACCGCCTCTCCCTCTTTCAGATCCCGCAGCGCCATCTTATGTCCCGCGGGAATCTCCGTGACAGCGGTAATGCTATCGTCTCCCACAGACACCTGTGCACCTTCCGGGATTGTCTCAATTGCCACGGCAACATTATCGTCTTTGTTGATTTTTAAAATCGTCATTAAAAATGCTCCTCCATTGTCTTGCGCATACCCTTCTCATTAATCTCATCAAGGTATGCTGAAACTGCATCTACAAGCCCTGCCGTCTTACCCAACTCATCTCCGAAGAATTCTGTGTTGGAAAGGAAAGATGATACGAACTGCTTCGTGTCCTTGCCGGTGTTCTCTGCAAAGAACTGCAAAACGGCCGCGTCGTCCATAATCTGATATTCCTTGCCGTCTCTATGTCCGATAAGCGCTTTGTCACGAATCTCCGTGCCCTGATAGAACGCCATCAAAGCTGCCAGAGAGAAAGTCAAATGCTCAGGAAGCTTTCCCGTCTTCTCCACATAGCCAAGGAAGCTCGGCATACATCTTGCGCGCCACTTGGAAACGGAATTTAAGGAAATTGCCAGCAGTGCATGCTTTACATAAGGATTGTTAAATCTTGTGATAACCGCATTTGCAAAATCTTCCAGTTCCTGCTTGGGCAATGTAAGCGTAGGAATCACTTCATCGAAAATCGTCGCTTTCATAAATTTGAAAATGAGTTCATCTTCCATTGACTCAAGTACAATATCGTTGCCCGCAAGATAAGAAGCCAGTACGAAGGAAGTATGTGCACCGTTTAAGATACGAACCTTTCTCTGCTTGTAAGGCTTCTGGTTATCGGTAAAGATAACCTGCATACCGGACATATCCTCCATCGCTTTGTCAAGAGGAAGTTCGCCGCTGATATCCTTGGCGCTCTCGATAACCCAGAGTGCAAAAGGTTCTCCCGTTACAATCAGCTCATCTTTATAGCCCCATTCTTCCCAGAGCTTCTCCTCCTCGTCCTTCGGATATCCGGTGATGATTCTGTCAACCAACGTGGAGGTAAAGACGCACGCATCGTCAAGCCACTTCTTAAAGCCTTCCTCCAGATTCCAGTTGTCTGCCTGCTTTAACACACACTCTCTCAGATGTATGCCGTTGTCATCAATCAATTCCACAGGCAGCATCACCAATCCCTTATCCAAAGCGCCGTTGAAATGTTTATATCTCTCATATAAGAACTTCGCCAGTTTCGCAGGGAAACTCTTGGGCGGATTCATTTCCAATTTGTCGCTCTCGTCATATACGATACCCGCCTCAGTCGTGTTGGACACAATATATCTCAATGTGTCAAGCTTGGCAAAGTTGCTGTATTTCTCATACTCTTCATGGGCTGCCACTGTATCCGCAACGCTGGTGATAACTCTGTTCATCACAGTTGCCTTTCCGTCCACGATTCCGCGAAGAGAAACCGTATACTGGCATTCCTGATTATTGAATCGCGCAAGCGAACCGAATTCAATCGGTTTTACCAAAACAATGTCGCCATCGAACAGTCCTTTTTCATTCGCAATATCAATCATGTAGTCTACAAATCCCCGAAGGAAATTTCCTTCTCCAAACTGTAACACTTTGATAGGTCTTTCCTTCTTACCCGTTTTGCTTGTCTGCAATAATTCCATCTTTGCCTCCATTCCGAAATAAATACCTTTCTCATCGTATTTCCGCAACCCGAACACCCATAATTTCCCTCCCAAAAAAGGGCATATTTATGTAAGGGCTTACACTTTAAATTTTACAACCAACACAGGTATAAGTCAACCTTGTTTTCATATATTTGACAGTTGAATTTAACCGCTTTCTCAATATGTTTTTGGGATGTATTTTTTTTGGGAAATATGTTGTAAATATAGTTTGCCTATTGTATAATAAATCTGATTCTTATGTAAACGGTTTCACAATGTTAAGAGGACCTAAAGATAAAGGAGTTTACAGGCATTGAATATTTATGACATTTCAAAACAGGCCGGCGTTTCCATCGCAACTGTTTCCCGCGTGTTGAACGGTAGCCCTAACGTAAAACCCAAAACACGCAAAAAGGTTATGGATGTTATCGAACAGTTCAACTACACTCCCAATGCATTTGCACGCGGACTCGGTCTGGACTCCATGAACTCGATTGGACTTATGTGTGCAGACTCGTCCGATCTTTATTTGGCTAAGGCAGTTTATTATATTGAGGGCAATCTGAGAAAAAACGGCTATAACAGTATATTAACCTGCTCGGGCTACGAACATGACGACAAAGAAGCCGCTCTGGCTTTATTGATAAACCAACGTGTAGATGCCGTTATTATGGTAGGTTCCCACTACATTGAATCGGACGTTGAAAACAACCGGTACATTCTGGACGCGGCATCACATATTCCCGTCCTTTTACTCAATGCAGACTTGGACTGCCCCAATGTGTTCTGCGCAATGTGTGATGATTTTAAGGCAACACAAGACGCGACTCTTGCCCTGCTTGACAGTGGTATTAAAGATATCTTGTATTTATACAATTCCCACTCATACAGCGGCATGTGTAAATTGGCCGGTTACCAATCGGCATACGGTATGCAGGAAATTGCTGTTAATAGTAATTTGATGCAGTTTTTTTCAGGCTCCCACGAAGACATTGACGGCGTATGCAGCTTTCTGTCTGATTTGAGAAAGGAAGGCCTGACATTTCACGCCGTACTTGCATCCGAAGACATGCTCGCTGCAGGTGCGGTAAAATATGCAAAGCTGCACAATATTTCGATACCGGATGAACTCTCCATAATCGGTTACAACAATTCCCTGCTCACTACCTGCAGTGATCCGGAGATAACCTCGATCGACAATCATCTGGAAGCTTTGTGCTATCAGCTTGTCAAGACCTGCATCGGTGTGCTGAACGGCGAAGAAATGCCGCCCAAAATTATTTATCCCGGAGAACTTATTCACAAGGCGACAACAAATTTAATACAAAATAAATAACTATAAAGGAGGTATTTGTTCTATGAAGGCATTTATGGATGAAAATTTTCTTTTATCCACCCCTACTGCACAGAAGCTATTCCACGACTATGCAGAAAAAACACCTGTTCTTGACTATCACTGTCACATCAATCCAAAGGAAATAGCACAGGACAGAAAATTTGACAACATCACACAGGTTTGGCTGGGCGGCGACCATTATAAATGGCGTTTCATGCGTTCCTGCGGTGTTGACGAGCATTTTATAACAGGAGATGCGTCGGATAAGGAAAAGTTCTTCAAGTGGGCTGAGGTTCTGGGCAAAGCGATCGGTAACCCTCTCTATCACTGGAGTCATTTGGAGCTGCAGCGCTATTTTGGTTATCACGGGACCTTAAACAAAAATACCGCCGAAGAAGTGTGGAACCTCTGTAATGCAAAGCTTGCCGAGCCTTCCATGAGTGTACGGAATTTGATTAAGCAGTCCAACGTCACCTTAATCTGTACTACCGACGACCCCATCGACTCTCTGGAATGGCACGATGCGATTGCTGCAGATAAGAGTTTTGACGTGCAGGTACTTCCCGCATGGCGTCCTGACAAGGCAATGAACATTGAGAAACCGGAATACTTAGACTATCTGCAGTCGCTCACTAAAGTAAGCGGTGTTTCCATCTCATCCTTCGCCGACTTAAAAGAAGCGTTGAAAAACAGAATGGCATTCTTTGCATCCAAGCAGTGCAGCGTTTCGGATCACGCCTTGGAATATGTTATGTATGCTCCCGCAACAGAGGATGAAATAGAGAAAATCTTCGCAAAGCGCATGACCGGAAATGCGATTACACGCGAGGAAGAGTTGAAATTTAAGACTGCCTTCATGCTCTTCGTGGGCCGTGAATATAATAAGCTCGGTTGGGTAATGCAGCTGCACTACGGCTGTAAACGTGACAACAACCGCCTGATGTACGACAAACTCGGTCCCGACACCGGATATGACTGCATCAACAACTACGCACCTTCTGCACAGATGGCTGACTTCCTGAACGCGTTGATTGAGACCAACGAGCTTCCTAAGACAATTTTATATAGCTTAAATCCTAACGACAACGAAGCGATCGGAACCATCTTAGGCTGCTTCCAGGATTCCACTGCTGTTGCTAAGATTCAGCAGGGCAGCGCGTGGTGGTTCAACGATCATAAGATTGGCATGCAAAACCAGATGCTCTCTCTTGCAAACTTAGGAAACCTGTCCGGATTCGTCGGCATGTTGACAGACTCCAGAAGCTTCCTATCCTACACAAGACACGAGTACTTCCGCCGCATCCTTTGCAATTTAATCGGTGATTTTGTTGAAAACGGAGAATTCCCGAACGATGAAGAAACACTTGCCGAAATTGTAAAGGACATCTCCTATTACAACGCGGTGCGGTATTTTGGATTTAACCTTTAAAACAGGGAGGCCTTACGGCCTCCCTTATTTTATTCTCTCCTTCTTCCAATATCCCGTCAGATATACTAAGAACAGCAAAACCGAAGAGATTCCGTTACTGACTACAACAGAATACCAAATGCTTCTCACTCCCATATACAGCAGATTCTCACACACATACAGCGTTGCAAATCGGAAAACCCACAGTCTCGACACATCTACAATCATGGTGACTTCCGTATGACCGCTGCCCTGAAACAATCCCATAGTCGAATTGTATACACCGTTGGTAAACACCCAGAACGCCATGATACTTAAGAAATCAGCCGCCATCGCAATCACTTCCTCATCCTCCGAGAAGATACTCACGATAGCTGTGGAAATCGGCTGCCTGGACAAAATCATGCCACCCACGAATAGAAAGACAATGATCATCTTCATGGAAAGCTTATACCCTTCCCGTGCACGTTCAAGCTGTCTGGCTCCCACATTCTGTCCTACGATCGTCGCAACGGCCGAACCGATTCCGTTGGAAGGCAGAGAAATCAATCCGTTCACCTTATTACCGATTCCGTATGCCGCCATCGCCTGCGTACCGTATTTGAAAACACTTTTGCTCATAAGCAGGAAACCAAACTGCATGGTGCTTCCTCCGATTGCGGTAGGAAGTCCGATTACAACAATATTCTTTAACTTATCTTTCTCAAATTTAAGCTTTTTAAGTTCCAAATTAATCGGTGCGTTAGGACTGTGCAGCAGTACAAACGCAATAACCGCCGGAACTGCTTTAGCCGTAACCGTAGCAAGGGCTGCTCCCGCCACACCCCAGTGGAACGCCACCATGAACAGCGGATCAAGCACCATATTGATTACGATACCAAATAAATTGAGAAGCATCGGTCGAACCGTATCTCCCTGCGCCTGATGAATTGCTGCATAGATGTTTACCGTATACAAGAAAGGCATATCCAAAATAACAAGCTGCATGTAGGTTCTGCTGTACTTCCATGTATCACCCTCCGCGCCAAGCCACGTCACGATGGAAGGTGTCGTCAGATTGCACAGAACCGCACACACAACCGCAAACAGCACGGCACATGCAAAAATCTGGTTCGCCATGGATTTGGCATCTTCCTTTTTACCCGCACCGATATACTGGGCGATCAGAACGGAACCGGCCACTGTAATACCGGAGCCGAAATTGACAACTATATTCTGCACCGGTGTAATCAGGTTAATCGCCGCCAACTCCTCGGTTCCTAAGGTTCCCAGCCAATAGGTATCCGTCAGATTATACATCGTCTGGAGAAAGCTGTTGATAATGACCGGAATTGCCAACGCAAGAATCGCCTGCATCATATTTCCGTTTAAAATCTGTTCTCTGTTTTGTTCTCTGTTTTTTCCCTTATCCAATTTGGAAAGAACGTTTAATAGCTTGTTCATCACAACACCTGATACCTAAAGTCTTCAAAATCCACAAATAACTGCTCATCTCCGGCAAAGGCGTACATTCCCACCATAGCTCCGGTGAACCGCTTTCCCATAGAAACACCTTCGTCACACAAGTAATAAACATCCGGCAGTACTTCGCTCTCATAATGCAAACCACCTGCTTCCGCATAAAATCGACGCTCCAAACCGTTGGTCTTAACGCCTAATTCCATCATTCCGCCACCCGGCACCTTTATATTTGTATCTATGCTATCCGGATATACATATCCACCAACACACTCTTCTACGCTGATATACGTCTTGACATGTTCATTCGTCTCCGTGCCGATATGTTCCTTAACCTGCAGGAACTGTCCCTGCTCATCTTTTCCCAGGAAATAGCACACCCAGCTGTTCTCGTCGTAATAGCAGGTTATTCCCGCCTCCTGCCCCAGCAAAAGCTTGGGTACATATATCTTAACCTGCGCCGAAAAAGCAAAAGAAGTCTGCCTTCTTAAACATATATTTCTGGCATGAACATTGGATAGAGGCTCAATGCTTCCCTTAATTGTGAACCGTTCCCCGACCATCCTGATACCATCGGACTCCGGCTCTCTCGGGGTTATCCATTGCCGGTCGGGTGACTCTGTCGGAACATAAGTCGGCAGATGAGGCTTGCGCTGCAACACACTGGGACCTTTCAGTTCATTCACAATCGGCCATCCATCCTCAGTCCACCGAATCGGATCAAGCGCCGTCTCCCTGCCAAGCATACTGCAGATTTCCGGACCTTGCGCACCGACACGCCAAAGCTTGCGTCCGCACAGATAGACCATATACCAGTCCCCGGACGCAGTCTGCACCGGTTTGCCGTGACCGCATCTCCATATACCGGCACCTTCGTCCTCCTGACGCATAATCGGATTGTAAGGGCAAGGCTCATAGTCACCGAGCAATGTTCTGCTTCTCGCCACGGTAATACGGTGTCCCGCGCCCGTGCCTCCTTCCGCCAGAAAAAGATAATACCATCCATCTTTACGAAGAAGATGGGGTCCTTCCGGTGCACGCTTCTGAGAGCCGTAATATAATAGTCTCGCTTCGGATATCTGTCTCTTACAGTCCTCAGATAACTCCAGAATCCTTGCGCCTCTGTTTAAAAGCATATAATGTCGCCCGTCACTGTCATGAAAAAGAGACGGATCGATACCGTCCTCTTCGATATACGCGGGTTCACTGTAAGGCCCTTCCGGTTTATCGGAAGAAACTACAATCTGTCTGCGATATACGCCTCCCGTATCATTCAGCCGATACGTCGCAGTGATATAGAAGGTTCCGTTATCGTAAGAAATATCCGGCGCCCAATATCCTCTTCCACCCTCCAAGTCTCCTAACCTAGACCACTCGGGATTCGTAATCGCATGACCGATAATCTCCCAGTGAACCAAATCCCTGGAATGGGAAATCGGAATACACGGAAAGAAAATAAAACTGGAATTGACCATATAGTAGTCGTCGCCTACACGCACAATGGAAGGGTCCGGGAACATCCCCTGCCTGATGGGATTGTGATACATTTCTTCGTAAGCTGCTCCCACCTTTTCCTGAAAATATTCAAGCAACTCTGCATAATTTCCCTCGTACGCAATCTGATAAGGTGTTACAAGATTACGATCCCCACTCAGAATATCCATTCCGACTTTTTCCACCAGATAACGGCAGAGCGATGCGTTTCCCGACATCGCTCCGTAATGAAGAATATTCCTATTGCTATCATCCACCATGTTCATGCTGGCTCTGGAATATTCCACGATATATTTTACCAATTCTAAATTGCCGCTGCGGGCTGCCAGAAACGACATCGCAATACCCCGGTCATCCGTCTCATCGATCGCGGAGGGATCTTCCGTCAAGATTCTCTTGACAGCGTCTATATTTTGTTGCTTTATCGCATCCTGAATTGTCATGCTTCCTCCATATGAATATATGCAAAATCCGCGAATCCGCCCTGTTCTTGATTTGAGACCACATTGGCGAAAAGACCGATTTTGGCCCCCACCCAAGTGTGGTCCGTCGGGAAAAAGGACGTCTCCACCTGCTGATAGCTTACTCCGTCCGTAGAATACTCCACAGAAAAGCCATCCTCTGTCAGGCTCTCCCTCAGCCGGATTTCTTCGCTGTCAGCTTCCAGTTCCCGAAGGATAGTCACCTGTTCCTCCATTCCCTGTACACCGTCAAAGCTCTGCGCATAAATGAGTTGCTTTATACCATCGACCACACGAACCGCCAGATACGCATAGTGTCCACCCATCATAACGAGTCCCGCCTGTTCCTTCTCCTGTAAGCCTCCAAGCTGTACACAAGTCTCCGCCCGAAAGTATGGACAGACTATTTTCTGTGTCAACACATTTGCATTTTCCCACAAAATAGGCTGCGCCTTGCCGGATGGGTTCAGACAATAAAGCCGTAAATGGTCAGGGTTAGCTGTAAGGGAACAAAAATTGTCCTTGGCGTTTCCAAGCCACTGCCATTGCAGCCCAAGTTTGTCTCCCGTAAATTCGTCCGATGCCTCTAAATATGTAATCTCGCCTCTGACACCCATATCAGGCTTCTCATGAACGATGCACGGTCTGCCGCATCCTTCCACGTCTTCATCCACACCTATCACAGGCCAGTCCTGCTTCCAATGTACAGGCTGTAAGTGAACAATTCTTCCGTATAGTCCTCTGTCCTGAAAATGTACAAACCACTCCTGTCCCGACAGAGTATCCGTCAAACCTCCCTGATGAGGCCCGTTCACCGGTGTATCTCCCTGCTTCATCACGATTTTTTCTTCGTAAGGCCCATAGATACTTCGGGCGCGGAGAACTGTCTGCCATCCCGTCCGAACACCTCCGGCAGGTGCGAAAATATAATAATACCCGTTTCGCTTATAAACCTTCGGTCCTTCAATGGTGGGCTGCGTCTCTACCCCGTTAAATAGAATTCTGTCAGGTGCTGTCGCCTGCTTTCCGTCTGTGCTCATAGGGAAGATTCCCAGGTAGCTCTTGAAACCAATCCGGCTCTTCGCATAACCATGTATTACATATGCCGTCCCATCGTCCTCCCAGAAAGGGCAAGGGTCAATCAGTCCCTTACCTTCCAGAACAAGAACAGGCTTCTCCCACTCGCCGAGCGGCTCCTTCGTCTTTACCATGAAAATACCTTCATCAGGCATTCCATAATAAATATAAAAATTGCCGTCATGATAGCGGATAGCAGGTGCCCAAATTCCCTTGGCATGCTGCGGCGTATCGTACTTATCATAGTCAATCCGTTTAACGGCATAGTTTACAAGCTTCCAATTGACCAAATCCTTAGATGTGAGAATCGGAAGCCCCGGTATATAGTTAAAACTTGATGCCGTCATATAAAAGGTATCGCCTACACGGATTACATCGGGATCAGAGTAGTCTGCGTACAAAATCGGATTCCTATAAGTTCCGTCCTCCAAGTCTGATTTCCATAAACGTTCCATATGTATTCCTCTCTCATAAAAGCAACTGTTATGTTACAACAATATCGAACAGTACACAGAATCATTTAGTCATTTCTTTACATACCGTAATACGGCTTCTCAGACAACTCATCCAATAAAAGATCCGCATAGATACCGCCCAACTCTTTCAATCCTCTGGCGATACAGCCCGCATAAATCACCGCGCCCTTATATTGAAGGTGCGTATTATCCGTGTCCAACCCTTCCGGATGATACGGGTAAATCCCTGCAGGTATATGCATATACCATTCGAGAGTCTCCTCCGGCCCTGCCTTTTCCAACTTCTCTCTGCTCATCGTGAACAAATCAACAAGCGGTACCGAAAGCTCCTCAGCGGTTTTCTTCATTGCCTGTACATAGGGAAGATGCTCACTGACCTCCCTCAAATGTCCGTCCTCTTCAAAGTTTCTTCTCTCCAACGGCGTTATGAGTACAGGATATGCCTTTTTATTTCTCGCCGCATTAATAAACTTACCAAGATTCTCTCTGTATTCCGTTTCGGGGTCCGTATACCTCTCCGGATCTTCTTTCTTCTCATCGTTATGCCCGAACTGGATAAACAGGAAATCTCCCTCCGAAATTCTGTCATAAATGGGCGCAAGCCTTGATTGATCAATAAAACTCTTAGTACTGCGTCCGTTTTTCGCATGATTCTCAACCGTAACCTCCGGTTTCAGGTACATGGAAAGCACCTGCCCAAGCCCTGTCTGTGGAAACGTCATAATTCCGTTGAACTGTACTGTGGAATCTCCTGCCCAATAAATCGTGCTCATTTCTGTCCTCCAATCATCGGACAATTTACTCAGCTCACTTCCATACCTAAATAAATTGCCGCCATAAAATTATTTTATTTCAAAAAATTGGTGCAGGGAAATCAATCCGCCTGCACCAATACTTATTATTCTTTCACGGCTCCGATATTAACACCCTTAACGAAGTACTTCTGTAAGAAAGGATACAGAATCATGAACGGAATAATTACAACGATGATCGCCGCATTCCTTACCGTATTCTCCGTCGCATTGCTACCTGCCGTAGGCGGAAGATCACTACCCATGACCATTCCTCTAAGCTTCATCTGGAAGTTATACCACTTGGAATCGGTAATGTACAGTTTGTAGTGTGTATAATCGTTCCAATAGGTTACCGCGAACATCAAACCGATGGATGCAAGTGCCGCCTTAGACATCGGAAGCACGATACGGATAAATGTCTGCATCGGGCTACATCCGTCCAACGTCGCCGACTCGAACAAACTCGCCGGAATACCTTCGAAGAAGTTACGCATCAACACCAGATTATATACATTTAACGCCGGGAACAAAATAACAACACCCAGTGTATTCGTTAAATGCAGGCCTCGCAGCACCAAGTAGGTAGGAATCATACCACCGTTGAAAATCATGGTAAACAGTAACATATTCGCAAAGAAATTTCTGCCCGGCATATCCCACTGAATCAGTACATACGCACCAAGCGTAGACAATGTCAGTGCGACAAACGTACCCGCAATCGTGGTGATAAAGGATATAACCAGCGGGCGAAACATTGTCGGATTTGAAAAAATATTCTTATAGCCGTCCAATCCGAATGCCTCCGGCCACAGCTTCATACCGTATGCCGTACGTAAGTCGAACGAGTCAACAATAACTTTCCACATCGGAATCAGAATGAGAAATGCTACAAGTACAAATACAATTCCATTAACAATCTGGAATACTGAAATTTTCTTTTTCGTCTTCATGCCATTCCCTCCTTATACAATTCCTCGACCTTCACGTACCTTCTTACTCCACTGGTTGCAGACAAGAACAAGTACACAGCCTACCAGAGACTTGAACAGGCCGACGGCTGTCGTATAACCGTAATTCGGAATGGAACCGCTGTTAAAACTCTGATAATAGATATATGTTTCAAGCACGTTTGAGACGCTCAATGTTGCATCGTTCTGCAGCACGAATGCTGACTCAAACAGATTCATAACTTTCGCAAGATTCAAAATAATAACTGTTAAAATTGTATTTCTGAGCTGAGGGAATGTGATATACCACATTTTACCCCATCTGCCGGCGCCGTCAATGGCTGCCGCCTCATAGAGGTCTGTATTGATGCCGGCAAGCGTTGCCATAAAGATTACGGTCTGCCATCCGGTTTCTTTCCATATATTGATGAGATAGTAAGCAAAGCGCCACCATTTCGTAGTTCCCAGGAAATAAATCATACTGCTGGAATCTATAATGCCTAGCTTTACAAGAAATGTGTTTACAAGTCCGCTGCTGGAAGGCGACAGTATCAAGGAAAAGATAGATGCCGTCACAACCCACGACATAAAGTGGGGCAGATAAATAATCGTCTGCACAACCTTCTTGAACAAAAGGTTCGCAATCTCGTTCAGAAGTATTGCTACAACTACAGCAGCAAACGTCGTCAAAAGGAGCTTAATAATACTGATCTGGACTGTATTCCAAAATGCTGTCCAGAAATTCTGCATTGAAAACATCTGCTGGAAATTCTTAAACGCTACAAAGCTTGGTTCCCGGATACCATTATAGTTTGTAAACGCATAGCGGATACCAAGCATCGGTGCATAGAAAAATATAACGGCAAATACAAATACAGGAAGGAACATCAGATAGAATCCCCTATACTTATACATTTTTGCCAAAGTCTTTTTGCCTGAAGGCTTTGCTTGTTTCTGTTTTTTTTCTGCCATACCTGTTCTTCCTCTCCCATAAAATTTCAAAAAAGAATCAGCACTCTTTCATGGATAGATTAGGCGGAGTCTTGGATATTACTGCTCCGCCTAATTCCATATCACTTATAATATATTACTGTGCATTCAAAGAATCAACAATCTGCTTGGACATATCAGCATATCCCTGTGATTCATACTCTGCGTATGCTTCATCCACAGTAATCTCACCGAGAGCAACTCTTGTAACAAGAGCGGACTTCTCTGTCATCAAATCACCGTTAAACTGGTTCATTGCTTCCGTGGAAGGAACAACGAATGCACCTACGGAATTCTCATTGAACAACGCCTGCGCTGCCAATGCTTCCGGCTTAACTGTCGTCTCACGAGGATCATTTGCTAATGCTGTAAGAGCAAGCATCGGATCAATGTGAGCTTTGGTGTACTGTGAACCCGGTGTCTCAAGGTTATCCTTCATGTGGAACTCACCCTCAGCGTATACCTTCGGGCTGTCTGTATCAGCATACAGTGTCTCTGCATCTGTTCCCCAGTGAACACCCTCAACACCATATGTCCACAAGAACTGAACGTCGCCGCCATCCTGCATTGCCTCGATGAAATACTTGAATACGCCTTCCGGATTCTCACAAGCTGTGGTGATGCACCATGCCGGAGATACACGGTCGATATAAGAAGCACCGGTTGCCAGCGGAGGTACAGCCTCTTTAATCGGAGACAAAGCTACCAACTCACCATCAAGACCGTTGTTCTCAAGGTTGTTCTTCAGGTTGGAAGCCCATGTTCCTGCCCAGTAAGTGAATACACCTAAGCTGTCATCATAGTATTTGTTACGAACATCACCTGTTCCGTATGTGTTTGTCTCAGGATCAAGCAATCCGTCAGAAACCGCCTGCGCAAGTCTCTCCATTGCTGCCTTCATAGAATCCTCTTCAAAACCGTCAGCCCATGTGCCGTCAGCTTTCTGATAGAAAGAAGGCCATGCATCCTGATAGAACTCAGGCAGATAGTTTACGAAAGGTGCCTCAGCGCCCAAGAAACCAGCTGCTGCTACTACATAATCCACACCTTCTGCCTCTTTCAGTTTAAGAAGCATGTCATAGTACTCAGCATAGTTAGTCGGCAGAGAGGTGATACCTGCATCGTCAAGCCATTTCTGCTTTACGTAAGTCACACAACCATTACCGTGTGTTGCCGGCATACCATACAGATGACCGTCAATGTACATAGAGGATACAACACCGTCACCGTTGTTTGCTTCCTGACGTTTCTTAAGGTCTGAATTCTCCCATGCGCTTGCCATATCCCAAAGCACGCCTTCAGAACCATAGCTGGACAGATATGTGGAGCTGAGAATCAATACATCCGGCCACTCTCCGGAAGCGATCTGCTGACCAACTACATCATAGTAAGCATCATGGTCAGGCTGAATTACTTCGATTTTGATACCTGTCAGTTCCTCAAGTTTTGCGATAAACTGATCGCGACCGTTCTCCTGTGTAAATACAGTTCCGTCAACCATCATTTTGATTTTTTCCGGCTTAACAATATCGTCTCCAGCTGCTTCAGACTCTGTCGCATCGGTATTACCCGTTGCACCGGAATCGGAAGATGAGTTAGTATCTGCCGCATTACTGCCGGAATCCTGTGTTGTGGTAGATCCATTGTCTCCACATCCTACTAATGTAACAACCATAGCGGCTGCCAAAAGTAAGGAAACCAATTTCTTTTTCATAGTAAACCTCCTTATAAATTGTTTTGCATCTCATTTATGTATGAAATGCAGGTTACAGGATGAAATGTAAACGCTTTCATCCATATTGAATATGATATCACAACGTGACCTAATCTGTAAAGCATATTCTAAAGAATTTGCCAAAAAATTTATGTTTTTTATTATATTTATGATAGAAATGCCCAAAACTTTCCGCCCACAGTCACTTTGTAAGGGCTTACATAACTCCTACTTGTGTATTTGCGGGTAAATTGTTACAATATTTCTGATATTCTAAGTTCTTAGAGCCATCTACAGAACCGTGATATATATTAAGAATACCGGAGGTTTTCGCTGACATGCTTAAGATTGAACGCGCTTTACCCGAACAAACAGGTATCCCATCAGACTGTATTATTCGCTCGCTTGAGCGTCTCGAACAAAAACAAATTCCGATGCACAGTTTTCTTCTGATGCATCATGATAAATTAATCTGTGAATGTTATTACTCTCCCTGTAACACCGACACGCTTCACCGTATGTTCTCGATTACTAAGAGTTTTACTTCGATTGCAATCGGTCTTCTCGCTGATGAGGGCAAATTGTCCTTAGAGGATAAAATCGTAGATTATTTCCCTGAGAAAGTTCCGGCGAATGTCCATCCTTACATCGCCGACATGACAATTCGTGATATGCTTATGATGCGCACCTGTCACGAAAAAACCACCTATAAGCTGGACTTGGAAACAGACTGGGTAGAAAGCTTCTTCACAACTCCTCCTACGCATCCTGCGGGGACTGTCTTCCACTATGACACTTCCTCAGCCCATACGCTGTGCGCTCTGGCGGAAAAGCTCAGCGGCACGGATATGCTTGACTATATAAAAAAGAAACTTGCACCTATAGGACTCTCAGAAGAATCCTACCTGCTAAAGGACCCTTTCGGAGTTTCCATCGGAGGCAGCGGTCTGGTAGCCACCTCTATGGATATGCTAAAATTCGGAATTTTCCTAAAGCGGGAAGGAAAGATTGACGGGAAACAACTACTGTCCGCCTCCTATATACGAGAAGCGACATCATGCCTCACAGCTACAGCCGTGACTGCGCCTCTTCCAAGCGAAGCGTGCGGTTATGGGATGCAATTCTGGCGCACGCAGAAAAATGGATATGTATGCTACGGCATGGGCGGACAGCTCATTATCGTACTGCCCGACTATGACCTGATCTGTGTGACAACTGCAGATACACAGGGAATCGGCGGCGGAAATCAGCAGATTTACGACGCACTGTATGAAGAGATCCTGCCGTATACTGACAGAGGTTCTATTTTGAATACCGCGAACCAAGCAGCTACTGTCGGAGATTCCGTTGCGATAACCGAAGGGCAAACAGATTACGAACGGTTTATCACTTCCCGTACACTTTATACCTCCGGCGGGCACAAAACATGCCCCCTTTCGGAAGAAATTTCAGGAAAACGCTTCCGGATTTCAAACAGCGATACGTTCTCTTCCATGCAGATTAGTTTTGAGGCTGAAACCGCAGGACATTTCTTCTTCGAGTATAAAGGACAGGAATACACAATTGTTTTCGGCATGGGAAAGCCCGAAACCGGTACACTCCCTCTTTACGCTTTCTATTATGCTGCAAGCGGCGTTTGGCTTTCGGACAATACACTGTATGTTAAAGTTAATATAATAGACTCCTGCGTCGGAAGCATTCATTTACAATTTTCTTTTCAAGAAAATCAAATGGTACTGTTTATGCGCAAGCAGGAGGAGAGTCTTTTGCAGGAATTTACAGGACATCTCGTCGGAGATATTGAAGAATAGACAGCTATGCTATGACTTTAAAGTTCAAGTGCTCTTACAATAACCTCCGGTGAAAAGCCTTTACGATACAGAAAGCCGTACATCTTCTGCTGTTCCTGTCTCGTAGCCGTGTCTGCACAATATTTTCTCTTATTGAGCAAGTCACGAATTAATGCTGCTTCGTCCTGCACTACGCCCAAGTTTCCCAGGTCTTCAAAAGCTTGCCGGATTACTTCCTTAGAGATTCCTTTTCTCATAAGGTCCGTCTCTATGCGCATCCTACTCTTAGTCTGTATATGATACTCTATATAATCTCCGGCGTATCTGCGGTCATCTATATAACCGTATGATTCAACATAGGAGAGCGCCTCCTCGATACATTCCCGCGGGTATTCTCCCTGCTTCAGTTTATCTTCCAATTGTTTTCTGGTATAATCGCGAGACTGCAGCAGATTCATGCTGCGGAGCTTTGCCCGTTTCGGCAATATCTGCGTCATAATTTGCCGATAACACTCCTCGGTAAGCTCCTGCCCTTCTTTGATTTGAAATTGACGCAGCTCGCCCTTATATAATATAAAAGCGAACTGCCCGTCCAAGTAAATCCGACTGCGTGACTTCGACACCTCGGATATCTGTGTTACAAGCATCTCAGCCCTCCAATCGGCTATTCCGTCTTTCCATCATTATTGTGCTATTCTGCATCCTTCTTCACACTTTGCTTCTGAGCCGGCTGCGCCGTATCATCCGTCTGAGCCGCATCCAGATTAAACAGTTCCCTGACCTTACGCTCCACTTCCGCACACACTGCCGGGTTATCCTTCAGGTACTGCTTCGCATTCTCTCTGCCCTGCCCAATCTTATTGCCCTCGTATGCAAACCACGCACCGCTCTTATTGATGATATTATTCTCAGCAGCAAGGTCCAGTATATCACCGACAACGGAAATACCCTCGCCGAACATAATATCAAACTCAGCCTCCTTAAAAGGCGGCGCAATCTTATTCTTCACTACTTTTACTCTTGTCCTGTTACCGATTACCTCTCCGCCCTGCTTAAGGGATTCAATTCTTCTAACGTCAAGCCGCACGGAGGAGTAGAACTTTAATGCGCGTCCGCCGGTGGTAGTCTCGGGGTTACCGAACATAATGCCCACTTTCTCACGCAGCTGGTTAATGAACACAACCGTACAGTTGGACTTACTGATCACTGCAGTCAGCTTACGAAGCGCCTGCGACATCAGACGCGCCTGAAGACCCACATGACTGTCTCCCATATCGCCGTCAATCTCCGCCTTAGGCACCAATGCGGCGACCGAATCCACTACAATAATATCTACCGCACCGGAACGCACCATCGTCTCAGTGATTTCCAATGCCTGTTCACCGCAGTCCGGCTGGGAAATATACAGATTATCGATATCAACACCGATATTCTTCGCATACACAGGATCAAGCGCATGCTCCGCATCGATAAATCCCGCAATACCGCCTCGCTTCTGTACTTCGGCAATCATATGTAATGTCACGGTCGTCTTACCACTGGACTCCGGACCGTAAATTTCCACAATTCTGCCCTTCGGTATACCGCCAAGACCCAAGGCCAAATCAAGGCTGAGGGAACCTGTAGGAATCGTCTCCACATTCATCTGTACGGAAGGGTCTCCCAGCTTCATAACGGCACCCTTGCCGAACTGTCTCTCTATCTGCCCTAAAGCCGCATCCAATGCTTTTAATTTTTCTTCTCTTTCCATAAATTTGTTCTCCTTTTCTTGTAGAACACCTGTTCTGTTATCAGAATAAAACAAATGTTCGATTTTGTCAATCACCTTTTCATAAATTATCAGCTGCCGCATGCCGAATAGCTTCTATGATCGCTATTTTAGCATCCTATATGTCCAATAAATGACACTTCAACCCTCCTTTCCTAAAAATATGAAATAATGGAAATCGTGGCGAAATGCCGGATATGCATAACAGAATTCCATTTCTTCAGATGAGTCAAGTTTATCAAAAAAAGGAGCGACACGCAAGAGTTTTATGCGTATCGCCCAAAATTCCCGTATGAGCCCCAAATTGCCGATTTGACAATACGGAACTTATCTAATTCTGCATCCTAATCTGCTCCTCTTTGATAATCGGATATCGTATCAGCTTATCACTGTCCAGATTCTCTTTATGCATATCAACTGCCGTAATCTGATGATTGTCGTAGGATGTATAGTAATAGATTCCTTTGTCTGCGTTACAACAGGAAGTATAGAGGGTAATCTCATATTTGCCGTCGTCCAGTTCACAGCACCCACGCTGCTGGTCCACTGAATTAAGAATATGGAAAAACTGGCTGACACTCTCCTTTTCTCCCTCTCCGGAAATTGAATTCATCTTGGTGAATGCCACCCGCACAAACCTGGACTGAGATGACAAGTCCCCCGGCAGTCCGATTGCTCCCATGCCGCGGCTGTAGCGCTGTAAGTCCAAGCCCGGTCCAAATGTATTTTGCGGGGACTTGGTTGACAAATGCATATAGTTATTCAGTGCAAACAGCTGCTTGTCGAAGGTCGGATTGTTTGTCAAAACGCCTACCGGATTGTCATAGATTTTGATGCCCTCTTCAACAGCTTCCACGGTTATGGACTCCTCGGAATCGGCAATTATCCAGTGCAGTTGCGACAGTGGCAGCTTGTCACTGAAAGGAACGTTTAATAAATTCATTTTCTCCACATGACGACGCGCTTCTTTCACCGTGGAGCACTGACCAAGAATCCATGGGATAAATTCAAACTGCGCAATATTGTCTTTGTCTTCTGCTTTATCCCAACACGCAGCATTGCCCACGAAATTCAGCCCCGCCATACCAAGGCCCTTTTCGTTTATGGCATCATAGTATAAGGGGTAGTCATTCGCCACATACGCCATGCCGATAATTGCATGATGTGTAATCATGTCACCCATTTCTCTCAGATGAAAAGGATAATTTCTGGGAGTGATAGTAACTTCATCACCGTAGGAAAACTCGTAGTCCAATGTCCTTCCAAAATAGAAATCTTTGGTTTTATATGTTGCCGCTGTACACATGATACTTCTCCTTCTTATATTGATAATATTTCTATAATATGTTTTCTAACCTCAACAATCCCACTTACAATGCGCCAAATCCACAATGATTCATTATATCCCATGTGCTCCGAAAGTACCCTTAATCTCAAACAACTTATCCAGGAACCAGTACGGAATCATAGCACCTTCTTCTTGCATCCGCATGGCTTCTTCCTTACTAACCCAACGGACTGCCTGCACTTCTTCCTCCTGCAGGCTGAGTTTAGTCAGGTCTACCTCCCGCTCCAGTATATAATAATCATCGAAACCTTGTGGAAAATTAATGGTGAAATTCGGTCTTATATCTGACAGATCCAGTTTTAAACCAATTTCTTCGAACAGTTCTCTCTCCGCCGCCTGAAAACTGCTCTCTCCCTGCAAAGCAGAACCTCCCACGGTCACATCCCACATATTAGGCCATCCTTCTTTAAAGGGCTGCCTCTGCTGAATCAACAATTGGTTCTTGCTGTTAAAAATACATACGTGGATGACCAGATGGTATTCATCTTCTTTCAGCTCGTCACCGCGCCTATGTAATACGCCCGTTTTTTCCCTGTCCCTCGTATAAAGGTCCCATAATTCGTCTTCTGCCATATCAGCCATGGTATATTCCCCCAGATTTTGAATGATGAATATTATTTTATTCTTCGACACTTACAAATGCAAGCATTGATACGATAAAAACCGGAACGAAAGAGTCACAATCTTGTCACTTTCGCCCCGGCAAAATATTGAAACAGATATCATTTGAGCTTATTTCCGTCCGCAAATGCATTGCCGACCTTCTCGCCAAGTCTTAAATATGCGGCATTGGCCGGGTCAAAGATAATGGCATCCAGTTTTGCCGCATCAATCTTACCTTCCGCATCAAGAATGCTCTCATCTGCGCTGACATTGACAATCTCGCCAATCACATTACCGTCCTCGTTAAACTTGATGAACTTGCATTCCAGTGCCAACGGCAATTCGTTGATTAACGGCGCGTCAACAAATTCGCTCTTGGTAGTAGTAAACCCGGATTTCTCCATTTTGTCCGGTGTATCGCCGGCGGATACGATACCCACATAATCCGCAGCTACAACCTGCGATGCAGTTGCAAAGCTTACAGTAAATGCACCTTTCAATTTGATATTGTCCGTAGTTTTATGCTTACCGAGGCAAAGCATCACCTGATTGGCTTCATACTGTCCTCCCCACGCAGCATTCATCGCATCCGGTTTCCCGTCAGCGTCATATGTGCCTATAATTAACACCGGCTGCGGATATACCCAAGATTTCACTCCGAAATTCTTTCTCATTTTCATCTCTCCTTTCATACTTCTTTCACTTATTAATCACGAATAGAATCTGTACTAAAAAACTTTCAAATATTTTTCGTAATCCTGATAGGTAACCGTAATCCACCCCGCATCATGATTAAATCCGATTTCCATACCCATCGGCGTGTAGAATATGATAATATCCGAAGAGTTAAAATGTTTGGTGATCTCCTGGTCTGTCATTCTTGACAGCGGGATGCTCTCGCCATTCTGAATATCGCTTCTTTCTCTGAATTCTATGGAAAAATCATCATTTGCATTGATAAGATTCTGATTATCCAGAACAACCCCGTTTTCCATATCTATATTGATGCTGTACAAATAATAATCATCTTCATAGTCAGTATATATGCTCTCATGGAAAACTATACTCAACTTCTCCTCATCCATATAAGTCACATACGCAAGACCGATTAAAGTAAATCCTTCTCCCTCATCAGCGTCAGACGCCAAATCCTGCAGGAACTCTACTTCATCCTGAATCGCCTGATTCAATTTCCTCAGATTGGGGACATCATCACCTTCAATAACAGGATAGCTGATTAATATCGCTATATCGTCCTCATCGTACTCGTAGTCCTCGAAACTAACGGTATAGGACAAATCCCAGCGGATGTCGTCATGCAGGTCATAGTACTCATCATCATAATCGTCATACCAATCATCATAATCGTCGTACCAATCATCATAATCGTCGTACCAATCATCATACCAATCGTCGTCATCATCATGATCATCCCGATCATCGGGTTCAGGGTCTTTATTCTTTTTCTTGCGCTCTACACCCCAATCGTCATCATCATCGTCAAATCGGTACTCCTCCCGCTCATTTCTCGCCTTGTCATCATCCCTATCAGTCAGTGTAACCGCTTTGTACACCAAGGCACAAATAGCAATAAGAAACAGAACAATAACCGCTATAACAATACCGATAATCAGGCCGTTCTTGTTTTTCTTGGGCGGTGCCGCGTAAGGGCTGAACTGATTATTGTTATAGGGCGGTGTGCCGGAGGGATTATTATTATACGGATTGTTGTTATACGGATTATGGTTGTACGGATTCCCCTGACCGCCATTCTGGGGTTGTCCACCGTAGGGATTGCCACTGTACGGATTGTCGTTCTGAGGCTGTCCGCCGTACGGATTGCCACTGTACGGATTGTCGTTCTGAGGCTGCCCGCCATACGGATTGCCACTGTACGGATTGTCGTTCTGAGGCTGTCCGCCATACGGATTGCCACTATACGGATTGTTATTGTATTGATTATTGTTATACGGATTATTCCCGTACATGTTGCCGTTATACTGATTGTTGTACGGATTATGATTGTAAGGATTATTATTGGGAACCGGAATATACGGGTTCCCCGGTATGCCGTTCTGGGGCTGTCCGCCGTAAGGGCTGTTATACGGAACAACCGCGTCGATTTCTACAGCATTCTGCGCAGGTGCATTCTCCGTAACCACTTCCACATCCGCCACATTCTCTGCATCTACATTTTCTACGGTCACTTCCGCCTCCGTCACCTTCTCGGCATTTGCATTCTCTACGACTGCTTCCACAGCGGGTGCATCCTCCAACGGACTGTCTACGACATTCGGAGTGTTATAAATATCCGCGCTGTTCTCCGTTGTGTATGTGTCAGGCGCGGTATTTTCTCCTTCGTTCCCATTGTTAAGATTATCGAATTGATCCCACTCACTCATTTGCTTACCTCTCGTCTTTCCTGAATAAAAGTTATTGAGTTCTATTTCTCACTACTTCCGAATGTCACTTCGCTGTAATACTCCAGAATACATTCTCGCATCAAAGCCAGTGCCGCGGAAACTGTACTTTCTCTGATTTTAGCACGGCTTCCTCTAAAATGATACTCCTTAACCGTAACCTTACCACAAACGCTGCAACCGATATAAACAAGCCCTACCGGCTTTTCTTCCGTGCCACCGTCCGGTCCGGCAATACCTGTTATGCTGACTGTCACATCAGCCTTGGAGACTAGCGCCGCTCCTTTTGCCATCTCTCTTGCCGTCTCTTTGCTGACCGCGCCGTGTTTTACAAGAAGACTCTTCTTAATACCAAGCAACCGGCGTTTCGCTTTGTTGGAATAAGTTATATATCCTGATTTAAATACTTCCGACACACCTGCCACGTTGATTAATCTGGCGGCCACAAGCCCACCCGTACAGGACTCCACTGTACTGATGGTCAGCTTGTTGGCAAGAAGGAGATCCACCACCGCCTTTTCCAATGTGACTTCTTCTTCCGTGGTATAAACATGACTGCCAAACCGGCCTTTTAATTCCTTGACAACCGGCTTGACTAACTTCCTCGCCGCTTTCTCGTCCTCCGCTCTCGCAGTCACGCGCAAATGTACTTCCCCCGTCTTGGCATAGGTTGCTATGGTAGGGTTCGACTGGCTCTCAATCAGATCTTGCACCATAGTCTCCGCTTTACTCTCACCCACGCCGCATATCTTGACGGTCTGGGAAAAAATCACGCCATCCTGCAATTTACCTAAATATGGCATAATAGATGTCTCAAACATAGGAATCATCTCATTCGGCGGTCCCGGCATCAGAATCACGTGCTTGCCGTTTTCCGCCATAATAACTCCCGGTGCAGTACCGTTTGGATTATCCACCACAATGCAGCCTTCGGGCATCATTGCCTGCTTCCAATTATTATCCGTAATCTCCAGTCCTCTTTCTTCGAAAAACTGCTGAATGGAAGCCTTACTCTCCTCATGCAGGTAAAGGGCCTTGCCCATAACCTTAGCGGCCGCCTCCTTCGTCAAATCGTCCTGTGTCGGTCCCAGGCCCCCTGATATAAGCAGGATATCGGCTCTGCCAAGCGCCGTGCGAATCGTCTCACACAGCCGCTCCTCATTGTCGCCGACCACATCCTGATAATAGCAGGAAAGACCAAGCGCCGCACACTGCTCGGACAGATATGCCGCATTGGTGTTCACAATATTTCCAAGTAAAATTTCTGTTCCTACCGAAATCAATTCTACAATCATATTTTCATCCGTTCTCGATTATTAATACCAATCACACTCTAGTATTCTACTTCGTATCTTTCATGACATCCTTATTTTTTACCAGATAGTCAATTAAGGACACCACCGTCAACACTACCGCCACCCACATCACTACCGCGGTGATCACACTTATGGCAGTAATATCCGCGATCATAAGACAGATCATGACCATCTGGAACGTCGTCTTGAATTTCCCCCAGTAGCTTGCCGCAATAACCACGCCGTTGTCGGAGGCAATCAGACGGAAACCACTGATAATAAATTCTCTGGCTATAATTACAATAACCATCCACGCCGGAATTTTACTAAGCGCTACCAGACAAATCAGTGCGGAGCAAACTAAAAGTTTATCCGCCAATGGGTCCATAAATTTCCCGAAATTAGTCACCAGATTATATTTTCTGGCAATCTTGCCGTCCAACAAATCCGTCAAACTCGCAATAATAAAAATCCCCAAAGCAATCCACTTGTCATATAATGTTATGTCAACCAACATAAACACTACAAAAAAAGGAATCAGGATTACACGAAACATAGTCAATTTATTAGGCAGATTCATCTTCCAACTCTCCAATCAGATCATATTCGTAGGAAGCGGTAACTTTTACCCTGACAAAATCTCCTGTCATCAGTTCTCTGTCCGTATTGATAAAAAGGAAACCGTCCACGCTCGGCGCATCCTTGTAAGTTCGCGCCACATACGCATTCTCGTCGGCCACTTTGCCCTCGATCATGGCTGTCACTACCCTGCCGACCATTTCCTGCGCCGCCTCAAAAGCAATCTCCTGCTGCAGCTCCATGAGCTGCCCCTGTCGCTCTTCCTTAACCTCCTCGGGAATCTGCTCCGGCATATCTGCCGCCGGCGTGTCTTCTTCCTGTGAGTAAGTAAAAACCCCCAGTCTGTCGAATCTCATCCGCTCAACGAAGGATAACAGTTCCTCGTGCTCCGCCTCGGACTCTCCCGGGAAACCGGTAATCAAAGTCGTCCTAAGACAGATATCGGGAATCTCACGCCGCAGTTTCTCTATAATGGTCTCAAGCTTCCTACTGTCAGTCTTACGCCCCATCCTCTGCAGGATGGAATCGGATGCGTGCTGAATCGGCAAATCCAGATAGTTGCAGATTTTCTTCTCCTCCCGCATCACTTGAATCAACTCATCGTCAATCTCCTCCGGATAACAGTACAAAATCCGAATCCAGTAGATTCCGTTTATCTTACAAAGTTCCCTAAGCAGCTCCGGAAGCGCCTTATGTCCGTACAAATCTGTACCGTAGACAGTAGTCTCCTGCGCCACAAGAATCAATTCCTTCACACCGTGCTCGACAAGCTCCCGTGCCTCCGAAACCAAATGCTCCATAGGCACACTGCGGTAGTTCCCGCGGACTTTGGGAATGATACAGTAAGTACAGTGTTTATCGCACCCTTCCGCAATTTTTAAATAAGCATAATGTCCGCCTGTAGTCACCACGCGCTTGACGCCGGTCAGAGGCTTCTCTTCCAGGCTCTTATAGCAATTCTCTTTTATGCCGCGGCTTACATTGTTCATCGTATTAACGACTTCATCGATTGCCGTAGTTCCCAAAACAGCATCCACTTCGGGAATCTCTGTCTGAATCTCCTCGCGATAACGTTCAGCCAGACACCCCGCCACAATCAGCATCTCTATATCGCCGCTTTTCTTAAGCTCCGCCATCTCCAGAATCGTGTTGATGCTCTCTTCCTTGGCATCTCCTATAAAGCAGCACGTATTGATTACCACAATGTCCGCTTCCCGTTCATCATCGGTAAATTCATATCCGCTCTCGGCGAGCATACCAAGCATCATCTCGGAATCTACTAAATTTTTGTCGCAGCCTAAAGATATGAAAAGCACTTTTTTCATCATTTATTAGAATACTCCACCAACTTATCAAGCGTCGCCATTGCCTTGCCGGAGTCGATTGCCTCAGCCGCCAGCTTCATGCCCTCCTCAATGGTGGAAGCCTTTTTCCCCGCATATAATGCCGCACCTGCGTTTAACAACACGATATCTCGCTTGGGTCCTTTGTCAGCACCGCTTAAGATATCTCTTGTAATCTTTGCGTTGGCTTCTCCGTCGCCGCCCATAATATCCTCCGCCGTGGCGCGCTTGATACCAAACTGCTCCGGCGTAATCGTATAGACCGTAACTACATCATCTTTTATTTCCGCAACCGTTGTCTCACTGACGGTAGAAATCTCATCCGTGCCGTTGGCACCCGATACTACCATACCGTTCTCCACGCCCAGATGCATTAATGCCGTCGCAATCGGTTCACAAAGGGTCTGGTCATAGACACCGATTAACATACACTTAGCTCCGGACGGATTTGCCATCGGTCCCAGTATATTAAAAATTGAGCGTATGCCCATCTCACTTCTCGCCTGACCCACATACTTCATGGCTTTATTAAAAGCAGGAGCAAACATAAATCCGATGCCCACTTCCTCCACGCACTTCTCCACGACTTCAATACCAGGTATAATATTGACACCCAGCGCTTCCAGCACATCACCTGCACCGGATTTGGAAGAGATTGCACGATTGCCATGCTTCGCCACAGGGAGCCCTGCTGCTGCCGCAACGAATGCGGATGTGGTCGAAATATTAAAAGTATAGGCATAATCTCCGCCCGTCCCCACCAAATCTATATACATCGAAAGATTGGGATGAATATGTTCTGCCTTCTCCTTGAGTACACTGGCGCTGCCGATAATCTCATCTATGGTCTCACCCTTCATGCGAAGCGCGGTCAGATATGCACCAATCTGTGCCTGTGTCGCTTCACCGCTCAGCATAATACTCATGGCTCTCGCTGCTTCTTCGACAGAAAGATTTTTTCTTTCGCTTACAGCCTTAATTGCACTCTTCATCCTCTTCATCCTCACTTGTAATCTTGACTTTACCCTGATTCAGCTCTTCCACGGCAACAGAGAGTGCTTTTTTGCCCTTATCGTCAACCAGCGCTTCATCTCCTGCGATAATCTGTCTTGCTCTCTTGGAAGTCGCCATCACGATAGAGTATCTGCTGTTTACTACAGGATCCTCTCCTTCCTCAACTCCGCTGTTTACTACATTAATTAAGTCTGCATAAGATGGATGTAACATTATTTCTCTCCTTCCAGTTCTTTTCTGATATTTTCTATAAACTCCTTATTCCGATTAGGAGTGTTATGAGCTGCTAAAATAATTTCATGAAGTTCTCCGACACAAGTCTCCAAATCATCGTTGACTACAATATAATCGTACTCTTCAATTCCCTGCGCTTCCTCTGCTGCGCGACGCATCCGCTTGTCAATGACCTCTTCCGTCTCTGTCCCCCTGCCTACGAGTCTGCGTCTAAGTTCTTCTGCATTGGGCGGCATTACGAAAAGGAGTAATGCGTCACGGTACTGCTCTCTTATTTTGAGAGCACCCTGAATCTCTATTTCGAGAATCACGTCCTTGCCGTCCTTAAGCTGCCCCTCCACATATTCTCTCGGCGTACCGTAATAATTATCACAATAACATGCGTATTCAATCAAGCCGTTCTCGGCAATCTTCTGTTCAAACTGCTCTTTTTGAAGAAAGAAATATTCCCTGCCGTCCTGTTCTCCCGCACGGGGCTGTCTGGTCGTAGCCGAAACAGAGAGCGCATAATTATCATACTTTTCTATCAGTTTTTTTACCAAAGTGCCTTTGCCCGCTCCCGAAAATCCGGAAACAACAATTAATATACCCTTACGTTTCATCTGTATCCCCGCCTTCCGTCTGTGCTCTGCCCGATATAGTCTCCGGCAGAAGCGCCGACAATACAATCTGGCTGTTCTCCATTACCAAAACCGATTTGGTCTTACGTCCCTGAGTAGCATCGATTGCCATACCTGTCTCTTTCGCCTTCTGCACCATACGCTTGATGGGTGCGGAATCGGGACTGACAATCGCAATAATTTTGCCCGTATTTACCACATTTCCAAATCCGATATGAATCAGTTTTCCCATGTCCGCCGCCTCTCCGCGCAGCAATCATAACTGCCGTTATTCAATGTTCTGAATCTGCTCGCGTACCTTCTCAATCTCTGTTTTTAGTTCGATGGCACGGTTGGATATCTCCAAGTCATTCGCCTTGGATAGGATTGTATTGGCTTCACGGTTCATCTCCTGAGCTATAAAGTCAAGCTTACGCCCGATGCTGCCGCCCTGAATAAGATTCTCTCTGGTGGTCTCTATATGGCTTCTCAAGCGAACCAACTCTTCGTCAACACAAACCTTATCCGCGAAAATCGTGACTTCCATCAGCAGACGGTTCTCGTCTATCTGCACGTCGCCAATCAGTTCCTTGACCTTCTCCTCTATCTTCTGCCTGTACTCCGCAATAATCTGGGGAGAGCGTTCTGCGATATAGTCCACATGAGCAAGCATACCGTCAAGTTTGGATACCAAATCATCCCGAAGGTTTTCACCCTCTTTGATTCTGGTTTCCACAAACTTCTGCGCGGCACCGCCTACAGCCTCAGCCAAAAGCTGCCACAGTTCTTCTTCATCCACCGTCTGTTCTTCCATACCGAGCACTTCCGGATAGCGGGAAAGCGTGGATACGCGTATGTCATTGTCCAGTGAGAAATCCTCCGCTATCTGCGTCAGATATTTCATATACTCCGCGGCAAGTTCCTTATTATATTTCACACACACGTTGGATTCCGTGAGATCCTCATAGGCGATGAATACATCCACCTTTCCCCGCTGAATATAATTCTTCAATTCGCTTCGGATAGCTGCCTCGAAGAAATTCAGTTTTTTGGGCATCTTAATACTGACATCAAGATATCTGTGATTGACAGATTTCATCTCGACAGTAATCTTACGCTCGCCTTTTGCAATCTCACACCTGCCGAAACCGGTCATGCTTTTTATCATAGTCGTATACTTGCCTTTCTTGTGTGTCAGACACACATTTCTAACAATCTGTGCGTACAGATTTCATTATAGAATAATTACGGGAAGTAGTCAAGAAAGTTGAAAAGAGGATAATGGTATTGTAGAATAGACAATGCAATATCAATCAATATACAGAAAGAGTTGAAATCACTATGGCTTTTGATGGAATCACGATTGCAAATATAACAGCAGAACTGCGCAGCACACTCTTGGGTGGACGTATTTATAAGATTGCGCAGCCGGAGAGCGACGAGCTGCTGCTTACAATCAAGAATAACGGCTTACAGTACAGGCTCCTGCTGTCGGCGGACGCGTCACTCCCTTTAGTCTATCTGACGGAGTCAAACAAGCCAAGCCCCCTGACCGCTCCGGGCTTTTGCATGCTGTTGCGCAAGCACCTGCAGAATGCCAGAATTACAGGCATATCCCAGCCCGGGTTGGAGCGCATTATTCATCTGGAATTAGAACATCTGGACGAGCTGGGAGACATATGCCGCAAGAAGCTGATTGTGGAGATTATGGGCAAGCACAGCAATATTATCTTCTGCAACGAGCAGGATAAGATCATCGACAGCATCAAGCACATTTCCGGCATGGTCAGCTCCGTCCGCGAGGTACTGCCCGGCAGGGACTACTTTATTCCGCAGACGCAGGACAAACAGAATCCTTTGCAATTAACTTATGTAAACCTACTGGAGCAAATACGTGAAAAACCCATGCCCGTGTACAAGGCACTCTACACCTCCTACACCGGACTTTCTCCGGTAATGGCACAGGAAATCTGTTGCCGCGCCGGTGTAGACGGCGATATGCCCGCCAATGTGTTGGAGGAGAATCAGTTAAATAATCTATACAGTACATTTTCCGATATGATGGCACAGGTTGAATCCGGAAATTTCACTCCCACCATCTATTATGATGAAAAAGCTCCCGCAGAATTTGCGTCGATTTCCCTTACTCTCTATTCCGACAAGACTGCAAAAACCTACAACTCTGTCAGTGAGTTGTTAGAGCAATACTACGCGCAGCGCAGCATGGTGAGCCGCATACGTCAGAAATCCGTGGACCTTCGCAAGATTGTCCAGACTGCCTTAGAACGCAATGTAAAAAAATACGACTTACAAATACGTCAAATGCAAGATACGGATAAACGTGAAAAATACAAGGTGTACGGCGAACTTCTAAACACCTACGGCTATAATGTGGAACAGGGCGCAAAGTCTATGGAAGCCCTAAACTACTACACCAATGAAATGATTACGATTCCTCTGGACGACACGCTGACCCCGCAGGAAAACGCCAAGAAATATTTTGATAAGTATGGAAAACTAAAAAGAACCTACGAGGCGCTCTCGGAATTGACTGTACAAGTCAAAAACGAGATTGAACATTTGGAATCCATTTTGACAGCACTGGATATAGCCATGCAGGAAGATGACCTCGTACAGATTAAGGAGGAACTTATCGAGAGCGGGTATATCCGCAGGAAAGGCGGCACAAAGAAGGTTAAAATCACCAGCAAGCCCTTCCATTACATCAGCAGCGACGGATTTCATATGTATGTAGGAAAAAACAATTATCAAAATGATGAATTAACCTTTAAGCTCGCCACCGGCAACGACTGGTGGTTCCATGCCAAGAAAATCCCAGGCTCTCATGTGATTGTAAAGACCGAAGGCAAGGAACTGCCCGACCGCACCTTCGAGGAGGCGGCGCGTCTCGCCGCCTATTACTCTAAAGGCAGGGAGCAGGAAAAAGTGGAAATCGACTATCTGCAAAAGAAAAATGTCAAGAAACCAAACGGCGCAAAGCCCGGCTTCGTCGTTTACTATACCAATTATTCCATGGCGATTGATGCTGATATTGCGGGAATTGAGCAGGTGCATGAATAAATTTTAATCGATTGAGACAGTAAAAGTAAGTGTGTCGCTATAGCGGCCTGCATATGGTGCATCGGATTTATCCAACTCCGTAGTAAATGTGAGAACTGCCCAACCTGATTTCTCCCCGGCGACCACGGTCAGCACATTGCTATTATGGTTTACCGGCTTATCATAATTGTTATTGACAATGAGCCGGTAGGCAATGAATCCTTCTCCGTTTTTCATTTGAAAATCGTTAAGGCTCGTAACGTTTACATTAAGGCTTCTGCCCTCACGAAGCACCACATCGCTTACCAGCAGTCCTCTGTCAATCGATGTTTCTGTATCGGTAAAGGTTACGCTCGCGGGGAAAGTGACCGTGTAGGTTTCTTCCATACTGTAGTCTATGTTGGTATTTCCACTTTTTTCCTGTGTATCCTGTGGGGCTGCCGTTTCCTCGCTTGCCTGCGAATAAATCGGCACTCCCAGAGTCAATAAGACCATCATGATAACTGATAAAAATTTTTTCATATTAGTCATCTTAATATACCTTCTCCTTATTTTATTTGTTATGAAAATGTCTCTCAATTTGCAACCAGCTTGATTTTTATATCTGCATTGTTGGTAAGCGTTTTTTCTTCATTCATGCGGTAAGGTTGAATGTGAATGACTGCTTCATATGCGCCTTTTTCAAGTGCATGGGAAAGCTCAATCTGCTCAATGTGTTGCCCCGGCTCAACAAGTCCGGACGTATACAGCGCCTCGTATCCAAGTTCACTGTTATCACACAGCCTAAGTTCAAAAGTCAGGTAATACGCTCCTTCATTTTCTTTCGGATTATAAAAATCGGCTGTTATTTCCTTCTTATTGGCAGGAATTGTCATGGATTTTCTCCCTGAAATTGCCACGTCCTGTTCCAAAACACTATCAACTTTGGATGAATGTCCGGTTTCCGAGTTCGGATCGATAATCAGTCCTACTCCGTCGGCTGAATACTCGGTTGAGACAAAGACTTGCACAATATTTTCTCCGCGGTTTCCCCGCAGTAATAATACAAAAAGAGTTATTGCCCCAATTATCATCAACAGCAGAAGAAGCAAGGGGACAATCCATTCTTTTCTGCTTTTTCTTTTTGGTTTATTTCCTTTCTCATTCATTGCTTTCTTCCTTTCAAAACATTGGATGTGTTATCTCCCGTAATTATGTTATGTCGAAACTTGAAAAATCGTGATGATATTTAAAAGTGTGTCAAGCGTAAAAGAAGAAGCAGTTTCCTGCTTCTTCCCGGTTGATGTACTGTTATTCAGCTGTCATTTGGTCTTTGCTCAAACTCTTCCTGCGTCATATCAGCACGCTTAGCGCCCTCAAGTCTTACCATCTGTTTCTCCCATGCTTTCTCCGTCTGCGCTTTCAAAAAATCACGGAGCGGGTCAAGATTCTGTTCGCGATCCCATGCCTCCAACGCATCATAATAGGCTTTTCGGTCTTCTTCATGAATGATAATCGGCGGATGATTGTGCATAACAAGAAAATAATTCATTGCCAGTCGCCCTGTGCGCCCGTTACCGTCGGCAAAAGGATGAATGTTCTCAAACTTTGCATGAAAGTATGCGGCAGCAGTTAAGGCGTTCTTATTCGACACCTCTTGAAGTTCCGAGAACAGTTCGGACATTTCCTCCTGAACATCCTCCGGCGCTGCCCCAATTTCCTCTTTGCCGGTAACATAATCATGGTGTTTATACTCCCCGGGACGCTCGCCCAACTGCCATCTACGTGTATCATAGGTGTTTTGTGTCAAACACTTTTGCAGTTCTTTTATCAATGATTCATCAAACAAGCGTTTCTCCCGAAAGGAAACAAGAAACAGTTCATTAGCTTCTCTTGCATTTCGAATTTCAAATAATGTGCGTAAGTCCCCTGTATAAGACGTTACTCCGTCATGTTCAAAGATTTCTCTTGTATCATGATAGGTAATATTCTCATTCTCAATTTTGCCGGAGTGATAGGCAAACGCAATACTGTGACCGTTTAATGCCTCCGCCAATTCAGCATCTGTTATAATGTTTTTCTGTTGCCACCAAGTAACCGCTTTTTCATAATATGTCATATTGTCACATCCTCAGAACTATGTTTTCTCATAGTCCACTATCAATTAAGCAAGCTATATAGCACCTCTATTCTTATTTTAACACAAAACAACGTTCATATAGATTAAAATTTATTTATATTAATTTTTGCACATCTTATTGAATAGAAGTTCCACGCATAGTACTACCTGAGCATTTTCCTATTACATAAGAAAAAGACGCCCCACGGTCTAACCCGCAAGACGCCTTTTATCCTAAAACCATCCTAATCCTACAAAGTACTGGACGTAAACAGTGATTTCACATGGTCAATCTCCGCCTGTGTCGCTTTCGCCGCAGGCACATAGTAAGATTTCTCACGTGCAATCTGATACAGTTCCTCCTGTGACTGCTCGCAGGCGTTGCGGAACTGCTTTAATGTCTGTTTCAATTCCTTATTCTCTGTCTGGGCAATCATTTCACCGAAACGCACCAGTTCTCCGTTGATACCGGTAAGCGTATCTGCTACCATTGTCTTCTCTTCCATCTGCATAATCTTAACTCCTCTTTCCTATTAATTCATAATTACCTAATTACACAAACTCACAATAACATGTGTTATTGCAAAAACTCCATCAACTGCTGCTTGTTCTGCATTGCAGACTGCGCACCTTTTTCAAAGAACTGCTTCACCTTGGTGTCTGACGCGCACTGTGCATACTCTTTCATCTTGCAGTGTGTCACATCATAGCCGCCCATGAGGTGACGGAGATTCTGTAAATCCAACTCTGATAAATTTGCCATTTGTCTACCTCCTAAAAAAATAATTGTCCTAAACAGTATTTGTTTTAGGACAATCATTTATTCGGAATTTGTATTTTTTCTTTCTAAATTTTGTTAAAACATCATACGGATGCAGCGTTTTGCGAATATTCTCTGCAGATATATTTTCCTCTCATCGAAGCAAATGCAGTTTCTTCGCAAAATGCACCATCATCGCACCCTTCGGAAAAGCCATGAGCTCCTGCTCATTAACTCCGCCGATTATCAGAATGGTTACAAAATAGACCGTCGCACCGATGCCGATTGCAACAAGCAGTACAATTCTGCTGACAGGCACAAGCATATATAATCCATGATATACCCCAAACGCTACCACACCCATAATGAAGGAGGCCATTAACGGCTTGAGGAAAGTCTTCATAATCTCCTGCCTATACCCCAGATGTTTTCTGACCGAAATTTGATTCAAAATACACATAACCAAGGAATAAATCACATTGGCACAGACGAGGGCATACAAGTTAAGATTTGTGTAGAGCAGCAATGCTACCAAACCGGCCACCTGAACAATCAACGCAATCACGGAATGGATTACCGGCGTATTGACCCGACCGATTCCCTGCAGTACTGCATTGGTCAATGTGGACAGCCCGTACAAAATTACTGTGACAGACAACGCTGCCAGCAGCCACGATGCCTGTTCGAGCGAATCCTGCTGCGGAAAAATAAAATGCATGATTGGCTTGGCAAGCAAAAGAAGCCCCACCGCCGCAGGTATCGATACAATCATCGTCATGCGAATGGCCTTCGCCACCAGCGCTCTTGTCGTCTCATGCTCTCCCTTCGCGTAGGATGCGGCTACCCCCGGAATTGTCGCTGATGATATAGCTGATGCAAGAGCAATCGGTATATTAACCATAGATACAGCCTGCGTAGCAAATATTCCATAATCAATAGCAACTGTTATAGAATTTCCGTCTTTATAGTATACCAAAATATGCTCATAAATTTTCATATTCACTACGGTGGAACAGTTATAGATAAACGTGCTTAAGATAAAAGGCGTTACCACCGTCAGGATGATTTTAAAAATTTCGCCGTAACTGTCCAGTTTTCCTGTCCTGTCATGGGCAGTACGCCTGTTTATCATCTTGCGGTTTAGCATATACATGCCAAACATGAACAGAAGTGCCGACACAACGCCGACGCCCGTACCCAGAGCGCTTCCCGCCGAACCGTAGATGGCCCTTGTCGTATCGCTGCTGCCGGACACCATATCCATTAAAAGATATGCCGCCAGAATGCTGACTACGGCATTGAATATCTGTTCCAGTATTTGGGAAAGCGAAGTGTGCAACATGGAACCGTGAGCTTGAAAATAACCCCGAAGTACACCCAGAAATCCTGATAAGAATATGGTGGGTGCCAGAACCCGAAGTGCCACCACCGAATTATCCATCACGAAATAAGGTGCCGCCACAAAGGTAATAATAGAGGCAATTCCACCTACGACTAACACATAGATAAGTGCGCACTGAAATACCCGTTGGGCATTGCGGTACTCCTTAAAGGCAAGCTTTTGAGCAATCACTTTGGAAATTGCCGAGGGAATGCTGTAGGATGAAATCAACAGAATAATCGTATAGATATTCATGGCAAAGGCATAATACCCATTGCCCTCAAGACCGATAATACTCCGAAGCGGGCTTCGGTAGATCAGGCTGATTACTTTCACAATCATGCCTGATGCCGCAAGAATCCCCGCCTGGAGTACAAAATTATTCTTTTTCTTTTGTTCGTTTGTTTTATTTGTACTTATTTCCGCCATTGAGCTCTAACCAATCAGCCAGTCATACATCTCCTGATATTTCTTTGCGGATACATGCCATGAGTAATCAACCGCCATCGCTCTGTCCACAATCTTGTTCCACTCGCGTTTCTTATCATAGTAAATATGTTCCGCATAGCGGATTGTACCAAGCATCTCATGGGCATTATAATTTGTAAAGCTGAATCCCGTACCGGATCCCTCATATTCATTGTAGGGCTGCACGGTATCCTTCAGTCCTCCCGTTTCACGTACGATCGGAACCGTACCGTATCTTAAGGACATCAACTGACTTAATCCGCAGGGCTCAAACAGCGACGGCATCAAGAACGCATCGCTGGCCGCGTAAATCTTGTGCGACAATGCGTCGGAATAATAGATATTCGCCGACACCTTGCCGTGATACTTCCAGTCAAAGTGGCGGAACATATTCTCATACTGCTCTTCTCCTGTTCCCAAAACCACAATCTGCACATTGTCTTGGCAAAGTTCATCCATAATATAGGCAATTAGGTCGAAACCTTTCTGACCCGTCAATCTGGACACAATACCGATCATCATTGCTTTATCGTCCTGATTCAAGCCCAGTTCCGCCTGCAGGGCGCGCTTATTCTTAACCTTCTCCTTACGGAAATTCACCGCATTGTAATGGTTCTCAATATAGTGGTCCGTCTCCGGATCAAATTCGTCGTAATCAATACCGTTGACAATACCTCTAAGATCTCTCGCTCTGGCACACAGAAGCCCGTTAAGCCCCTCTCCGTAGAACGCAGTCTTGATTTCCTCCGCATATGTATCACTGACGGTAGTAATCGCATCCGCATATACCAGACCGCCTTTAAGAAGGTTAGCGTCCTTATATGCCTCCAGCTTATCGGATGTAAAGAAATAATCCGGCAGTCCCGTGATCTCCTTGACCTCCTTGACACTCCACTTACCTTGGAACTTCAAATTGTGAATCGTCATAACGGTCTTGATACCCCTGTAGAAATCGCCGCCCTGGAATCTCTCTTTCAGATATACCGGAATCAGTCCGGTCTGCCAGTCATGACAGTGAATCAAGTCAGGTCTGAAATCGATTACCGGCAGGATAGAAAGCGCCGCTTTGCTGAAGAAAGCGTACTTCTCAATCTCATACAAGGCATTGTCACCGTAGGGCTTAAATCCGCCGAAGAACATCTCATTGTCGATGAAATAGTAATGTACCCCGTCAACTTCCGCTTCCATAACACCCACATATTCTTCTTTCCAGTGAAAATCCATATAAAAATGAGTCTTATAGGTAAGCTTATCTTTCAATTCCTGCTTCATGCAGGTATATTTCGGGAGAATTACCCTGATATCAAAATATTCTTTATCTATACACTTGGGCAGCGAACCCACTACATCTGCCAAACCGCCCGTCTTGATAAAGGGAACCCCCTCCGATGCAACAAACAAAATATTTTTCATGCTAACCCTCCAACGTATAAATTGCCAGTCTTGCCAAACTCTCAGATTATATTATACAGCATTTTGACTGGCAATAAAAGGATTATTTTGAAAAATACAGCGAATACTAACTGCGGTACTGCAGTCTAATCTTATCTGCAATCAGAGCGATGAACTCAGAGTTTGTAGGTTTGCCTTTGCCGGTATTAATGGTATAACCGAACAAAGCATCCAGCGTCTCCATCCGGCCTCTCGACCATGCCACTTCAATGGCATGCCTGATAGCGCGTTCCACACGGCTGGGTGTGGTCTGATATTTCTTGGCTATCGTCGGGTAAAGCACCTTGGTAATGGAGCCCAACATTTCCACATCCTGCACCGACATCATAATCGCCTCACGCAGATACTGATATCCTTTGATATGTGCCGGCACACCAATCTCATGAATCATATCTGTCACATCTTTTTCCAAATCACGCACCACGTTTGTCCGAGTAGCGACATCTGTCGCCTGTATGTCTTCACTTTTCGTCCCTGACGGAACAGTAATCATAATCTGAAACTCCTTGTTGGTACTAATCAGATTATTTAAAATCCGATAAAATTGCTCCTGATCTCTTGACGCAGTCACATTTAATGTTTCCATAGCGCTCCTCCATCCTTATATTCCCTTTTTGCTGTCAGTCTGTCGGCGTATTGACGACTTTTGACATAATCCATTATAAACTATGAAAGTACGCTCTGGAATATTAAGGCATCGCACTAATGGTCAAGCATCTCTTCGATAAAAATACCGTATCCTTTCGTGGAGTCTTGTACAAGCACGTGTGTGACTGCTCCCGCCAATTTCCCATTCTGGATAATAGGGCTTCCACTCATACCCTGAATGATACCACCGGTGAGCGTCAGCAGTTTTTCATCCACCACACGTATGACGATTCCTCTGTTAATGTTATCCCGCTCCAGATTCACTTCCACAATTTCCACATCATAGAATTCAGGCTCTCCGGTAACAGAACAGATAATCTGTGCCGGACCCAGCGCAATTTCCTGCTTTAAAGCAATCGGAATGGGCTCGAAACTGACCGCATTCTCAAGCTGTATGTCACATACTCCGAAAATCCCTTCCGATGTATTTTCCGTAATCTCTCCGATAATATTATCAGTGTCATATTCGATATACCCGGTGAGTTCTCCCGGCGATCCGTTAGTACCTCTTGTAATACCCACTATTTCCGTCTTGTACAAAGTACCCTCATCCAGATTCATCAGTGTAGACGTGTCCACATCATTAATTCCGTGCCCCAGTGCTCCGAATGAATGGTCCACATCTTCATAGGTCATCGTCCCGATTCCCTGCGCATTGTCCCTAATCCAGATACCCAGCTTCTTCTCTTTATTCTGATTATATTCCGGTTTTACCATTACATCTGTTATTTCACCATTTCTTTTGATGGTGAGCACCATACTTTCCTCCTCGTACTCCTCAATCAATCTTACCAACTGCTTCTTATTTTCTATTTCCTCGCCATCCGCTTTCAGGATATAATCGCCTTTCTGCAGCGCATATTTGGCGGGTGAAACCTTCTTGCCCTCATCATTCTCAAATTCTCCGATGCCCACTACCAACACACCGTTTGTCTTCACGTATATGCCAATGGGAATACCGGAAGGAATCAACATTTTATCCTGTATGACTTCTATGTCAACACTTTTATAAGGAAGAACACCGAACAGTTTCAAATTCATCTGATAAGTATCAATTTCGTTTGCTCTGACCTTCACCGTATGTGTAAAATTTACATGGATACTCTGTACACTGTCAGACATACTCTCCGCAATCTGCTCTGTTTTGACACTGCTCTCCGTTTCCGGCATGGAGGAAACCTGCGTCGCCGTTTCCTCCACACGGAATATTTCACCCGATACCGGAACCTTGAAATTCAATTCCTGCTCTACGCCGGCACGGATCTTAATGGTCGATGGAATCTTATCCAAATAGCTAATGTAAACCACCGTGATAAGCGCAATGGTTGCCGCCACCAGCAGCACATATAAGAATCCGCGATATGCTTTTCTTTGCTGTCTTGTCATATCAATCAATCTTTCCAATTTATCACATCCTCACCTTTCCGCATCGTCTCTTTTCCGTCAACCGAAATGCATAGGAAAAGGACACACACAAAGCGTGTCCTTTCTAGTATGTGAAAAATCTTCGGATTTCATTTAGTATTGTTTTGTATTTTTTGCCAAATCTTTCATTTCTTTTGCATTGTTTCTGACATTCTCGGTAATGCTTGCCCCACCAAGCATCCTCGCCACTTCCTCAACGCTCTCCTCATCACCCAGCATTTTAATGTCCGTAACGGAGCGCTCATTCTCCACACGTTTTTCAATACAGAAATGGTAGTCCGCCATGGCTGCAATCTGCGGCAAATGAGTAATACAGATTAGTTGATGCGCTCTTCCTAAAATTCCCATTTTCTCAGATACCTTCCACGCAGTCTTACCGCTGATACCTGTATCAATTTCATCAAAAATAAGCGTCTCAATCGCATCCTTGTCCGCCAGCACCGTCTTAAGCGCAAGCATAATCCGCGACAGCTCACCGCCGCTTGCCACCTGCGACAATTCCTTGAGTTCTTCTCCCGTATTGGTGGAAATCAGAAAAGTCACTTTGTCATAGCCGTTTATGCCCATCGCTTCCTCCGATGGCATCACCTGTATCTCAAACTTCACCTCTTCAAAATTTAAATCCACAAGTGCATTTTTCATTTCGTCCGCAAGTTTCTTCGCGCTCTGTCTGCGAATATCCGATATTTCAGCACAGATTGACAAGGCTTTTTCCTTTAAAGTATCTGCACGCTGCTTCAGTTCTATACGGTATGTATCATAATCCCGATACTTATCCAATGTCTGCTCCGACTTTTCCCGATAGGCAAGAATCTCTTCTATGGTATTACCGTATTTTGATTTCAAATGATTAATCAAATCTAAACGTTTTTCCGTTCTTTCAAACAATTCACCGTCAAATTCCAAATCTGACAGATAGTCCGCCATTGCCCTGTTATAATCGTTTAACAAATTGTCGATATCCAAAAGCTGTTTTTCAAAATCACTGAGTGCAGCATCATAAGAAGATACAGAGCGAATCTCCCGAAGAGCGCGTCCTATACTGCTCCCGATTCCTCCGTCCTCATATCCGCACAGAGCATGGGCTGCCGATGCCGCTTCCTTGATTTTCTGACCGTTGACAAGCTTTCTGTAGATCTGTTCCGCCTCATCATCCTCGCCCAAGGTCAACTGTGCATCCGCAATTTCCCGGCACTCGAATTCCATCAGCGCCGTCTCTCTCTTCCTCGTCTCCTCGTCTACCTCGCTGTCATCAAGCTCCTGAAGTGCCTGACGGTACTGTCCGTATACGTCCCCCAACAGCTCTTTGCGGGTATATATTTCCTCTCCGGCATAAGCATCCAGAATCTCCAGCTGCTTGCCCGCCTGCAGCAAAGATTGATGCTCATGCTGCCCGTGAATGTCGATAAGTATCTGCGCCAGCTGTTTGAGCTGTCTTGCCGTCACCGTTTCGCCGCACACCTTGCAGACGTTTCGTCCTTCCATAATCTTACGCTGCAGAATAATCTGATTATCCTCAACGGGCAGTTCCATCTTCCGTATGGCTTCAAGCTGAGCCTGCTGCTCCACCGTGAAAACCAACTCGACAAGAGCATACTCTGCTCCGGTGCGTATCATATCCCTGTCGGCCTTAGCGCCCAACGCCAGGTTAATGGATCCGATAATTATGGACTTGCCGGCCCCTGTCTCGCCGGTGAGGATATTTAAGCCCTCCCCGAAAGTAACCTCTGTCTCATCAATCAATGCAAGATTTTTAACATGTAAACTTTGTAACATTTTCTCACCTCTTATGTATTCTCTCCGGGCATATCCTGCACCTATCCGGGCAGTCCATGCAAATACATAATGATCAGTGTTCTATCATTCTGCTGATTTTGTCCATGACGGCTGCTGCCGTCTCCTCGCTTCTCATCGCCATCATAATCGTGTTATCTCCGGCGATACATCCTACGATTTCTTCTATTTTCAGGGCATCCACTGCTGCTGCAACAGCCATCGCCATACCCGACACCGTCTTCATAACAAGCAGATTCTGCGCAAGCGCCATGGATACATAGCCTTCCTTGAGCACTCTGACATACTTGTCGGCCAGATGTGTCTCATCCTGTGTGAATGCCACATATTTCTGCCGCCCTTTACCAACAGAGATTTTGGACAGCTTAAGCTCCCTGATATCACGGGATACCGTCGCCTGTGTGACCTGAAATCCGGACTCACACAATCTGTCCGCCAATTCTTCCTGGGTCTCTATCTCATACTGACCAATCAGTTCTATAATTTTTTCATGTCTTCTCTGCTTAATATTCTGATTCATACCACGTCCGCTATTCATCTGCTATTCACTCATTTTTTTATGCAAAACCGTCAAAAAGCTCTCTGTATTTACTTTCAATATTCCCGTCGTCTTGGTCGCCTTGCGCACTACAATACTGTCTCCGGTCTCCAACTTAATTTTATGGCTCCCGTCGAAATTTGCCTCCACCTCCTGCAATCTGCCGTCCTTCCCCTGCGGAATTTCGATTCTGATTTCATCCTCGGGCGCAAGCACGATACTCCTGGCATTCAGTGTGTGAGGACAAATCGGGGTAAGTAAAAGAAGGTTTGCAGCAGGCTCCACAACGGGACCGCCCGCCGACATATTGTAACCGGTAGATCCGGTAGGTGTCGCCACAATCATACCGTCCGCGCTAAAACTGTTTAAAAACTGCCCGTTGACATAGATGTGTAACGTCAAAATCTGCAATGAACCGAACCTGGATATCACAATGTCATTCAATGCAATATTTTCTTCCTCCCGGTCCTGCTTCTTAACCCGGCCGACTAACATCATCCTCTCTTCCCGCGTGTACTCATCCGCAAGCAGCTTATTAAGCGCAGGTTCTATGGCACCGCTCTCCACCTCCGCCAAATACCCAAGCGTACCCAGATTAATGCCAAGAAGAGGAATATCTTTGTCAATCATGTTACGTGCCGCCCTAAGCAGCGTACCGTCGCCTCCCAACACGAGAGCGCACGCCCCATTCTCCTCACTGTGCCGCTTACCGGCAATCTCGTCCATTCCTTTACAATCAGTGTTGTCTATGCGAGTAACCTTGCCGCCGTGCTTCTCCAGATATGCAGTTATTTTCTCCGTATAAAGTCCCTCAGGGTCCTTCACCTCGTTTGCGATTAGATAAAAATGCTTCATTCCTTTGATTTACCCTCATCCAAAGTGCCATGTGCCTGTTCCACGATATTTAGAATCAATTTCTCCATTTCCTCATCGTGGGAAAAACCGTTTCCCTGCTCCGTCAGTTCATGCAGTGCGCTCTGCGTCTCCGCCTCCGTCATAGCCATGATTTCTACCGGAATCTCCGTCTTTTTCTCTATAAAGAGCAGGTATTCTATATTACCCTCCGGTCCTTTAATCGGGGAGTAAGTCAATCCCTTTACCGTAAATCCGATCATATCGGCGTAATCGATGACCTTGTGTATCACTTCCCTATGCACTTTCGGCTCTCTGACAACACCTTTCTTGCCGACCTTATCTCTGCCCGCCTCAAACTGGGGCTTAATCAGGCATACCATACACCCCTGCTCCCGCAGCAGATTCCTCGCCGGGAGTAAAATCTTCGTCAGAGAGATAAAGGAGACATCAACAGAGGCAAAATCAATTGCCTCACCGATATCTTCCGGTGTCACGTACCGAAAATTAGTCTTCTCCATACAAACTACACGTTCGTCACTCCTAAGCTTCCACGCCAGTTGTCCGAATCCCACATCGACGGCGTACACCTTATCCGCACCGTTCTGCAGCATGCAGTCCGTAAAACCGCCGGTGGAGGCCCCGATATCCATGCAAATTGCATGGTCAAGGGTTATTGGAAACTGTGCCATAGCCTTTTCCAGCTTCAACCCGCCCCGACTCACATATTTTAGAGTACTGCCTTTTACCTCTATATGGATTTTACTCTCGTCAAAAGTTGTTCCCGCCTTATCTTCACGCTGCCCGTCCACAAAGACATCCCCAGCCATGAGAATTGCCTTAGCTTTCTCTCTGGACGGCGCAAACCCCTGTTTAACCAGGATTACATCCAGTCTCTCTTTCACAAGATTCATACCTCTTTAAAATTTTATCCACAATAGAATCCGCATCGATACCAATCTCGCGCTTTAACACTTCCACATTGCCATGTTCCACATACTCATCCGGTATCGCTATATTCAAAACCGGCACGGGTTTATCAAGACTGTCCACGTAAGTTCTTACTTTCTCACCGTAGCCGCCGCTTAACACATTTTCCTCCATCGTCACAATCAATTTATGCTTTCTGCATGCCTCTCCGACAGCATCTTCGTCGATGGGCTTCACAAATCTTGCGTTGGTGAGAGAACATGCATGCCCCTTCTCCTTTAGCTGCTGGCGCACGGCAAGCCCCACCTTAACCATACTGCCTACGGCAAACAGGATAATGTCCTCTTCTTCATAGATTGCCTCGCTCTTACCCAGTTCAATGGGTGCGCGGTTATCCTTGAGTTCATCAAATGCTTCTCCCCTCGGATAGCGCAGCGCAATCGGCATATTGGATGCCACCGCAAACTTCATCATATCGGAAAGCTCCCATTTATTCTTGGGTGCCATAATGTGCATATTCGGTATGGAGGACAGATAGGATAAATCGAAGATACCCTGATGCGTCTCCCCGTCGCTGCCCACCAAGCCGGCCCGGTCAATGGCAAACACCACCGGTAAATCCTGCAGACATACATCATGTAAAATCTGGTCATAAGCTCTCTGCAGGAAGGACGAATAGATTGCCACAATGGGTTTCAGACCACCCGCTGCCAGTCCCGCGGCAAAAGTCACTGCATGTTCCTCTGCGATGCCCACATCAAAAAATCTGTCCGGATACATATTGCGGAAACGTTTCAGTCCGGTTCCGTCAGGCATAGCTGCCGTAATTGCCACCACCTGCTCGTCCCGCTGTCCCAACTTACACATCACCGTGGAAAAGATATCCGTGTAATTAGCTTTATTGTGCGGCTTACTCGGTATACCCGTCTCGATGTCAAAAGGTTCCGCGCCATGGAATCTGGCAGGATGTCTCTCCGCCGGTGCGTATCCTTTGCCCTTCTGTGTTATGACATGCAAAAGTACTGCTCCGCGTATCTTCTTGGCTTCGCCGAGCATATGTACCATCGCAGAAATATTATGACCGTCCACCGGTCCTAAGTAAGTAATTCCCATATCTTCAAAGAACATTCCGGGTACTACCAATTGCTTAAAGCTGCTCTTGGCACGTCTGATTTTAGACACTACCTTGTCACCGTATTTGGACTTGCCGTGCAGGGAGTTGTATACGCCTTCTTTTAAGCCCAGATACATATCCGCAGTTCTGATATTATTTAAATATTTAGACACACCGCCCACATTCTCCGATATGGACATATTATTATCATTCAGAACAATAATAAAGTTCGTCTCCAGACGGGATGCATTGTTGAGCGCTTCGTACGCCATGCCGCCGGTCAGAGAACCATCCCCAATTACCGACACAATTGTATTTTTCTTACCCTGAATATCTCTCGCCTTCACCATTCCGAGCCCCGCTGAGATGGAAGTGGAACTGTGCCCTGTGTCAAAACAGTCGCAGTCACTCTCCTTACGTTTCGGGAAACCGCTCATACCGCCGAACTTGCGCAGATTAACAAACCCGTCCTTCCTTCCTGTCAGAATCTTATGAGTGTAAGACTGATGTCCCACATCCCAAATAAGCTTGTCCTCCGGCAGATTGAGAAACAGATGAAGCGCCATCGTCAGTTCCACAGCACCAAGATTCGAGCCTAAATGCCCACCCGTCTCACTGATGGAGCGAATCAGAAATTCCCTGATTTCATCCGCCAAAACACCGTAATCCGACTCCGCAAGCTGCTTTATATCGTTTACCTTCTCTATCTTTTCTAAAAACATTGTAATCCTCCACGCCCGTTGGCATATGAAAAATTATTTCTCTCTGTATATCAACTGTCTGACCAGTTCTTCCAAGAACAAATTACGCCGTGAAAAAGAAGACAGTATGTCGATTGCCTCCTCCGACAGCTCTTTCACTTTACTTCCGGATTCCGTAAGACCATGCATGGTTACATAGGTCAACTTGTGATTCTTCTCATCACTGCCGACAGGTTTGCCAAGTACCTCCAGACTGCTCGTCACATCCAGAATATCATCCTGAATCTGAAAAGCCAGACCGATGTTGAAGGCACACTTTTCAAGCCTCATAACATCGTCCTGTCCGGCTCCTGCCAAGGTTGCTCCAATCATCATGGCAGCCTGTATCAATGCCGCTGTCTTATGCTCATGGATAAAGAGGAGCATCTCGTCGGTCATGGCACTCTCCGTCTCCTCCGCTTCCAAATCGGCACACTGACCGCCAATCATGCCATATATGCCAGCCTTACGTCCAAGTATCTGCATGGAGGACGCCGCTCTCCTGTAATCTTCTATCGTCGTTGCGCCGTCAAAAGAACTCGCCGCCGTCTCAAAAGCATAGTTTAACAGCCCATCACCTGCCAGAACCGCCATACCTTCACCGTAAACCACATGGGTCGTCTTACGCCCCCTGCGGTACTCATCGTTGTCCATTGCCGGCAAGTCATCGTGCACGAGAGAATAATTGTGTATCATTTCAAGCGCAGCCATAAACATAGGAAGTGCCGATATTTCCTCTATGTTGCCAAAAAGCGCCGCACTCTCCTCCATCATCATGGGGCGAAGTCTCTTGCCGCCCGCCGTAACCGAATAATTCATGGCCTGAAGCACCGTCTTCTGATATCCTTCCTCCTTCGGAAGATACTGTGCTAAAATTGTCTCAATCCGCTCGGTTTTATGTCTCAATTCATCATTAAAATTCATCTAATCCACCGTCTTCATTAATCTGCAGTACTTTCTTCTCCACTCTGTCAATCTTCTCGTTACAGTGCTGCAGAAGTTTCATACCTCTGTTATATTCCAAAAAAGACTGCTCAAGTGTAATCTCTTCCGTCTCCAGATGTGAGATTACTTCTTCAATCTGCTCGAAAGCTTCCTCCAGAGAAAGGTCATTTTTCTCCTGTTCCTGCTGCCCACCATGCATCAGCTGTTCTTCCGATTCCTTCTTTTCTTTCTTCATACTCTCAAATCTCCGTCTTGTTTATCTATAACCTGCGCACTCAGACTGCCGTCCTTCACATAAACCGTCATCCGATCGCCCACAGAAACCTGCCCTACGGAAGTCAACGTCGCACCCGTACTGTCAGATACGTAGGCATACCCTTGATTAAGCTTATCCAGCGGAGATAAGCCTTTCATTTGCTCTACATAAAGTGCCAGTCTGTGCCTCTTGTCACGAAGACGCTCCTCCATGGCGTTCTGCAAGTGTTCTTCCAATGATAACAGTTGTAATCTTTTCGTCCGAGCCATGTTCATCGGACTTAAATACCGCATTCTGACACTGTACTGTTCTACCGCCTGCCGATAGCGCCCGATTACTCTGCGGCACATATGCTGCAGGGTATAGGCATATTCCGACAGTTTCTCTTGAAGCTGCTCTATATCGCAAACCGCCAGTTCTGCAGCGGCCGAGGGCGTGGGCGCTCGCAAATCTGCCACAAAATCGGCAATCGTCGTGTCCGTCTCGTGTCCTACCGCGGAGATAATCGGTATGGTACAGTCAAAAATCGCCTGCGCCACCACTTCCTCATTGAATGCCCACAAATCCTCAATGGAGCCGCCGCCCCTACCTACGATAATCACATCCACACCCAGTCGTTCCATGGCATGGATACCGTTGACAATACTGGGGGCCGCTGCTTCTCCCTGAACAATGGCGGGATACAGGATGATCTGAACATAGGGATTTCTCCTGCCCGCAATATTGATAATGTCCCGAACTGCCGCTCCCGTGGCTGCGGTTACAACCCCTAATGTCCTAATATATTTCGGAATCGGCTGCTTATACTGCGCCGCAAACATTCCCCGCTCTTCCAACTCTTGCTTTAGCTGCTCATACCTCTCATAGAGTGCGCCGGCACCGTCAAGCTGAATCTCTCTGGCATACAATTGATATTTGCCGTCCCGCTCGTAAACATCCACACTACCGCTGACCACAACCTGCTGTCCCTCAGTCATCTGAAAACGAAGCCCTTTGCGGTTCGGCGCAAACATAACGCATGCTATTGTTCCTTTTGCATCCTTTAATGTAAAATAAATATGTCCAGAGGAATGATATTTGCAGTTACTGACCTCACCTTTGACCATGATTGACTGCAACATATAATCCTGCGTGAACATATTTTTAATATAAGAATTCACCTGTGCAACTGTATATACATTCTGCATAGCGATACCGTCCGTCTAGGCAAACTTTGCCAAGATACCGTTGACAAATCCCGACGATGCATCCTGTCCGAATTTCTTAGCAAGCTCTACCGCCTCGTTAATCGCAACACCCGTGGGCACTGAATCGTCATAATTAATCTCATAGACCGCCAGCCTTAAAATCGTCAAATCCACCTTACTCATTCTGGTGGTGTCCCACCCTTCTGTCTTCTCGTTCAACTGACTGTCTATCTCCGAGAGTTTCTGTTGAATCTTATGATATTTATCCGAGATGTAGTCTGCATCCTTATCCTTTGCAGCGTCCTCATCCTCAAAGAAAAGCTGCTCCTGCTCTGACATATCTTCCAAACTGTTAAATTCTACGCGGAATAACAGCTTAAAAATCTGTTCCCGCAACTCTCTTCTGCTCATAGTGACTCCTGTCGTATCATACTAGTATTAAACGCCTGATATTATATCAGTGCGTCATGCTGATGCCTGCTATGCGGATATTGACATCCGTCACTTCCAGCCCGGTCATATTCTCGATTGCATTTTTCACTCTGTTCTGCACGCGCTGGCAGGTCGCAGGAATGTTAAACCCGTACTCCATGGTGACAGCGAGTTCTACTTTAACTTTCTTATTGAGTATATCCACTCTTGCTCCCTTGGCAAGTCCCTTGACACCAACCTTACTTAAAAGTCCGTTGGCTACATTGCCGTTCATGGCTGCTACGCCGTCCACTTCCGCCGCGGCTAACGCTGCAATCATCGCTACAACGTCATCTGCAATCTTCACCGTACCAAACGTCTCATCTTCCTGAGCTAAATTGATATTCTTAACCGATTCCTGTTCCATAATGATACTCCACGCCTTTCTTCCATTTGGGATAAGTATATCAAAAATTATTATTTTTGCATAGCCCCATTACCATTAAAGCCAGAAGCTCATGCTGTACTGTCTCTCATCGTCCGAGTAGGACACTAACCCGTCAGGGCAATCAAGATACTTGAAGATTCCCTGATTTGTAATCAACGCCGCATACATCAGGCTGTATACCTCGTAACTGTCGCATTTCAGTGTTACGTAGACGCTTCCCTTCTCGTACTCTTCCCGAAAAATACGCTCAATCTGCTCTTCATCCCACTGCGTAAAATAGAACCCCTCCCGCACGTAATAATTATCGTCCATGGAATTGCATTCCGGCAGTTCTACCACATTGGCAAGCTCATGGGTCAGGTTCATCTGTTCCGTAGACACACACAGATAATCATAATTGATGGTTGGAATTTTCTCGTTCGGATAACCGGTACTGCCGCCTACCGCCTGATATGACGCATCTCCCCATGTGGTATCCACATAGTAGTACTGACCGTTAATCCGCACAAGATTCCACGCATGGCCTTCTCCTCCTACCACGCGCCCCAAAACCAGTGTTGAGAAGACTCCTGCCTCATTCAAAAGATATTGTGTCGCCTTAGCATATCCTTGACAGACGGAACGACCCTCTATAAATACGGAGCAGATGTTCTGGTTGTCCTCCACCGTGGCATCGTATTCCGTGTGATGAATCAAATATTCATAAATATATTTTACTTTTGTGTAATCGTCTGCATCATTCGGCATTCCTGACAGGCATCGGTTTACATAACTATCTATCAATTCTTGTTTCTGCTGTATTTCTTCCGGACTGGAACGGTATGTGCCCGTAAAAGTAATCTTCCTGAGAATATCGCCAAGCGTATATTCCGTATATGTGTATCCATCCACATAGAAAATCTCGGGATGATCGTTCAAAACACACTGAAAAGCATGGGAAATTTCATCCTTATCATAACTGGACAAACGCACATTCTCCTCAAAATTAATGAGGGCATCCCGAATTTCCAGATATAAAGTCTGTTCCTCTGCAGGCAGCATGCTGTAGGCATAACCGTATTCTTCCGCCCGCATGACAATCTGTTCTGCCTGCTCCGGCTCGTCCTGCATAGCCCCGAAATCTTCCTGCATATATAACTCGCTCTGCTGATGCGGCAATGTTTGCCATGCGTAAGCAAGACATCCTGTCAATATTAACATACCGGTCAATAATAAACCTGTTCTCTTCATATGCCATCACCTTATCACCGCAGATACCGTACAGCTTGTCCGTTAATTTCTGCCGAACTCCGACAAGACCAGTCCTTCGTTTCTCTCCACCGTCATTCCGATGCTCCACTGGTTGACAAACAGAAGAAGCGGATTACCCTTCAAATCCTGAATCTTCTTCATGTCGGAGGTACCCGTCAGCTTGTTCAAATCGATTTCCTTGTTCTCAATCCAACGGATATGCTCGTAAGGAAGATTCTCCATCTTAATCTCCACGTTGTATTCGTTCTCCAAGCGGTATTTGAGCACATCAAACTGTAGTACGCCTACAACGCCTACAATGATCTCCTCCATACCCGTGTTGAACTCCTGAAAGATTTGGATGGCGCCTTCCTGCGCAATCTGCGTGATTCCTTTCACAAATTGTTTTCTTTTCATTGTGTCAATCTGTTTTACCCTTGCAAAATGTTCCGGCGCAAAAGTGGGAATACCTTCATATGCAAACTGTTCCTTGGGCATACAGATTGTATCGCCAATAGAGAAAATCCCCGGGTCAAATACACCGATAATGTCCCCCGCATAGGCTTCCGACAGTATTTTACGCTCGTCCGCCATAATTTGTTGTGGCTGCGATAAGCGCATCACCTTGCCGCCCTGTACATGTTTTACTTCAGCACCGGCATCAAATCTGCCTGAGCAGATGCGCATAAAGGCTACCCTATCGCGGTGCGCCTTGTTCATATTTGCCTGTATTTTAAAGACAAACGCCGAAAAATCATGTTCCACCGGGTCGATTAGCCCGATATCCGCCTTGCGCGGAAGCGGTGTCGTAGTCATCTTTAAAAAGTGCTGCAGAAAAATCTCCACACCGAAATTCGTAAGTGCTGAACCGAAAAATACCGGTGTCAGTTCGCCCGCCTGTATCCTATCCAAATCGTACTCCGCGCTGGCTCCGTCCAACAATTCTATCTCGTCGGAGAGCTGTGCCTTGAATGATTCACCGATGTGCTCCGTAAGGAGCGCTTCATCCGTAACCGGTATACGCGTAGCATGTCCCTCTTTCGTACCCTTCTCCGTGTCGGAATAAGTAATTACGCACTTACTCTCCCGCTCATAAACTCCTTTAAAGCTCTTGCCGGAGCCGATAGGCCAGTTAATCGGGCAAGTGGCAATACCCAACTCCTTCTCAATCTCATCGAGTAAGTCAAAGGTATCGTTAGCATCCCTGTCCATCTTGTTGATAAACGTGAAAATTGGAATATGGCGCATAACACATACTTTGAACAGCTTACGCGTCTGCGCTTCCACGCCCTTAGACGCATCGATAACCATGACTGCCGAGTCCGCCGCCATCAAAGTCCTGTAGGTGTCTTCCGAGAAATCTTGATGTCCCGGTGTATCCAGTATGTTGATACAGTACCCGCCGTACTCGAATTGGAGTACAGAAGAGGTGACCGAAATACCTCTCTCCTTCTCAATTTCCATCCAGTCGGAAACCGCGTGTCTGGCAGTTGCCTTACCCTTCACACTTCCCGCCAAATTAATCGCACCGCCGTACAGCAGGAATTTCTCGGTCAATGTAGTCTTACCCGCATCAGGGTGTGATATAATTGCAAATGTTCTTCTTTTGTTAATCTCGTCTGCATAATTGCCCAACTTTTTATCCTCCATACTCTATGACTCAGCAATGTTCAAACATTGACACAGCGTCAAACTCAGGCTTAATCCCGAAATAATCAAGCACCGTAGCACCGATATCGGCAAAGGTATCCCGCGTGCCCAGATTCGCAGGGCGCACCGATTTACCATACATAATAAAAGGTGTATGCTCTCTGGTGTGGTCCGTACTCTCTTTGTATGCCGGGTCGCAGCCGTGGTCGGCAGTGAGCATCAACACATCTTCCTCTCTCATTTTCCCTATGATATCAGGCAGCTTTGCATCAAAATAGGATAATGCCTTCGCGTAACCGTCCACATCCCTGCGATGACCGTAGAGCATATCGTAATCCACCAGATTCACAAAACACAAGCCCTCAAAATCCTGATTCAGATACTCCAGTGTACGCTCAATACCTTCCTCATTTCCGCCGGTGTAGACATACTCCGTAATTCCCTTTCCCACGAAAATATCCTGAATCTTGCCCACGGCAATCACATCCTTGCCCGCTTCCTTCAACTGGTCCAGCATAGTGGTCTTAGGAGGTATCAGAGAAAAATCATGCCGTCGCGAGGTTCTCGTAAAATTTCCTCCGCCGGAGCCCACAAAAGGCCGCGCAATAACTCGTCCCACGCCGTGCTCCCCCTGTAGGATATCTCTTGCAATACGACAGTATTCATATAATGTCTCTACCGGTACAATATCTTCGTGTGCCGCAATCTGAAATACACTGTCGGCGGAAGTATAAACAATCAGATCCCCTGTCTTCATATGGGCATCACCGTATTCCTGAATGACCTGAGTGCCCGAATAAGGCAGATTACAGAGAATTCCCCTTCCTGTCCTCTCCCGAAAAGGTGCAAGCACTTCCTCCGGAAATCCGTTGGGATATGTGGGAAGAGGCTTCGGTGAATAGATACCTGCAATCTCCCAATGTCCTATAGTGGTATCTTTACCTTTAGAAGCTTCTCTCATACGTGCAATCCGTGCGGTGGGTGCTGATACTTTCTCTCCACAATCCACGCCGTCAATATTAAAAAGTCCCATTGCACCCATGTTAGGCATATTAAACGCAGAGCTGGAAGCCACAGACCTTAAGGTGTTCGTGCCAAAATCACCGTAAGCAGCCGCGTCCTCCATCTCCCCGATTCCGAAACTATCCAATACAATTAAAAATACTCTTTTCATGTTCAGCCTCCGTATACAAGAAAAACAACTTCCGACTTCAAATCCAATGCCGCTTCGCGCCGCTTGTTTTTCTTTTGCGCTAAGTATATCATAAAAATCTTGAGTGTGCACTGTGTTTAGTTAGAATTGAACGTACTGATAATAACAGACTCTGCGCTGACACCCGTCTTGCGGATCACAATATCTTCAATCTGGGCGCGCTGTGCCTCCGTCAATTCCGACGTGTTGACAACCACATCCACGCTGTCACCGTCTATGCTGACAATGGCATCCTCAAACCCCTTAGCGTCCAACAGTATCTCAGCAGCCGTCTCCTTCTCGGCAATATCCGTCATAGCAATCATGCTGTTTACTGCTTCTTGTTTCTGCGTCTCACTGATGTTGGCATTGTTAATGATTTCCAAAAGCGTCGCCTTATTTTGTGCACGCGTCTGCTCCTTCTGTAATTTAGCACCTGACAGTGCGGATACCGTACTGGCCGATGTGAAAACCGCTTCTCCGGGCACTTCTTCCATCTGTTCTTCCGCAAGCGCCTCTGCCAGTTCCTCGTCCACACCACCGTTCTCCGACATTGTCACATCCGTATCCAGACTGAGAATGTCTCCGGAGGCCTGTTCAAGATCTTCCTCCGAAATATCCGCGAAAGATGAATAATCGTAATCATCTCCGTTCAAGGTCGGATTACCCATATCATCTGTAGTGATGGTTCCGTTGACGGTCACAATCTCCTCATCTGTCACTTTTGTACCCGCAAAATTCAAGTACCCCGCTACGGCAATCATAATTGCAAGCGCCGTAATCATCATCTGGTTTTTCTTAATCATATTTTTCAATTTTTTCTCCCCTTCACTGATTATTTTTCATCTTTACTATTTTTATCTTATTCGCATCTATATCAAATAATACCTGAATTGCTTCGATTATATTATCTTGTACTCCTTGCTCTTTCACCCCCTGCGCAATCACTACCACACCCTCCACCGTAGGTGATATGGTTTTAATCACATAGGGCACATCCTGCCCCTTCTCATCCACCGTATATATGGTGCTTTTCTCCACTCTGCTCTCCCCGATTGTGCGGCTGCCTCCCGCAGCATCTTCCTCCGTCGTATTTGAATACTGCTCGGTTCCATCCTTCTCCACGATTCTGTGCTCGGACTCTTTCAACGTAATCAATACCCTGACATTACCGACTCCATCCACATATCGCAGTGCATCCTCCAGCCGCTCCTCCCAATATCCCGCATAGGAGGCTGCGCTATCGATAGGTTCCCCGTATATACCGTCTGTACTCCCCTCGCTTTGATTATCAATTGTATCACTCGATATGTACGGTATATCGGACTTTGAATCATCCTTTCGAGCCGGCAGAGCAATCACGCACAGCAGAATACCTGCCAATACCAGAATCAGGCACTGGTCTTTTTCCAATTTCTTCCCGTTTGTCAGTTTCTCAATCAGCTTTTTACCACCCTCCATGATATATCACCTCCACCTTGTCTGCGGTAATTCCCAGTATTTGTGCAAAAAGCTGCCGATATTCATCTATTTCTTCGTCCCGGCTTACCCCCTGCGCTTCCCGACTCACCGCATCTTCGCGTGGCTGCGGCTCATGTCCCACCGTAATCTCGTCAATGTGGATCATCCCGCTTTGCCGTATATTTCCGGAATCATCCGTCGCTTTATCCCGCAGTATTACCTTAACACTGTCAAAAGTAAAGCTGCGCCCTGTCTCCTCTGCACCCCCGTCAATTCCTTCATACGTCTCTTTCAGCACAATTTCTACATCTGTGACAATACCGGCTCGCTCCGATATCATATCGTTCATTCTCTCTTTGATTTCTTCCTCTATCTGCCTTAATACCACTGTCTGAGCCGGGCTTACAATGTAATTCATTTCTGTCTTCATATTGCTCTGTATCTGCTGTTCCATTCGCTCCAATTCTGTCTGCCAATCAGTGATAGGACTGTCGGAGAACGATACAAACGGAGTGACAAACAGCAGCAAAACAATAATACCTGTTATTATTTTCATATACTTTTCATATTGTTTCCCTGCCGCAAAATGCATCACCGTCTGGGCCGCAATCATAAAAATGCCGATGCGTCTGATATTCTCCATCATATTCACCGTCACATTCCTCCACTCGTCGTATATGTGATAACTGCAATCTGAATCACAAACAGGCTGACGGACGACAAGGCAATTTTGAGCAGCATAATGTTGCCGTCCCCCACCCTGTTTGCACAGTTTGTCATACGCTTATCACTGACAATGCCGATCAGAGCCGCACCGATTTTGATTGCCGCCGCATAACATATCAGCTTGGCGACCGGAATGCAGCAAAGCACAATCAACACCAATGTGATGTACAAACCAATGCCGTTTTTAATCAGCACTGCCGAGCCAATCACCATCTCAAACATCCCTTCCGTCAACCCGCCGATCCCGGGAATCGCGGACATAGCCTTTTTGAGCACAGATGACTGCAAAGAATCTATAACGGGCGATATCATTGCCTGCAGCAGGCTGAATCCCGTGATAACTCCCAGCGTAATCTTAATGCTGACACTGATTGATTTGTTCAGAAGTTCCAATAGCAGCGTAAGTTTTTCTTCCATCCAGATACCGTTGATAATTGTCAAAAGCATATATCCGTATACCACCGGCAGCAAAACAGAAAGATATCCCCATTCTATGAGGTAGACAATAAACAGTAGTATCTGATAATAAACGGATGCCGACGCAATACCCGAGGCGCTTCCCACCGCAACCATATAGGTGGGTATATACAATTTCATAAAAGTAGTCACAGTCTCCAGGATTTCCCGAACAATGGACACTGCTCCGGAAAAGGCCTTGAGAAGTATCGCAATCATAAGCAGATAGACAAAATAAAATGCAATATCTGACACCTGATGATTCTGAAAAAGGTCAGCAAAATTGACAAATAATGCAGCGATGATTCCAAGCACGAGAATCGTCAGGAAAAGCGTTTTAATTTCTCCGGTTTGAGAATGTATTACACCCGTTATTCCATTCCCTAATTCCCGGAAAGCCTCCCATAATCTCCCCTGCAAAATGAGATTCATTACCGTCTTACCGTCAAACGTATACTCCGGAAACAACCGTCCGAAATCGAGCGCTGCAGTATCCATCCCCATTTGTTCCCAAAACAGACCGTTATCCTCCACTTCTGAACCTCACCCCTTTCACTGTTTCCACACTTTCATCCCGCAAGTGCCTGTATACTCTCAAGCAATGCCAGGAGAATAGGCATTCCCGTCAACAGAATATAGAGTTTTCCGATTATCTCTACTTGACCCGCAATACCGGCATATCCCGCATCCTTGCACACTCCCGCACAAAATTCACAAGCATAGGTAGCGCCTACCGCCTTTAAGAGCAGCGCAATATAACTGTAGTTATCATTTAAATAACCTCTGAGCTGCTCCATCGATGACAGAATTCCGGCAAAATACTGCATTCCGTATCCTAAAATTATCAGACATACGGCAATTCCCATATAGATTCCGTACTCAGCCTTATAGCTTTTAAACATGGCGGCGAACAATATTCCCACAATGCCCATCATTGCAAGCTTCATTATCTCCATGGCTGACCCTCGCATTCGCTACAAATTAAATAAATCCTGCATCATCACAAACAAATCATAGATGTAAGGAATAATCCATGTTAAAACAAGAATTAATCCAGCAAGGCTGATTAGAAAGGCATGTTCTTCCCTTCCACTATGTTTTAAAACTTGATTTAATATTGTTACCAAGATACCAACAGCTGCTATCTTGAAAATAAGACTAATCTCCATTTGTCCTCCTTATATGCCTTGCTATAGCAGCAGAATCGTTAAAAACACTCCTGTCAGAACGCTCACACTAAATATCATTTTTGCTTTGTTCTCATAGGCTTCTTCTGTCTTTCTGCAATTCCTGACAAGGAGTTCTTCGTATCTGCCGACACTCCTGGCCTGAAGTTTTTCTTCCTGCATTCCCAGATTCTGCGGCAGATTCCTAAGAATATCTTTCTCCTCATCGGATAACGGCGCATCTTTCTGGCATTGCTCTATCTGCCTCGCCCATATTTGGTCCAGAGCCACTCCGTTTTCCTGATTCATTTGCCCATAAATCTGCCGGAAGTGCACACGATATAACGGGCCGCAGCATTCAGCTAAAATCAGGCATATTTCAGGCAATGTATGCTTACCGTAACCAATCTCGTCCTGAATTCGTCTGATAATACAAAGCATCTCTCGAAGATGCTCGATTCTTCTATGCTCCTCTCCGATTCGGTTTGCTCCCCATCCGACACATCCTGCCAAAACACATAATATTCCCGCTATTTTAAACATCTGAGCCGTCCCTATCATAGCATCCTTCAACCTCACAGCGTCCGTTCTTTCTCGTGAGTACCAAATACCGTTCGAACAGTCTGCTTGAAATAACATTACGCATGTAATTTTTATGTCTGATGTCATCCAATGAATTCCCGTGAACCGTTGCAATCAATTTGCATCCGCATCCGCTCGCCATCTGTAAGGCCTGTACATCTTCGTCGCTGCCCAGTTCATCCACCGCCAGTACCTGCGGTGCCATGGAGCGTATAAGCATCATCATGCCTTCTCTCTTAGGACATCCGTCCAACACATCGGTACGAATTCCCACATCATTCTGTGCCACACCGAGATAGCTGCCCGCAATTTCTGAACGCTCGTCCACCACACTGACATTCATTCCTTTTCCATAGGCATTGCCATCAGATACATTTCTGACCAAATCCCGCAGCATAGTCGTCTTACCGCATCCCGGCGGCGATATCAGCAGCGTATTATAAAACAGGCCCTTGTCGTTATACAACCTAGAGAGCAGCACGTCTGACACTCCCTTTATTTCATGGGCAATGCGTATATTTAAATAACGTATGTATTTTATATTTCGTACCTTATTGTCGTCCTCCAGAACAACCTGTCCTGCCAGCCCTATCCGATGCCCGCCCTGAATGGTCAGAAACCCTTGACGAATCTCGTCCGCAAACGCATAGAGAGAATATTGACACAGATGCTTTAAAACAGACTCCAACTCTTCCGGTGTACTCTTTGTCGTCCGCGGCGGCATGTCCACCAATCCGCCGTCCGCACCCACAAACCATTCCTTTCCGGCAATCAACACTGTCGCAGGTCTTCCCACCCGCATTCTAATTTCCTGCAGACTGTCGGCAGAGTCTGCCACCACGTTCCATCTGCCGCGCATCTGTTCCGGAAACATATGTAAAATTTCTTCTCTCCTCGTGTCCCTCGCCCCCTTATCTCAATATATGAGATGTTGTCCAAGTTATGACTGATTTCTTTTCTATTTCTCATTACATAAAAAAAGAAGCGGCTGCGCTTCCTATGTACTGTGCATCCGCTTCCAATCTATATTTGTTATGTTTTATAATTTCTTTATTTGGATAAAAGGATTCTGTCATTATCCAACCGCTTACCCGCACTATCCTGAAACTGCCTAAGCAAATCGTCAATGGTCAACCTGTCTCTTTCCTCTCCCTGTACGTCGAAAACAATATTTCCTCCGTCCATCATCAGGGTACGATTGCCCAGTTCCAAAGCTTGATGCATATTATGGGTAACCATCAGACAGGTGATTTTTCGTTCCGCAATGATTCTGCGGGTCAAGTCCAGAACTTTTTCAGCTGTGGCGGGATCAAGTGCCGCCGTGTGCTCATCCAGTAACAGGATTTTCGGAGTTACCATCGTCGCCATCAGCAGCGTCAATGCCTGCCTCTGTCCGCCGGAAAGAAGTCCTACCGGCTGCTTCATACGGTCTTCCAGTCCCATATCAAGCTGGGCAAGCTGTTCTCTGAACATCTGCTTCTCCTTACCGCTTATACGGCTGAAAAAAGCATGCGATGCAGTGGATGCACGCAGATAAGCAAGCGCCATATTCTCCTCGATTGTCATATGAGGTGCCGTACCTTTTAAAGGGTCTTGAAAAAGATGCCCTATCTCCTTACTTCTGATATATTCTTTGCGATAGGTAATGTCCTCTCCCGCCAGTATAATTCGTCCCTCATCCACATAGAAGGCCCCGGTGATTGCATTAAACAAAGTGCTCTTACCCGCACCGTTGCTTCCCACGATTGTGGCAAAATCCCCGTCCGCCAGCTCCAGACTCACACGATCTAACGCTTTCTTCTCGTTCACGGTACCGGGATTGAATGTCTTGGATATTTTTTTCAATGTCAGCATGCGTCTTCACCGTCCTCTCCGTCGATGCGAACCGGCATCCTGCGCACCTTGTAGAACGCTGCCTTTCCCTTCAGATAAGGAAAAGCGATGGCAAACGCTACAATCAGTGCGGAAACGAGCTTCAGACATTCAGCCGGTACGCTCATGCGCAGCGCTATTGCCACAATAAAACGATACAGACAGCTGCCCAAAATAACACCCACTACTTTTTTGAACATACCGCCCTTGCCAATCAATGTCTCACCGATAATCAGGCTCGCCAGTGCAATGGTCACCATGCCGGTGCCCAAATTGATGTCGCAGGACTTCTGATACTGTGCCAAAACCGCTCCTGACAATGCTGTCAGAGAATTGGCTACACATAATCCTACCGTGATAGTAAAAACAGGATTAATGCTGGAAGCTCTTACCATATGCTCGTTGTCTCCCGTGGCGCGGATAGATAATCCCAACCTTGTGTTGAGAAACCACGATAAAATAACACCTATTACCAATACAATAAGCGCCACAATCATTATTTTATACCAATTGGTATACCACGACGCATCGGACACATTCTTTGCCAGACTGAATAACGTATCACAACCGAAGAGATTTACGTTGGACGAAAAGCCCATAACCGCAATGTTAACGGTGTATAGTCCCGTATTGACAATAATGCCGGCAAGGATGGACGGCACGCCCATCCTTGTCTGCAAAAATGCGGTCACAAATCCGGAACAGATACCGGCCGCCATAGCTGCCGGAAATGCCAGAAACGGATGGCCCGATATGGTTACAATCGCGCCTACGGAGCACCCCAGTGTAAAACAACCGTCCGTGGACAAATCCGCAATATTTAAAATACTGAACGATATAAACAGCGCCAGCGCCACCAGAGAATAGATACATCCCAATTCCAGTGCGCTCTGCACAATCGATAATGTGAATATAGATCCCATGAAAACCTCTTTCTATTCGTTCTTATTCAAATTCTTCCGCCGTGGTAATTTCTTTTAATTCAGCGCACATATCTGCAAATATACTGTAGTCCAGACCGATTGCCTGTGCAGTCTCCGTGTTTACCGTCGCAATACCGTTATCCAGTGTAACCACTGCGGTTACTGCCGGGTCAGCACCATTCACCAGAATCTCCACTACCAAGTCCGCTGTTGCGGTTCCCAGTTCCTCATAGTTTACACCGTATCCTAAGAACGCTCCGTTCAGAGCAAAAGAATCCGCTCCGCAGTAATGCGGTACACCGGCCTCGATAAACTTCTCGTAGATTGCCAGTTCTGCCGTCATAACCGTGTTATCCGTAGGTGTGAAGACAGCCTCTACACCTTCTGCGATCAACGCATCCGCTGCCAGAGAGACCTCATCGTTAGTGGTTCCTGTCTTCTCCACCACTTCCACTCCTTTAGCTTCACAGTAAGCTTTTGCCGCCTCTACCGGAAGTCTGGAAGAATCTTCGCTCTTGCTGTACAGTAGGCCCACCTTGGAAATACCCGGATTTGCCGCAAAGATCAGATCCATAACTGCCTCAGTATTTAGCGCATCGGATGTCCCCGTAATGTTTGAACCGGGTGCATTATTGCTCGCTACCAATCCCGATCCCTCAGGATCCGATACTGCCGAGAACACAACGGGAATCTGATTGTCCTCCGTGGCATTCTGCATAATCATCGCTGCAGGCGTTGCAATCGGTATAATCACATCTACTTCGGACGCAATCAGTTCGGTTGCAATCTGATTCAGTGTCGTAGAGTCTGCCTGCCCGTTATAGGTATAATCGCTGTAATTAAAAGTAACACCTAACTCCGCCGCCTTGGCATCCAATTCTTTTTCAATTGCCGCCTCGATCTGATTTAAGGATGCATCGTCTACAAACTGTACGATACCCACTTTATACGTCTTGCCACCTGCTTCATTTCCTTCCGTGCCGCTTCCTGTCGTGCCGTCCGCATTGCCGCAGCCGCTAAGTGCCGCCGCTGTCATTACGACTGTCATAAGTAATGCTGCTGTTTTATTTTTCATAATTTTCCTCCATTCCGAGGTCTAAGCCTCTTAACCTTTATTGTTTTACAGCGAATATGCAAGCATGACGTGCCGCTTGAACAACTTATGACTCTGCTTATTCGCGTAAAAAAACCGCCCCAGATATAATCTGAGACGGTAATAAACAAATTTATTATCGCGGTACCACTCAATTTGACGTTTCCAAGAATACGTCCACCTCTCTTCACATACATACCGGTAACGGTAAATATATGCCGCATGGATAACGGGCGCGGTTCCCGCCGACTCCTACTGTTATTTCAGGTCAGCCTCAAAAGTCCATTCAAAACAGTCTCTGTACCGCATCCCACCAACTGCGGCTCTCTGTGACAGTCATCCTGTTCCTACTAATCTTTCTCACAGGTTTCGTGCATAATTCAAATATCATTGAAATATTACATTTTCTATACAATAATTCATATAAGAAAAATTGTCAATATTAAATTTATGCAAAAAAATGCTAATGTTTCCATAAAAATTATATAGCATTTTCCTCAAAAAAAGGTTAAAATGCAGTATGAGGGATGTGAGTATATGAAACTGGATATGCATTGTCATACAAAAGAAGGATCACCTGACAGCAAAGTCAGTCTTTTAGAAAACATAGAACTTCTGAAAAAAAGAGGCTATCAAGGTATGCTGATTTCGGACCATGACTCGTATAAAGCATACCGATTCTATCAGAAATTATCGGATAAACCCAAAGATTTCGTCGTTTTAAAGGGTATAGAATACGATACCATCGATGCCGGGCATATGCTGATTATCATGCCCACCGATGTGAAGCTTCCTATACTGGAACTGCGCGGTCTGCCTGTTATATTATTAATCGAGATTGTACACCACTATGGCGGAATTATAGGTCCCGCACATCCATGCGGTGAGAAATTTTTGAGTATATGCGGCACTTTACGCAGTAAAATTGCCGGAAAAATCTATAAAAAATTTGACTTTATAGAAGGGTACAATGCATGCGAGGATGCGGATTCCAATATACGTGCCATGCAGCTTGCCGAGCAGTATGACCTTCCCTGCTTCGGCGGCAGTGATTCCCACAAGCCGGACGGTGCCGGTTTCGGCTACACGATTTTACAGGAAAATATACAAAACGAAACAGATTTAATTAACTACATCCGTTCCGGCAAGAGCACCATGGCAGGCGGTATTCATTACGAGCATACGACCAAAGCCAAACTTGGAAGAGTCAACAAGGTACTTGTGTATTCTTTCTGGTTCTACAACAAGTTTACTGCACTGCTTCGTCGTAAAGCGAGGAATTTAGAGCTGGTGGAAAACCAAATTCTCGAATCTTTCCATATGAACAGCGGAAAAAAATCCAAATATATTATAATTGACCGCGGCGCCGAGTAGGCATGCGGTCAATTGTTTTTAAATAACTTATGTTATTGTTCTTTCTCGTCAACAATGTGCTTTAATTCATCAAGAGAGTCTTTGAATTTATCGGAGGCCATGGTTGGATTATTGCGAAGCATATCACGCTTGTAGAAATCCAACAATTCCTTGTAATTATCCTGAGGATCGGGATAGTTGCTGAACCTGCCCCGCAGTTCTGCGATTTCCTCCTTAATTGCCTCGGCGTATGCCGACGGTTTAGACTGGATACTCTCCTTTAAATCGGCAAAACGTTGTTTCAGACCGGTTCTCAACTCGGATAAGCTAGGCTCTCTCTCTTGTCTTCTCTGGTCTTTATCCTCATTATTAAAAGCTATGATGACATCCAGCCGACGCTGCATACGCACCATTTCTTCCTTGACCCTCTGCATCTTAACCAGAATATCTCGGATATCCAGCGCGGCTTTGAAAGATAATGTAAAATCAATCAAAATATAGACCGTGAGAAGTACCGTTGCATAGTACAACCACCGCGTCGGTACATAATGTATAAACCAGTCGATAGGATAGTGCAGCACTCTCGTCATAAGCACTGTAAAGAAACCCCACGTCAACGTTGAGCGAAGGCAAATCTGCCCTTGAAAGTTAAATGGTCTGTTGGAGTAATCCCAATATCTCACATTGAAAAGAGCCTCCATGGTAACACCTGTTACGTATTCCAGTGCCGTGGCACCGAGACAACCTGCTATATATGTGAGCACAATATTGTCCGCAAAGGGCATAGATACGACCAACATCATAGTCGCTCCGCTCCCGTACAAGGGCAGGAACGGTCCTCTCATAAACCCCCTGTTAATCCACTTTTTTGATTTAAGTGAGACAAATGCAGATTCGAAACACCATCCGAGAAAGCTGTATATATAGATTATAAATAACCATTGAAATGCTTTATAGTGAAACATAAATTACTATCTCCGTTTATCAGTATTGTATTTTATATACTTATGTAAACCACGCATTTCATATCAGGGTCCCTGTCATCTGTACACTTCCACCCCAATGCGTTTTTTTCCTTTACGGCTCTCACCCTGCTCAGCGATATAAGTAAATCTTCCGAATCCTCTCGCCGTCACAACATCGCCGTCCTTAAGCGTATAACTGTTGTTCTCCGTTAATCTTCCGTTGACATAGACACGCCCTGCCTTGAATAATTCCAGACTCCGGCTTCTCGCAAGATTATATATTTTCGATATAACCGCATCAATTCTGGCGGAAGATACTGACAATGAGAGTGCCTCTGTGACCGGTGACCGAAGCTGTTCCTCCGCTTCGGTTACGCTGCACTTGACATGGGTATGCCTAACTTGAAGCAGATTTTCCATCAGATAAGAAGCAATACTGTCCTGACAAAATATAATTGCCCTTTGGTCCTGAACAAAAATATCACCTACAGTGCTGCGCGTGGCCCCCAGATGCATGATTGCACCGAGAAAATCCCGGTGCGTCAGATGTTCTGCGAATTTAGGTGCCAGAGGCTCTGCCATAATGCATTGAATGGGGTATTCTTCCTCATAGCCCAACTGCTCCGGCGCACCGAATCGTATCATCTTGCGCTCGCATAAAGGACTACCACCTTCCATGGCGTAACCTGCATATGCCAAATCCCGCTCTATCTCGTAAAACGCCTGCTGTTCCGACAGCCCGAGAAAAGGTGTGAAGGTATAAATCCCATGGTTGTACGAGCGTTCCGCCAGCTCCAGCAGTCTCTTTTTTAAAAGTTGTAAATCCTTATCGTCCGCCATACTTCATCGTAATTTTCCTAAACAAAACTGATAACAGTTTCTTTCGGTGCCTTAGTCTGCTCCACACCAAGCGCGTGAAGAACCGGCCCTTCTCCCTGATAATCCGCAAAATACTCCTTGGAAACCTTGGCAGTTACTTTCACCCACTGTTTATCACTCAGTGAATCCGCCCGTTCATACTCACAGGCGAAACCTAAGAAGGCCATATCGTCCGCGCAGCAGGTCATAGCCATCCTTCCGGGCACAAAATATCCTGTGGGGAAATCTTTAGGCTTTAATACCATCGCCGTAAATCTGACGGTCTTACCCTCATAACGCTCCAAGTGATCCAACGAGTCCAAATACCAGATTCCGTAGCTGTCATTGTTCAATTCTATAACATCCGTTTTCAAATCGTAAGGCAAATCTTCTTCCATGATTTCATTGATTTCCCCGTTGGCATCCTCAAAAACAATCTCAGCCTTCTGGTTGATCGCCTTGACATTGCGCTTGTAACTGCTTAAGTCCTCCACACCGTCACAGCGATTGAAGATAATCAACTCAGAGGAACGAATCTGCTCTGCAAGCAGCGATTTCATATTGGTGAAGTACATGGGAAACGTGGAAGCATCTATGGTCGTAATCTGCTGCTCAATCTTCCAGTGCCACGGCAATTTCATCTCTTTATAGTTCCACATTCCATTGTACTCGATGATGATACGCTCCGGTTTATGCTTCTTCTCCAGTTCAATCAGCTTAGCAGGCTGAAATTGCGATTCATCCTCTATCAGTTCCAGAACCGTCCTGCTCAGTTTCAGTAACTGTGCATCATACTCATTCTCGCCTTCCTCGCATACAATAAGCAGTGTCCTGCCTCCGATTTGAAAATAAGGCTGTGCCAATGTATAGGTGATAAACTCAGTTTTACCGCTCTCTAAAAAACCGTTGATTACGTAGACCGGTTTCATACAATATCCACACCTTTCTATGCTCTATTTGCGAAATAATTCAGCCAATTTATCTTCTTTCAGTTCAGAGCCAATCACGCAGAACTTGCCGGTAACATCCGGCTTACCGTCCCTGACATTGCTCTCCTCAGGTACATAGTCAAAATAAATCCAGCCGCCGTCCGCTGCAGGCACCATACCCTTAGCACGCAGAACAAGACCATACACTTCTTCCTTGTCAAGTTCCGCAAGAATATGGTTAATTTCTTCCTTTGTATAAGCTGACGGTGTTTCCAGTCCCCAGCTTGTGAAGATTTCGTCCGCATGATGGTGATGATGATCATGGTCGTGATGATCGTGGTGATGATGCTCATGTTCATCATGCTCGTGATGGTGATGGTGCTCGTGCTCATCATGCTCGTGATGGTGATGGTGCTCGTGCTCATCATGCTCGTGATGGTGATGGTGCTCATGCTCATCATGCTCGTGATGGTGATGGTGCTCATGATCGTGGCATCCGCATGTGCAGTCCGGTCCGTGCTCATGGTCATGTTCCTCGTGGTGCTCCATCACCTCCCGCATCAGCTCCGCCTCGAGATCCTTAGCTCCCTCGATAGTTTCTAAAATATCCTTGCCCTCAAGTGAGTCCCACGGTGTTGTGATGATTGTGGCCTTCGCATTATGCTCCCGAATCATCTCCACACAGACAGCCAACTTGTCCTCACTCAACTTGTCGGTCCGACTTAAAACAATAGTTCCGGCATGTTCAATCTGGTTGATGAAAAATTCGCCGAAATTCTTAATATACATCTTACATTTACATGCATCTACAACCGCTACGGCACTGTTCAATTCCACATCCCTATCCGCCATAGCCTCCTGCACCGCTTTCATAACATCGGACAGCTTACCCACGCCGGAGGGCTCGATCAAAACACGTTCAGGCGTATAAGTATCCAACACCTCCCGCAGGGACGTTCCGAAATCTCCTACCAAGGAGCAGCATATACAGCCGGAATTCATCTCTTTAATCTCAATTCCCGCCTCTTTTAAGAATCCTCCGTCAATGCCGATTTCACCGAACTCGTTCTCAATCAGCACAACTTTTGTATCTGCCAAAGCCTCTTTTAACAGCTTCTTAATCAATGTGGTCTTTCCGGCACCGAGAAACCCGGAAACAATATCAATCTTCGTCATTACTATAACACCAGCCTTTCCTGTCTGCATTACGCACCTTACTATTCTCTTCCTTTTTTATACGTCTGTCAAGAAATGTTACTTACATTTCCTTAATCCAAATTCAGTCTTTTGTCCATCACATGCCATGTAAGCAAATAGAAAACCACAACATAGATTAATCCCGAAATCAACGCGAACTCCCAAGAAGTATCCAGGCTCCATGTCCCTCTCTTTCTTCCCACGACACCCAAGAGCATAATATAACAAGTGTTCACCAACTGTTGTATGATATAGATTGCAAAGTAGTATGCAAAAGAAACCAACAGCTTATGATTGGAAGAAAGCTGCCCCAGAGAAATACACGCCGCCGCCTTAAGCACCCGCACAAAAATGCCCACAATCAGGGCAATCAGCGTCATCATTGTCGCGAATACCGAAACAGCTCCGCTGTCTGTTCTTGTCACTATTATGAGGTCTAACGCTTCCATAAAGTCTTCATAAATGTTTCCTTCAAAATTTAGCAGAAAGACAACCGACATATACATGATAAAAGAGCTGATTAATATCCATGCAGCGCTTACCAGAGCCTTGGCAATAATAATCTGATGTTTGTCCACGGGCAGCGTGTGTAAAAGATAACCCTGATCTCCGTAGGTGGTAGTGTAGAAATGATAAATCAGATAGATTGCCGTACCCACAAATACCAAAATCATACTTACAATATACGTCAGCGTAACTAAAATCGTGAGCATTACAGCGCCGTCATCATAGTCAAATATTGTCTGCCTCACCATAATGCACGCAAAAAATGACGTCACCACAATGAGCAGATTGGCGGGAAGCAGCAGTTTCCATGTGCCGCTCCACTCATATTTCATCAATTTACCTAGCATACGAACACCTCCCTGAAGAAACGGTCCACAGACTTGCCTTCGTTACGCCTGATTTCTTCGGCTCCCGCCTGCAGTATAATATTGCCCTGTCTGATAAACACTACCTCATCCAAAATATTTTCCACATCGGAAATCAGGTGCGTGGACAGAAGGATCGTCGCATTTCTGTTATAGTTTCCCACAATCGTGTGCAGAATATAATCCCTGGATGCAGGATCTACTCCTGCTATAGGCTCGTCTAACACATACAAATCCGCATCTCTGCTCATCACCAGAATAAGCTGCACCTTCTCCTTAGTTCCTTTGGACAGATTCTTAAGCCGCTCATAAGGCTGAATCTGCAAACGTGCAAGCATATCGTATGCCCTGTCAACCTGAAAGTCCGGATAGAAATCATGGAAATATTCCACAACCTCCAAGACCTTCATGCCGGGCTGCAGATAAGTCCTCTCAGGCAGATAGGATATTTTAGATTTCGTCTCCACCCCCGGTCTTTGTCCATTAATCAGAATTTCCCCTGACGAAGGCTCTAACAACCCGTTCATGATCTTAATCAATGTCGTCTTACCGCTGCCGTTAGGTCCCAGCAGTCCGATAATCTTGCCTCTGTCAAGATTTAGATAGATCTGATTGAGCGCAGTTTTCCTGCCGTAATTCTTGGTCAGACCCACACACCGTACAATAGGTGCCATTGCCATTCCTCCTTTAATTAAATTCCGACTGTTATTTTATAGTCCGTCGCAAATGTACCGTCCGCATCGAGCGACTGCATCCACTCGCGCTCTCTCCATTCTCCTGTATAATCCGCTCTGTCACACCTGCCGTACCACGGCTCTATACAGATAAAAGGTGCATTCTTCTTCGGAGGTGACCAGATACCGAACAGAGGCGCATCAAAATCCACCGTCAGGTAAGGGGCGCCGTCAGGTGTCACAAGCGCTACACTATGCGCCTGATCATGCTCAATAACCAGTGCATCCCCGTCGAACAAATCCTCCGTTATCGAATATGTACCGTTATGTAATTTATAAGTCACCTGTCTGCCGCTTATAAGCCCATTTTCCAGACAGGATGACACCACCTCATCCTTGGTATCAAAGCGAAGCCCATAATCACTCTGCTTCGTGCCCTCCTCAATGGGACACAGAAATGCCGGATGCCCGCCAATTGAAAAATACATGCGTTCTTTCTCCGGATTATGAACTCTCCATTTGACAATCACTGTCGCGTCCACAAGTTCATAGCCTATCTCCAACACAAAAGGATATGGATATTTATCAAGAGTATCCTCATTCGATTCCAACACAAACCAAATCTCATGCGCCACCTGACTCTTCAACTGAAACTCCATATCCCTGGCAAAACCGTGCTGTCCCATGGGATACTCCCGGCCGTCCACACGATAGACACCGTCTTTGACGCCTCCTACAAGCGGAAACAGTACCGGCGAAGTTCTTTTCCAGTACTTTGGGTCGCCGTTCCACATATATTCCCTGCCCGAAGCGACTTCCTTAAGTGACTTAAGCTCCGCTCCCATACTGTCAACCTGTATGGTAATTTTATCGTTGCTGATTTGAAAAAGTGCCATAGCAATCCTCCTCATCCCCCCCTGCATTATATCCTACCATATTTTCCGAATATCATAAACCCAAATTTTCCGCCGGTCTTGCATCATGCCTGGTTCTTTTCAAGTGAAAGCGGTTTAGCGGCAATGCCCGCCGAAGGACGCAGCTTGTGTCCCAGATTTAAGTATTCCGTGTGATACTTATGCTTCGGAAGTTCCTTATCAAACATACACAGATGCCACCTCAGCCACTCCTTCATCCACTCCTCATCCGTCTTTCGGATTCGCGTCTTCTCACCGATCTGATAAGACTTCGTCTGAGACAGATAAGGCAGCATAATGCTGACCGTCTCACCCCGCTTATTCACAACATACCCGTCTTCCGTCTTCAAATACGCTTCCAGCACACATTCATAGGAGTCCGGTATGTGCTCCAAAGGTTCCTCCACGGAAGAAGGATACATATGCAAGGGACATTTTCTCTCTAAGTCATCCGCCGTATATTCCGCAAATCCAATCTCCCATACGGCTCCAAAATGCTTGTTGCGTTTTTCCCAATCACGGAAAACCTGCGCTATATCCTCATAGAAGCTCTCCGAGCACTTACATATCTCCTCCTCACAGACTGCCGTCTCCTTACCGATTACATCAATCAGGCTTACAAATCCCGACAACTGATGAGTCTTAGACTTCGCTCGCTCAATGCGAATCCCATTGTCAATCAGATACTGATATAATTCCGCCAACCCCCGCATTCCGATTTCAAGTTTACATAACTTTTTCCCAAGTAAATCGTACAGTACGACCTGATTCATATCTCCGGCCGTTCCTATTTTACAATAGCCAATCTCATCCAGCGTAAATTGCTTGGCTTTACCCATCCAGTTAACATAACATATGTCCATTTGCTCTACGGTGAGCTTCCTGTTATAATACATCATAAAACACGCCACACCGCCAAGGAGCATACATAATATGGGCAGATACAACAAAGTGCCTCCCCCTTTAGCGGACGGATGAAGGAAGCGCATTATCATAATAAAGACAGCAACTCCAACGGCAAGTACACCGCACACAAGTGCCGTCTTATTTTCTCTCACCTGAAATCGAATTTCGTCTTCCCACTCAAAATACGTACTCATTCCACTCTCCAACATACGCTTATGTTTCTCTACATCAATTAAAAGGTGTCTTCCACGACTTCTTCATATGCCAAATTAATATGCTGCACCGGCACGCTGGCAGACTCATTCTGCGCCGTTCCCGCCGTGGTCATGCCAATCAGAAAGCCATGGCCGTCGAAAGTACCTCCGCCGGACATTCCCGTTTTGGCAAAACAATGCGCGTACAGCATATATGCATCCAAATCTTCAATATATTGATATGGTTCCCCTACGGTTCCTACATAATACTTTGCATCCTCTTCCATGGAGCCGGAATCTACAAGAAACATCATATCACCCTGTTTGAGCCCCTCACAGACATTCTGACTCACACGGGCACAGCGAAGCTTTTGCAATTCTTCGTAGGTAAACTGACTATTGTACACAGCAACAAATCCTACATCATAATGCTCCGAAGTTCCCAAGAGCTGTGCGTCCATGTCAAACCCCTGCGGAAAATGCACGTAACCGTTCTCCTCGCTCCAATAATCAAGCACATGCTTATTGGTGACAATCACAATCCTCTCAGACGATATTTCCCATATAATACCGCTGCCATGAGCATTCCCCATTTGAATCCTCACAACACAATTCTTAACCTTTTCATACGCTTCGCCACAGTCCTCTGTATCAAGCACGGGTGTTTCCAGATAACCAAGAGCTAACATACCCTCGAAGATATCCTGCTCCGTCACCGTTTGGATCAAATGCGGCGGCAGTTCTTGCGCACACACCGAAACAGACGCTGTGAAAGCGACTGTGAGTGATACGACTATGGAGCCAATCATGGCGGATAGTGTTGTGCGTCTCATTCAAATTATTAACCTTTCCCACTATATCATAACACATGTAATTATATGCGTATACTATAAATATACTAATACATATACAAAATCTCCCCACTATGGGGGAGAAATATTATTTACCGAAACTCACCGTCACCGTTCCGTCATCGACTACCGCATTGATAACAATCGGAAATGTAAAATTATTGGTAAAAGTCAGATCCTTTTTCCCCGCTGAGATTGTGGCATCCATTCCTTCCGGTATATAGCTGACCGGCAAAGAGTGCGCATGTCTCTGCGTCGCCTTGATGTCACCCTGCAGCATTGCCGCATACATGGTAGACGAAACCTGACAGATACCACCACCCATACCGGGAACCACTTCCTTATTCAAAAAAGTCGGCGCCATCACGAATCCGTTTTCGGCAGTTCTCGGTCCGACGGTATCACTGAAAGAGAACTGCTGACCGGGCTGTATCACCGTTCCGTTAATCTTAGATGCAGCCAATGCTATATTGATCGCCCTGCTCTGTTTCGGGTCGAAAGCTGTCGTATAAGAAGAAATCAGGGTCTTCTCGGGTGCGGCAGCACTTTCATTGGCGGATTGGGCGCTGCGTCCTTCCTTTTTCCCGTAGTTTATATAATGGAGATAATAACTTTCCAAATCCTCTGTACCGAACATCTGTACCAAATCGGGATTGTTCTCCATATATGCTTTCACATCAAACTCATCATTTCCGCGCCTGCCTTCCTGCATTCCGAATGTGATAAAATGCTGCAAAAGCTTCTTCGGATTGTCTCCGATCACTGATCTTAAATCAGCGTATACGCTATAGTAATAATCCGCATCAAATACGGCAGAATAATCTGTCTTTTTCTTCGCCTCGGCCTGCATAGGCGCAATACCGCCCATAACAAGAGCCATTACCATCAGGCTGATCAATATTCTCTTCAACTTCTCTTTCATATAAATTCCCTTTCATTTATAACATAATAAAATCAGCATACTGTCTGTTTTCCAACTTTTGATAATATCATATGTATTTGATAAAATCAATGTCTACACACGAATAAGGCCGACGCATGTGCGCCGGCCCTAAATAATGCTAAAATATTACTTATTCGGGAAGTGAATCGCTGTTGCCGAATGTTGCCTGCCATTTCTCGATACGCTCATCGATAATTGCCTGACCGCCGGCACTTAAATAATCTGCCATATTTTGATCCCATACAGCATCAAACTGATCTACCGGTGCGGATACGGAAAGGTCGTATGCTCTGTCTCTCAAGTCGGAAAGCTGAGGTCCCATACCTTCTTCTGCCTCGATAGCGCCAACGTTTACGTTCTTACCGATACGGATATCAGTCTGAGCTACCTTGTTAGCGTCCTCAACCAATGCAGGATCAACGCTCGCATAGCTGTGTGCGATAGACTTAGCTGTCTGCTCAGGGTCAATCAGATTCAGACCGTTACAGGTAATGGTCATGTCGATGTTGAAACCGGAGTTCTGAATAGCATCGCCGGTGGCTGCAATCACTTCAACTGCACCGTCATCCAGTACATTGTGAGTTACACCCTCATCACCAAGCTGCAGATACTGAATCGTCTCAGGCTCACTGATGAAATCGATATACAGTAAACATGCAAGAGGCTCGTCGTTGGTAGAAGGGAAGAAAATCTTACGGTCGATAGGACCGGACACGAATTTCGTGTGTGTTCCCTTGCTGTCCTCGAAAGGATCAACTACAACATAGGTTGCATCTTCGCCTACCAGTCTCTTCAGGTTAGCCATAATACTGTCTTCACCGTTTCTGTAAGGATAATCCCAGTTGTGTGTGAATGCACCGACATAGCCGGCTTTCATCATATCATCCTCCGTGCTGTCACCGCTTCCGTACAGCGCGAAGTCATCCCACATAAGTCCGTCGTTATACCACTTATTCAGAAGTCTTACAGCTTCCTTGGTTCCGTTCTCTGTGTACTTTCTGTCGTCAAAACCATTGATATAGTACTCATAATCGGAAATATTAGGGTCGATAAAGGACTCAATCAGTGTAGCTGCTCTCCAACCTACGTCAAAGCTTACGGAATAAGGAATCATTTTGTCTGCATCAGCGCCGAGCAATGTATCCGCATTGTCTCTGAATGCAATCAGCATATCCTCAAATTCCTGCTTGGTTGTAGGCTCAGACAATCCCAAAGCATCCAACCAGTCCTTACGTACAAAAGTATTGATACGATTGGTAGTTGCCAGCTTGGTCTCGATTGCCCAGAGTTCACCGGTGGTCGGGCTCTTATCCCAGTAGATGTTAGTCTCTGTCAGCCAGTTCCACATATTAGGAAGCACGGACTTGTAATCATCTACATAAGAGGACAGATCCAGCACACCGCCCATGTTAGCATAGGTCTGAATGGTAGGATAGTCATAGGTCAGACAGATATCCGGCGCATTACCTGCAGCCAGAAGGTTGTTAATCTGCTCAACCTCTGTCCAACGAGGAACCGCTACGAACTCAACTTCCACATTGTGTTTTTCAAGCATCTGTTGCTGAATCCACTGTGTGTACATATTGTTGGTAGGGTCGGAACCGCCGTCGTTACCACGGTCATAAACCTCAACAGAAATGTGTCTGGTCTCAAGGAACTTGCCGTCAACCAGTTCTCCGTTGGTGGGGTCTGCTGCCACATCACCGGAGTTATCCGTTCCTGCATCGCCGGATGAAGAACCTGTGTCCGTCGTTCCCGCATCAGTAGCAGGTGTTCCGGAGTTCTGCGCATCATTGCCGCCGCAAGCTGTCAGTGACATCATCAAGCAGGCTGCAAGTATAGCTGCAGTTACTTTTTTGAACATTTTCTTTTTCACTTGAATACCTCCCTTTCTTATTAGAAATTGGTTTCATTTATTTGAATAAACGAATTACCTTATCAGATAATCCGACTATTCCTTTACCGCTCCCATGGTCACGCCATGGATGAAATACTTCTGCAACCACGGATAGATGCACAGAATCGGCACCGTGGAAAACATAACGATGGCTGCCTTTAGGGACTCCGAAAGTCCCGGGGTCGAGAAGCCTTCCTGTGTAGCAACCTCCACGCTGTTAATGGAATTCAATATATTGTACAGGAAAAGCTGCAGCGGAAATAATTTCTTATCGCTCACATACATAAGCGCATCGGAATATCCGTTCCATCTTCCCACCGCATAGAACAGCGCCAATGTCGCAAACACCGGTTTTGACAGCGGCACATAGATGCTAATCAATATCTTGAAATAGCTTGCCCCGTCGATTTCCGCGGACTCCCTTAAGCTGTCCGGAATTCCGTAGAAAAAGCTTCGCATGATAATCATATTATAGACACTCATACAGCTGGGTATAATCAAAACCCATGCCGTATTTAAGAGACCCATTCTGTTCATCAGCAGGTAGTTGGGTATCGTACCTGCATTGAAGAACATTGTAATAATGATAAATATATTGATGTACTGCCGTCCTTTGAGCTTTTCAAAAATAAGCGGATAGGCACATAGCATCGTCATCGTCAGGGAAAGCAGTGTACATACAACCGTAAGGAATGCCGTCCAGAAGAATGCCCTGACATAAGTGGAATCTCCGAGTACCATTGAGTATGCACCAAGGTTAAAACCTTTCGGCCACAGATATACCTCGCGCTTGATCAGTGCGTCCGTAGCACTGACAGACCTGGCCAGCAGGTTCAGCATAGGTACAAGACAGATAATGCTGACAAATATACATATAATAACAAAAACCCAATCGCCTACTTTTGTGCTGTTTGACTTAACCGTTCTCATACCAATTCCTCCCCTCTCTTACCAGATACCACGTTCCCCGAGCCTGCGGGAAATCCAGTTTGACAGTAACAGGAATACAAGACAAATCACGGACTGGAAGAAGCCTACCGCTGTAGTCAGCGAGAACTGTAATCCTCGGATACCGTTCTTGTACACGAAAGTGGAGATAACCTCCGCAACATCCATGACCAGATTATTTTGTAGTGCGAACGGCCTGTCGAAGCCGCTTCCCAGAATATTACCCATATTCATAATCAGAATAACCACGATAGTAGGTCTGATACCCGGCAGGGTAATATGCCATATTTTCCTGAATCGGCTTGCTCCATCCACGGAGGCAGCCTCATACAGCTCAGAGTTAATGCCCGCAATGGCAGCCAGATAAATAATGGAGTTCCAGCCGAAGCTCTGCCATACACCCAATCCTATATATGTACCGATCCAATGGTTCGGACTGTTCAGGAAAGGTATCGTATCAAATCCTATTTTCGTTATCAACATATTGATCAGACCTGTGGACGGTGCAAACAACTGCAGAGCCAAGCCGTAAATAATGACCCATGATAAGAAGTGAGGCATATAGGCAATGGTCTGCACCACTCTCTTGAATTTCCTAAACACCAACTCGTTCAATATCAACGCAAAAATAATCGGAGCCGGAAAGCCTATAACCAAATCCAGAAGGTTCAGAACCAATGTATTGCGCAGGGCATTGATGAAGTTCTTGTTCTGAAAGGCCTTGATAAAATACTCAAAGCCATGATTCTTAGCCCACGGCATCTCCCATACACTCTGTACGATACTGTATTTCTTAAAAGCAACCAGCATATACATCATCGGAATATACTTAAAAATCAATAGGTAAAGAAGCGGCAGCGCAAGAAGTGCATACAACTGCCAGTAACGCTTCATGTATACCTGCCAGTCAACTTTCGCCTTCGGAACAACAGGTTTGTTTTCTTTAGCCATCGTCTTATACCTCCGTTTAAATCATTCTATTAATTATTGTAAATGTGTTTCTCCTTTTGTTCTTATCAAATCTTGCTATTTAGATTTTAATTATTGCTATCTTATTTGTGCAGTTTGGCACTTTTTTTCTAATTAATTTATCGATTTATAAGCAAGATGTCAAAAAATTGCTCTGTTTTTCTCGTCGACAATGCCACTTTTTCGATAAAAATATGAATTCACCTGATCCCGCCATTCTTTGGCATTGTACAACTGTCTTTCAAACCGCTCCCGCACCAGTTGATAGGAGTCTTCCGGGATACATCCCCGCAAGCCATCCCAGAGCCGAATCATCTCCTCTACCTCTTCCACACCCTCGAAATGGCTGTCGTAGATGTGCTGAATCAACGTTTTGCCTGATTTAAGCATATGCGTGTAAGGCAGATGATGGAAAAATAACAGCAATTCCTCCGGACACTCCTCCACACTGTTATAGCGGGATGCATTGGGCTCGTGATACTGCCGCACATAGCCTGTGCCGGAGTCTGTACGGTCCACGCCCAGTCCCATATGATCCGCGCGATGATAGGTGCCCCATCTGGAATACTCGTATCCGTCCACACTGGGACCGTAGTGTGTATTCGGTGTCACCATCCAGCCAATTCCCAGTGGGCTGGTATATTTCTCATAAGTGTTTCGGGAGCCCATAAGCAGCCGCACGACAGTCTCTTTCACCTCTCTGTCGTTGGAATAGGTCATGCCCACCCACTCCTGTGCAATTTCTTCCGAGGAGAGACTTGTCGCATAAGCAAGCCGTCCGAACCCGTAGAAATTGGCAGCCGCCAAATCATTTCCCGTCCAGTTGGCATCATTGCCGGTATTGCTCACCGCAGCCATGCCGCACAGCTTATTGCCGAAAGTCCGTCCGCTGACTACGTCCGCAACGGTATCCGTATCGGGGCTGCAGTAAGTTCTAAAATCAAGTACTTCTTTAAACAAAGGAATCAAATAGCACAAATCAATCTGCTGCCCCGTGTATTCCTGCGCCACCTGAACCTCCAACATCTGGTTGGTTCTGGTAAGTCCTCCCAGAAGCGGCGATACCGCTTCACGTATCTGAAAGTCCATGGGACCGTTCTTAATCTGTAAGATGACGTTGTCATGGTAATCTCCGTCCATCTCGATAAAATTATCATATCCGGCTCTCGCCCTGTCCGTCTTCGTATCTCTCCAGTCCTGCGTACAATTGTACACGAAGCAGCGCCAGATAATAATTCCGCCGTAAGGCTTTACAAGGTCTGCCAGCATATTGGCGCCATCCGCCTGCGTCCTGCCGTATGTGAAGGGCCCGGGTCTTCCCTCCGAGTCCGCCTTAACCAGAAAACCTCCCAGATTGGGAATTTTCGCGAACACCTCGCTGAATTTGTCCTTCCACCAGGAGATAACATCTTCATTTAAGGGGTCTGCGCTGTCGGGACCTCCAAGCTCCAAAGGTGCGGCGTAATTCAAGCTTAAGAACAACTTAATGCCATATCCCTCAAAAATACGGGCAATCTCAGCCACCTTGTCAAAATAGCGCTCCGTAATCAGCCATGTCGCCTGATCCTTCACATTCACGTTGTTAAGCACTGCCCCGTTAATTCCCACACTGGCTGCCAGTCTTGCGTAATCGCGTGTCCGCTCGTCCACCAGCACCTCTCCCTTATCGAAAAAGAAAGAGTTGCCCGAATAGCCGCGCTCGATACTGCCGTCCATATTATCCCAGTGATTCATCATCCGCAAGGGATTGTCGGGCTCACACAAAATATCTGTGTTTCTCAAGGTCTTTTCCAGAGCAATCTGCCGCAGTATATGGAAAAATCCGTACAGCAACCCCTTCTCATCCGCCGCATTTAATGTCAGTATTCCGTCTTTCTCCGTCAGGCGATAGCCCTCGGGCTTTATTCCCTGTGCCTGTCTGAGTACCTTAAGCCCTCCACACAATTGCGTGCCGCCTTCAGAGGAAATTATATCATCCGACGAAAGTTCCTCATAAATATCAGGTGTTATTCCCAACATCCCCTCCACACCTTTTACGAGCTCTGCCCATGCATTTTCTATAATCGGATGTTTTCTGTCAAACCCGCTGAAGCTCACGTATTTTACCAGTTCGCCGTTTCCCATATCCTGTCTGGGGCTGTAGGTCAGCCATAACTGTGTCCATTTCTTTTCTTTATCCATATTCATCTCCATTCCGGAGTAGATGCGATTACTCGCACTGTCAAACTCCTCTGTATATAATTACTTCTCAAACCGGAAGCTGTCAAAATCAAACTGACTGCCGGGCAGGAATACAAAAGTTACATCCCAAACGCCCGTTATTTTATCCAGTGTGAAGCGGCGCTCTTCCCATTCTTCACACCGGGGAAATTCCACAATCTGTTTCATCTCTTCGCCACCCCCGATAAACCGTACATGGATGGTGTTATCCCGCGTCCTGCATCTTCCCGTTATGGTGAGACTTGTGGTGCCGTCGTCACCGAAATCCATACCGTTAAACTGCAATGATACGTTGTTGCCGATGTCCTCCACCGTCTGCCCGTTCAAGGTGAAGCTGTCCCCGTATATAGTATCCGCCTCTCCCGCGCGCAGAGTCTGCCATGCCTTCGGCGTAAAGGAAAATCCCTTGATATGAACCTTATCGCGAAGCAGGAAGCTAATTGTGTTAATACCGGTCAGTTTTCTATCAAGTTTCCATGTTTCCGGCTGGTACACATTCCAAATCATGGGCTTTTGATATATGACATCCGCCACCAGCTCACTGTCCGCTTCTCCCGGAATGCCTCGCCAGATTTGAATGGGGAACTTGGCATCACTCAATGCAAAAATCGGAACAGTAATCTCATCACTTCCCGTCTTTCCGAAATCAATGTTGGAATAGGACACCACAGACTCGCCGTCTCTGGCAGTTGCAACCCCCTTCTCGTTGCCGTTGCCGACTTCTCCTATATAAGATGAATATAGGCTTCCCGCTATGAAGTCATACGGGTTATAGTACGCCTGCCCCAGTCCCTGTATACTAAATTCCAGTTGGGAAATCACACGTATTTTGTCCGATCCGCTCTTAGACATACAGCGCAGTCTAAATTCACCGTCCCCCAAGGCCGTCATGGTTACTTTATCACCTTCCTGCGTTACCGTAACCAGATTGGAGGAAACACCACTATCGTTTACCGCTTTAAAAATTACTTCCTTGTCTTCTGCGTTCTGCGGCAGGATGACGGCCCTTGCCTCTATCGTTTGTCTGTCCGGTGTAAAAATACGCTCTCCGTCAACTACAATCGCAACCTTACGCACCGGAATCTCCTTCTCATGTCCCAACACAATGGGTCGTTTCGCACATGCTTCCTGCGCGGTCAGTGCATAACCGTGCTTTTCTGCACCTCCACTTAAATTACCGTCATCGTCCCGCCTGCCGTATGCCTCCGGTACAGTTCTTTCAGATGTCATCACATGCAGCGTAATTTCCGCCGGTTGTAACCCCTCGGCACTTACACGCACCTGCACATCGCCCGCAGTAAAGCCTGCCTGTATCATAGCCAATAATTTTCCGTTAAAAAGCCTGCGGCTGACACCTTTATAGCTGTCAAAATCAGTACTGTCGCCGTTATCCAGACCCACAAGCCTTCCTGCTCCCGACACTTCCACCGTGACACGGTCACAGGCGTTTTCCACAGTGTTGCCGTTGACATCCTGTGCTCCAATCTGTAAGAACAGCATTTCTCTGCCGTCCGCCCAAACCTCCGTATTTTCAGGAATAATAACCAGTCTGTAAGAGTCACCGAAGGAGTGTCTGCTCTGTCTTGTAACTTCTTTCCCCTCTTCGTCCAGTGCCACCGCCTCCAGAACGCCTTCCTCGTAGAGAACCTGATAATCCGCAATCACGTCACGACCGCTGCCCGCGCCATGGCTTATCTTCTTACGTCCCAGGCTTTTTCCGTTCAAATACAACTCTACATACGGACAGTTAGAACATACCCGTACATCAATCATCTGACCGACATTGAAATCCCAATAAGGGAAAATATGTACCATGGGCTTTTCTCTGTAATCCGTCCATGCCGACTGCCAGACATAGTATGAATCCTTGGGGAAGCCGGCTGTATCAATCTGACCGAAATAAGAGTTCTTGGTGTGATACGGAGTGGGCTCTCCGATATAGTCAAAACCGCTCCAGATGAACTGTCCCATGGAAAATTCCATATCCCGGTCAATCGTAATGCAGTCCTCCATAGAGCGCGCTCCCCAGCTGGCAGGGCTGTTGCCGAGTGCGGAACACTGCTCGTCGTCCTCCCCCAGTATTCCTTCCTTCAGCGGGAAATGATAGATACCTCTGCTCTGCACGAGAGAAGAAGTCTCACTTCCATAAATAATCCAGTCAGGATGTTTCTCGTGGTGCTCCCGATAATATTTCTCGGAATAATTGTATCCTGCGATTTTAATAATATCCGCACATTTCTGTGCATTCTCCCACGGCATATAATTGGAACCGATAGTGACCGCGGCGTTTCCTTCGGGATCGTAAGCATGCACCGCATCGGACAACATACGGGTAATTTCCTGTCCCCTCTCACCTGCATGAGTATCATAGATTTCGTTGCCGATGCTCCAGAAAATCACACTGGGATGGTTTCTGTCGCGACAAACCCAGCTTTCCACGTCCTTCTGCCACCACTCACCAAAAAATCTGCCGTAATCGTAAGTGGTTTTGGGACGCTCCCACATATCAAAAGCCTCGGAAATCAAAAGGATTCCCATCTCATCCGCCAAATCAAGGGCATCCGGTGCCATCATATTGTGGGCACTGCGCACCGCATTGACACCCATTTCCTTTAGAATACGGAATTTGCGTTTCATCGCCGAGCGATTGAAAGCCGCTCCGACCGCGCCTAAATCATGGTGCTCACACACACCGTTTAACTTCATATTTCTGCCGTTTAAGTAAAATCCATGTTCCGGCGACAACTCTACCGTGCGGAAACCGACAGTGGTATCTTCCTCCTCCAGAAGCTGATCTTTATCATATAGTCGTGTATTAATCGTATAGAGACATGGATTATCCACATCCCAAAGCTGCGGAGTTTTGACCATATAAGTTAATACATTCCCCTCAGCAGAAACAGGTGTCAGCGTAACTTCCGCTCCTCTGCCGTCACTGTTGTCTAAATTCTTCTCATACAGGCGGTGTTTCAGAACAATGTCCGTACCACCAAGTACCTGCGTCTCTACACGCAGCAGGAAATCATCCCCCTGCTTCCTTGTGCTGACGTAGATACCATCCGTCTTCAGGCACACCGATTCCGTCACCCGCAGATAGACGTTCCGATAAATTCCCGCTCCGGAATACCAGCGACTGTTGGGACTTTGAAAGCACGCACTGACAAAAAGCTGATTTTCTCCCTGTTTTAAATAGTCCGTAATCTCCAACGTAAAAGAAGAATAGCCATATTTCCACTCTCCCACCTTACTGCCGTTGACATATACGGTACTGTCCATATATATTCCCTCAAAGGTCAAAAAAGCCCTTTTCCCTTCCGGTTCCTTCCAGAAAAAGCGCTTCTCATACCATCCGATGCCGTCTTCATAGAGTTTGTTTGAATCGTAAATCAGCCAGTCGTGGGGAATGTCTACATTCCGAAATTCCTCCAGACGCTCAGATGCCTGCTGATATGTAGTTCCAAGCGGTGTTCGCAGGAAGCGAAATCCGTCGTTAAATAAGTATTTCATGCCGACAACCTTTCTGTAGTTATGTAAACTACACTGGAAATTCTGTAATTTTATGTAAACTAAAAAACCAAGCAGAACGATAAGCCGGGTTATGTCGTGAATGATCATCTATCTAGGATAACTGTCGCCAGTTATCTCAAGCGACCTACCTAAAGCTGGCGGGCCACGTCATCGCTTTGTTTCGGTCTTGCTTCGGACGGGGTTTACATATGCCCCGCCTGTTACCAGGCAGGCGGTAGTCTCTTACACTGCCATTCCACCCTTACCGCATAAGCGGCGGTATTATTTCTGTTGCACTAGCCTTGGAGTCACCTCCACCGGACGTTATCCGGCATCCTGCCCTACGGAGCCCGGACTTTCCTCACCTGTTCCATACGGAACAGCCGCGATCATTTGTTCTACTTGGTTTTGTTAACATTATATATATTATTGGTATTTCACTGCACAACTATGCTTTACACATCAAAGCAGCTTCCGCCCACAAACTCCCTACACAGCGAGTTGTTCGGCAGTTCTTCACTGCTGACACCCAGGAAATACTCTAAGAATTTAAGAAGTCTCTTCGCCTCATGATACTCCGGCTCGCCCTTCTTGATGCTGAACAGCAACGGTTCCGCATACTGTTTGATTACCGAGAGTTCATAAATCATGGCGGAGTTAAACATAGCGTCCGCCTCCTCCTGATAAGGGAAAATATACTTCTCCTCCCCTCGTCTGACGGACGGCCACATATCAATCGTCTTCTTGGCGGAAGCACCTCTGGTTCTGGCATCCCTGACCATACGGCGCAGAAGTCTGCCGTCCGTGGTGGGGATTCTGTTGTGTTCATCAATATTCAGGCATGTGAGTGCACTGATATAGATCTTGAACTTGCTCTCAGCGGGCAGCGAGTGTGACATCTTCTCATTCAATCCATGAATACCCTCGATGACAAGAATATCGCCCTCCTCAAGCTTCGTAACCTTGCCGCTGTACTCTCTCTTGCCGGTCTTGAAGTTGAAGGTCGGAAGCTGCACTTCCTTACCTGCCAAAAGCTCACTCATATCCTTGTTAAACTGCTCCACATCCAGTGCTTCCAAGCACTCATAATCCGGCTTTCCCTGCTCGTCGAGCGGTGTCTGGTCATGATTGAGGTAGTAATTATCCAGTCCGATCGGATGCGGTTTTAATCCGTAACTTCGAAGCTGTATGGACAGTCTGTGTGAGAAAGTTGTCTTACCGGATGAGGAAGGTCCCGCGATCATGACAAACTTCACTCCCTCGCGTCTGGCGATGTCTCTGGCAATCTCACCGATTCTTCGCTCCTGCAATGCCTCCTGTACAAGAATTAAATCGTTGATACTTCCCTCGCAAATCCAGTCATTCAGATCGCCTACCGTGTCGATTCCCATTTCCTCGCCCCACTCACCGGTAGTCATAAGCGTCCGGAACAACTTTGGCTTCGGCACGAACTCAGGCAGAGTCTCCGGCGCATCTATCTCCGGCAGAAGAAGTATCATGCCCTCCTCATAAGGGAAAAGATCAAAATACTTTACATATCCCGTGTTGGGCAGCATATAACCGTAATAATAGTCATAATAGTCGCCAAGGCAATACACATTGATGTTAGAACTCCTCCGGTATCTGAAAAGAGACACTTTGTCTTTCATACCGAGTTCCTCAAAAAGCGCTACAGCATCATCTGCATGGTAAGCCTTCTTAGTCACGGGGATATGATTGTCAACCAGCTCCAGCATACGGTCTTTGATACGCCCTATTGTATCACTGTCCAATTTCAAACCATTCTTAAAACTGCAATAATATCCTGCACCGATGGTGAACTCCACTTTCACATTGACCGCGGCTTCCATGCCCGCGATATCCTTAATGGCCTTCATCATCAGCATGACGGCAGAGCGCACGTAGGTTTTATGTCCGATTAAATCCGCATATGTAACAAATTCCAGTTCACAATCCTTCTCAAGCCGTTTCATCAGCTCCCGTATCTTGCCGTTCACTATAACAAGCGCAATCTGGCTGTCATAATCCCTCTGATACTGCTCGGCTATAAGCTGATATTGAATACCTTCCTCAAATAATCTGTCTTCACCGTTAATCTTAACCGTAACCATGAGAATGCTCTCCTTTCTTTTCTTAAGTTTAGACCTGTTCCCCTAATCATGTTACTTTAATGTCACCATATCTAATGCCTTCCGGCAGTCTTCCAGCAAAACATGAACTTCCTCATATCTGTTCTTACGCTTTTCATCCGACAACCCCTGCGCTTTCAGATTATCCAGAATCTCTTCGTAGATTCTTTCCTCGCGTTTGAGATAAACTGCCAGCGTGCTGTTTCTGTGTGCCAGTAATAAGGGTCCATATCTGTCAGCAAGTTTACATAATTCCGCGTCATTCATTGAATTACATCCGTTATATTTAAGCATGTCGCGCGAGTGTGTCTCCACCCGCATCATGGGATAGAACTTACCCTCCTCTTCTATCATATTCTCGTGGGTAATCCGATATCCCCGACCGCGCAGCCAAGCACGGAACTGTTCTAGTTCGGACTGCGGCTGCAAGATTAACTCTTGAAAGGACTCTGTCTTATCCGAGTCATCCGTCAGAATCCGCATCATCAATCTGCCGCCCATACCGGCGCAGATGAGGGTGTCCGCCTCTCCAATACTATAGTTATGTAAACCATCCGACAATCTTGTCTCTATTTTAGCATCCAGTCCACGCTCTGATATATGTTGCTTCGCAGCAGCAAGGGGCCCGCTTCCTACATCCATGGCCAGCACTTGGGGACTGATGCCCTGCTCTATCAGATAAATAGGCACAAATCCGTGGTCACATCCCACGTCGCAGACTCGGTTTCCTGCCGTAACCATATGTACTGCCGCCCGCAGCCTGTCCGACAACACCACAGGTCGCATTAGTCCAGATAATCCTTTAATTTGCGGCTTCTGCTGGGATGACGCAGCTTACGCAGCGCCTTCGCCTCTATCTGACGGATACGCTCACGGGTTACATTGAACTCCTTGCCCACTTCCTCTAAGGTTCTGGCACGTCCGTCATCCAGACCGAAACGCAGTTTAAGCACTTTCTGCTCTCTCTCCGTCAGCGTTCCGAGCACCTCCACCAGCTGCTCTTTTAACAGGGTAAAAGCTGCTGCATCCGCCGGAACGGGCACATTGTCATCCTGTATGAAATCGCCCAAGTGGCTGTCTTCCTCCTCGCCGATGGGTGTCTCCAGAGACACCGGTTCCTGAGAAATCTTGAGAATCTCTCGCACACGTTCCACAGGCATGTTCATCTGCTCCGCAATCTCCTCGGGGGTAGGTTCCCTGCCCAATTCCTGCAATAACTGCCTGCTGACACGAATCAGTTTATTGATAGTTTCCACCATATGCACGGGAATACGAATCGTTCTCGCCTGATCCGCGATTGCTCTTGTAATTGCCTGACGAATCCACCATGTAGCATAAGTGGAGAACTTATATCCTTTGCGATAATCAAATTTTTCCACTGCTTTAATCAGACCCAGGTTTCCTTCCTGAATCAAATCCAAAAAGAGCATACCTCGACCCACGTACCGCTTGGCAATGCTGACCACAAGACGAAGATTTGCCTCTGCTAAGCGTTTCTTCGCTTCCTGATCTCCCATTTCCATCTTCTTGGCAAGCTCAATTTCCTCCTCCGCACTGAGAAGCGGCACTTTACCGATCTCTTTTAAATACATTCTGACAGGATCCTCGATGCTGATGCCATCCGGAACGGACAAGTCGATATTCTCCACATCCACCTCATCCTCCTCGGTCAGAATGATTTCCTCATCATCCACCTCGTCCTCCTCGGTAATGCGAAGCACATCTATGCTGTTCTGCTCCAATGTCTCCAGTATCTTATCAAACTGATCCTCTTCCAACGTCAGATCCGAGAAGAAATCATTGATTTCCTGATACTCTAAGACATTTCTTTTCTTCTTTGCAGTCGTCAAGAGCTCTTTGAGACGCTCTTCAAACTTTGCCTGTACATTTTCGTCCATTACTTGGCCCATCCTTCCTATGTTTCAAGTTCTATATTCTATCCGCCGTATATAAGGCAGCCATTGACAGACTTCTGCGAATAGCTTGCCCTGATTACAGGGAAATATGCGTTTTTCTAAGTTCTTCCAGCGCCTTTTTACCGGAAATCACCTGATTTAGGGCATTCATATCGGCCCCCATCCTGCCGGAATAATACTCGAAACTGTTCTCCTTCACGGCATAGATGATGTCATTGAAAGCCTTCTCCCGATCCTTGGGCGTATCGAGTTCCTCAAGCTTGGTATTGAAAATCTCCGCTACAGCTCGCTGCTCCTGCTCTTCCTCGAAAGCACTGATGATTGCCGCCGGATTGTAACTGCCCTGCTCTAAGTCTGCAAAAAGCTTGTCCGCCACCTGCTCATACAGCGGCTCCGTAAAATCCTGCGCTGTGATATATGCCTTAATCTTCGGATATATCTCCGGCTCCTCTGTAATCCATGTAAGCAGAAGCCGCTGAGATTTCTTGACATTCTCCTCCGGCGTGTTCTTCTTCGTCACAGTACTCTTCGGCCGCGCCACCGGCTGTACCAGTCCCGTTCTCGCCGCATAGCTGCTCACCAGTTTTCGCAGATTCTCATAACCGATATTGTACTTCCCGGCAACGGATTCAATGTAGTTCTCCCGCTCCACCTCTTCCTCGAAACTGCACAGCTTCTTGGCGATTTCCCTGTGAAAGGCCGTCTTGGATTCAGGGTCGTCCATACGAAAATCCCGCTCCAATATCTTCAGCTCGAAGAAAAAGCTGTTCTGTGCCTGCTCAATCCGCTCCTGAAAAGCCTCCGCACCCATGTTCTTCACAAACTCATCAGGGTCTTTGTAGGGCTGCATGTCAATTACTTTACCCCGCAGTCCCGCCTCCCTTAAGATTCCTATGGCACGCAGCGCGGCATTCACGCCGGCTCCGTCACTGTCGTATGCAAGCAACACTTCCTCGGTATAGCGTTTGAGAAGCGCGGCTTGTCCCGCTGTAAAAGCGGTTCCGAGAGAGGCCACCGCCTGTGTGAAACCGGCCTGGTGCATGGCGATTACATCCATATACCCCTCACATAGGATAAAGTTGCCTTTACGCGAAGTTCTGGCAAAATTCAGCCCGTACAGGTTGCGGCTCTTATCAAAAATCATGGTTTCCGGCGAATTAAGATACTTAGGCTTAGCGTCCCCCATGACCCGTCCGCCGAATCCGATTACGCGGTGGTTGCTGTCCTGAATCGGAAACATGACCCTGTTCCAGAACTTGTCATGCATCCCTCTTTTTTCATCAAAGGCAATAAGTCCCGACTCGTTGATCAACTCATCGGCGTATCCCTTAGACCTTAGATAAGCGGTCAAATCGGAAGCCGCACCGTCCGCATAACCCAGCCCGAACTTCTTCATAGTCTCCTCGGACAACTGTCTGCCCGATAAATATTGAAATCCTGTCTTTCCTCTGGGGGAGCGAAGCATATAATAATAATACTTGGCGGCCTCCTTCTGAATCTCCAGGAGTGTAGCGCGTCTGCTCTCCTTGCGCTTTACCTCCTCAGAGTATTCCATCTCGGGAAGACTGACACCGGCCTTCTCCGCCAGCATCTTGACTGCTTCCTGAAAGGTGGCGTTCTCATATTCCATAACAAATGTTATTACATTGCCACCGGCACCACAGCCAAAACAGTAATACATCTGCTTGGTGGGAGACACCGAAAAGGAAGGGGATTTTTCATTGTGAAACGGGCACAAGCCGAAATAGCTGCTCCCTTTCTTCTGGATACGAACATATCCCGAAATCACGTTCACGATATCATTTTTCATTCTGACTTCTTCAATCAGTTCATCCGGATAATACATTGTACTCCCATCCCTATCTGTGCCATGTCTTCGGAATATAGATTTCCTGATACTGAGCAATGGCAAATCGGTCCGTCATGGACCCAATATAATCACACACGATTTTCTCAAGCGGTTCACCCACGTCCAGAAGCTTATACAGAAATTCCGGCAGTCTCTTCGTATGGTTCATATAGTACTCATATAGCGTGACAATCAGGTTCTCCGCCTTATTTTCCTCCCCCTTGGCAATAGGGTTCTTATAGACACTGCGGAACATAAACTCACGCATCTTCTTCATGGCCTCCGCAGCCTCAGGCGACATAGAGACATCGTCCTTGCCCTTGCTGTTGGTGACAATATTATGAATAAAAAAGTCTAACCGCTGCCCACAGCTGTATCCGATCACAGAGCTGATTTCTTCGGGTACCTCCTCCTCAGTCAGGATTCCGCCGCGGATGGCATCGTCCATATCGTGATGTATGTAGGCAATCTTATCGGCAAGACGCACGACTTTACCCTCTAAGGTAGACGGCATACCGGACGTCTGATGATTCATAATGCCGTCCCGCACCTCGAGCGTCAGGTTGATACCCTGTCCGTCTTTTTCCAACAAATCAATTGTTCTGACGCTCTGCTCGTTATGTTTAAACCCGTACGGACACACGCGGTTTAATGCCCGTTCCCCGGCATGTCCGAAAGGCGTGTGCCCCAAATCATGTCCTAAGGCAATTGCCTCCACCAAATCTTCGTTTAATTGCAGCGCCTTGGCAATCGTCCGCGCCGTCTGGCTGACTTCCAGCGTGTGAGTCAGACGGGTTCTGTAATGATCGCCCTCCGGCGTCAGAAAAACCTGTGTCTTGTCCTTCAGTCTTCTGAAAGACTTGCTATGTATGATTCTGTCCCTGTCCCGCTGAAAAACCGGTCGGATATCGCACTGTTCTTCGGCTCTTAGTCTCCCTTTGGAATTCATACTGAGCATCGCATAGGGACTTAAGTATTCTTTCTCCCACTGCTCCAAACTTTCCCGTATATTCATGGCGCTGCCTTTCTTATCGTTCTATTTCCTATTATTCTATATTTGTTGGCAAAATCCTTTTTTTATTCGGCAATTTTTATGCAATCGTCGAGAATTACAGCGTTATCTGCAAAAACAATTTATTTTAACGACAAATATCGTATATAAACTCCGCATTCTTATCCATTGCCTCGTGAGCAGTCTTAAATGGCGACATCTGGAAAACATGCCACATTCCCTTAAATATATCCAGTTTTACAGACACATTTGCCTTCAAAAGCTTCTTATAGAGTATCACGGAATCATCCAGAAGGATTTCATTGCCTCCCACTTGGATGTAGGTGGGCGGGAACCCATTGTAATTGCCAAACAACGGCGAAATCAGCGGATCTTTCAATTCCTGTCCTGAGGCATAATTACGAATCATGTCCGCCAAATACGCTGCATTCAGCACAGGGTCAATCTCTGCCTTAGAAACATGTGATTTCCCGGAAGATGTAAGGTCTGTCCACGGTGACATTAACACCAAGCCGCGGGGCAGAAGTCTTCCCTCTTCTTTCAGCTTCAAAGTCAATGATAATGCCAGATTGCCTCCTGCGGAATCGCCCGCCAGTATGATGTCTCTCGCACCGTACCCCAAAAGCATCAGATAATTCCATACACGCATGGCATCCTGCGTCGCCGCCGGATAGGGGTGTTCGGGCGCCAGCCTGTAATCAAAGCTCAACACGTCCATAGACGTGGACATGGCCAGTTTCCCTGTCAATGTTCTGGCATAAAGGCTGCTCCCGGTAGAATATCCGCCGCCGTGACAGTATAGGATCACATACTTTTTCATGTGTGCTCGGTTTACATAATTCCATTCGGCATGCAGAGGATGTTCTCCCTTAGACTGCGCAGGGATCTCAAGAACCTCCGTCAGTACATCCTTATTGCTTCCGAGAAGCACCCCGAAATGATCCTGAGATTGACGATGTTTCTCAATATCCGTATTTTCCACTACTCCGTGCATTCTCTTAATCAAATGCATCAAATTCGCATTTGACTTATTCGTAACTGCCATAACCAATCCCCCTCTTGCAACAAAATAGAAAAAAGGTTTTTCTTTTGAAAATATATAAATACTTCAACATAAAATCTGCTAACTATGATATTATATCTATAATATGAAAAAAACAAGACATCAAAATACGTCCAATCAAATATCCAAGCAGGGCGGCAAAAACCGTAAGGATGTCTGGTACAAGTTGGACTTGTCAGCTATCGTTTATCCGACGCTGCAGCGCCGGGACTTTTCCTCGGTTTACCGACTGTCTGTTGTATTGAAGGATGCTGTCAAGCCCGATATATTACAGCAGGCGCTCGACAAGACGCTGCCCCGCTTTCCAACCTATAAGGTAGCAATCCGCAAAGGACTGTTCTGGCGCTACTTGGAACCCAATAACAGACCGGGACCCTATGTCAGGGAAGACATTAATAACCCTTGTATGCCCATGTATTTTAAAGGTAACAATCGTTATCTAATTAGGGTATACTATTACCAAAACCGAATTTCCCTGGAAGCTCACCACTGTCTAGGCGACGGTACCGGCGGTATGTGCCTGCTGCAGACATTAACCGCAACATACTTAGATTTGTTGGGTCATCCCATAAAACCGGACCGATTTGTTCTGGACATCACGAAGGAACCGGATACGGAGGAACTGGAAGACGCCTATATGCGCTACGCCCATGCTAAGGTTTGTCCACCCCGCCCTGCGGAGAAGACTTATCGTGTGCGGGGTACGAAAGAACCTTTCTATACGTTAAATATCATAGACGGCATACTGTCCGTACAGGAAGTTATGGCAGTGGCGAAGAAATACAATGCAAGCATCACGGAATATCTCAACTCAGTACTACTCTACGCTTTGCTTCAAAAGCAGAATCACGACTTCCACATCCGGCTGCGTCCGGTGCGGATTGCGATGCCCGTGAACCTGCGCCGCTTCTTCCCTTCCAAAACGCTGCGCAATTTCATCACAATGGTATATCCCTTCGTGGACCCCAGGCTGGGCGATTACACTTTCCCGGAAATCGTGGAACACGTTAGGAATTACATGCGTTATTATATTAATGAGAAATTTCTCCGAGGCGACATCACCACCAATGCCTCCACTCAACGACATCCTTTGATCCGAGTGGTACCACTTTTTATCAAGGATTTCGTAGTACGCACATTCTACACGAAAGTGCAGGATAAAAATTCGTCCGCCGGACTGACTAACATGGGTGCCTTGTATGTGCCTGAAGATATGAAACCGTATATCGAGCGTTTTGATATCTATATGGGACAACCCTTTTCCTCCCGCACCAACTGTGCAATCATCAGTTTCGAAGATATACTGACAATCAACTTCGCCAGCAGTATCGTGGAGGCAGATGTGGAGCGTTATTTTTTCCGCAAACTGGTGCAGGACGGCATTCATGTAAAAATTGAAAGCAACCGTGATATGGATATTGTTTAAATGTAGGTTGATATAATCCGTAATACATTAAAATAAGTTTTAACGTTGTGGATAAGAAAGGAAACTACTATGTCTTACTGTGTAAACTGTGGTGTGGAACTGGAAACCTCTTTAAAGGCATGTCCGCTTTGCAATACACCTGTTATCAATCCGACAAAGCCGCATCCTGAAGTGACATCTTCGCCCTATCCTACCGATAAGGGACAGGTCGAAGTGGTAAAAAGAAAGGATTTAGGTATTCTGCTCACAGTAGTATTATCCGCTACCGCGGGCACCTGCCTGCTCTTGAATTTATTAGTGTTTAATTCTTCGCTCTGGTCATTGGTTGTAATCGGAAGCTGCCTGTGCCTCTTCGTATTTACTTGTCCGGCAATATTCTATAGTAAGATGCCCGTTTACCTAATACTGCTCTCGGATGGTGTGTCGGTTGTAATATTCCTGTACCTGATTACTTATGTGACAGATGCGGACTTATGGTTCTGGCTTTTGGGCCTCCCTGTCGTGGCACTTGTCACAGTCATGGCGGAAATATTCGCGCTGCTCGTCCGGTTTTTCCCGTTTACAGTACTGTCCTGTGCACTCTACCTGTTCGTGGGGATTCCCGCTTTCTGTGTAATCCTTGAGCTGCTGATTAAGCATATGCTCAACAAGCCCTACCGGATTACATGGTCAGCCGTGGTTTTAACCGTATGTGTCATTATTGACTTTGCACTGGTGACGATTCTCGCTAAAAAACGCCTTCGCAACGAAGTGCGAAGGCGTCTGCACATTTAACCGTGTTTTTTCTCTGCCTCTTCCAGAGAAGCATATCCATAGAATAAGGTTTCATTGGCGATAGTCTGTTTTAACAGGCTCTCGCCTTTTTCGTAGGCCTGTACCGTCTCACGATAGATCAGCTCAAGCGTATGCATGGAGTATGTAAGCAGCTCGCCGCGCAGATAACTCTCCATGGATGAGCCTGCCTCCTCGCCGTCCTCCTCTGTGGTCATTACTCTGCCCCTGTTTCGCAGGTTCGGGTAATCCCGCAGCATATCAGCGTCCCACTCCAGATTGATTTTCACAATCTTCTCCACGATGTCAGTCTTATCGGACACGTCGGGAAGAATGTCCTTCAGTTCCTCGTACTCCTCCGGATAAGTACTCTCCATCATTCGCGCGTACTTCTCAAAAACCAGATTTCTACCTTCTTCAAGAGCAGCATAACAGTCGTTATAATAACTGTGAAGCACCTCGTCGGAATAGACCATCCACTGGCTCATGCGCATCTTAAAAAAAGTGTTCGGATTGTCCTGACAATAAGCTCTGCCTCCCGTATTGCGAACATTCTGAAACAACTCCCACTCCGTCTGCGCTATATCAAAAATTAGCTGTTCACGTGCGCTTACTTCCGCCATAATATCACTTCTCCATCATCTCCAATAATTCTGCCGGCGTACATCTCTCCAGCGGTTCCGTAAATTCGTAGTTGGACGTGCTAATTACTCCACCTTCAACAGTTATGTAAACCGCATCACCGGTATAATTCTCAAGATATGTATCAACGACAGCACTCAGTATAATGCACTCCGCCTCCTTGGACATGGTACGTAAATACTCTCCGAACGCCTTGGACAAATCGAGACACAACACTGTGCTGCCGTTCTCCTGCGTCTGTTCAAAAGAAAGCACCTTAGTGTCCAATGATACGATATTATGTCTCGCTAACGCATCAATGAGAGCCTCCGGTGTCAATTCCTCAACCGCTACCGCTTCATCTATGAGGGCAAGAGTACCACCGTCACCGTAGTAGATAACTGCCTGAATATCCTGATTTGTCTTCTCATCTTCCGCATCCTGCTGCTCATCAGACTCCGTATCATTCTCCGTATCTTCCAACAAAAGATATTCCAGAGAGCTGACCAACAAGTCCTCAGAAGATACTTCAGGCACGATAATTTCACCTGAAGACACACTCCTGTCGGAGCGTATACCGCAAGCTGCCAGAGACACTACCGCTATACTGATTAAAAATACTGCTTTTTTCCTAATTTTCATAACCCTCTCCTCAATCGCGTCTATTCTATCATACTCATTTAAAAAAAGCAAAAGAACTTTTATTCAATTATCGTGGTAATTCCTGACTTAATTACTTCTTTTAGACAAAAATCTTGGTCCGTGACAAGAATGTCCGCTTTCTTGCCCGCCTGCAGACTACCGCACTCTGTATCGATACCGATTACTGCTGCCGGATTAAGAGTGGCAGCCCTAACCGCCTCCTCCCGTGGCACGCCCATGCGTATTGCCGTCAGCATACAGTCGTAGAGATTCGTCACACTGCCCGCAATCGTACTGTCAGCCAGTGCGGCAAGATTTCCTTTTACACAGACATCCTGCCCTCCAAGCGTATATATTCCGTCGTCCATGCCTGTTGCCCTCATACTGTCGCTGATTAGGACTACGCGCTCTGCTCCGAACAGCTTAAAGGTACTTCTCACCACGCTGGGATGAATATGTATGCCGTCGCAGATTAACTCTACCGTAACATCGCTATTTTCCGCTGCAGCACCCACTACTCCGGGCTCCCTGTGGGTAAAGGGCGGCATCGCATTATACAGATGAGTTACGTGCCGCGCCCCTGCCTCGAATGCTGTATATGCCGTATCATAATCTGCACCGGTATGGGCGACCGAGAAGCAAAATGCCTCTCTCCCTTCCCTGATGCAATCCATAGCGCCCTCCACTTCCGGTGCAATCGTCACAATTCTAATGAGCCCTCCGGCAGCCTTCTGCAGCCTTGTAAGCACCTCAAAAGCCGGTTTTTGAATATATTTCTGATTCTGCGCACCCTTTTTTTCCATGGATAGGAAAGGCCCTTCCAGATAAATCCCCCGCAATATATCATATAATGGGATTTTGTTATGAAACATTTCCGTCTCCGACGCTGATGCACACACGGCGCAGATATCCGTAAGCTGCTCCTCAGAAAGTGTCATTGTGGCTGGACATATGGAAGTAATGCCATGAGATAATTCATAGGACGCCATGCCACGCAGCGCCGTTACCGTACCATCACATAAGTCATAGCCCGCACAGCCATGGAAATGGATATCTACAAGCCCCGGTAAAATATACCGCTCCCTCTCCTCCGCTGTCAATTCATCCTCTGCGCACAACTTGACAGACATGATACGATCACCTTCTATAGTAAGAACACCCGTCTCAAACCGAAATGCCTCCGTATACAGCTTCCCTTTCATCTGTCTCATCACTTTCTCTGCTCCATCCAAAATACTCCTATACGGCAAAAGACACCGCATATTGCAGTGTCTTACCTTCATGTCAATTATATAATGCAGGAAAAGGGACTTGAACCCTCATGATATTGCTATCACACGGACCTGAACCGTGCGCGTCTGCCAATTCCGCCATTCCTGCGAACAAATGATATTCTATCTTCTTTTCGCGGGAATGTCAAGTCTATTTTAGAATCTTCTATGAGAATTTACATCATATCTGTTTGTAAGCCCCCACTTTCAGCTCTTCTGCGCCCGACCAATATTGACATCCATATTAGCAACATGCGTAACAACCCACTCTGACAGGACTTCCACCCATTCTTCCAATTCCGTCTGGCGAGACGCATCAAATTCATCCGGATTCAACAGCTCCAGTCTGGCAGAAAACACATCATGTGCCAGTCTCTGCAGTTCCAGTCCTTCATACTGAATGCTTTCCATGTATTCCTCTTCGCTCTTAAGATGAGCCAGCATGGTATTCTTAAAATGTTTAAGCATATTTACAAGCTTATCATATTTTTCATCTGTATCGTCATATACCACAATATAATGGATTTCATCGAGAATCTTGAACAATTCCCTATGCTCTTCATCTACGCTGTCAACACCTGTCAGATATTTCTCCTCAAAAGAATAATCCTCTTTCTGTTTCCACTCTTCTACCGACATTAACTTGCCAATCAGCAAATCGGAGCCGATGATGTGTTTGTACAGCCACTTTACCAGAAAGTTTAACAAATCTGAAATCAGTTCTTGCTGCTCACCTTCGGCAGACCTGGGATCCACTTCATCAACTTTCTCGCAAAAATCCGCGTGCTGTTGTCTCTGCATCTCCAATTCCGGATGTCCGATCTTCTCCATGTACTCCTCTTCATGCCGAAAATGCTCCGCAGCATACTCTTTCAGGCGTTCTATCAAATCACAGATCTCGAAATATTTGTCCTGTGTCCATTTATCATTCAGTAAATCCTGTACTTCTCCAACCAATCGGAATAATTCTCTATGCTCATCGTCAATCTGATCAACACCAATCAAACACTCATCAGTAAACCTGTAGTACATTTTATACCCCCTATCCCTAAATATATATTTATAATATTACAAAATTTCTCAATGCACCTGACCAAATTTCTTATCCATATGCAGGATATGATTGATAAGCCATTCCGTCAAAAAAGCCATCAATTCTTGGAGTACCTCCTCCTGGTGGGCATCGATCTCATTCAAATCGATTTCTTCCAGTCTGGCAACGAACATCTCGTGAGCCACTCTCTGTGCTTCCAACCCTTCGTATTGAATGCTCTCCAAATATTCTTCTTCGTCCTTAAAATGAACCTTCGTGTAGGTCCTCAGTTCCTCCAGCAAGCTGATAATCTCATCATATTTATCTGCCAAGTACTCATTCGCAATCATTTCGTGTACCTGTCTTATAATGCGAAACAGCTCTTTATGTTCTTCATCAACCAGTTCGACCCCTGTCAGATATTCATCCGTGAAATCATAGCCAATCTGTTTCCGCTCATCCACCGACTTCATCCTACCAATCATCAAATCGGAACCGATGATATGTCTGTACAGCCATCTAACAAGATAGGTCAGCAAATCATCGAGAAACTCCTGTTGATCATGTCCGCCGACTACGGCATCCATCTCGTCCATTTTCTCGCAGAATGCAAGATGCTGTTTCCTTTGCAGTTCCAGCTCAGGATGATTGATTTCCTCCATATATTCTTCTTCATGACGAAAATGCTCTTCCGCATACTCTCCCAAGCGTACCAGCATCTCGCAAATCCTATCATACTTGTCATCCAGGATCTCGTTATCCAGTAACTCTCTGGTTTCCCCGATTATCCGAAATAATTCCCGATGTTCATCATCAATCTGCTCAACGCCGATTAAACAGTCATCCGTAAAATAATACATAATATGCCTCCTGCACCTACACTATGTGCCCGATCACAATCCTAGTATGAAATAGTATAACATAGATTTTCCCACCATGAAACATTTTTTACAAAACATCTTGACTTTTAATCACTTGAATAGTAAGATATTATTTGCGTTGTGAACATATGCGGAAGTGTCGGAACTGGCAGACGAGCAAGACTAAGGATCTTGTGATGGTTACATCGTGTGGGTTCAAGTCCCATCTTCCGCAGTAGATGTGATTGCGATAAATATGGCAGAAACGCCGTATTTATCGCATTTTTTATGTTTGGGTGTGTAACAAAATGCGGTGTAAAATTGTTTACACTTTTTTACACTCTCATTTGGGACGGAAATTCAGCGTCTTTTCAAGCTCGTTTCGCTTCTGTTCGTCCGAATAACGGGAGAAACAATAATGCTTAATATACGTCTGTACGTCCCTGTGTCCACTGAACTGCATAGCGTCCTTTAAGTTAATGTTAGGATTGTCCGCTATTTTCGTCAGACAGGTCTTTCTCGTCTTGTGATTGCCTTTCTTTACAAACCCCAATTCCCTGCAATACCGTTCATATTTCTTGTCAATGGCTTGTGAAGTGATACGTTTGCCCCGATATAGGAAAATATAGTCCTCTGCACCGCAGGAAAACCCCTTTTGCAAGTTGGCTTGCTTTATCCGCTCAAATATCTCTAATGCACTGGAAACCACATAAATGGTGCGATAGCCTGCATAAGACTTAGTGTGCTCCACAACTTCAATGTGATAATGCCACTTGCCTTCCGGTAACTGTTCATACTGCTTTTGTTCCATGCGCCGGATATGCAGATAAGAGTCTTTTAAGTCTTTCCATTTGAGGGCTACAAGCTCGCCCACCCTTAAGCCGAGGGAAAAGTTGAGAACTACCGCAAGCGCGGTTGTAAGCTCAACGTTTCTTTCAAAGTCCTTTAAGGCAAATTCCTTAATCTGCTGTTCCTCAACCTCGTTGAATACCTCATATTCGGGTTCTTTCTCAACTATGGGCGTAAATAATGAATGCTTGATCTTAAAGGCGCTGAACGGGTTCGCAGACAGTTCCCCAAGCTCCACAAGATATTCAAGACTTTGCCTTATAATGACTGACATGTTGTAATACTGCTTTTTGTTGAGCTTTTCGGAAATGATTTTGTTTCTTGCCCAGTTCTTCAGTTCAAGCGTGGTAAGTTCCACAATCGGACGGTCAACAATGCTGTCATTATCATAAAAGCGTTTCCAGTCATAATTGATATGGTTCATGTAGCTTGAATTATTGGTATCCTGCCACTTGTAAGCAAACCATTCAGGATAAAGTCTTCTTAAGGTGATGCGTTTGCGCTTTTCGCTCTGTTCCTGCTGTTGGTAGAATTCCACAATCACATTCTCTAAATCTTCCCATTTCCTTTTGGCAATGGGTTTCATTCCTCGTGGGTGTGTTTCGTCCGGCAGAAATGAATGCCACCTGTTATCTGACTCATAATATTTAGTTGTATATTGCTCCATGTGCTTTTTTAGAATATATTCACGTTGTTTCTTGGTCATATTTTCATCATTAGCCGGAGCGCTGACTTGTGGTTTTAGGATACTATCTTCTAGGACTTCCTGCAAGCAGTTTTTAATGATTTCGGGTGAGGAAGTGTAGTTTTGCGGTATTAAAAAATCTTGTACGATTGGTTTTATGATTGGCATGTGTTATCTGTCCTTTCTTGCTTTTCTTTGTAGCGTTCAATACGTCTGCGGAGCTGATTCTTGTTTGCCCCGACTTCCTTTTCCAATTCTCGGATTTTATAATAGCCACCATCAATCAGATACATGAGGTAATCGTCATCGAGCGTCTTTCCGTTGACGAAAAACTCTTCCGCTTTTCGCCCACATTTCTTCTTGGGCGGATTGAGCATTGCTTGAAGATTGGATATTTCTTGTTCAAGCGTGATAACCTTTTCGCCTAATTCTTGGTTTTTCTCTAAAGTTCTATGAACAAGTTCCGTCAAACATTGAAAAGCAACTGAATTGGAGTTGTCACTTTTGGCAATCTGCAACAATTTGTCTTGAGTAAAGGTATCAAGATTTGAAAGTTGCGGTCTGACCGGCGGTTTGGATAACGGTTGTGATTGTTGACTGATTAGTTGATTTTCGGTAACATTCATAGTAGTAACTATCTCCTTTTTGAAAGTTAATTTTTGTGGATAACTATTTGTTTGCGCATTTGTGATATCAATTTTAAGCTCTAAATTTTGAAAATCTTATTCAAAATCTCTTATATACTGAAAAAATTTCTCTCCGAATATTTTTCAAAATTAACTAATATGTCAGGAACAAATCGCGGTAACTTTTCCTAAAAACAAAAATGACAAATGAGAATCCTAACCTATCGGGATTCACCGTTTGTCATTTTAAATGTCCTTGTCGTTCAGTTTTATAGAAATATTATATCACATATTACCTTTTGTGTCAGTATAAATAATTACAGCATCATATTCGAATGTTATTGCTTTGCCTTTAACTGTTTAATTTCATCATCAGTCATTTTTCGATTGCTATATTCCCACTCCATACTACTGCCATTTTCTTTGCCGCAATAAGGGCATATGTCATAATCTTTGATTCTAAACCCCGGTACTTGCTCTGTTTCATACCGATGATATGGTTGCTTACAAAATTTGCAAACTGCAACACCACCATGTTCCTCGAATTCTGCTAGTTCACCATTTTCATTATACGCTAACATTTTTAGCCCCCTTCTCAAACACCTGCTGTTTCTAATATTTGTTTTGCATCTTCATATGTCTTTACTGTATAAGGGATTTCTAACAAATGAACTTTTAACTTCTTTGCGTAATTGCGTTTCAATTCATCATGAATTTGTTGTTTAGCAAACTGTTCTTTTCCACCAAACATTTCAACTGGCATATAATGTTGTTGTCCTTGACACTCTATAAGATACAATAATTTGTTTGATTTGTAAACTGCAAAATCAAACGACAGCATTCCGTTATCATAACCTCTCAAATCATCAAACCTCTTTTGGCATTCATAATCTACACTATTCAAATATTCTTTCTCACGAAAATACTGAAGTACATACATTTCATATTTTGATTGATTAGCACATCCGCATGATGTAACCATCCCTTGCCATAAATAGTAACCATCTGTAAAAGTAGTGTTTCCGCAATCACATTGACAAAGCCAAGTTCCAATAGTATGTCCATAATTATCCTTACGGATTGAACGCTCTATCACAGTTAATTTTCCAAACCGTCTGCCTAATAAATCAACTGTTCTTTCTGCTGCTCGTATACTAGATTGTTGCGATTGATAGCATCCACATGAAACAGTTTCACCTCGGCGTAAAACATCACCTTGAACTACTTTATCATTTCCACAGTCACAATGACATAACCAAAAAATATTATTATTACCGTTATTATCTTTTTTTACATGGTCAACCTTTATTGCAATAAGCTTGCCAAACCTTTGACCTGTTATATCGTCAAATCTTCTTTCGGATGTCATTTTGCGACTTAAGCACCCACATGACTTTACCTTTCCTTTTTCTAGCTGCAAAGTACGATAAGACTTAATACTTCCACAACTACATTTACATCTCCAATAAATACCAGAACCAAAGTAATCTAAATCTTGTCCAAGCACAGATAATTCTCCAAATTTTTGTCCAGTTAAGTCCTCTTTGGGAATCGATCGTTTGCAGCCACAAGATTGTGAAAAACCTTGTCTAAGTGTATATGCAGGAATACTTCGCTCATTTCCACACATACATCTACAAATATAAAATGAACCTTTTCCTTTTTTAGTCAAATCTTTTTTGACTACTGTCCAATAATTAAATCTATCACCAATGTTAATATCATTTTCTCTGTAAATATTACTTCTTGAACAACCACAAGAGCGCGTTTGTCCACTAACAAGTCTACCACTTAATACAGTTGCTATATTGCCACAATCACATTGGCATATCCACCGTGCACCTCTATTATCATCATATTGAGAAGAATCTAACTTTAATACTGTCAATCTACCGAATTTTTGTCCAGTTAAATCTTTAATACTTGTTGAGTGATTACATCCACACGATTGAGAACGACCATATTTCATTGCATAACCAAGTACACTACGAGTTGTTCCACAATCACATCTACATATCCACCGTGCACCTCGTTTGGATGATTTATCATTTGACAAATCCAGTTCTAATACAGTCCAACTCCCAAAGTGCTTTCCTACCAGATCATCTACAGCAGTTTTTGTACGTTCTGAGGTTTTTTTATCTTTCAAACATCCACAAGAAAACGATATCCCGCTCCTAAGACTGGTTCCTGATACACTTCGAATTGTTCCACAATCGCATTGACATATCCAATGAATATTTTTCTTAAGATTTTCCTCATCTCTTCTCAGCACTAGCCAATTACCGAATCTTTTACCTGTTAAATCTATGTAATTTCCCAAACTATACACCCACTTTTATGGATAATATTGATAAACAACAAAGTATATAACTGAATTGCATTTCATCCTTATTTCTACAGTAGATGTAATGACCGAATAAGGTTACATACTATTTTTCCCATATATTATTTTCTCTTTAAATTGAAAAGGAGCAAGACTAATTGCTCCTTTTGTTGCTGTGTTAATCATGTTTTCTAATCGAAAAATGAAACTTTCCAGCTTTGATTTCGACGTCATGTCTTTCATCTTTTGTAAAAACTTTGATAGCTACAACACTACATATTGCAACTATCGCAATAGAACCCGTAATCAAAAACTCTGTCATTTAATTATTCCTCCAAATATTATTAATTGCACAAGCCTAAATTGATTTCACATTTTCCTACGTTTTTATATTTGAAAGTTTTCTGTTCTTGACTACGCTTTTCTTTTCTTGATAGTTTTTGTGTTCTTGACTACGCTTTTCTCTTCATGAAAGTTTTATTCTTTGCTATGCTTTACTTTAGGCTTGCTATAGGAATTATATAGTATGTGTACAATATTGTCAATATTTGTATGTAGAGGTAATAATAATATATCTCAATAAAAAAAACTCAGTCAAACAAACTAAATATGTAGCGTTAAAAAAGAAATAATGTTATAATTCAACTTGGATATTTAATATTTACAAAGGAGATTTTAAGATGCAAAATTTAGAAACTTTTATGTACATTTTATTTTTTATTGTTATAGTTATATATATCTGGGCATTTTTCGTTATAATATTAAAAAAAGACCGACAGAGTATTATTATGCGAAGATACTATAATGCAGTTTGTAATATATACTCAGTTTATCCTAATTCCGAAATTAAAAGTTCTAATCCGGCTGATATATTGGAGCAGCTTAACCTAAATTATGAAAAACTTTGTCAGTCTTATCCCAACAGTTCTTATTCAAGTATCCTAGATTTATTGCAAACACTTATTTATTATTATGACACTCGTTCAGATAAAATCTTTAAGAATATATTTGAAGTTGAAAAAAATAAAGATATTAGACGATTTATGGTTGATATATGTACTTATATTAAAGATGTAAATCCCTTTATCTCGATTCCCAAAAAAGAAGCCGATTTATTGCAATCGATAAAAAATGCATTAATTAGTAATAATGAATCTCTAGGATCGAATGCATTAATACATCTTTCACAAGAAATTGAAAATAAAGAAAAGCTGTTCATAACGCAGAGTAAACAAAATCAACGTGCGAATGTTATATCAATAGTTGGTATTATACTTACCATTTTTTTTGGTTTTTTCTCTTTCTTTAAATTTTAATATATACAGATAATCCTTATGTACTTGTACTATAATTTTAAACCATTATAAAATCAACGTACAAGGAGAGACACTATTATGAGTGAAACGTGGAAACAGCTATTAGAAAAAGTAGGAAATGTTACAGGTATTTTTTATCCCATCACATCAACTGTCAAGGCACTTACTGACAGTAAGATTTCAAAAATAATACTTGAAAGGGAATACGATGAGAAGTACAAAAGAGAAATTCTGGATAATACAGTGATGGATGACTATACAAAAGCTGTACTCATTTCCAATTTATCCAAGTCAACTATTAAATTTGCAAATCAAGCAAAGATTCTTAATGTTTCACTTGATAATGTGAGTGACACAGCAAAACCAGAAAACATAGATGATGACTGGCTTCTTTCTTTTATGCATAAAGCTGCCTACATCTCGAACGAACAGATGCAGTATGTATGGGGACGTATTTTAACGGAAGCCTGTGACAATCCAGAATTTTGCTCAAAGACGTTGCTCAATACATTATCTTTAATGAATCGAAAGCAGGCAGAATGTTTTAAAAATATTTGTAAATTTAGATTGGTAAATATGGATATATCACCAGATAATAATGATGTAATAAGTATTTACCCCGTCATTTTCTTTAGTAAGGGTTCAAAAGGATACGGAACACAGGGATTGACTAATAGAGGAATTTTGGAATTACAACATTTAGGCTTGATTGACGTTGATTCTAAGAAAGAGTTTGTGGTATATAAGGATCATCTAAAGTTGCGAGACAGCAAAAACAGTGTCGAGGTTTTTGGAAAACGAAAAATAGAAATTGGAAATATTGTATTTACATATGACGGATTTCTTTTACAGAAAATTATTGAAGATTCTTATGATCGCCAAATAATGGATTATAACATTATGATTTGGTGCCGTAAAGGTTATGAGGTGTATCTGAACGGGAAAAGGATAGAATGGTGATTAATGCAACCATATATACACTTTGTTTACACACCCCAAGCCAGCACTCCGGAAATCTCCTTTCTATGCGTGTTTGCGGTGTCGGTTCTCTGTTCAAGTCCCATCTTCCGCAGTAATTATATGTGAAAAAGCCTTGATTTTTCAAGGCTTTTTCGTTTCTTAAGGATTAAATTGTTCTGTTACACTGCACATATAATGTCCAATAAAACAAAAAGCTCACTTCTTCCCCAGAAGTAATTCCCATGTCTGCTCTAAGATTTTCCGTATGGCATTCTCATCTATCTCGTAATAAATTCGGTTCATTTCCTTATTCAAAGTCACCAGGCCGAATCCCACCAGCATATCCATATGATGGGAAATCGTAGCCGTCGTGAGATTCAACTCTTTCGCCAGCTCTCTGCCATAGCGCCTTCGCTCTTTCAACAGGGTAAGAATCTCCAGCTTGCTCTCATCGGCCAAAACCTTCAATAAGTAAACGAGACGCTTCCGATTGTCCACCGGATTATTTCGGAAAACGGCAAGCCCCATGCGCTTTAGTGCCATTCCTATATGGCACACGTCCGGAAGCAGTTCCTCGTCTTGCCCGCTCTGAAGACTTCCCTCACCAAAAAACACAGCACAGCATTCCACGATACCGGGCATCAGTACTCTTCCTTTGGGATTCTCCCCTATGTCAAAGCCTAACTCTGACATCATATATTCTTCGAAGGATTGCTCCGCCAGTTTCTCACGATAATAGGCACAGAATTCCTCCGCCAAAGGACGCCACAATGCCTCGTTTTCCTCAATGACCTCCATGGCCGTCCGTACCAGAGGCTCCACCTCCTCCCAGGCTTCCTTTGGATGGGTAAACACCCATTGCATCTGCCACTTCTGCTCCGGCGTATAGTCAGATTTGTCCAGACAGTTCAGCAAATCCCGAAGAGTCCGATAGTCCTTCCTGTTCATGGAAAGTGCATCCCCATCCATATTACCGTCGGTCTCTATCATCTGGCAAAACTGATAACAGCGTCTTTCCTCAGACATTGTCAGCGCAGACTCCCTGTGTTGATCCAACGGCTTGGCATAGTCATTGCACTGGGGGAGTAATGTCACCGTCCCTTTACAGAGGCTTCCTTTCTCACTATAATGAGTAAAATATTCTTTCACCAGCGGCATCTTTGTCCGCAGACGATTTTTAACTCCCTCTAAGAGCTTCGCAGAAACACCAAAAGGCTCATCCAGAAGTTCCGGAGAAAACTCATATTGCATCATTATTTTCTTTTTATCTTCCAGAGGCTTTTGATCTGATGCCATGAGCTCCAGCAACATAACAGCCTCATAAAACACATCGATTCCTTCATATATTATCGTGCTCAAATCCCTATGCTTCCCTCGTATCATTCCTATGCAACATGACGCTGCATGCAACCGCATTGTTACAAGTAGATGATAACACACATAGAAAGCTGTCGGCAATAAAAATCTCTGTAACTAAGTCGGTCTTTATATAGTAATAAATATTTGTAGAACTTATATGATATTCTATATTGGCGCACAACAAATTAAGGCGGTTGCCCCACCGGGCAAAGCGCCTCTCTTATTTTATCTCTATAGAGAAATATGTTTTAATATTTCAACTGTTCAAGCCTTATCTTCCTCAAAGATCCAAATCGTTTCAGGCCTAGCGCTCTCTTGCCTGTCTGCCTCGAGTATGCGGACGTTCCTCCAGCTGCCGTCTGTCTTCTGATAGGTAAACTGCACGCTCCCGTTCTCGTCGAACTTTTGATTGAGCTTATCATAGTCAAGAATATCATCAAATCGCTCATGATACTCCGGCTTGACGTGTCTTTCAACATAAAGCCGCATAGCCGCACTGAAGCGTTCCTCGGTCTCCTCGAGAAGTTCCGAGAAACGATCGGAAGCATAGATATGGCGATGAGTGTCACTTACATGATCCACCAGATACACCCCCGAAAACTGATGCGCAATAGCCTCGAGGAAACGTTCACTGTCGTGCTTTTCGACAAGCATCTGCTCAAGTTCTTCGTTCATCTGACGCTTTCTGCGGCGATCACCGTTGTGCTTATAGTAATTCTCCTTATCGTTTCGCATGGCAACCTCTGCTGCCCCAACGATCTTCTCAGCATTCCCTCCGCAGGCTCCGTTCTCAATGCCGACCGAAATCTCGTAGTTGTCCCTGCGAAGGTCACGGCGTACCTTCTCAACAGCATGCTCTACCTCGCTCTTCGATAATTTTGTGCTCAAGGCTACAAATTCATCGCCGCCGATACGGTATACTCTGTCATCGGGGAAATACTTTTTCAGCGTGTCCGCGACACTGCAAAGCATATCGTCGCCCTTCTGATGTCCGAGAAGGTTATTCAGCTCGTGTAGACCGTTAACGTCGATATACAGACAGGTGAAGTTATTGCTACTGCTTTTCCCGCCGAGTTCTGCAAGATCCTCTTTGAATTTGAGGCGATTATAAAGACTTGTCAGTGCGTCGCGGTTCATGGTGTCAAGCAGTTCCTGACGCCTGCGCAGCTGCTCTGTGTAATCCTCGTGCACATCCCTGAGGGAGAGCAGCATAACCTGATTTTCCTCGCTGTACTCAACACTTGGGGACAGTTCCAGCTGTGCCCAACGGTACTCGCCGTCCACCTTTCTGCGGTAGCGGAAATTAACCGGGGTCGGATCCTCAGCAAAGCGCTTTTGCAGGCTTCCGGTCTTGGAAAGCGTACTGAAAGCGCCCATGTCCTCCGAGGCAACATTTCCGCTTTGTGAGTAGCCTGCCCACCATTCGTACATATTGATGACACCGCCGACAAGCTGTTCCTTCTCATCGGAGTCCACAATCACAGGCTCATACGTGTTGTTTGTAAGATTAATTCTGAGCAGTTTGTCATATAGCGTAGAAATGGTGGGAAGCGTGTCAAGAAGTGTCATGGCGTCGGAATCGGCTTCACGCCATGTAAAAAGCACTGAGGGATTCTCGGGACTGCAGTCGTGCCCGATTATAATCGTGAAGGTGACCCACTGGATACCTTTGGTCGTACGGGCTTTATAGCTCTGCACAATTCTCTTATCTCCCGAGAAAACGCTTTTCCGCACATATTCAGGATTTGTAAATCTTCGACAAATCGTCGTGTACTCGGGGAAAATGATCTTATCGTTTATGAGCTTTTGCATATATGCATAAATATCAGGGATAGCCCGAAGCTCATCATCATCAAAAAGTCCGTTGTCTTTATAGATCTCAAATTCACCCGTGTTTACATCGACTCTGAAGATTCTGTAAAAGCACTCAACCAGAGAGCTCTCAATAAATGCGCCCAGTTCGGTTTTCCCGTTTACGTTTTTGTTCATTAATACTTCCCCTTCATTATATCATTCCGAGTGAAAAAACTCGGGGTCAACATTAACGTAGTATACATAACTATTGTATTAGAATGTACATCACATGTCAATCAAAAGCTCGATTGTTACTGCATTCTTCTAATTCATTCATCAAAGTCTGCAGCATTATTATATGATACTCTTCATCTTTAATAATCCTTGCCAACACAGCATTCACAGCATTATCACGGATCATCTCCATATGCATTTTATACTGCTGGATCGCATCCTCTTCAGACTCTATATCGGCTATCAACATTTCCTGTGGATTTGCAGGAATCGTGAGATATTTCGGTGTCCACATTTGGGAGCGACCATTGCGTGTTCTTGCCGTATAATCAACATTTCCGCCCAGCAGAAAAATCATTTCTCCTAATTTCTGTAAGTGTATCATTTCCGCCATTGCAATTCCCAAAATTGTTTTGGCTATAGTACATTTTTCACAGGATAGACGGTTTTCATTGTTAATATACTGTGTGATAGCAGACAATTCAGATACGGAACCGCAATAATCAATGCTGAGTAGATTAGCATAGTCCTGATTTCTCTCATTGACCTGAATCGGCGGATAAGGCCATTCAATCATAATAGGCTTCACGTCGACAAAACTGCAGGAGTTTGTAAGTATGCTTCTTCTTTCTTCCATAACAGGCTTTTCTCCAAATATACTTTTATACAGTATATTCATAAACCCTCACATGGCACACTCAATCCACATCCTTTTTCCGGTTTCCCTTAAGCTGCATGGCATACAGATCTTCCACAAATCTTTCCTTACAGAAAATGAAATCTTCTATATCCATTAAAATATGGAACAGCATCGCCCTGTTCTCGAATTCTTCCATCGTCTCCGGCAATGCTTCCTTTTTCATGTCGGCAAAGATGGTCTTCAGTTTTTCTATCTGTCGATTCGGAATGTTTGTTTCTGTTATATACTTCGTTAGATACTGCAGAAACTCCGCAACCACCTTCGCCTGTTTCGGCATGCTGCGAATTCTTTTCATCTCGTAATGCAAGCTGTTCAAAATCATGCATTGCTCGTTGCGCATTTCAAAATAATTGATATAGTATTCGGGATGTGACTGAAAAGTATTTTCCTTATATTCTTCTGCATCCCTTATAAACACCTGAATCTGTTTTTCCAACTCGCAGATATCCTCCCAGACACTCCGGGACATCTCTTTACCGGACAAATATGCGGCCAATTCTTCCATAATCATCTGCATTTTCTGCTCTATATAACGCATATTGGCAATAATTGCCCTTCGGTGGGTAAGATTTAGATTAAAAAGATTTAAGATAACCGCAATAATAATTCCGATCATCACCAGCCAGAATTCGTTTCGGATAGCCTCAATACTGAAATCATCAATCATGATCAGATGTGACACGACCAGTGCATTTACCGACACGGTCGTCCTCCAGCCAAAATACTCCGCTATGAGAACAATCAACGCCAATACCATGCCGTATGAGATCGGAATATTGTGGATATGCCAAAAAATCAACCACGACAGCACCAAAGTCATGAACAGGGTTACAAGCCTGTTCACGGACAACTTTAGCGTCTCCCACTTTGTTTCCATAAGCGTAAGCAATGTGACCGTACCTATCGAAACCGGGTATTCCAAATTCATTAACTGGGCTATGTATATGGCGGCACAGGTGCCGATTCCTATTTTAATTGATAATAACAACATTTTCTTATATTTACCCATACGCCTCCTGACTACCATTCGTTCATGAATGATTCCGTTGCTGCCGAGTTCGCCTATTACAGACTCTCACTCCACCGGCTGATTCACAACCCCTGCAAACAAGGGCAGTCCTTCTACGCCGGTAATCACAAATAGAAACGGACGATCCAGTGTAAAGTCAATTTCCTCCTGCTCCTCCGGTTCAGCACTCATAGCCTCTGCCGCAAAGACAGTATAAGCGACTGCCGTGCACCCTTCCTCGTCAATTTGAACGCGGGCAGCGTGTTCAGCCTGTGATAGGCAGATTTGTCCGATATCCGCTGTCATCGGCGTAAAATCGGATATTTGTGAATCAAACACATCCGTCACCCCCAGCGCTTTTAAACCGGGAATCAAATCCATATCGGAAGAGACATCAAATTTGGGAACCGCCAAATGCACAATAAGGGATTTCTGATCTTCCCACTCCCGTGCCATGACAAATTGCATTGTCTGATCATCTTCCATCAGTTCATCCACGGAAATGCCCTCATCAGGCAGAATCAGCCACATAGTACCGACGTTTGCCAGGCTTTGACTAACCGCTGAAAAATTCTCTCCCCAATAATAGGTACGTGTCTTACTCTGACGCATGAAATCAGATTCCAAATCTCCGTTTGCCCCATGAAAGACACCCGTATACGTTGCTCCCTCATAAAACTCATCGCGCCACCTTGCATGAAAATTGACCGTCGTGGCCAGAGCCATAATCGTATACTCGTTCAGACCGACATCGGATACCTGCTCCTCCAACAGACCACCTGTCTGCTCATTCAGCCAGTTCTGTAAAGCATTGTTCAATTCTTCCGACCCCATAGCGCCCCGGAACGTGGAAGCATAGTAATTTTCTGCAAGCACATCCAAAGTAGGCTGCACAAACTTTACATCCTCATCAAGCCAAAGAGAACTTGCAAAGATACTCGTAGTCGCACCGTCATTTCGATAATTAGCATTCCATATGGCATTCGCCTGAGCCCGCAGGCTTTCCACGCTGTCCGCCCCGAGCAGGTCTAGTATCTGCTTGCGGCTTTCGCCATCCGTCACTTCCGCGAGCATTCCGAGCGCCATATAGACATTAATCGGAGAATATATCTTGTTCTGCCCTTGCGAATCGGCGAGAAACTGCCTCATACTGTCTGTAAAAAAAGAATCCAATTCACCTGAGTAATCTTGAAAAAACTGATATCTTGATCTGATATCACTCCGCCATGCGTCATACGCATCATAGATTGCGTCATCATCTTCGGTGTCCTCGACATATAACGGTCCGTAGGGATCGGGTGCCATCTCGGGATAGACCGCGTTGCTGACCGCCAGGACATACGGCTCTTGGAAATCAGATACAGTATTGTCTATATTTATTTCAGTTTGGGAATCTGATATGTCATTTTCATTCGCTGTATTCGTATTTGAACAGCCCATAAGGGAAAGTAGCAGTGCAGTCGTAAGTATCAACGCAACTATTTTTTTCATAGTTCAATTCTCCTCTTTGCTTTTTTGATATTTTATCATACTTCTGTATATTCCTACAATTAATACCTTTCAGGATCACAACGCAAACTTCTCCCACACGGAATCTTGCGCTTTTCGCTGTTCCCATGCCCTAAGTAAATGCGCTTTCAACTCTACGAAGGCATCTCCCAAGTCTTCTAAAACCAACGGCAGATTTTCCTCACGGATTCCGTTTAACTTGAGCACGATATCACAGAAAAGAAGTTGCTCTTTGCCGTCCGCTTCCTTTACCGCTTCCCATGCAGACTGCGTTTGCAAGCCATCGGGAGTCAACAGAAATGCCGTCAGTTTTTCTTCTGTCTCCCTTTCCAGATGCTCCGGATATGCCAGACGAAGCAGTGCCATATATGCTTTCCTGCGCCTCTGCTCCTCCAGACAGGCTTCCTGCTTGGCACCCATATCTTCTTCCGCACAATAGACGAGATTCTTAAGGGCATTCTCTGCCGGTTCCATAAGCACGGTAAGTATCCTGTTATCTAACCTGCCATACCACTCGGCACATCCGGCCTGTGTCATATCCAACATATATTCCGCATCCAACATGGTGACCGCCACAGCCAGCAGTCTGCTTGGGAAAAAAGTTACTTTATCGCCGGAGCCACAGGTTATCTCATAAAGCCTTTCATCTTTGGCAAACAGTCCTTTACCCAGTCGGAGGAAGCGGCGGGGAAACTCCATTCTCTGTAACTGTGCACAATTACAAAATGCCCAGTCACCAATCCATTCTATTGTTCCCGGCAGGATGATATGTTGTAAGCTGCGATTGCCGAGGAAAGCTTTCTTGCCGATTCCGCAGACAACTCTACCGTCTATGATTTCCGGAATAACCAATAAAGCGTCTGTTCCTTCAAAACCTGTGATGCAGACGCCGTTATCCACTATGCTGTAGGAAAGTATTCCGTTTTCTATCTGACAGTTCATTACAACCATTTTCTCACTTCCTTCAAATCATAAAAAGTTGTGAGCCGACAGAGCCTTATGATATAATATTTGAAACATCTTATAGAAAGAATACATGAAAGCAAATGCAGACGCAAGAACAAATAACCAAACCCGCAATCCGCATCGCCACCATAGACGATGCAAAAGAACTATTGAATATCTACGCGCCCTATGTGACAGATACGGCAATCAGCTTCGAATGTGATGTGCCGAGTCTCACAGAGTTCGAAGCGCGAATTGCGAATATTTTAAAGAAATATCCCTATCTTGTTGCGGAATATGACGGAGAAATCTTAGGCTACGCCTACACCCATGCGTTTGTGGGACGCGCTGCATATGATTGGTCGGCGGAAACTACCATATATCTGAATAAAAGCAAGGTCAAAATGGGCGTTGGCAGGATGCTTTATGAGGCGTTGGAGCGAATTTCTCAGTCCCAAAACATTCTCAACCTGAATGCCTGCATCGGCTATCCGGAAACCCCGGACGAGCACTTGACCCTGAACAGCGTGCAATTCCACGAGCACATGGGCTACCGTATGGTGGGAACTTTCCACAACTGCGGATATAAGTTCGGCACATGGTATCATATGGTATGGATGGAGAAAATGATTGGTGAGCACAGCCCTACTCCCATGCCCGTCATCCCCTTTTCCGAGCTAAATAAGGATAAAATCACACACCTATTACAATTTTCGACATAAAATAAAGCAAAACCACATAATATGATAGGTTATAGATTATGTATTACGCTTTATTTATCTTATTATTTCTTGCTCTTCTGTGCATGATTCTCTTTCATTGCCGCAGGAAGAAGATAATCTGCCGTGTCTGCTGTATGGATAAATGCCGAAAATGTTTGCTGCTCAGTGAGTTAGCAAGACCCTTCGGCTACACTTACCACTGCCGCCGCGGTTTCTTCTCATCTACACAGGACGCATGGCAGAAAACTGCCGGTTATACCTGGCTCTACGACTATATGGCATCCCGTTTCCAGATGGTCATTGATACTCTGCCCGTATACTTTGATTATCAGGGTAAAACTTGGCTGATTGAATTCTGGAAAGGTCAGTACGGAATCAGCACAGGCGCCGAAATCGGCATCTACCATGCCGATAGGCTCTTGACGAAGGCAGAATACAAAACAGCCCTTTTCCATGCTGTGGAGGATGAGGAAATGCTCCCATGTACTCTGCGGCTGTGCAATATGACCGAGGAATGCGTTCAGAATTCCGACAGACATTGGTGGCTGACGGCATTTCTGCCCGGTCGTTTCTCCAAACCTTCCGATCTTTATCTGACAGTTTCCCTCTGTTTTCCCGACGGAGAAATGCGTGATGCTTTCTACGGCGGATTGCGCGATACGGGCTGCACTGTGGAAGACCTCACAGTTCAGGGGTTATGTGTGTCCTTTACTTACCATCTCTCCAACGAGGAAGATTTCGGTATACTGACCCGCCTGCGCCGTCGTCGGTCACAACGTCTGAATCGGATATTCTGCAAACTGTATCTATGGGTTACCCGACCTTTCAAGTGTACGGAGGACCGTATCCTATATCTGTACTACTATTTCCCTACAGCGTTCAGAAAGCTGCTCAGACTCCACAGATTCCACAGGCGTTTGCATAAGAAAAACGGCAGCACACCACCTAAGTATTGTCGCAAGGAGAAATTCCTATGAGTGCCGCGAGCCGCTTAAATCGTGCCTTTACACAGGCTCTTATCCTTCCTTTAAACAAATGTTCCAAATATGTCCTTGTGAGCGACTGCCACAGGGGCATAGGAACCTCCTCCGACAACTTCCTCAAAAATCAGCATCTGTACTTTGCGGCAATAGAGCATTATTACCGCAAGGGGTTCACTTATATTGAACTGGGAGACGGGGAGGAACTGTGGGAAAACAGGAATATACGCAATATTACGGAAATTCACAGCGATGTTTACAATATGTTTGCCATGTTTGAAAGGCACCACAGACTTTACCTGATTTACGGGAACCATGACATCATCAGAAAAAAGGCTCCCAATTACCATGAAGCGATTATTCTGCGCCGTGAGGATGCACCGGAAAAATCGTTATACCTGACGCACGGGCATCAGGCAAGCCTGCTCAATTCCACTCTCTGGAGAGTGGCATGTTTTCTGGTAAGATATTTCTGGAATCCGCTGGAGAACTTGGGTATTCTGGACCCTACCAGCGCTGCCAAGAATTACGATGTCAAAGAAAAATGCGAGGATATACTGCGAAAGTGGGCCATCGAAAACAGACATATTCTGATTACGGGGCATACCCACCGCCCTGTGATGCCTCAGGAACCGTCCTATTACTACAATACCGGAAGCTGCGTACATCCACGTTGTATCACATGCATTGAAGTGGAACACGGTGCGATGACGCTGGTAAAATGGAGTATGCAGGCAAGGCCGGACAGTCTGCTGTACGTAGCGAGGGAAGAAATCGGCGGTCCGATTTTATTGGATGACTTATGACACATCCCGCGCTGCTCATGCATATAATAATATAATAGAGTAGCTTTTATTATGCGAGGTTGTTCCCTATGCCTTCTCCACATATCGCTATCGTCGGTCGTTCACAAGATACGCACAATTACGAAAATGCTTTACGCACATTAGGTGTTTCCTATATCACCACGCTTAATGCGCAGGAAGCCATGCAGGCAACGCATCTTCTTCTGCCCGGCGGCGGAGATATCACTCCCGTTTTCTTCGGCCAGCGCAATCATGGTTCTCGTAACATAGACACCGAGCTGGATATTTTGCAGATTGAGGTGCTCTCCCTGTTTATGGCACAAAAAAAACCCATACTGGGCATATGTAAGGGCATGCAGATAATCAACGTACATCTGGGTGGCACAATCATTCAGCATATTGATACCGCCGACGCACATGAGTGGAAAGGACAGGATAGGCAGCACTACGTCTATCACAGCGGCGTGGACCGCAGCGATTTCTTTTATCAGTTGTACGGCACAGGAACTTTAGTTAATTCTGCCCATCATCAGGCAGTGGATAAGATCGGGCGGGACCTGGTTCCGGTCTGCCGCGCTTCAGACAACGTAATAGAGGGCCTTGTTCACCGAACGATGCCTGTGATAGCCGTTCAATGGCATCCGGAGCGTATCATGGATGACGGCGGTTATCAGCTTATTCATTATTTTTTATTTTCTCTTTGACATTAAGCGTGGTAATCTCAAAAAGAGATTTTAAAATCTGCATGATAACCTTGCCTGTCTCCGGGTCTATCTCTTTAAGTGCCATGCCGATTTTCTGCATGCTCTGAAACCAATTAGCCGTAAAATCAATGAGGTTATCGGTTTCGGAGGCAAGAATAACCTGATAGAATGTATCCACAAAGGTATGCATCTGCTCTTGTGTAAGCGACAGAATCCACCGATTCAAGGATTCGTCCAGGAACTTGCGCCCCGCATACAGTTCATCCACCGTTTGAAAATGGTCATCCTCCACAAGCCACGTGTAGGGATTGTGCTGCGCAAGACCGATAGTCTTACTCTCCACTACGCTGTAAGTACCGTCCGTATACAACAGCATTCCGACCAAAGAGGAATGCGGTATCGTCTTGTGGATTCTGTCCTTGATTTCATCATATGCACCTCTCGCCTTTACCTCAGGTCTGAAGCCCGGTCCGTCATGGTCATAGATTGCCTTAATGCGCTCTCTTACCTCCGGCTCACAGTTCATGCAGGCGTATGTTGCAAAATTACCGCCTTTGGAGTGTCCTCCCACATAGAATTTTCCTTCAATGCTTGCAGCCGCCCGATTTAAGTATCGAACACTCAAGCTCTGTCCTTCTACCGGCTCGGAAAAAGCAAGGTTCAAGTCCTCTTTCCATCCCACTATCGTCTCGTCTGTACCTCTGTATGCCACATAGCAGACACCGTTTGGCAGGTGGAATGTCACTGCAGAAAACTGTGTCTCAGTATCCAAATTTATTTGGTTTACATAATTATTAACCCGAAGTTCCCGAAAACGTTTGCTGTTATATAAGCCATGAAAAAGCGCAGTGTTGTCCTCCCGGTAGCGTTCATCCGCGTACAGATGATCATAATCCGCATGCTCCATCAATTCCTGCAGACTCACGGCAGGTTCTTCTTCGCCCGGTGACGGAGCTAAACCGTCAAATTTCAAATATGCGAACTGACTCAGTACCAGACTATCCACTTCATCGAATGGCTTTTCCGCCAATGTATAATCTCCGTATTCTTTCAGATAATCCAAAATCGTTCCCATTTTATGCCTCGCTCAGTATCCTGCCTTATTTAAGTTATGCCCGATAGACAGGTTCGCTATATCTTTGCTTCCAAATGCTCAATATTCTTAATCAGCACTGAGACTGTTCCGTCGGAGTTGGTGATAAATTCCACGCACCTCGGATTCTTATATTGCTCCATCGGAATCTTGATTTCGATTCCCGTGTCCGTGTACAAATGCTGACTCTGATACTTGCGCACCGTGTTCTCGCTCCTGGGCTGTATCTCCTCTTTTACCATATTATACTTTTCCATCTTATCCTGAAAGGCTGTTTTTAATTCAGGCTGCTCATCAAATATTTTCTCTGCCAGCTCTTCCACCACGAAACCGCCGTTTTCCTGGATTTCCTCCTGTATAATGCTCTTGGCGCGCATCTGTTTCTCGAACCGCTCTGTCTCGTCAAATCCTTCTTTCTGTATGTTCTCCACGGCACGGCTGACAATGGACAGCTTGGACTTGTGGGACAGATGAGCATTACATTTGAGGAAGAGGAAAGAGAAATAATCGGTCTTCTCTCCGTTCACTTCATACTTCTTCTCAATCACCCGCAATGCCAAATCATCCAGACGGATGATCGCGGCCTCCGTAAGTCTCTGACTCTCCGACGGCAGGATGGACTTATGTCTTATAATCTCATTACTGTTGCCTTCTCCGTCCTCCAATGCCATCGTTCTGTGTGTGTAAAGTGACTTATAGTTCATCTTAAGGAACGCCAGATACTCATCTTCACCTTCCCTGAAACGAACCACCATCAAATCCGCTGCCGGTATATCAATATTACTGTTCATAATCTCATATAATATGGTCGCAATATCCTTGCTGATTTCCACGAAGTTCTCGTCCGCATAGGAATCAAGCATCCGATAAACCTCGGACTGCTCCTTGTAAAAACGGCATTCCTTGGCATCATCTCCGGAAGCAATCTTGGCGATATGCTCCTTAAGGAATTCTGCCACCTCAGAGCCGTATTCCAGTTCTGTATCCGACAATACCGGCATGCCGATGGTGGAATCCAGAATGTGTACAATCACATGTTTAATTCTGATATCTTCTTTGTTCATCGTCTGTATCTCCTCTATACATATTTGTCCTGATAATCCGTGCCCGTCTCGGTTTGCATCAGCTCCACATACCGCGCAGGCTCACGCTCCATCTTAAGCAGAGTGTCAAACGCCATCAAAAGCATCTTGTCACCATTGTTTTTCATATCATCCTTGCCACGGTCCAGCTGCGCCTTAAAATGGTCCATCTGCCACACCATGATATCCACCACGCCATATCCCTGAACCTTATACTCACACAGGAAGGTCTGATGTTCCAAATAATAAGTAAATTCCTTATAAATATTCTGCGACTGCCGCAGGCGTTTCCAGAAATCCATGAAGAACGCTTCGCCCTCTCCCGCATAACGGCACAACTCCTGCGCCCACCGATAAGCTCTTTCCTCCATATTTTTGTCCCCTATCATATAGACTCACATGCTTGCGCATATATTATCTTACCACATTTCGGTTCTTTTTGCCTCTGCGTCTTTATATAATTATGGTAAAACACGACAGTTCACACAAAACTCCGTGTGAACAGAATGCGAATAATCTATGGCTGTACTGGAACGATTCAATGATCTTCTCTGGGGATTCCCACTGCTGATTCTGCTGATGGGAACACACATCTATTTTACCGTAAAACTGCATGTCCCCCAGAGAAATCTTCTCTATGCTCTGAAACTTTCTTTCGGCAAGGAGGATAATAAAGGAAATAATATCTCGCCTTTCTCCGCTCTGGCCACTACGCTTGCCGCCACTCTGGGAACCGGCAATATTATCGGTGTCTCCACCGCCGTGGCTTTAGGGGGACCGGGTGCCATCTTCTGGTGCTGGATTACAGGTATATTGGGAATGGCTACTGCCTACAGTGAATGCTACTTAAGCATCTTATTCCGCAGTAAAAACGACGACGGTGTATATGTAGGCGGCCCTATGTATGTTCTGAAGAACGGTTTACATAACAAACATCTCGGAAGTGTTTATGCATTCTGTACATTGCTTGCCGCTTTCGGCGTAGGATGCACCACACAGGCAAATTCGGTCACACAGGCCGCCGCCGCTTCATTTCACCTGTCTCCTCATCTGGTAGGCATCGCACTGGCCTTTCTGACCGGGATCGTCATTATCGGCGGTGTGCGCAGTATTGCAAATCTTTGTGAACGCACGGTTCCTGCGATCAGCTTCGTTTATCTGTTCGGCTGTGTACTGCTGCTGATTCTCTATCGAAGCGTACTCCCACAGGTCTTTCTGCTGATTATAAAAGATGCTTTCTCCTTAGGCTCTGTGGCCGGTGGCGTGGCGGGTGCCACATTGCAGCACGCAGTGCGCTACGGCGTTGCCAGAGGGCTTTTTACCAATGAAGCCGGCATCGGCACTTCCGCTATCGCTGCCGCTGCTTCCCATACCACCAATCCACGCATTCAGGCTTATGTGTCCATGACCGCCGTATTCTGGGATACGGTAGTGATGTGCCTGATTACGGGGCTGGTCATCGTCGCCAATATGCTCTACGACCCTGCATCGATAGCCGGTGTGCCGGAGACAGGCTTAACCGCCGCCGCTTTTGCTCATCTTCCCTATGTGGGCGACGCATTTTTGACAATTTCTCTGGCGGCATTTGCCATTACTACACTCATCGGCTGGTCCTATTTCGGGGAAAAAGCAACGGAATACCTAATGGGTAAAAAAGGTATCCCGTTCTATAAACTTGCTTATATTGTAATGATTTATCTCGGTGCCATCATTCCGATGCGTCTCGTCTGGGAAAGCACCGACTTAATCAACGCTTTGATGGTTCTGCCAAATGTACTGGCGCTCTACTGCCTGCGGCAGCATATTAAATCTTAAATTCGGATGCGATCTCCTGCAGGGCACGGCTGCTTCTTTCCAAAATTGACATCTTGCGCAGAATTTCCTCGGAACCCACGTTGGTGTTCTGCATGGCATCCGCCACGTTGCGCACCTCGTCAACAATGACCTGATTCAATTCCGATACCACTTGTAAAGATGCAAGCATTTCTTCTACGGAAGCCCCCATCTGCTCGGAAGCTGAACCCAAGTCGCCTGCAACGCCGTCGAAGAATTCGGCATCCTTCTGATACTGCTCCGCAGTGCTTACCATTGTATGATAATCATTGATAACATGTTCTTTCATGAAATTCAACAATTTACCCGCACTGTCCTTTAATTCCATAACGGAATCGACAACTTCGTCGATTACTTTCTGGATTTTATCCACCGTCGCCTGAGAATTCTCCGCCAGATTTCGAACTTCGTCGGCAACCACCGCAAAGCCTCTGCCCGCTTCGCCTGCTCTTGCCGCCTCGATTGCCGCATTTAATGCAATCAAATTGGTCTGACCGGCAATCCCGCCAATCTCCTGAGACAGGCTCTTAATCACTTCAATCTTCTCCACTTCCTTCAGGGCACGCTCTAACTCCTTCTCCGTGCTTCGGTAAATCAGGCTTGCCTGTTTTCTGGATGCTACCGTATTCTGGTACAGTTCATCCGCACGGGTATTAATCTCCTTGGATGCCATGGCGGAATCAGTGGCTTTACCGGAAACATCCATAACCGCATCACCGATGTCACCGCTCGCGGCACTGATAGACTGCGTCACTTCCGCAGCTTCCCTGACCTTATCGATCAATCCTTCCATGACCTGATCCATCTGATCGATATTGTTATTTAAATCTGCCATCTCACTGTATGCATCCGAGGCCGTCTGAGCAATGTCAGCCGCCTCCTTATTGGTACCGTTGATGGTCTTCTTGATTCTCTCCTTGATGCTCCTGGTCGCCTGCGTAACTTCCTCTATTTCATCTTTGAAGCCTTCGCCAACCGTGGTCTTCTCAGGTGTATGCTGCCCACTGAAATCTCCGGATGCGAACTGTTTCAGCTCTGCCAGCGGAACCAGCGCCTTGTTAAACGTGAGCCCAACGAGAAAGTTAATCAGTACGGTTCCCACTACACCAATCAGCAGTCCAATCCCTACCGCACCGCCTACACTCGCCTTGCCGACAGCGACTGCGCTCACTATAGAGCCGATAAGCAACACGACAAACGATGCTACCGAAATCGATAACATCAATCTTCCCCTTATTGTCTTCATATTATTCCCTCCTAGATGCCCCAATACTAGTTATTTTATTATACATGAAAGTAATTGTTTCGTCTATAGAAACCTGTTGTATGGTTTACATAAATTTAATTCGATAAATAACCTACCTCTTTTCTGCGGTAATAGGCATAGAACCCGATACATATAAGGGCAGACAGCAACGAACCGAGCGGAGCCGCCCATCCCATGGGATAGAGTGTGCCGGGATAAAGTGTACTGGCAAGCCACGCTCCCGGGATACGAACAAGCAGAATTGCCGTAATATTATGGATAAACGATATCATTGATTTCTGGTCACCGCAGAAGTACCCGCTAAAGCAGAAATGGATTGCAGCAAAGACACAGTCGAAAGCGTAGGAGCGCAGGTATTCACATCCTGCTGCCAATACCGCCGCATCCTTGATAAAAAGTCCCACCAACGTATGCGGCAGGAATTGATTGTACAGTGCACACAGACATCCCCATCCAACTGTGACAGCAAGTCCGTAATACAACGAGCGTCTTGCCCGCTCTGCCTTGTTTGCACCCATATTCTGTGCCGTAATGGTAGAGATTGCAGATAAAAATGCCGAAGGTACAAGGAACATGAATCCGATCAGCTTCTCCACAATACCCACAGCCGCCGAGGCAATCAGTCCGCGACTGTTGGCAATTACTGTAATCACGATAAACGCAATCTGAATCATACCGTCCTGCAGCGCAATCGGGGCACCCACTTTTAGAATTTGGGAAACCACTTCCCTATTGGCGCGAATATCCCGTAAAGATACATGAAATCCCATGTCTCTCACACGCATTATAATCAGCGCAAACACTACGCTCACTGCCTGTCCGCAAACCGTTCCAAGCGCCGCTCCCGCTGCGCCCAATCCACAGAATCCGATAAACAAGAAGTCCAGAGCAATGTTGACTACACAAGCTACGCCCACAAAATACATAGGGCTTTTCGAGTCACCGGCTCCCCTGAAAATACTGCTGATGACATTATATGCCGTGATAAAAGGAATACCTGCGAAGCAGATAGTAAGATAGCTTCTTGTCTCCGTAACCGCCTCTGCAGGGGTTAACATAACTTGTACAATCCCACGCGTGCATATAAGTAGCGCCGTAGTGATTATCACCGCAAATCCCGCAAAAAAGACAATGGATGTTCCCACTGTCTCCGTCACTGCCCTGTCATCCTTAGCCCCAACGCTGCGCCCAATCCGCACCGTGGTGCCCATGGCAAAACCCACGATAATCACGGTCAACATATGCATGACCTGACTTCCGACGGATACCGCTGTGGTCGTTTCCGATCCGTTATACAGACCCACCACGAACAAGTCCGCCATCCCATAGAACGTCTGCATAAAACAAGATAATAAGTAGGGTAACGCAAAGAGGAGCAGGTTTTTCCCCACGCTCCCCTGCGTTAAATCATTCTTTTCGTTCATTTGTCTACATCTCTTCTCAAGCTGCTTTATTTACCGAAATGTCCTGCCACATCTTTCAGATGTTGTATGATCGGAAGATGCTGCGGGCATACACGCTCACATTGCCCGCAGGCGATACAGTCGCCCGCTTTGCCGAAATCCGCCGTTAAGCGATCATAGTATGTACCCTGAGGTGTCCATCCCTTATCCTTCGCCTCCTGCTTATCGGCATTGTAGAGAGAAAAATACCTGGGAATGGCAATTTTCTTAGGACATCCGTCCGTACAGTAAGAACATCCCGTACAGGGAACAGCAATATTGCCGTTGATAATCTCCACAGCCTTGTCAATCAACTCCTGCTCCTGCTCGTCTATGGGCTTAAAATCTGACATATAACCGATGTTGTCAAGAAGCTGCTCCATGTTGCTCATACCACTCAACACAATCTTCACATTGTCAAGACTTGCCACGAAGCGAATCGCCCATGACGGGACAGACATCTGCGGGTTGTGCTCACGAAACATCTTCGCCACTTCCTCCGGCACCTGCGCCAGCGTGCCGCCCTTGACCGGCTCCATGGCAAATACCGGCACACCATGTTTGGTGGCTGTCTCATAACACAGGGCAGACTGGATGCTTGTGCTGTTCCAGTCAAGATAATTGAGCTGCAGCTGTACGAATTCCATTTCCGGATGCTCGGTCAATACTTGATCCAGAAACGCGGCATCATCATGGAAAGAAAAACCTATATGCTTTACAAGCCCCTGTTTTTTCTTATCCATAATCCAATTAAAGCAATCTAATTCCGTGAACTTTTTATAATGACCGCGGCCGATATCATGGAGCAGATAATAGTCAAAAAACCCCGCTCCCGTCTTCTCAAGCTGGGCATTAAAAATCTTGTCTCTGTCCTCTTTCGTATCGATAAACTCCGCATGGAGTTTCGTCGCCAACGTAAAGCTGTCTCGAGGATGTCTGTCAACAAGACACTCCTTGGCGGCATTCTCACTCTTGAAACCGCAGTACATCCATGCGGTGTCAAAATAAGTGAAACCGTTCTCAATAAATGTATCCACCATCTGTTTGGTCGTCTCCATATCAATGCCGGAGTCATCATTTGGATTAAGCAGCGGCAGACGCATCAATCCGAATCCTAATTTCTTATCACTCATACTCCCTCCGTCTAAGCGTCACTTGTATACCTATGACACTTATTACATTGTACACCATATGCACAACATAAACAATAAATTCTATATGTGAGTCAGCCCAGCGCCACGTCTAAAATCATCATGATCACGAAGCCGATTGCCACACCGATAGTACCAATGTTGCTGTGCTCTCCTGTCTGGGACTCCGGGATCAGCTCCTCCACTACCACATAGATCATAGCACCCGCCGCAAAAGCCAGCAGAAAGGGCAGCGCAGGAATAATCCGACTGGCAAGCAATATGGTGACTGCAGCCCCTATGGGCTCCACAATCCCCGACAGAGCGCCGTACACAAAGGCTCTCAGACGTGGCATCCCCTCCGAGCGAAGGGGCATCGATATAATGGCACCCTCCGGAAAATTCTGGATGGCGATACCTACCGCCAACGCAAATGCACCCGCCATTGTTATGCCGGTGTTGCCAAACAAAGCGCCCGCAAAAGTGACACCCACAGACATACCCTCCGGTATATTATGCAGTGTGACCGCGAGGACAAGCATAGTTGTTTTTTTTAAATTCGCTTCAAGCCCTTCCGGTTTATCGCTCTCCATATGCAAATGCGGAATCAGACTGTCCAATGCCAACAAGAAAGCCATGCCCCCTAAGAATCCTACGGTGGCGGGCAGCCATGCAATCTGTCCCTGCTCCGCAGCCATATCGATAGCGGGAATGAGAAGCGACCATACGGAGGCCGCAATCATCACGCCTGAAGCAAAGCCCAGAAGCATTTTCTCCAGCTTTTTATTCATTTCTTTTCTCATAAAAAAGACCATCGCCGAACCAAGCGTCGTCCCGGCGAAGGGAATTAACAGTCCAAACATCATCTGCATATTTTAAACTTATCCTTTCATAGTCACTATTTTATCTTATGCGCATACATAAAAAAAGGTATCTGTCCGTCTATACGCTTATATATCATCGCACGCTTCCACATCAGTAACATATCATATAACAACTCTATATAAAACAGGAATGACATGATGCAACAAAATTCATATCCTTACGCTTATGCCAGAATAACAGGAAACACAGACAATCCTTCACTTCACGGAATTTCTTACTTCTATCCGGCCGCTTCCGGCGGTGTATTCATCGAAACGGAAGTATACGGCCTTCCATACGAAAATATACCTTCCGACAACCAGTTCTATGGAATGCATATCCATGAAACGGGAGACTGTACTGTTCCCTTTGATAAGACCGGCAATCACTACAATCCCGATAATCTTCCCCATCCCCAACATGCCGGCGATCTGCTGCCGTTACTCGGCAACAAGGGTTATGCCTACAGCGTATTTTACACCGACAGACTCGAATTGAAAGATGTTATCGGACGCTCCCTAATCATCCACAATGCGCCCGACGACTTCACCACACAGCCCTCAGGCAACTCCGGCATCAAAATCGGGTGCGGAGTCATCACGGAGAATACTCTCAACCGAATACCGTGACCCACTTTATATTTTAACCTTTTCTCCACAAAAGCATATTGTTGTCGAATTCAACCGTAAGTCGTCCGTCGTCCTTAAGCCATGCCAGATAGGAGCGAACCGTGCTGCCCACAAGCGCATACTGCTCAAAATTCATGCCCAGTCCGTAGACTGTAAACATTTTCTGCAAAATATACTCAAAACAAAGCGGCTCCCCGCAGACAGACAAAATATGCTCCGCCACCTCATGCACCTTGTCAATATTAATCTGTGCAAGAGGTGCAATATTGTCCGTTTCCCGAGCGTGCGCAGGGATAAACATTTTCGCTTCCATTGTCTTGACCTGCTCCAATGTGTCAAGATACGCCGCCACATCATAAATAAAGGAAATGCCATATTTCTCCAACGTTTCCTCGCTTGAAAGACAATCGGCAAGATAGACTACATCGTCACTGTCCCGAAATCCTATCATATCGAAAAAGTGTCCCTTAAGCGGAATCGACGTAATGCCATCCGGCAGGCACTCCTCTGTCAGGTACTCTGCGTCGCTCTCCTGCGCCAACAGAAATTTATGCCTGAGTTCCTTCGGCGGAAATGCACCAAATAAAAAAGAAGGCTCCAATATCGTATGCCTCGTAAAATCATGCTCAATGCCCGGCGCAAAAATTCTGCATCCGGTTTGAGCCTGTAAATATTTGTTGCCTCCGATGTGATCGGCATTGGAGTGCGTATTATAGATTGCCCGGAGTTTCCACTGATTTGCGTCCAAGACCTGACGCACCTTGCGCCCCGCTTCCTTGTCGCTTCCACTGTCAATCAGACAGACTTCATCGTCATTTAGTCTGATAAGACCAATCTTGGCGGGACAGTTGATATAATAACTTCTGTCCGCCACCTGCACTAATTCGTACATAGTAATACTCCTATTTCATCAAATCAGATATGGCAATCCCGTCAAAATAATCATTCATCATGCGGTCAACCTCCTGCCACATCGACAAAGTTCTGCACTCTGCCGTCTTACCACAGGCTTCCGAGCCATGCTCCAAGCAAGTCACAGGCGCCAGACTGCCCTCCATGAGCCGCAAAATCTCACCCACTTTATAGTCCGACGGATGTCTGGTAAGGCGGTATCCCCCGCCTTTACCGTGAACACCCTCTATCATGTTATTTTTCGTCAGTACGGGAAGAATTTTCTCCAGATATTTCAGAGAGATTCCCTGTCGCCCTGCTACATCCTTCATGGGAATATATCCACCGTCACAGTGCTCCGCCAAGTCAATCATAACGTACAAGGCATACCTTCCCTTCGTGGAAATCATCATACGCTCTTCTTTCCTTTCATCCGCATGGCATGCTATACATCACAATGTCCGCAGCTTGCACAGTCCGGGAACTGTGTATGATCGTACTCGATGCCGTTCTTATCGTAATAGTCCTTAAGAGCCGCTTTAATTGCCTCCTCCGCCAACACGGAACAGTGAAGCTTGTGCGCCGGTAGACCGTCAAGCGCCTCCGTCACCGCTTTGTTGGTGAGCTTAAGAGCCTCCGACACAGGTTTTCCCATAATCAGCTCTGTAGCCATGGAACTGGACGCAATGGCACTGCCGCAGCCGAAAGTCTCAAACTTCACGTCGGTGATCGTGTCATTGTCTATTTTCAGATATATCTTCATAATATCTCCGCACTTGGCATTGCCTACCTCACCGACTCCGTCTGCATCCTCAATCACTCCCACATTGCGCGGATTCCGAAAATGATCCATTACCTTATCGCTGTATAAAGCCATTCTTGCACCTCATTTCTCGTTCTATATTATTTCGTCACAAACTTATTTTTACCGTTTACAAGGTCCCGCCATACAGGCGACATACCCCTCAGATATTCTACCACGTCTTTGACCGCCTGAATCATATAGTCGATTTCTTCTGTACTCGTCTCCTCCGAGAGCGTCAGTCTTAACGAACCGTGAGCAATCTCATGGGGTCTGCCGATGGCAAGAAGCACATGGCTGGGGTCTAATGAGCCCGATGTGCAGGCAGATCCCGATGAAGCGTACACGCCTTTGTCATCCAGCAGAAGAAGAAGCGACTCTCCTTCGATACCCTCAAAACAGAAATTGACGTTACCCGGCAGTCTATGCTTAGCATCTCCGTTCAGAACACCGTGGGGTATCTCGGACAACCCCGCAATCAGTCTGTCGCGCAGAGCGGAAATCGCAGCACCGTTTTTATCCATATGAGCACAGGCCTCCTCAAGAGCCGCCGCCATTCCCATGATTGCGGGAATGTTCTCTGTGCCTGCTCTTCTGCCACGCTCCTGTGCGCCGCCCTCGATCAGATTCGTAAGCCGAATCCCTCGTTTCACATAAAGCGCACCGACACCTTTCGGACCATGAAATTTATGTGCAGAAAGAGAAAGCATATCGATATTTTGCTCACGGACATTTATAGGCACATGCCCCACCGCCTGCACAGCATCAGTATGGAACAACACGCCTTTATCACGACACACGGCACCAATCTCCTCAATCGGCTGTATTGTGCCTATCTCGTTGTTGGCATACATAACCGTCACCAGACAGGTGTCCGGGCGAATCGCATCGCTCACCTGCTGTGCACTGACCAGTCCATTCTCGTGTACATCCAAAAGCGTTATTTCAAACCCTTCTTTTTTAAGTTTCTCCAATGTATGAAGCACGGCATGATGCTCAAAAGCCGTTGAGATAATGTGCTTTTTGTCCTTATTCTGACCGATACGCGCTGCAGAGACAATTGCCTGATTGTCTGCCTCGCTTCCGCCGGATGTAAAGATAATTTCATCTGCGTCACAGCCAAGACAGTCAGCCATACGCTTTCTGGCGGATGTAATCGCCTCGTTGGCACTCTGCCCGACCGAGTGGAGACTGGACGGATTACCATATATCTCATCCATATAAGGCAGCATAGCCTCTATCGCTGTCTTACTCATCTTGGTCGTCGCCGCGTTATCTGCATATATTTCCATAATACACCTCCGTACATTTACCTACCCACTTGGTTGGTAGGTAAATGTTAGCACGAAATACCTCATGTGTCAATATCTATGCTCCCCATACCAGTCTTAACTTACGCCGCACAATTATGAAGCACACCACATGCGTCAGGAAAGTAATCAGCCAACTAACCGGATAAGTCATATAAAGAGATGCCAATGAATGAAACGCCTCCATGCGGAAAAATGTAAAAATCCAGATGAGACGCAGACCACAGGCACCAATCAAGGATACAATCATCGGCATGACCGCATAACCCATACCGCGCAGAGAACCCACAATCACATCCATCATTCCGCAAAATGCATAGGCTGTGCAGATAATCCGCACACGAATCATACCCGAATCTATGACCGCAGGATTATTCGTATAGAGCCCCAGCAGAGAACGTCCGAACAATACCGCCAGATTGCCGAGTATAAGTCCTACCACCAGCACACATCCCTCTGCAACACAGAGAATCCGATTGACCCTCTCATACTTCGCCGCACCGATATTCTGCCCGGTGAAGGAAATCGCCGCCTGATGAAACGCATTCATAGACACATACACAAATCCTTCTATGTTGGCAGCCGCAGAGTTACCCGCCACGGCAATCGCGCCGAAGGAATTGACCGACGACTGTATGATGACATTGGAAAAGGAAAAGACAATTCCCTGAAAACTGGCAGGCAGACCAATCTGCAAAATACGTTTAAACTTATCAGTATCAATGTGCAGCCTCGACAACTCCAAATGAATGCTGCCCGTGTCCTTCATCATGCACCTGACAATCAACAAAGCCGAAATACACTGGGAAATCACGGTTGCCATTGCCACACCCGCCACATCCAGTTTACATACAATCACAAAAATCAGGTTCAAAATCACATTGATAACACCGGCTATCGTCAGATAGTACAACGGTCTTTTCGTGTCCCCGATTGCCCGTAATATGGCACTGCCGAAATTATAAAGCATGGTAGCCGTCATGCCTACGAAATAAATCCGCAGATATAACACGGCCAGAGGAAGCACATCTTCCGGAGTCTGCATCCAAATCAGAATCTGTCTGGCACCGATACATCCAATAACAGTCAGCAGAATACCGCTGAAAATACTCAGAAGCATTGCCGTATGTACCGTCTTGGAAACCTCCTCATCCTGTCTGGCACCGCGATATCTTGCCACCAACACGTTGGCACCCACCGAAAGTCCCAAGAAGAAATTCGTCAGAAGATTAATCAGCGACGAATTAGACCCTACTGCCGCCAGTGAATTATCGCCTGCATAATTTCCCACTACAATAATATCCGCCGCATTAAACAATAATTGCAATATGCTGGAACACATAAGCGGCAGCGCAAACAGAAGCAGCTTACCTAAAATAGGTCCGCTGCACATATCCATCTCATACTTTTGTTTTTCTGTCTTTTCCATAAACTTATCCTTCTGTCTACATTCGCATTTATACCCAAGGCTTGTGAAGGCTCTCCTGCCATTTATCCCTCTCGGCTTCATACCGCTCGTTAATCCAATCGACAGCCTGTTCGACACCTTCCGTTGTAAGCGACACTTCTATGGACTCCCTAAGATGCTCCGGTGTATGCAACAGGTTGAACGGTTCCGGCCATATCGTCACTCTGATGACATCCTCATCGCCGCTTCGCACCTTTTTTAAAAGATACCTCATACCGTCCATGCTGCCGGAATACTCTTCTTTTTTAATGTAGTTGAGTGGATGAAATGTCTCTTTATCTAACATGACCGCTCCTGTGAAAGACTTCTGTTCACGTAATCATTTCCAATAAAATACCTTTAAGTCTAGAAAAAGGAATGCCGTATCTAACAGCATTCCTTCCTAACCATCGGAGTGACAAGACTTGAACTTGCGGCCTCTACTTCCCTAAAGTAGCGCTCTACCACCTGAGCCACACCCCGAAAACAGTTATCATTATAATCAATAATAAGGGAAATTGCAAGCCCTAATTATTATGTCTTAATAAGATGACCCTGTTTATTATACACCGACCTGTTCTCTATCCATAATTTCTTCAAACTGTTCCTGGGGAACCGGTCTGGAAAAATAGTATCCCTGCTGAATCTGGCAGCCGACTTCTTTCAGGTAATTACTCTGCTCCACCGTCTCTACGCCTTCACACAGCGACACGATTCTTAATTTCTTCGCCATATCCACTACACAGGAAATAATGATCTTATCGCTCTCCTGCAAAGTATCATCCTTAAGAAAGACTCTATCCAACTTAATAATGTCTATGGGCAGCCTGCTCAACAGATTCAAAGATGAATATCCGGAGCCGAAATCGTCCATGGAGACTTTCACACCAATATTATGTAAACCATTCACCAGTTCAAGCGCTTTTTCCGTATTATCCAAATAGATACTTTCCGTCAATTCAAATTCAACCAGGTCAGTAGGAACCTTATACTCCTCAAAAAGATCCTTCACATATTCCAAAACATCCATTTTATTGAGATGCACACGGGACACGTTTAAGGACACCGGAACCACTTTTTTACCTGCTGCGATTCTTTCCGCCAAGAACCGGAATACTTCCCTGTAAACGTAATTATCCACGTCCACAATCTGTCCGCTGCGCTCCACAAAAGGGATAAACTGGTCCGGATATATAAAGGAACCGTCCGGTTTCTGCCACCTTATCAACGCCTCGGCACCAATCAGCTCCAACGTCTCTGTTGCAACTTTCGGCTGATAATACACTTTAAACTCACGGTTTGCGATAGCCTTCGGGACATGAGATGTAATCTCCACCTCACGTTTAATCCCTTCCATCATACTGTGGTCGAACATAACGCAGCAGTCTTCCTCCAGCTCTTTTGCCACTTTTCTGGCAAGATTGGCATTGGAGACAACCGTCTCCGCATCAAGGCTTCTGCTGTTCTTGTCCACAACACTGATACCGGTACAAAACTGTAAACGGCTGTTTAGGTATTTTTCACGAAAGCGGTTTTCCCTCTCCAAATTCATCTTACAAATGAGCTCTTTGAATTGCTCATTGGTGATTCCGTCGGACATATAATTCGCCGCCACAAAATTATCCGAGTACACTCTGGAGCAACAAATCAAAGTATCATTGCCGGCAAGCATTTCACTCACGAAATCCCGGAGAAGTGCATCTCCAACCTGATAGCCATAGGTATCGTTGATATACTTAAAATGTTTGATATCCGTATAGATAATGGAAATTCGTTGATCCCCCACATTGTCTATTGCCTTCTGCAGTTTTTTAAGGAAAATTTCATATCTATCCAGACCCGTCAGAGAATCTTGGATTACCTCTGTGTCTTTAGTTGATACATTATTAATTTTTAATCGCCCCGAAAACAAATCGTTCATAACCGAAATCTCCGTTACCTTTCTTATACTGTACGCTCATTTTCCATTGCCGAACGAAAAGCCGCATCAAACACAGGAGCTTCCTTTTTCAGTGAAACAGGTTTTCCCTCACTGTTCAAAAAACAATGCTTGCTGCTCCCGCAAGCCCTGAGCTGCTGTGTCGCTTTATCCATGATTGTATAAGACAGTTCCAGTTTTATCCCGTTATACTTTTCTATTTTCGGCAGAATCTCCACAACATCCCCGAAGTGGACCATCGACTTGTATACACAGTTTACTTCCAAAACCGGACTGATAATGCCCGATTTCTCCATGTCGCCATACTCTACGCCAATTTGCTGCATATACCGGATACGCGCAGACTCAAACCATCTGATATAATTGGAATGGTGAATAATACCCATCTGGTCTGTCTCATAATATTGCGCCTGATGCTCGTACTTTTGCATGAAATGCCTTTCCGAATTCCCTACCTAAATAGATATGCTTTTACACTTAATTCATATTTTACGATGACTTTCACACACTGTCAAGTCGATATGCCAATATATGAAGCAGATACTCCCATGTGCGCTGCACGGAGGCTATGTCCAGGCTTTCCTCAGCGGTATGAACATCCGCCATGTCCGGTCCGATGGAGACACAGTCAAGCCCTTCTATTTTGGAGGCTAAGATACCGCATTCCAAGCCCGCATGGATTGCCTGTAAAACGGGCTTTTTGCCGTACATCTGCTCATAAACCTGTATTACCGCCTCCCGCAGAGGAGAATCTTTACGGTATGCCCAACCGGGATACGCGTTCCTGACTTGCGCTTTTGCACCTGAACGCGCCGCAATCTCCGTCATCTGCTCACATAACCGTTCTCTATCCTCATTCACACTGCTTCTGACGGCATAAGAATAGCACAGATCATCCTCCTTATGCGCAATCACACCCAGATTCAACGAGGTCTGCACCAGGCCCTCCAAATCGGGACTCATGGCAATCACACCGTTCGGAAGCTTACACAGACAGTTGAGTGCCCTGTCGGTGGATGCTTCATCGATACATTTTATCGAGTTCCCACTGCAATCATATTCCGCACTGCATCCGTCCGAAACTGCCTGCTCATCCGTCACTTCACAGACAGCCGTAAACCCGGCATCCCTGTCTCCCAATTCCTGACGAATGGAATTCTCTGAATCTTTTACATAGGAAATCAGTTCATTTATATGAGTTATGTCAACCACGACCAATGCTGACGCCTCTCTCGGAATAGCATTGTCTGCCTGTCCGCCATACATCGTTATGAGGCGAATACCGAACCTCTCGGATGCTCCTTTCAAAATACGTCCCAGCAGACAGTTGGCGTTGCCCCTGCCTTTATGGATTTCCATTCCGGAATGACCGCCCATAAGACCCGACACCTGAATGTTGACCGCCTGAACACTCTCCCTGTCCACTCGCTCAGTACATACAGGTACGCTGACATCCACTCTGGCGCCACCCGCGCAGCTTGTAATGATAACGCCTTCTTCCTCCTGGTCCAGATTGATCAGCCTTCTTCCGCGAAGCATAGACAAATCGATTTCTTTAGCGCCCTCCATTCCGGTCTCTTCGTCCACCGTCAATACAACTTCAAGGCGGGGATGGCTGATATCCTGCGCATCCAGCAAGGCAAGCGCATATGCGACCGCAATCCCGTCGTCTCCGCCGAGGCTTGTTCCTCCGGCACGAATGCGTCCATCCTCTATATAAAGCTGCAAAGGCTCCTTAGTCATATCAATATCACAGTCGGGCTTTTTTACCGCAACCATATCCATGTGTCCCTGTAGGATAATAGCTTCTTCTTCCTCATATCCCTGCGTCGCCTCTTTGATGATAATGACGTTGAACATTTCATCCTGTATGCACTCAAGTCCTCTCGAGTCTGCAAACTGCTTCAGATAATCGCTGATTTGTTTCACATTGCCGGAACCGTGCGGTATCTGACAAATTTCTTCGAAATAGTGAAACACGCTCTGCGGTTGTAAATGACTTAACACACCCATAATGGTACCTCCATCCGTTTTATCAACAAAGGGACATGGCAAAACCATGTCCCTTATCTTTCGATTTCATAACTTGCTAAACAGGCTCTTATTCCACACTCTTCTTGGCAATTTCCGCCAAAGTCGTGAAGCCGGCGGCATCATTCACTGCCAGTTCTGCCAGCATCTTTCTGTTCATGTCAACGCCCGCCGTCTTAAGACCGTGCATAAATTTGCTGTATGATAAGCCGTTCATTCTGGCTGCCGCATTGATACGTGCAATCCACAACTGTCTGAACTGACGCTTTCTCTCTTTTCTGCCCGCATATGAAGATGCTAAGGCTCTCATAACGGACTGTTTTGCTACTCTATACTGTTTGGATCTTGCGCCTCTGTATCCTTTCGCAAGCTTTAAAACTCTGTTATGTTTCTTTTTAGCGTTTACACCGCCTTTAATTCTTGCCATGTCTTTTTCCTCCTTATGACCTCAAACTTTGGCTTATTACAGATAAGGTAAAATCTTCTTCATATTCTTAACATTCGTTGCGTCTGTCATAGCAGGCTTTCTAAGATTTCTCTTATTCTTAGTAGTCTTCTTGGTTAAGATATGGCGTTTATAGGCTTTACTTCTTTTCAACTTACCCGTTCCGGTTACTTTAAAACGTTTTGCAGCCGATCTGCTTGTCTTCATTTTTGGCATTTCATAATTCCTCCTGCATCTATAAATTTGTGAGATATCAATCCAAGATATCAGTTTATTTCAACTAAGAGCTATCGCTTCTCAGCTAAAAACATAGTCATGCTTCTGCCTTCCACCTTCGGTGCCTTATCCACAACCGCAATATCAGCAAGAGCTTCCGCGAAATCGTCCAGAATGTGCTTGCTGTTGTTCATATGCGCCATTTCTCGTCCGCGGAAACGGAGTGTAATTTTAACCCTGTCTCCTTTGCCGATAAATTTTCTGGCAGCATTGATTTTCGTGTTTAAATCGTTGGTATCAATGTTGGGAGACAGACGAATCTCCTTGATTTCAACCGTCTTCTGTTTCTTTCTGGCTTCTTTTTCTTTTCTGGTCTGCTCGTATTTAAACTTACCGTAATCTACGATTTTGCAGACCGGAGGCTTCGCCGTGGGTGCAATCTTCACCAGGTCTACTCCCGCTTCCTCCGCCAGCTTCATGGCTTCCTTGGGCGACATGATACCGAGCTGCTCGCCGTCCTCGCCAATCACACGCACTTCCTTGTCTCTAATCTGTTCGTTGATGAATAACTCGCTAATGATTCTTCCCTCCATGCAAAAACATAAATAAAGTGGATAGCATAACTATCCACTTATCATTCATACTATGCAAACCTGCATCAAACGCCACAAGATAGGCAACAGGTCGTAAATTCTGCATTATGAACGCTTGCGAACCCATTCGTTGCAAGGTGAGAGTGGATACTCTGCTTGGTTGTCATGTGCTGTCGCACATTGGATAATGTAACATAAGATTCGGGATGTGTCAACCGATTTTAGGAAATTATTTTACACGGATTGTCGCAGCACTTGCCTCATACTCTTCCATCCTGTCGAAATCGCTCGTCTGGGAATAAGTGACAGCATAAGTTTTATCTGCGTTAATGATGTACTCAAGCTGTGTAATTTCTATATCCGGTGTCTCATACCGGCACAGAATACGGAATGCGGGATAACCATCAACTTTCACACTCTCAAAGCTTTCTATATTCAGTGTAATCTCCTCACCGTAGAGCCGGCTGAGACTCTCCTCGGCCTCCTTGGTAAAATGCTCCTCGGTCATTAATTGCAGAGAGATATCCCCGTCCATAACTTCATAATAAATCATTGACGCATCTAGGGGATAACGCGCGGTAACATACAGGTTATCCACGTCCTGCGACTCCTCAAAGCCTTCCGGAATATCAAATGTACACCTCTTCGTGACCTTCTCAGACTCCACCACCGATGAATCCATTTCATTTTCGTCCAAAAGCTCCGTCATGAGCTGCTGCCTCGTCTCAGGATCCATTTCCGGCAGAGACACGTCGGTACTATTCTGTGACACTGTCGTATCCACACGAACGGCCGCTGCCGTCACACTTTCAGGACTCTCTCCCGTCTGTGCGTTCGCGCTCGCCGTACCATCCCCGCCGCAGCCCGCAAGAGCCGGCATCATCCAAACCGCAATCAAAAAAGCTGTAGTATGCTTATACAATTTAAGACTATATTTCTTGTTCAATCTATGTATCTCTCCCGATAAATTGATTCCGGTGTTGTGCTGTATTGCTTCACAATTTCCGTGTTATGTAAACCACCCGCAAAGCACGGTGCGTGTTCTTCACATACCGAAAACATACCGCGCTTTTGCAGGCACTATATTCTGTTCTATCGTGTGTCAACACCGGAACGAGCCGGGTCTACGACTCCTTAAACGTAGCGCACTCCGTTCCTGCGCTGTTGTCGGCACCGCCGCCCTGAATATCCACATGTTCCGCATGACACTTATAATTACTATTATACACACATTTGACGGCTTCGCAATCTATGCTGATTGTCCTGCACGGATGTTCCAATGAACTGACATATGAGCCTTCACGTTTCTGTGCAAAGCTGTCGCAGCATGTATCCTGACAACAGTCAGCGTGCGTGCCGCCTACCATGATATCGCCCTTGCAGCAATACCTATCCTGATTATAGGAACAGTTGTAAACTCCACATTTTAGTTCTGCCATAATAACCTCCTGTCTCAACGCATAATAACAAACACTTTCGGCGTATGTGTCCGTATTCGTCTGCATATTTGTTTCCACAAGGTTATTGTTGACAATTATTTCCGTAATTATACAAAATGCCTTTTCCGATTTTATGATATCTTATACAAATTAAACCAGTACCGCTCTAACAGATAGCCGGACATCCATACTTCCTCAACATCCAGTCCCTCTGTTCTCCACGCTTCGACGATGTCCTCTCTGCTGTTAAAGCTTCCTATAAACCAAACTGTTCTTCCCTGAGAAATCCATTTTTTAATCTGTGCGGTATCTTCGTTTAAGGCACCTTTGTCGCCGCATATCTCCTGAACCAATGTTTCCGGCTGACCGTACCACAGATAACTGTCATTATCCATGTAATAACCCACTACCATCTGCACCTGGTCGAAATTGAAAATCAGAATATCGTCTTCTCCGATTTCATTCAGTGCCGCCATTGTATCTTTCATCTGTAGGATTTTGTATTCCTCTTCCCATATAAAAGTCCGGTAATCACGCAGACCGATCACAAGTATGAATGCGCAAATCGCCAGAGTGATAAAGCTTCCCTTCTTATCTACGTGGGTCATTTCCGATGTACGAGCCAACTCCGGTGTATGAGCCACCCCCAGCGCAAAGGAGAACCAAAAACACCCCAACGCGGGAATCATATAACGGTAGACGAAAATCGGACGAAGAAGGAATGATGCAACAAAACCGAACAATACCAATCCCACCAAAACACCGATACCTGCAAGCATCAATCCGAATATATTTAAGTCGACAGAATACGTCTTTCTATTCTCTTCATTGCGCAAAACTCTCCCCTTAAGGTAGTGTTTCGACATAATATACCATAATATTGCAATATAAACAAGAAACAGCACTACCGCCAAAATGGTATTCAGTGTGTCATTAGCAAATGTCGGCTTCATAAGAAATTTTACGCAGCCTCCAAACGTACGCCATGTCAAGGGAAGAATCCAGTAATTTTCCCGAACAGCGCTCATCTGTCGGTACAGCGATAACAGCCACGGGAAATATCCGACAACGGAAACAAGAACGCATACAAACCAGCCTTGCAGTTTCTTAAGTATCTTCCTATCTTTATCCTGTGGAGCACAGAATATGAGCCACAGAAGCAGCCACAAATATACCATAATCACCGCCACACAGGCGAAATACTGCGTGTAAGCCCCAGCTAGTCCGTAGAGCACAAGGGCGATGTAATGGCTTTGCACTTTGCGTTTAACGAGTATCTTATGGGATTCATCGCCTATATCCGACATCTCTTCTCTGAGACAGGTCATAATTCCGTACGTGTGCAGATACGCTGCCGTCACAAACAATAATGCCCAACTGTACATACGTATCTCCACCGTGTAAGCACTAAGCTGCGGCATAGCAATTACACAGAACAGGAACAAGCCTCCTGTCAAAATGCCAAACCGCTTGCGGATAAATGTCACACTGTAAACCAACAGTATAAAATATGGCAGCACCGAAACCGTTTTGGCAAGTGTCACAAGGTTCGCACCGGGTATTGCCAGTTTACATAACTCAACGACAAACTTTACAATGCAGTAATACAACGGCGGGTGCACATCTCTGGCCGTAAACGCAATTAAATCACCGTAGGAATGTTCTATCATTCCCACGGTGAATAACTCATCATACCAGATGTCGCTGCTAAAGCATAACATCAGGCTTTTGCCAAGCATTATCACACTAAGTCCTATCAGAATCCATCCAAGGATATCCCAATAGGATATTTTCGCTTTACTGTTCATGCTCCGATGTACCCCATACTGCGATTTTACGAAAACATTACTGTTCCTGCTGCACTTCCTTGCGGATTTCTTTGGTCCTGATTTCTTTACAGATCTGGTCAATAAACTCCTGCAGCGGCTTTACGCCCTCGTCACCTGCGAAACGACTTCTGACGGATACCGTACCATCCTCTGCTTCCTGCTGTCCCACCACTAACATATAAGGCAGTTTGGCAAGTCTAGCCTCACGAATCTTGAATCCGATTTTCTCCGAGCGATTATCAACGGTGACATCAATATCGTTTTTCGCAAGTTCTTTTCTTACCTGCTCTGCATAATCCTCATACTTCTCGGAGATCGGCAGAACACGTACCTGTTCAGGACAAAGCCATGTAGGGAACTTGCCCGCATACTTTTCAATCAGCCATGCCAGCGTTCTCTCATAGCAGCCGATAGAAGTTCTATGGATGATATAAGGTCGCACCTTATCGCCGTTCTGGTCGATGAAATACATGTCAAACTGTTCCGCAAGCAGCGCATCCCACTGAATCGTAATCATCGTATCTTCTTTGCCGTATACATTCTTCGCATTGATGTCCACCTTCGGTCCGTAGAAAGCAGCCTCTCCCACATCTTCCGTAAAGTTTACACCAAGCTCCTGTAAGATGTTTCTGATATGTCCTTCCGTCTCCTCCCAAACTTCCGGCTCGCCAATATATTTCTCACGATTGTCCGGATCCCATTTGGACAGATGGTAAGTTACATCCTCCTCCAACCCAAGCGTCTCCAGACAATGCTTCGCCAACGCAAGACAGCCTTTAAATTCCTCTACCATCTGGTCCGGACGTACGATCAAATGTCCTTCGGAAATCGTAAACTGACGCACACGGGTCAGACCGTGCATCTCACCGGAATCCTCATTTCTAAACAGTGTAGAAGTCTCACCGTAACGAATCGGTAAATCACGGTAAGAGTGCTGTGTATTCTTATAGCAGTAATACTGGAAAGGGCAGGTCATCGGACGCAGGGCAAATACTTCCTTATCTTTGTCTTCGTCACCTAATACGAACATCCCCTCTTTATAGTGATCCCAGTGTCCGGATAACTTGTATAAATCGCTTTTAGCCATCAGCGGTGTCTTGGTACGAACATAACCCCATTCCTTTTCTTCCAGGTCTTCAATCCAACGCTGCATCTTCATAATCATCTTCGTGCCCTTAGGAAGTAACAGCGGCAGACCCTGTCCGATTACGTCCACCGTAGCGAACAACTCCATCTCACGCCCCAGCTTGTTATGATCGCGGCGCTTGATATCCTCCAAGTGCTCCAGATAAGCCTCCAGTTCTTCTTTCTTCTGGAAAGCCGTACCGTAGATACGCTGTAACTGTGCCTTATCGGAATCGCCCCGCCAGTAAGCCATGGAAGAAGAAATCAACTTAAATGCCTTGATGTTTTTCGCGCTCATCAAATGCGGTCCCGCGCATAAATCAACGAAACCACCCTGAGAATAGAAAGAAATCTCCGCATCTTCCGGCAGATCACGAATCAACTCTACCTTGTAAGGTTCGCCCTTTTCCTCCATGAACTTGATTGCCTCATCTCTGGGCAGAACAAACCGCTCAAGCGCATGACCTTCCTTGATGATCTTCTTCATCTCCGCCTCGATTTTATCCAGGTCTTCCCTGGAGAAAGGTTCCGAATCGAAATCATAATAGAATCCGTCATCAATCGCCGGACCAATCGTCACCTTGGCATTAGGAAAAAGTCTCTTAACCGCCTCTGCCATAACATGAGAGGCAGTATGGCGTACTACTCTAAGACCCTCAGGATCGTTAGCCGTGAGAATATTTAAACTGCAGTCCTTGTCTATCACAGTTCTTAGGTCCTCCACGCTGCCGTCCACTTCACCGGCACAGGCCACACGTCCGAGTCCTTCCGAGATATCCATAGCGATATCAATAATACTCATTGCTTGTGCGTACTCTTTGACAGAGCCGTCTTTTAATGTAATTTTCATAATCTCGTCTCCTTTTCTTGAAATACGAAACGTCCCCTGCACTACCACTACGGCAATGCAGAGGACGTATTTGTTTACGCGGTTCCACCTCGCTTGTTCCGTGCGCACATGACGGCTTACCGGAACCTCTCATTCGACTGTAACGTAAGTCAACGGACCGGATTGGGGCCACTCGGAGTTAGTTTTCAAATGCTTCCGGCAAAAGCGCTTCCAGCACAAGGCGCTTCTCTCTGTTACGTTCCACATCCTACTCTTCTCGTCAACGTGTTATCTTTTCATTTATAATTTATTTATTAACATTTACTATGCTTGCTATACTCGTATTCTATTCCAAGCATCAAAAAAAGTAAAGTACTTTTTTCATGTACAGCTTAAGCTGTCAGCATGATTGAAACAGCTTCCCTATGCACCTTTGCCGCAGCACTTCTTATACTTCTTACCGCTGCCGCAGGGACAAGGATCGTTCGGGTAAATCTTCTGCTCCTTGCGGATTGTGGTGGACGATTTCTGTTCCTTATACAGAGCCTTCTGCGTCTCTTCGTCAAAGATATCGTTCCACTCCTCCAGGTTATAGAGCCAGTCAGCACCTGCTGCCACCATATTCTTATAGAGAAGTTCTTTATCAAAACCAAGACTTACCTTGGTGTCCTCTTCCATCTCTTCAATCGGATTGGCTTTCTTAAGACTGTCATTGATACCGTCCAAAAAGCCCGTCATCGTCATGATATCTACATTGTATTTCTCGGCAAGCTCCTTAACGGTGCCCTTTACTGCCTTATCGGGAGTCTTGAGAAGTTCCGCATAGATATCTTTTTCCTTTGCGAAATAATCAGACCAAAGTCTCTGCAAATCTCCTTTATTGGCAGTCTCGGAATACGCCATGTCACGCCACTGTTGTAATAATGCCATTGTATCATACCACCTCTTATCTTGTAATGTGCGACGACGCATGTCCATAGTTTCCGTAATATGTACGCCGTCTCATTCGATAACTAAGTATATAACATTTTAGTAAAAAAGTAAAATTAAAAAATTTTTCTATTTTTTGAATAATACTCCAAAAAGCGGCAACAATGATAATAGTCAAAAGATAAGGAAATACTTATCCTCCCCTAAAGGAAGCCCCTAAGAATGCGGAAGCCGCAATTTTAGGGGCTTCCGCTATTTATTTCCCGGAGCTATACCTCGTCGTTTTCAAGCAGACCACACCGCACCGTGACCCGCATCTGACCTCCCAGGGTACAGGTGAAGAGCGTCAAATCCCACGCTCCGCTCTCCATCTCCTCCACCGCCGTACCGGCAGGGCGAGTTTTTTCAGCTGCGCAAGACTCCAGTCCTCCTGTACCAGCAGCGCCACACCAATCACCGGTATGGAGACCGTCCCGATATAACGATACCCGTCCACCTCAAGCACCGGCAGAGAGATTCCTTTTTAATATGTTCTTTTTTCAACAGGCGTTTGCCGCCCCATTTGCTGTTCCGCATGGTCGTGTCTCCTTTCCGATAATATAGCCATTCAGCTTGCTCTAATATTGTGGTAAAAAAGAGAAATAATATGAAGGGATTATTTGCCATCAGCAAAAAAATAGCCCCGTCACTGCAATGGCGCAGTTTCGGGGGTTATTTTCATCAAAACGACTGCTTAATTCCGGTTTATTCATAATTAAAATGCGCTACTTACAAGCAATATAAATATCCATACTCTCCCCGTCGGTTTCAAAGCAGGGAATAACGTCCTTTTCCGTATGTTCCAGACCGTTCACGCGCATATATTCCATAAGTGTTTTATAGGCGTTGGGAATGGTCACGAAGGGGTTTTCAAAGGGCGTTTCAATGTGTATTGCCGCATACCTGTGGTCTGCCTGCTCGTGTATTTCAATGTCAGGAGGGACGATTCCATCCGGCAGTATCCATGCCGCTTCGTAGCCGTGCATATTAAAAACATTTATCTGCTCCTGTGACACATTTGGAAAATCCCAGCCAATGACACGAGGGTTATCCACGCCGTAGCTGCGGGCAATGGAAAATACTCTGTCGATAGCATCTCCCTCCGGGTCGGAACTTATCACGGCATGTTTTATATAACGGAAAGCGGGAACGTTCTCAACGCGCAAATTTGTATACACTTCGCCACAAGCGACCATATCGTCGCGGAACAAGCTGTCCAGCGAGCAATTGAAAAGCCTGCAAAGCTCTATTGCTTTGTCCATTTCGGGCTGCGCTGTATCCAACTCCCATTTTGATACGGTTTGGCGGCTGACATTCATTTTTTCGGCCAAATCCTCCTGCGTCATATTTCCTCTAAGATGCCTTAAAAACTGTAAATTTTTTCCAAAGCTCATAAAATATTCTCCTTTTTGTTTTCTTGCGCCGCGCCGCATTATCAGTATAGTATTTTCCTCGATAAGCTACAACCAATCTTTATGCGCTATTTTGTTGAATCGCGCAACTTCAAAGTGCGAAACGTTGATATCCTCCCCTAAAAGAGAACCCCCGCCACTGCAAAAAAGCAGTTTCGGGGGTTTTGCTTCTTCATCAAATCATTCATCATCAATTTTATTCCAGTAATCTTCTCCTTCCTCAGATATGCTACTTATCCCAAATAATATCTGGAGAAAATCCTGCTTTTCATTTAGTATGCGGATAACCCTTACAGTATCACCTTCAATACGATAAAACACATAATTCGGCTTCACAACTAAGTAATGGTAATCTGTAGGATAACTAATCAATTCCTCTAAATTCAGACCTTCATCCGGAAATGTTTCCAGTTGCCTGACAGCTGATGTGATTTCCTTAACACTGACCTTAGCTTTATCCTCACCAAATTGTCTTGAGACATAAGCTTTTACTCCCTGCAAATCGTCCAAAGCCTTCGGCGTATACATTAATTTTGGCATATCATAATCCCAGTGCAGCTTCTACTTCATCTGCTGTTATCCAGCCATTCTTTCGCGCAGACTGCTCTCCTTCTTCCAGTTTCGATAAAAGCTGAACAGATGCCTTCAACCTATCCAGTTCATTGATATCTACAATCGCATATGCTCCTTTGCCGTTCCTCGTCAGATACACAGGTTGATTAGTCCTCACTTCTTTCAATACTTCTGTATAATTTCTTAAATCTGATATTGGCTTAATATTGGGCATGGTTATCATCTCCTTTAATGTTATTATATGTATTATGTGTTAAATTATCAAGCGAATTAACATGTTTATTTGCAGCCGGCTATAAGAGATGCCTGACATATATTTCAAATGGCATTATAAATATAATACCATACAAAAAACTATCACCTAAAATTTTTATTTGTTGTAACAAAGGAAAAACCCTCATAACCACCAAATACAGTTATGAGGGTCTATCCTTTTTATTGTTTTGATTAATTACTGTTATAATATTTCTTATTGTGAAATCGACATTCTATATTAACGACTCATACAGTTTCGTGATGTCTTCCACACTCGTCTCTTTCGGATTGCCCGGTCTGCATGCATCGTCATAAGCTGACTGTGCCAGAAAAGGAATATCTTCTCTCTTTACGATTTCCTTCAAGTCTGCCGGAATACCCACGTCGGTGGAAAGCTTGCGCACCGCATCGATAGCGGCTTTTCTGTATTCATCCTGACTCATGGAATCTACGCCTTCCACGCCCATAGCCCTTGCAATCTCGCGATATTTCTCGCCGGTTGCTTCCGCATTGTACTCCATAACGGTAGGCAGGATAATCGCATTGGCGATTCCGTGCGGCGTATCATAGAGCGCGCCCAGAGGATGCGCCATGGAGTGTACGATACCAAGACCTACATTGGAGAAGCCCATGCCCGCCACATACTGGCCAAGTGCCATATCCTCTCTGCCTTCCGGTGTATTGTCCACCGCACCGCGCAAAGACCTTGCAATAATCTCAATGGCTTTCAGATGGAACATATCGGACAGCTCCCATGCGCCTGCCGTAATATACCCTTCGATTGCATGTGTCAGTGCGTCCATACCTGTAGCTGCTGTCAGTCCCTTAGGCATAGAAGCCATCATCTCAGGGTCTACGAATGCCACAACCGGAATATCTTTCGGGTCAACACACACCATCTTGCGGTTCTTGGCAGCATCGGTAATAACATAGTTGATTGTTACTTCTGCTGCGGTTCCTGCTGTGGTGGGAACTGCGAAGATCGGTACGGATTTATTCTTAGTGGGTGCTACGCCCTCCAAACTTACCACATCCGCAAATTCCGGATTCTCAATGATAATACCGATGGCTTTAGCCGTATCCATGGAAGAGCCGCCGCCGATTGCTACCAGATAATCGGCTCCGGATTTTTTATATGCTTCCACACCGGTCTGCACGTTTTCGATGGTCGGATTAGGTTTGATGTTGGAATATAATTCATAGGGAAGCCCTGCTCCGTCCAATACCTTCAGAACCTTGTCCGTCACGCCGAATTTTACCAAATCCGGATCGGAGCAAACAAAGGCCTTCTTAAAACCTCTGCCCTTTGCTTCCGTAGCAATCTCCTGAATTGCACCTGCTCCGTGATAGGAAGTTTCATTCAATACAAATCTGTTTGCCATAGTACACTCTCCTTTACACATAATTGTTTTTGCAATCATAATTATACAGAGGATATCCCTGTTGGTAAAGGCATACGCCATGAATAAATTGTTAATGAATTATGAAAATCGGAAATCATGTAAGTTCATGAGGCACACAAAAATTTACTTATCACAAAACTGCTATCGTATGTCATATACCGACCGGAGTCTGAACTTAGCGGCATCTCCCTCTACAATCTCTACCCTTTTTTCTCCGGGATTCATATCAAAATAGTTGTCCGACAATCTCACATCACCGTCCACGCCCTCAATTTCTACATTCTTGGCATACGCCTGTGCCGTGACAATCAGTGTGTTGCCTTCTCGCGTATAGGACAGTTTCGGGTCCTCGAACGCAAAATGCTTCGGTGCCGTGAACAGACATGTATTCTCGGACACCACCCGTCCATCCACTTCAAAAGCATAACTAAAGTAGACTTCCAACTCATTAAACGCCGAAAAATCAAGTTTCTCAAGCCATGTGCCGCTTAATGGATTTACCGCAACTTTCTCTTTTCCCATAAGCAGGACTTCACCCTTTGGAGAGCGAAGCTGCCATTCTACCACACCGCTCACTGATTCCATGGTCTCATTCGCCACGTGCAGCCTTGCGGATTTCTCAATGGGCGCAGGCTGTGTAATACAATGGGGTCTTTCACTCAATTCTCCCACTTCTTCACAGGAAATCATCACCGGTGCAAACGCTCTTTTTTCTGCATAATGCAGGGCTTTCCAGCGGCCGTAATAGTCAATACTCGACCATGATGCTACCGGCCAGATATCATTAAGCTGCCATACTACCGTACCCATACATCTGCCGCGATGTCTGCGGAAGTGCTCAATACCGTAGCGAATCGCCTCCGCCTGTAACAGCTGGGACGCATACAACAACGTTGCGAAGTCTGCCGGGTAGAGATATGTCGCCGACAGATAATTCAGTATCTTGCCGTTGGCTGCCACATTACGCTGATGCATCTCCATCACCCTGGAGAAAATGTTCCTATCCTCAGGTCTTGTAAAGGTTTCCACCGTTTTCAGGCACGGGAAGGCCTGAAATCCGAACTCCGATAGGTAACGGAATTTAAACTTGCGGAATTCCGTAAAAGGTTTGTTTCCGTGCCACACATCCCAATAATGCGTGTCGCCTCTGTTCTCATCCCACGGATTGTCGAAGTTACCGCCCGAAGAAGGGGAAGACGGCCAGTAAAATGTTGCAGGGTCCTCTTCCTCTACAATCTTCGGAATAATATACTCATACAGCTTAATATAGTCATATTTCTGCTTGATGGACGGCTCCCACGTCTTGTCCAACGTCTGCGACTCCATCTCGTTATTGCCACACCACAGTCCCAGGCAGGCATGATGCCGGATTCTGCGCACATTGTCCCGAATCTCCGCGCTGATATTCTCTTCAAACTCGTCGTCCAGTTCGTAGGAAGCACAGGCGAACATGAAATCCATCCACACTAACAATCCCAACTCGTCACATAAGTCAAAAAACCAGTCGTCGGGATAATAACCACCGCCCCACACCCTGATACAGTTGTGGTTTGCAGCCACGGCATCCCGAAGAAGTTTCTCGGTGCGCTCTCTCGTCACTCTGGACAGAATATTATCCTCCGGAATGTAGTCCGCACCCATGGCAAAAATCTTGACACCGTTCACTTCATGGGCAAAGCACTCGCCCCACTCATCTTTCTGCGTATTTACCGTCATGGTGCGAAGACCAATCCTGCGATCCCAGACGTCCAACACCTCTCCCGTCTCGTCCATCAATGTAACTTCAACACGATACAAGGACTGTTCACCGTAACCACGAGGCCACCAACGCTTGGGATTACGAACGGTGATGATATTCCATCCTGCACCCTCCTTAGAGGATTTGCTCTCAATCAGGTCTCCTTCATCATCGTAAAGGGTAATCTTGATTTCATAATGTTCTTCGGGCACATAATGCTCAATCGAGCCGTCGAATATTATGTCAACTTCATCTCTCCATTTATTTTCACTTATATTTTCATCTTCCCGCTTATTTCCGTCTCCATCTCTATTTATTTCAGTTTTATCATTTCGCCAATTTTGTGTTATGTAAACTTGTTCCAATCTCGCCTTTTTCCCCGACAAGACAGAGACTTCCCTGAAAATACCCGCATCAGGTAATCTTGGTCCCCAATCCCAGCCAAACATACAATGGGCCTTGCGAAGATGCGGAAATCCTTTCATAGCCTCATGGGAACCTCCGGTGAAAACTTTCCCATTCTCTTCTTCGATATACTTCGTGGGCGAAGCAAATTCCAAGCACAGCGTATTCTCTCCACAGACCGCCGTTTCCGCAATATTAAACTCCCAAATTCGATGCATATTGCCAACTTTCGCCAAAAGTCTCCCATTAAGGTATACTTTCGCCAATGTATCAATACCATCAAAATGAAGCAACAGAAAATCGCTGTCTATCTGTTGCTTCGAAAGAGTAAATTGGGTCTGCAACCGAAAATCATTTTCCATCAGGCGAAGCGCATCCAGCTCGTTCATCCTGTCAAAAGGGTCGGGCATCAATCCCTGTTTCAGCAGATTGCCGTAAACGGAGCCCGGTACTTCTGCCTCGAGCCAATCCTCGGATATGCCATAGACATTTTCGCCTATAATCTGCATCTGCCAGTTCTTGTCCAATACCATTCTATTCATATAATCCTAACCCCCGTTACATCTTAGATTATAATCAATATAATATCGGAACTTATATCTATTGTCACTTGTTTTTTGTCTTATATATTCATTTTCTTCCTTACCCCACATAGTCATAGTACAAGCCCAGACCTATGATTGTGTAAAGAATCAACACAAATATTATAACCAGAATTTTATCCTTCGTACTATACTTAACACGTCGTATCGTCGGCGCCATTCCCGTATGCTCTTCGATATATCTGCACAATTCCTGTATCTGGCCTTTGGTATAATGCATGGTCATAAATGCGAAGTGCTCACCACTGTTAAGGCAGATGCAGAATTGCTGCTTAATGCTTGAATTGCTGTCACGTAAGTACTCTGCGCTTTCTCCCACTAAGAGCATTCCGTACCACCTTATATCCCAGAGCGCGATTTCATCTTCTCTTACTTCCCACTTTCCTACCGGTCTGCCGTTTTCCACCCTTTTTCTTTCCCGTTTCAGAATAATCCTACCGTTCCCATAGCTGATGCAATGTCTCTGATAATCCTTATAAACAGAAACAATTACAATGACAATGGGAACAACACAGAATAAGAAGTAAGCCAGGTAAACCCACTTACCTTCACTATCATCTTTTCGGGCTGACGCCGGTACAGCCACCATTAAGCCCACCCAAAAAATTGTAAAAAAAACGGACCACACTATTAACATTCTGGCTCTTAGTTTCTTCATTTCCATGCTCTTCACCTTTTTCGCATTTGAATCTTTTTCTATATGTTCTTCCTCTCGACCAACACTTTAATCCCCAGGGAAATCAAAGATAATACTAGAACAAATACCGCTCCGATCTTAATAGCGGCATAACCTACAAGAATCGTCTCGGCATCCGAGCTGATATATGTGTAGTACAGATATATCGACAGCCAGTTTGCAATAATCGTTGAAACCAGAAGATTGGCACTAAAGAAAAGCAAAACGTTTTTTTTACCGGCAGTACTATAATTCAAACCAACCAGAAAAACCTGCATTATAATAAAAACCGACCAGAAAAGAAGACCTCCACCCCTGTATAGCAGGAATGCGCATAATACGGGAATGTAGTTGGCTAAGGTCACTAATAAGTATTTTTTTTGCATAATCAATTCTCCTTCAAAGAGCATAAACACCAAATTTCGTCTTCTACAATAATACCCTTGAAGGATTTGAAAAGTTGCAAAACGTAAAATATTTTATCAACACATTTGGGGCGGTATCACAGCATTACAATCTATGTCAGACAAGTTTGGAACATCCGCACATACGGCACATTCGACTTTAGGTGTTCCGGCAAATATTTGAGGTTCCTTGTTCTCTTTTTCCCCCAGTGCATCACCTACAGCATCAAAACTTTTCCGTACATCACTTGCCGAAGCGGAGCCCTTTGCCATAAAGAAACTGGTCTTGTCACTATCGACTCTGGGTTTCATATAGAATCCGGAGTTTCCCATGTATTCATCCATCAATTTAACTAAGTCATTTTCTGTCATTTATCTTTCCTCTTTACACATCATCATTTTGTTATCATATAGCCTATAATATCATAATTAAACATTGAGTTCATATAAATATTCATTTCGTTCTTCATCGGAAGATTTGTTTTTACGACCACCGGAACAGCCGGTTCGTACCATCCCAAGCTTCTCCATCACCTTATAAGACGCAATATTCTCACTGTCACAGTGCGCTATAAAATGATGAATACCAAGTGTATTCACGCTATAATCGAGCAATGCCCCCACCGCCTCAGTGGTAATACCCTGCCTCCAATAATCTCTGTGAAGTATCCAGCCAAACTCACCGGTGGTACGGCTTTCGTCCAGATACAGGCTGACCGCGCCGATGTGTCGATGATTCAGTAACACGGCAAATTCATAGTATTCGGGATTTTGCTTATTCCACTCTGCCTCCGCATCCCGCAGAAACTCTGCCGTCTCCTCCACCGTATCATTGGGCAAAAACATCATATATTTCGTTGCATCTCTGTCAGATGCATATTCGTGTGTTGATTCCAAGTATTTCATTCCTAACGGACTAAGAATCAGTCGTCTTGTTTTGATTTCCATATATTACTACTCCCAGATTTACTTAGAAAATAATACTGTGTTAAAACTATAGTTCCTTTTTCATGCAGACACCCTCTGTATGTTCAAATGTCATGCCAAATATTCTCCATGATTAATATAATGCAGCTGCCAATTCTGCTAAGCCCATATCATTTCCACCTGCGCCCAGCCACTCATATTCACCCATACTGTAGGACAGTTCTTCCTCCAGCGTAATCTCCACACCATCAATATAGCTTTTGTCGCCGTATCCGACAGTTTCACTCTCGTCTCCGTCAGGTCTTCCGTTCCCGTTTTCATCGATAAAATTAAGAAACTCAATCGATACTACCGGTTCCAATTCATACCCTTCGCCCAACGTCCAATAAGTGGTCCACAGAATCAGCCCTGCATAGTCTGTATCGTAATTTCTCACACTGCTCTTGCGCGGGCAATAATCATACCCATGATTTCCTCCTGCCCCATATCCCCATTCATCCATTACCGTGTATATTCTGCCGTCGTGATAGGTATACATACTCACATAATATCCGGTATAATCTGCGACCAGTTCCGGAATATCATCATCATCAAAAAAGATTAAATTATATTTAATTATGCCGTCACTCTCCGCCTCCCTTAATTTGCCGGCTGCCAAATAAGCTTCTCTGTAATCTTCAAACTCTCCGTTCTTTTTACCATTGCTTAGAAAGTCTCGAATAGCCGGAACAGTCAGGTTCTCCACGCTGCTTGTCAGGTTGTCGGATAACGTTTCCTTTACATCAAAGTAAACTGATACCAATCCATCCGAATACGTGTATGTTTCACCATAATAAACTACTGTGAAAGTTGTATCGCCATAAGTTTCAATCAACACGATATCGGTTTCATTATCATAATTTATATCGAAAAAAGCCACTGCATCCAGACTGACGAACTTCTCTCCTGCCAGTTCTTCCGGCACATAAGTACTTATCTCTTTAAGAACTTCCTTCCCCTGTATAATTTGCATCTGAAAATTCCTTCCACCCGGGGATACAGAGGGAACAAACCAGACCCTCCCGTCATACTCGCTAAGCTCTATCTCAAAAGTCTGCTCCGTGATACACCTAGAGCCAAACCGCCTTCTCAATTCTTTTGATTCTGCCGTTTCATCTGCTTTAGCTGTTCCGTCTGCCATCGCCTCATCTGCTTGGTCTGTCGCCGTTGCCTCGTCTGTTTTAATTGCTTTATCTGTCGTCGCCGCTTCGTCTGCTCCGGATACCTCTACAGTCTCTTCTTGTGACACTTCCGAAAGTTCTGGTTCCGAAACAATAGCCTCTTCATGCACATCGTACACTCTGTCGGCATCAACAACCGATTCATCCTGCTTCCGGCCGCACGCAGCAAGAATTCCTACGGTCAGCAATATGAAAACCCAAACCATTCTGCTATGTCGAGAATTCTTTCTATTAAACATAAATTTACCTCATTTATTACATCTCTTATGTATTTACGTATCTGTATAAAATCCCTCTATAAAACCATAAACAGGGTTCCTATGGCGATGAGAACACATCCAATAAGGGATTTCATTGTAAATTCCTCGTGCAGAAACACAAACGCCAGCACCAACGTAATAACAACACTCAGTTTATCAATCGGTACGACTTTAGACGCATCACCCATCTGTAATGCCTTATAATAGCACAGCCACGAAGCGCCTGTCGCCAGACCCGACAATATCAGAAACAGCCAGCTTTTTCTGCCTATTTCCATAATACCATGCTGTGTGTTCGTCAAAAAGACCATGCCCCAGGCCATAATAACTACTACCACTGTTCGGATAGCAGTTGCCAGATTTGAATTAACATTTTCAATGCCAATCTTAGCTAAGATTGAGGTAAGTGCCGCGAAAACTGCGGACAGTAGTGCTAATATCATCCACATACGATTTCCCTACTTTCAGCCTGTAATAAATATTTATAATGAGGGGCTTTTGTTCCACCTACTCTACTTCACCAACATCTGTGCTGCGAAAACTGCCAACACTCCAAAAACAATGCTTGTACAAACATAAGCCAATGCAATTCCCATATGCCCATTCCTCATGAGGTCTGTTGACTCATATGCAAATGTAGAGAATGTGGTGAATCCGCCGCACACGCCCACCCTTAACATTAACACTATCTGCTCATTCAAATCCTTGTTTTTCACGGCAAAAGCTGCGATCAGACCTATGACAAAAGAGCCTACAACATTGATAATTAAGGTTTTTATCGGAAATCCATTATTCGTTTCTATCGGCAAAAGACCAATCAAATATCTGCACACCGTACCGATAAACCCACCTATTCCCACATAAAGACAATTTAGCATGATTGCACCTCCATACCAACCACTTCATAGATGTTCCTTCCCATCTTCTTTTCAAACATCTTCTTTAAAGCTAGGTTGTTATCCCATTTGTCCTTCGGATAATTCCCATAACGCCGCTTCACATCCGCCATGCGCGCCTCAATATCCATGACACCCTCGGCACCGGCAATCGCATCGCACAACTGTATCAGGCGGTCATAATCATCATAAACTACACTCCGCAGTGCATCCTCTATTTCCTGCTGTTCCTCTTTCGTGACATCAAAATTCCCGACATATGAGTTGATTTCCTGGATGTTAAAGGAATGTGTCAAGCATATCCTTGCCACTTCGTCATAACCCAATCGTAGCATATATTTATATCCGTCATAGATATGTCCGAAATGTTTTACGCCGAACTTCCTGCCAATATCGTGCAACAGTCCCAATATGTATGCCTTATTCGCGTCCATGCCCTCACATAACGCAGCTATCTTCTCGGCGCATTCCGCAGCAATACGACTATGATTTCCCCATGCGCCGGGATTACATTGTTCCGCGTCTAATAAAAGTTTTTCCGCTTCTTCTCTGGTTGGCAACATACATATCCTCCTTCACATAAGCTGTATTGCTGAGTTAATTGGGATTTAATATTTTAAACCTCATTCAATCATCCCGGAGCATCCTCTTGGCTTTCTCCACATCTTCAATAGTGAGCCCAATCCTTTGGTCAGTTTTTACCTGATGCCTTGCCACCTCTGCATTATGCAAATCGAGATCATCCAGCACTACCCACGCATCGACATCGTTATGCTGCTCCAGCCATGCTAAAATCTCACCCGCCTTAACAAGACTGAATTTCTTGCTCTTTTTAATTTCCTCCGTGGCATGGTCGGGTGTTACCCCGCTGATTACCAGTCCTTCTTTTTCAAGCAAAACCCTTAAATTTTCTGCTTCCATGCGCAATGGCCTTAAATCAGAATCAAACCAATATTTCCACCCTGAATGCAGAATAATTTTTGCATCTGTATTTGCAATTAGTTTACATAATAATCTAATCTTCGACTCATCTATTAATGTACCGTCACTGATTTCTCTTTGATGGTTCTCATTCCAAAAGTGAGAATTGAGGACACCGTCGATATCTAGGAATATTACCTTCTTCATCTGTGTAAATCTCCCAAAAGTTCCTGTAACATTATGTAAACCTAAATAACGAATTTTCTATATCTCTCTTTCCATATATCCACACGTGAACGGGAAGAAATCAAACTTCTCGGTTCCGATATGTACAAAACCCATTTCTTCATACCAACACTTTAAGACTTTATTCTCTTCAACAATACCAATATTCATTTTGGCGCAATTTAAGTCTCTTGCCATATCAAAGGCATGATTTAACAGCTGCTCTCCAATCCCGTTATGTCGATACGATGGAAGAACACACAGATTGTTAAGCTCACATTTATGTTCTTCCAGAATTGCCAATGAATAATATCCGACTATTTTTCCATCATCATAATACGCAGACATCGGCCTATGTTCATTTTCGAGCTGCCACATCAATCTTTCTTCCGTAGTCGCAAAGGCAGTAAACCGAGGTGCATTTTCTTCGGTGAAGCCAAGCTCATTCGCCACGGTTAAGAAACTTTCTCTGATTACATTGACGCATTCCGTGATATCTTTGACATCAACTACCTTGATCATACAGTTCCCACGCCCTTCTGCTATAGCTAAAACACTCCGCTAAAATATTCCTTTTATTGCTTACACCTCGTCGTTCGTCTCATGGGCTCCTAAAATTTTTCGGAAGAATGACACTTCCATAATGCAACAAACAACCTGAATCACTGTCTCTACAGCAAGGACAACAAACCACTGTCTCTCTGTATAGCTCCAATGCCCTCCTATTTGTGCCCTAAAATACCATATCTGCCAGACTGCAATAACACTGTTTAACACGATTGTTCCCGTTGCTGCCACAACGCGATTCCCATTTTTGACTAACAGAAGGGCAAGTACACCTACAACAGACACACCCGCAATAATCGCATGAGATATTCCCAAAAATTCCTGTCCTGTAGTACGATGAGTCCATTCCGAATAAAGTGATTCGATACAGTTCAATATTATGAAACTTATCCATATCACTACCATACTGCTGATCGTTATAAATCTTATTCTGGGAAAGTATTCATCCCAAACTACTCCTTTGGTTGCAAACCTTGTTTCTTGTGCCATTTTTGTATATTCCTCCTTAGTTTTGCTTAATGTATCACTTCCCGGCCACAATAATGAACTCGCCGGGCATCTTACTATTCGTCCACGCCGGATATTCATCAAATCTATGTAAGTTAAACCCACAGCCTATCACAGCATTGATAATCTCACTGACAGTATATCTCCTATAACTGCATTTAGGAATCTGTCTTCTGATTTCTTCCTCATAAAACGGTGCATGTGCCATCTCCCCTTCGAAAACATCCGTTGAAAAATAATCCATATCCGGCTGTTTCGCGCCTACGATATCACATACTTTTGAAAAAGGATGGAAATCGCTGCATATCATTTTTCCACCGTCTTTTAGTAACGTATACATGATACTCATAAATTCATTGATATCGTGAAAATAATGCAGTACACCACCTTCCATGAAAACTACATCAAAATAATTCTTATACTTGTCCATATTGATTTCCAGGACATCACATACTTCAAAATTGATGTTAACTTTCGCCGCATCTGACACTTCAAGTGCGTATTTTCTATTATCTTCGGAAATATCAAAGATTGTTACTTCTGCGCCTAAGATTGCTAACGGAATTGCCTTCTTACCACAAGAGCCACAGATATTGGCTACTCTAATATCTGTATATGTATCAAAATAGTGCGCATATTGCTTTAGCATTCCCACTGGATTTTCTCTATCCCTTTTCGCCCTCTCAGACGGTGCCCCATCTTGGCTAACCCAAAATTCATATGCATTGTATTCCCACGCCTTTTTGTTCTGGGCACTGTAGTCTATCATGTATCTGTTACCTCCTAAAAATCTCTTTTAACTCCGAAAGACTGTCCACTGTGTAATCCGGCTGATATTCGGCGATAAGGGGATTCTGATATATTGCAAAGCCCTGTCTGATCCATATCGCTTTCATGCCCAATTTCTTGGCCGGACTGATGTCATTGTCAAGCCTGTCCCCAATCATTACCGCTTCCCTTGCCTTACATCCAGCCATTTCAAACGCTTTATCAAAAATAGCTCTGTCTGGCTTGGAAACTCCGAGTTCCGCGGATGCCGCGACAACATCAATATATTTTAGAATCCCCCATTTTTCAAGTCGCTCGGCTGTGCCTAACGATTGATTGGCAATGACTCCTATCTTATATCCCTGATTGCATAAATACCGCAAAACATCTTCGGCATCCGGATACGGCACCTCATCTTCTTTCGGCCACGGTGTTTTCGTCAACCCAAAATATTTGATGGCTTCCAGGTCGCCTTTTAAATTTTGCTTGGCAAAGAATATTCTTTTTTCCTCAAACTGCTCAAAAGTGATATCAGTGCCTTTGATGGCATCTCTTGTGCGATGATTATACGCTTCCGTCTCGTCAGCAAGTGTTGTTCCGACATCAAAAAATATCCATTTCACTGTTTGGAATGACATACCCTCACCTCATTTAATCCAGAATTCATCTAAGCCTTTTGGATAAATATAAAACTAAATCGTCATTGTTACAACATTCCGCATTCTGCTCACAGACTTGATCACCGTACCAGACTCCGGTGCCATCAGGGACATATCCACGTTTTACATACATTCTCTGCGCGCTTCCGTATCCACTGTGCATGCCGACTCCCAGATAAACAATCTCCGAATATCCTGATGCTATCTGCTCGGCTATATCCATCAGTTTGCTTCCTATGCCGTGTCTGCGATATTTTTCCAGCACTCCGAAATCAACAATCTCCGGATAGCCCCGACCTGCAAAAGCACCCCATTCGGAATCGGGATATACATTAATATATCCGGCAACATGATCCTGATACTCTGCAACCAATGATATGGATTTCCCTTCTGATTGGTGCCGGAGCCTCATTTCGTATTTATCTACTGTCGCATGCCATCCCTGAGCAATTTCTTCATCTGTAATAATCTGTGCATCGTTTTGTTGCATATCGCGTATTAATATTTCATCATCATGATAATAAATCATTTTTATATCCTCCAGCCGGTTCTTCGTCTCTCGCCTTATGCTTCTCAAACCACTAAAATATCTGTCAATATTTCCACACATTCATCGATAAACGAAGTAATAACAGTTTCTGTACAGTAACGGTGACTACCTATATCATAGTCACCATTATTCTTATATTGCTCTGAAAGAATATGTTTCTTCTGCGTTTCAACATCTTTTTTAAGCACACAGTTCTCAATGGAATATTCTCGACTCTCTGCCAAGAGACTCATTATTTTTTCACTATTATTGCTTTCGTGAAACAACCACTGGTCTCCTCTATAGGCTTCCTGTCCATAAATATGGTATATGGCATCAACATCTTCATCCTGCATATTCTCATTTCTAAACGGAGACCATATTTTTATATCATTTAACCAGTCCGTTAATATATGCACACAATAGCCTGATATGTAATCTCCATTTGAATCAGTTTTGTGCATATTCCAAAAATCCAACACATTTCTTTTCCATTTATCGGAATCTAAGGTAATGCCCCATCTTGGACCACAATCCCACAAATGACTTTGCTCTTTCAAATTGCGATGATACTCTTCGTGAAAATGAACCGCATCAGGCGCTATTGATCCCAGAAGAAAATCCGGTCTTGCCTCAATCCACTTGTATTTATCCAATAATCTGTATGCTACTTCCAAATGCGTCATTTGATAAGACATGATGAATTTCCTTCTCTCTTTATTTAAACATATTGTAATCTTTTCATCTTTGAAAATCCATAATAATGTGCTATATTTTTGATATAGAAGCGACGACCCGCAATACTGCATTCACCTCATTTATCTCACCAATATGGCTCACCATGATATTCTTGGAACTCAGTGGAAAAATCTATCAACTTGACTATACATACGATGAAGGTACTGCCGGAATCATCGGTATGCTGTCTTTGTTCGTGTGGCTGATTTTGGTCTTAACGCCGGATGTCTTATATCTGCTGTGGTCTGTGCGGCTGGAACATCGCACGATTTCTCACTACATCCAATTATCCAATTCAGCACTATTGCACTTCCCGACTATGACTTCGACTTGATTAAAACATTCAGGAGCGAGCGCATATGCCGTCATTCTCAGATGTCCTTCCACAATCACAAAGTTCTCAAAGTCTGAGGTTAAAAAGAACATTCTCGGAAATGTTCCGCCACTTCTTATGTACTCTGCAGCACGCAGAAATCCGCTATTATCCTGACCGTAGATTAATATCCCTTTATGTATTGTCTCTGCAGCAGCCATCGGCATGTGTGTTCCCGCAGACAATTCATTCCAATAACTATAATCTATATATCTGATTCTCTCTAAGTCATCCCTTGTAAAACTGTATAAGCTCCACTCGGTAACCGTGAGGAATCTTTCAAACAGCATGTGTTCATCCATCAAAAGTTTAGACATTTCAGTTTTAATTTCCCCTGAAAATCTTTCTGAAAGGTATTCCGCTCTGAGGAATTCACTAATCATTTCATCTTCCGAGCTTTCGCGTAAATAATTCATGCCTTATCACCCCATGCACTTATTTTTCTGTCAAATCCTTTCTTGCCATCATGTAACCTGCGAATACAAGAAAGAAGGAGTAAAATCTTCTTTTACCCCTTCTTCCTGTATTTAGCTGATTCTCATTTTAATTAACACATCTAAATCGGCAATTCCTGATATCTCTCACGCCGTTTCTTACATCTCAAATATTGCCACACTTTCACCCAGTTCGTGAGAAATGTCCTTAAGATCTGTGGCATTGACAGCGATTTCACTGACGATGCTGTTGATTTCCGTAACGGAAGCCGACGTCTGCTGGGAACTTGCCGCATTCTCCTCTGCGATTGCTGACAAGCTCTGTACCGTATCTACTACACTGCTTCTCACTTCATTGATCTTGTTCGTCTTTTCAACTACTTCCTCAATACCTGCAAGGGACTCTTCTACATCCTGCAACAGATTGTTAACCTGAGTATTCGTGTTGGCAACCTTTTCACTCTGCTGCTCCATAACTTCTTTCACTTCATTCATGGTCGAAACCGCTTTATCGGAATCCGCTATCAAGGAAAGCGTAATACTCTCAATCTGCTTAGCAGATTCATTAGACTGTTCCGCAAGCTTCTGAATCTGTGCTGCAACTACTGCGAAACCTCTACCCTGCTCACCGGCACGTGCCGCCTCGATTGAGGCATTCAGTGAAAGTAGATTCGTCTCTCCAGCAATATCAGTAATCAACGTGGTTGCTTCTTTAATCTTCTGTGCAGATTCATTTGTCACATTGGTCTGCTCATAGATAATGTCAATAGACGTACTCGTCCTCTTGTTGGTATCCTGCAGTTCACGAAGAGCTTCAATTGCAGCCTCACCACGCTCTTTCATGGATTTCGCGCTCTCGTTTAAGCTGCCTAACTCACCTACCGTCTCTTCAATCATATTACCCATCATGAGAATATTCTCTGATGCATCCTGCGTCTCTTGTGCCTGATTGGTTGCGCCGATTGCAATCTCGCCTATCGCCTTCTCCATCTGGTCTACATGGTCGCTTGTATCATTGGTCTTCTCACTCAGCACCTTAGATTCATCCAACAGATGATCGCTGACACCTTTAATCTCAGCAACAATAACCTTCAGCTCTTCTCTCACCTTCTTGACGGTTCTGCAGATTTCACCGATTTCATCCGTACCGCCGAGCAACTCATCACCAAACAAGAAATTGAGTTTACCTTCCGCCAACTGTCTCAAACCACCGATACATGCATGGAGTTTCTTAGACAATCCGCCTACTACTATGAGAATAATTATCACACTTATAACAATGATACCAACTACAATACCTGCGATCATGTACATAATTTCGTTAATCTGACCCTGTGCATCCTTATTCGGTATGATGGCAGATACAATACCAACCACCTGTCCCGTGGTCTCGTCAATAAGCGGTATATAATAACCGAAATAAGTGTTTCCTCGCACCGTGACATTCGTGTTGAAATAATCCTGACCCTTATTCAGCACGTTTTCGATAACGTTAGGGTCATCTACTTCCGTTCTTATGGCACGCTCCCCGTTATCACTTAAAACGGAAGTCATATAACGCATTCTACCATAAAAAACAGTAATATCCGTATTGGAAACCAGCTTCAATTCATCCGCCATTCCTGTAAATTTGGTAATATCAAACTCCCCTTTGTACAGGTCATCATTCTCACCGATATAGTACGGCTCATCGTTAAGCTGCTCCATGGATTTAACAATTGATGTTGCTGAGCCGCGCAATCCATTCGCGATCGTCTCTGTCACAACATTGGTAACCTTATGATGACTGACGAACAGAACCGCAATTCCCAGTACCAATAACGGTAAAACAGCAAGTATTAAAACCTTCTGACTCACACTCAATTTCATGTTCACATATCCTCCAAAATGCATCAATTATTTTGCCCAAACTCCCCCATACTATCGGATGTGCTGAATCTTGAAGAAATTTACGCCACTTCTATTATACCACAGAAAAAAAAATATTGAAAGTAAAAATTCTGATTTTACTGAAAATTTTTCGTATTATGCTAAAAAGTGACATGCTGCCATTCAAAAAATTATGTCATCATCAACCGCAATCCATGATACAAATGTCCCATCCGACATATGTCGCTTATAATAATCATACAAAGCGGGACGGATATCAATGACTTCTTTTGCTCCTTCTTCCCGCAGTTGACATATTCGTATTTCTATAAATGCGTTTAAATCTTCTGCAGTCATTTTTCTATAATGAATATTCATATCATTTCTCCTAAGTTTAGAGTCATATAGTTCATTTTATTGATATTAAGTTCTGTGTGCCGTGATGATTGTATAACTATGGGCATTTACCGTGATTATGCAATTATCTACATATGCATACCAGTTTTTACCTTTTCTTTCGATATGCGTACTGTCGTCTAATATCTTGATTCTGCACCATTCAACGACATCATCAGTTTCAATGGACAAATTTCTTTTTATACGCTCTACGCCCATCGCTGTTGTATGAAGTTTATCAATATTTTCAATTAAATCATTCATTTCCGATATTGCTTCCATGGTATAGTTTCATGTAATCTCCCTCTACTTTTTATATGCCGCCCTCTTTTTTCTATTCCATATGTAGGCCTGATAGCCCAGCAGGAAAACCAGCGATACCCTCGCCAAGTAGTACATTATAATTATAACATCGTCTATATGACTTCTGCTACCCCTCGGAACACCAATCAACGCCACAGGCAGAGCATCAGACACAATCCTTTCTACGATTTGAACAAATTGGTATATGCAAATAATCACGATGCCGCCGTATAGCAATTTGCGTTTTTCCGTATAGAAGAAAAGCCAAATATATATCGCATATAGTATTTGAATTAAGGCTGACGAAACCAGCCCGCTCACGGAACCCTGCGAAATAAAACCGTGTAACACCATCTCCCAATACCATACGCATAACTCAATATTTGCAAACGCAGACGCTATACACGGAACTGCCATGACACATCCCGTCAGCTTTGCACCTAATCTTCGTCTGACAGACATAATAAGTCCCACAAATCCCGCTGCAAAAATCAGTATATTGGACACTGCCGTGCCCAAAGTCATATAGTCGTCGTATCCGAATCTGCCCGCCAAAAAGCTTTTCAGCATATCTATAAAAATGTCCTTCTCAAAAATACACATAATTAAATAGGACACCGCGACTATCGCGTACAGAACTATCTGAATCCAATGCTCCGCAGGCTTTTCCGGTATCGATGTGTTCTCAAGGTTTTCTTGTAGTTCCTCGCCGAACAGTAGCTCATCCACCGACACATCCAGTACCTGCGCAATCTTCTTAGCGGTAAGCAAATCCGGATATCTCGCTCCATGCTCCCATCTGGAAACCGCCTGACGGGTGACATAGAGTTTTTCTGCCAGAGCTTGCTGTGTCATCCCTTTTTCTTCCCGAAGCTGTCTGACCTTTTCTCCAAAACTTATCATAAGATGTTCTCCTTATATGATTCGGTTTTCGTTGATTTCATTGTAGCAAAGCACCCTCATATTATAAAGAAACATCTCATTTTTATGTGTAAACATCTTGGTGACATGCCGTAAAACACCACTCTCTGAGTAGAAAATGACACTCATTTCTATAATTCCACCACTTTCGTCGCTATCTTCTCACGGAATCGCACGTCATGCTCCACAAAGAGCATTGTGGGCTCAAACTTAAGCAGCAATTTCTCTATCTGCATTCTGGAAAAAACATCAATGTAATTGAGCGGCTCATCCCATATATAGAGATGCGCAGACACAAGCAGACTTGCCGCAATCAGAACTTTCTTTTTCTGCCCTTCGGAATAATCTTCCATATTCTTTAGAAATTGCACGCGCTCCATATCAAGCTGCCGGAGAATGGCGCAGAATAAACTTTCGTCCAATTTTCGCTCTCTACAAAATTCACGAATACTGCCTTTGAGCATAGAGGTATCCTGATTGATATATGAAATTACCAGTCCTGATGCGGTTTCGCATACACCGACTTCCATAACAGGCAGTTCGCCGCTTGCTACTCCGGCTTTCTTCAATATCATCTTGAGGAGCGTGGATTTTCCACAACCGTTATCACCGTGTATGGCGATGCGCTCACCCCGGCTTAATGAGAAGGTCAAATCTGTAAATACCGCTTCCTGCGCATCCCGGTACCGCACAGAGTATTCCCTCACATTGATAAGCCTCTCTTTGTGATGTGTAAGCGGCATAATCTTTAAATCTACAGGCTGCTCTAAATCTACCAAAAGCCCTTCTTTTTCTTCAATCTCCCTATCAATCCGCTTTTCCATCTGTTTAACCCTGCTCTGCATCTTTTTGGTTTTCGCACCGATATAAGCCCTTGTATCGAGGAACCTATCATGCTCTTTGACAGGGTCAAACCCGATTTTACTGCGCTCACTCTTATCCGCCCACTGAGCAACGCGCGCCGATGCCTGCTTCAGTTTACCTATTTCCTTGATATGCTTTTCATTCTCCGCCATGGCAAACTGATCTTTTCTCTGCTTATTCTCCCACCAGCCAGAAAAATTTCCACTCTGCACTTCTATGGTCTGCCTGTTAAGAACCAGAACATGATCGATACAGGCATCCAATAAATCCCTGTCATGGGATACAAGGATAAAACTTTTCTTGGATGCCAAATATTCTTTCACATTCTCCCTGGATTGCCTGTCCAGATGATTGGTCGGCTCGTCAATGAGCAGGAAATCATTTTCTCCCGAAAACAATATAGCCAACAGAATTTTGGTACGCTCTCCGGGACTTAATGTGTGAAAAGGTCTGTACAGAATTTCCGCACTGTCCCGCAGCAGTTCCAACTCACATATGACGCGCCACAACTCGCACTGATTCTTGACTTCATTCATGAATTCTGCTGCCGGCATCTGCATTTGTTCTGCGGTTATGGAATAGGGAAAATAATCAAATACCGTTGAGGTACTGATTGTTCCTGTATACTGATATTTTCCCAACAGCAGATTTAAGAATGTGGTTTTCCCTTTTCCGTTACGCCCTATAAACCCTAATTTCCAATCCGTATCAACGGAAAAGGAAACACCTTCAAAAATATTATCAAAGCTGCCTTCGTAGGCAAAAGTTAAATTATTTACACTGATTTGCGCCATTATTATTCCTCCTATCACGTAAAAAAGAACCGTTTGTTGCCAAACAGTTCCGTTACATTCTTAACCTCATTATTGGAGAGATGCAAATCAGGCATCACTGAATCCTTCAAAATATAGCTGCGCACTAAAAGAGAGGTTATGAGAACATAATCCACTTTTGGCAACATGAAAACAGTATACAGAGTATCTCTGATACTGTCTAAAATCCTTCATGCAATCAAAAGTAGATTATCGCTGCATATGAAAATCATGCCCCTTTCCCGGCGCATAAGCTGCACCCCTCTTAAGATAGCGTCATTGTAACACAGTGCAATATTTCTGTCAAATGTGCTTCTTAATGCGCAGAATATTCTGCCCATCCTTGTACTCGTATGAGATTTCATCCATGCTCTTTTTCACCATATAGATACCCAATCCACCAATCTCTCTTTCATCCGCAGAGAGCGTAATATCGGGGTCAGCTTTGGCAAGCGGATCATACTGTACACCATTGTCAATAAAGGTAATCACCACCGCAAGAGGATCTTTCAGCACCTCCACCCGAACAGTGGCGGGACCCACATCGGGATTGTAAGCATAATGCGCGATATTGCCAAACAGCTCATCAATGGCAATGTCAATCTGCATCTGAGCCTTAATGGGACATCCCAGCTCCTCAAGCTGCTCGTCCACAAAAGTGGTAACCTGTGATATATTATCTACAGTTGCATTAACCGTTAGTTCTTTCATCCGGAATTCTCCTACATATTTTCTATACACACAACAATCATTTAATCAACTACTCTGCATCTCACTCAATTGTTAAAATATCGACAAATCCCGTCACTTCAAAAACTTCCATGATAGATTCGTTTACATTGCGGATTATCATTTTACCCTGCTTGTTCATAGTCTTCTGCGCCGCCAGCAACACGCGCAAACCTGCTGAAGAAAGATACTCCAACTTCTCAAAGTCTATTATAAGCTCCTTACATTCCCCTATACTGTCTTTCAGTTCTTCATCAAGCTGCGGAGCTGTCGACGTGTCCATCCTGCCTTCCAACGCTATATTCAGTGTTGATTCATTTACCGTTTTACTGATATTCATACTATAACCTCCGATGTATTAGTAATTATATTCTTTCACTGCGCTAAAAGCTCGCACCATATAACAGGTCTTATTAAACTTTATAACCGTCCAAATCTTGATTCATATCAGAGATGGCAGAGAATGTTTCCTTCGTAGATATACCGATGTTTTTCATATCGGTATCCATGGACGACAACAACTCCGACACCTTAACAATCTCGTTGCTATTCTCGTCAGAAGCAGTGCTGACGGACTGCATCGCACCTTTAATTTGTTCCAGTGATTGTGCATATTGCTCTGTCTTCTGCTGCAGCTGCTCCATAGACTGACGAATGTTCTCCGACTGTTCGGTGAAATTAAGGGAAATACTGTCGAACCTGTCATAGTCCGCCGTGATTTCCTCACGAAGCAGTGAAAGCATTCTATCCGCCAGACCGTTTAATCCCTGAATCGCCTCTACTACATCGCTGCTCATCTTCTGAATTTCGTTAGCGGCGTCGTTGGTACTGTTCGCCAGTTCACCTATTTCCGTTGCCACTACTGCAAAGCCGCGTCCTGCCTCCCCCGCACGCGCTGCTTCGATGGAAGCGTTAAGCGCCAACAGATTCGTTTGATTGGAAATGCGAAGGATTGCATCGGACAACTCCTTAATCTTGAGTACAGCGTCCGCCTTCGTCTTCTCCTGCTGCAGACTCTCAGACATTTCTTCCGCGCTTTCGACAATTTTGGTGGAAGAAGCCTTCGCAGTATCATTCAGCTCCTTGGAAGAGACATTGATTTCGCGCAAGGAATCCGTATTACTTGTTACGATATTAACAATGTTCTCTATGTCACCGTATACAAACTCTACCTGGTCTCCGGCAATTCCTAACGATGCCGTAATCTCCTCCGATGAAGCCACAATAGACTGCACCGCATCATTGATATCGCTGATCCTCGATACCGAGCCGGACACATGGGTGTTGATATTTCCCATCTTCGATCCGATATTGTCAGCCCCACTCTTGATTTCTCTTACCGTATTACCTGTTTTGGCCAGAAGGCTGTTCAAACTGTTACCAATCACTTCCAACTCATCACCGGAAGCAATATCCAGTACCTTGGTTAAATCTCCGTCATCGGATGCAACTTCCAAGATTTTATCATTCACTTTGTTAAAATTGCGTCTCATCCTGATTGCCATAAAAAGTGCCACCAGAATTGCAAAAAAGATACCGACAACCACTGAACCTGCAATATTGCGAACAAGACTATTCAAGGAAGTCCGTATGGACTGCGCCTCATAATCCACCGCTACGATTCCCAAAACCTCTCCGTTATAAGAAACCGGTGCAAAACCACTGTAGAACGTTCCCCAATCGTCGGTAATGGGATCATCCGTCACCGATACATGACCTTTCATCGCCTCAAACATGGCATCGTCTACTTCGTAATCATCACCGTATTCACCCGGGTCTTTAGGGTCCGTATCTACAACAAACTGAAAACCATCACTCCCCTTCGGCATCAGTGTGTATATATATGCAACAGATTCTCCTTCCAGAAAAAAGCTCAGTGAATCTTTGACCGCCAATAGAGCATCCTCGTCGCCCTCTACCGCTCTCGCAAAAGTCTCCCCATCAACATTTGCCGCCCCCATAACAGCAATTTCCATTACGTCATTCTTATTTTTGTTCTGTAAGAAAACAGACATTGTAAAATAAGAAATACCCCCAACAATCAATGAAACAACAAGAGCAGCCCCCAAAATTATGATAAAAAGCTGCGCTGCAATACTCATTTTTCTGGTTTTCATACCCAACATCCTCCTTAAATCCCCTCATGTAGCCTATATTATCCTGACATTGGCTGATGCAAAGGCTGTATCAACAGCAGTATGTTATATTTTATCATAATCTATCTAATTTTGAAAGACCTAAGAACATATTGAGCTTTTGAGGGAACAAACGGCGAGCTTACATGATGTGTAAGCCCGCCGACTAATTAATACAGAGTGGTGTCAATCGTTTTCTTATACAATGCTCTTTCCTCCAACGCTTCTTGGAACGCTTCATCTCCCTGCTGTAACCCGATACCTTTTAATTCATCCATATACTCGTAATAATCGCATACATATACGGTTATAACCGATATGTCATGTCCGTATATTGCAAGTTCATTCCCGTTTGTACCACCGTGTCGGATTTGTCTGCCATCCTTATCCAAAGCCACAGCGACAATCGCTCTATCCCCATTTTGAATCGGGTGCAGTGTCATCTCAACCGCAGAGATTTCAATATACTCCAGACCGATTCCTTCCGCATTTGTTTCATCAATCCGTATAACGGCGCTGTTGGCTGAACTGCATTGTATATCCAATGTACCGGGAATCGTCCATGTACCTTGCACACGGTAATCTGTCTCTACTTGTTCTTCCGACAATAAATATCCGCGGATTCTTTCTATCTGTAACTGCATCTGAAAGCTGTCCGGCACTTTATACTCTTCTATCCAATAATCACGAGTATCATCATTTATCTCCGGGTACGGTTCGCCTTTCCTGTCCGCCTCTGCAACCGCTGCATCATACTTTCTGTAATCCATCTTGATACTGTCATAATCAATCCGCATGACACCTTCAAAGGTGTGCTCATCCACCAGTCTTCCCTCCAAATCCCTGAATCCTCTTACCTCAGCTCCCTCATCGCGAAAACTGTAAGTTTCTGTGGTGCTTAACTGCAGCAATTGATAATGTTCAGGTCCGAATGTAGCCATTTCCGGGAATGCTTTTTCGCTTTCCACTCTTACTCCTATGAAAATGCTCTGGTTGGACGCATAATATTCCGTCAGCGTCACCGTGAGTCCTTGGTCCGTGGTCTGATAGCGAGACAGGGAAGTATCGTCGGATGTTCCGAAGATTCCCGTACTTTCAGCCAGTCCCTGCGACACTGTTCCACCGGATGAGTCACCTCTCACATTTACTCCCGCATCTGTATCTTCCTGCACGTCATCCTGCAGATAGGTAATCTCGTCCCCCGGAATGCCGCCGAAAGGGAAGATTCCCTGCATCTTATTAAAAATACTGCCAAGCACGGGAATCTCCGATGCGAGCGAAGGATTAGCCGCACAGAAAATCATTGCCAGTACAAAGGCTGCTGCCACTGCCCCGAAACCACCTATAGCCTTTTTCCAAATGCGTCCTGTTCTTTGACCGCTATTCGCATTACTGCTCTTTCGGATTTCCGCATAAGCCTCCTGTATCTTGTGCTCTATGATTGAACTATCCGCTCTGTTTGCTCCAAGGATTCGCCGTAAGTCTGCATCTGTATATACCTTTTTCATTCTATTGATTCCTTTCTTCAACACGACTGTTTGACATTCTATTCATTGCCTTCTATATAAACTGCATGCGATTATGTCTCTCATCTTCACACAATCTTGCGAAGCTGTTCCTTGCCTCGATGCAGTCGGCTTTTAACCGTATTCTCATTGAGTTTCAGCAGATGCGCAATCTGGGAAATACTGTATTGCTCCCCGAAATACAGTTGAAATATCACACGGCTTTCCTCCGGCAGATGGGCCAGTAAATCCTGAAATTCCAAGTCGCTCTGCTCCTCCACGCCCGAAAGTCCTTCACACTGCGAATAGCTTTCATATTCTTCCGCATTTATGTCGTATATAGGCTGTTTCCTACTTTGACGGTAAATCTCAGTACAGTTGTTGAGTAAGATGCGCGTCAGCCATGTTTTAAAATACTTTGGTTTGCGCAGTTTATGAATGTGCTCAAAGGCATCCAAAATTGTGTCCTGAATGGCATCTGCCACATCTTCCTCCCGCTTTAAATAGGCGAAGGCAACCCGCTTCATGTTCTCTTTACTCTGCTCCATCAGTTTAATAAACGCTTCTGCGTCCCCGCTTTTAGCTTTCATAACCAATTGTTCCATATTTTTCTCCTGTTTCGGATTTTCTTTTGCTCCTTACATCTATTAGACAAATTATATGGGGATTTAGTTGCAGGAAATTTATAATTCTATTATAAATTGTTTGTGGGAAACAAAAAAGAGTTGGCATAACAGCCAACTCCGCATAAGTTTAGCGTTTGTATATTAATGTCATTGTTGTATCATTGTCTGCCTCCGACCATATCAAAGAATAATCATTTTCATCAAGAAACGTTTCTATTTCATCGTCATATTGCCCTTTTTGAATAACAATAATTGGCGGTTTCTCTTCTTTTAGCTCTTCAAAGTATTCTTGCATAATTTCCGGTTTGGTAGAACGAAGTGAACTTTGATGTCCGTATTTAGTTGCGTGTGCTCTGTCGCTTAATATATATATGATATCCCACATCCCATATACGGATATTTTATCGTCAACTCGTGTATTACTACTAACAATACGGCAGACTTCATTTACCAGACCACTATTGTTCTCCTCATTTCTCTTTTCATATATTGTCGGCAATTCAACAAGTACCGGATACCAAGCGGGTATAATTGAGATACACATAAAGAACGCAGTAAGAAAAAACGCCTCCACCCTTCCCTTGTTAACGGGGAAATACTCCCTGCACCTTTCGAACATGAAAGCAACCGGAAAAGCAACAGCCGGAACCAGAATCATACCGTAATGGTTATATCCTCTGCCTGCAACACAGATAAAAATAAATGTACAGACTAAATAGCAGCAATATGTGCCGTATAAAAAACGGTTTTGGGATACAAAAAACATATAACCCGATATTAGTGTAGTTATTATCACTGTCGGTTCTTTAAAATATACCAAAAAAGTGCTCCATCTTTCAAAATTGCTGGCAGCAGAAGAATACATAAAATTAAATGTTATGGAAGCATACCAACAATCTTTCAGACAATGATTCAATGCAAGCCATACGATAATAGGAAAGACTATAATAAAAAAACCAACTAAAAACAGTATAATAAACATTCTCAGTTCCCGAAATTCTTTATTTCTGATACATTTTATTAAAACTGCTATACAAAAAACGACCCAAAGAGATATCATATTGGGGCGTAACAGGCACACCCCGCCAAAGCACAAGCCGCAAGAAATCAGCCTAATTGCAGAAATTTTTTCATTAATAAAGTAGTCCAAAAAGACAAACAAAGACCCTGCAATAAACGGCAATGCATATTCTTCCGACAGATTTCCGCCCTTAAAAAAGGCAAAAAGAAGGGACAGCGATATCATGATAACTATACATGATAATATTCTGCTGCATTTCAGACGAGCAATCTTATATATGAACAACAAAGTAATAAACATTGATATAAATTCAATCAACCAAACTCCCCGGTAAACAGCTATTTTTCTTCCCACATAATCAATCAGAAAAAGCAACGGTCCCTTATGGTCAAACGAATCTCTATAGGGCATGTAGCCCTTATCCATCATCATTGCGACAGTCAAAAAGACACTGGAATCAGTTCCCGTATCCGAACCTATCCAGATGTGTAACGGGCTTTTGGTCAAAAATAGAAACGATACTATTCCTAAAAACACACATAAACATAATATTTTTAAAACTTCCGTTGTGCAAACATTTTTCTTTAGTATACTCATTGCTTTATCTCCTCAACTAATATGCCCCTTAATACTCCGTCTCTTATATCCTCATTTCAGTCATTTAATATATTAAATAATTATATAGCATTTTGCAATAGTATATATAGCATACTATGTCTTAAACGAGGGAATTCTTTAGGATAACCTAAATTTATAGGAGGCATTCCCATGAAGAGAAAAACACCTGATTCTATTCATCAAAATATAAGAAAATACCGACTTTTAAACAATATGACGCAAGAAGAGCTTGCAGAAAAACTGGATTTGGATACACAATATTATGCTCAATTAGAACGCGGAGAACGTAATTTTACAATTGAAAAAATAATACGTCTATGTTCCATTTATCACACCGGAATAGAAAATATTATTGAAGTAGATTTTAAAGAAAAACAAGATACTTCCGAATTGCTTCAGAAATTGGTTCCTCAGATAGAATCCCTTTCCTACTCTCAACTTATTATGCTTGAAAAATTTATTAACGAGATTTTGCCTTATATTAAATAAACAAAAAGAACTGTCGTCAAAAAAAGACGACAGTTTTTTTAACAATTTTATTTTAATGTTTAAGCCAGCCCAAAACTCTCCTATTATGGTATAGTTTGTATAGTTGCCATCACACAATTTCTTTTCTATGTCCCAAATGAATCCCGATATGCCCGATTCCCAGTACAATAACCGCCACAATCAGCAACGGATTCCTGCCGTAAATACCCAGCAGAAAAAAAGCCGCAACCGGCAGTGTGGCTCCCGCTACCGGAACACCTAACAGGCTGCTGTAAAAATCCCGCATCATCTTGGAACTTCTAAAATATCGAATCCAATATATTTCATATAACAGCATTAAAATGCAGGCTGCTGCAAGCCAAATTCCCCATATTGAAATCCCTTGTATGTTGAAATCTGCAAAAATAAGGACAAGACAGCTCACCGATGCTTCTCCGATACGCTCCAACATCAGAAGGACTTTATTCTCATTGACTGCATATTTATCGTAATCCTTGGGTTTATTTTTCGTCCACAGTAAATTAGGTACCATTAGCATAATCAGGAATATCAAGCCCATATAGGAGAATCCAAAATGCATATCAGCCTTCCTCCTGTTTCCTCACAAAGTCCAATACCATTTCCGCCACACGCTTATCTCCGTCCGGCGTAAATCCATGTCCTTCTCCGGGGAAAACTTCCAGTCTTGCGTCAGAATACCGCCCGGCCGCCTGCTCACTGTAAGCAATCGGCACAACGCCATCCTCCGTTCCGTGCATAATCAACACCGGCCTTGTAAATTTACCTGTTTGCTCATCAATTCTGAAATTGCGCACCGCATCAAAATAGGTTCTGCCCAACGGTACATCCCAGAGCACAATCTGTTCCGGCACATCCTCTTTGGTCGGGAATCTCTTCTGCCAGTCATCCGCAATACAAAACGCCGGATATAAAAGCATCATCGCCTTAATCTGCTCCTCACGCTTCTCCGCCACTAACGCTGACACCATGCCGCCCTGGCTTGCGCCGAACAGATAAATATGGTCTGCATCCACCCAATCCCAATATCTGACCTCGTCGAGCACCGCGAACAAATCATCTCTCTCGGTAAGAAGTGACATTTTCGTCGTAGAAAATCCGCTTGTATCTCTAAGTCCTCCACCGCAGAAATTATAGCATATCGAGCCTATTCCATTGTCAGCAAGAAGTGTCGTTATATGCCCGAAATCGGACTGATGTCCGTTAAATCCATGACTGAAAATCACAATCGGAAAACGACCGTCTCCTTCCGGCCGATACATGCTCCCGTCTATTTTTCTTCCGTGGTGGGGTATTTTAATTTCCTGCATGAAAGTTACCTCCTAATAATAAACGTATTGTATTCTGATTATACTATACATCTCCTTGCGGTGTCATCTCATTTCGTTATCGGAAAACGCAAAACTTCCTACATTCTCACATAGGAAGTTTTGCGTTCAAATCATATCCATACGATTATTTATTTCTAGTGTAGTGAGTCAAATGTTATTTCATTAACCTGATTTCCGTCCGGCATAAAGCTAAGTTTCTCTCCTCTTCCGGTGGCAGTCACATTTCCGCAGAACATGTATGGTGCCAGAGTCCAATGGGATGCTCTCTCCCACTCTGGTATTGCATAGTAAAGTTTAAACGGCTTCTTTTTTATCCGGCTCGATGTCATATAGCCAAAGAGTGCATGCTCAAAGCTGTGCAGTGATGTCTTCCAATTATGCGCTTTCGGGTAACGTAGGATAGGCTCATCTGTCTTACCATCCACAAAGTGCCAGATTTCGCCATGCTCTTTGTCTACCATCTTTTCAAACCAGTACTTGTGGGTATTGTTCAAATAACGGTAGTAAGACGGATCGTTGAGGGCAAGAATCTCACATGCCTGATCAAGTTCCGCCAGAATCCACCACTCTTTATCAATATCAAGTTCTCCTTTCTCGTCAAATCGTCTCGCCCATGAACCTGTTTCCTCAATATAGGCTTCCTCGAGAATCCTATGAATTTTAGGTCTGGCAAAATTAATATAATATGGCTCCCCGAGAAGTTCGCCAACCTTTAAGATTACCCAAAACGTCTTAATCGAATGACCAAAATCCGTGTGATCCGTACCAAGCTGCTGAGAGTGGGCTTCGCTGTCAACTCCCCAGAAGAAACCATACTCTTCACTGTAGAACTGCGTGATAAGAATATCCACAATCCGCTTCATATCCTTCTTCCATTCCGTCTGATACGGCTCAGGCAGGGATGGTGTTACCATCAGCATATAAGCATAGAGCTGATCAAGCTGCGCCACGATCTGTACTTCAGGATCCTTCATATGCCTGGGTTTCCAAGTCAGATATCCTCTACCCTCGTCCATGTACACTCGGAATATAAAGTCCTTATACTGAAGCATTTTAAATAAGACGGTCTTGTCATGTGTCAGAAAATAATACATTCCCAGTCCGGTCATACCATAGGCGAGATCCTGACTGGTACGCAATCTATAATCCGCATCCCACTTTCCACTCTCAACTTCTCTCGTAACATGCATTCCGTAATTACCGTCAAACGCATCCAAAAGAGCCAGGGCACCCTTTCGGCAAATCTCAAGATAATGAGGTTCGCCCGTCATGTGGAAAGCAATACCAAAAGCATAGGTAAGACGGGAGTGTGCACGTATGTAATTGTTATCCGGATCAACCAATCCCTTTGTATCCTTATCTGCAATCGCAGCTTTAAACTCTTCAGGCCATTTATCTTTTTCCTTGGGCAGTCGTTTGCCATCGTTGGTGATATATGTGGGGAAAAGACCATCCGTCATATCCGTAATCTCTTCCTTATCCCAGAATTTCATCAGATCATCGACTACATGTTCCTGCCAGATATCCGGCCCATATGCTTCTTTAATTAATTTCTTTACATCGTATTTTTTTGCCTGCATTCTTTGGTTCCTCCTTACTTAAAATTTTACAATTATATTTGTAGTTATATATAACAGTATCATATTTTTTAATAATTCTCAATCGTATTTATGCTTTTCCTCGTTATTCTTACCTGCCCAGGCTGGGCAGATACTTACTCAAAAACCACCATAGAATCGTCTTTAAATACGATAGCCTGACTGTTACCCAGTTTTATCCGTTCCTTTCTGTCTCTTGGGTAAGAGCCCGGTTTTTCCCGCATATTCTCACTGCAGTGAACGTCCAGCGCACATTGTAAGAGACCAAGATTATCAGGCATATTAGCTGCGAAGATCATACTTCCGGCGCTTACTCCGAGTACTACGCCGCCGGCTTTGATAAAGGCATCCAATTTCTCTTGGAATCCCCGTTCATTAATTCGCCTTAAAAGATATGACGGAGAACCACCGCATAAATATATGATGTCATATTCCTTACAGATATCTCCCTCTATCTCATCATACAAATCATACACAAATATGTTATCCCGTATGATGCCACACTTAAGCAAATCCTCCAGACATTTAGGGAGCACATCGACGGCATCCGGTGAGTTTGCAGCCGTAGGAATAAAGATTGCCCTGCACTCCGCAGGTGCCTTGGGCAGCATTCCCAGAAAGGTCTCTTCAATCTTGTTTGTTTCTAATCCGCATGAGGTAAGCAGTACGTTCATTATGGGTATCTCCTTTAATATGCCATCCCGTTTCCGAACACCCGTTCCATTCTAATTATATAGAACTTATTTTATTAAGTCAATCCAAAAAGAAATAGCCGTCCTACACCTATCTGATTTAGGACGACTATTCTTAGTCAACATCTGCTTTACCGCATTCCGAACACTTTATTTTAATGTATCTTACTTACAAATATGTCACAAGCTTTTCCTCATCAAACTCATGCGGTTCTTTCTCGAGTGCCTTATGACCCAACGCAATAGATATTTCGTACTCATAGCCTGCCGGGAACTTCAAAGCATTTTCAAAATACGCTTTCTTTTCGCCATACATCGCATCCTTGATACAGCCTACGATAAGGCTTCCAAGACCCATACTTTCTGCTGCGATAGCTATATTTTCCGCCGCAATGCCCGCATCTACCTTGCTCCAATAAAATGATGCATCCCCGCTAAGCATCAGCACAGTCGGTGCACCACAATAGAAATTATTCTGCGGATTGTAAAGTCCCATACTTTTATTCTTCTCTTCTTCTATTTCAGCGAGAATCGGATTGCTCCCATCCAGTACTGTGATATGAATTTCCTGCTCATTGCCTGATGTGGGTGCCTGTAAACCGGCTAAAATCAGACTGTTAAGCTCTTCATCTGTAAGTTTCTGCTCCGTGTAGGCACGAGTGGAACTTCTCTTTGCAATCGCATTTAATACTTCATTCATATTAACCCCTCCGTTTTATAGAAACAAGAAATCTCCTCTTCCTATTATCAACAGCAAGAATATCCTTTACAGATATGACACTTGCTTCTCCATATCAAATTCATGAGGTTCCTTGCTCGTCGCCTTATAACCGACCGCGATTGCTATTTCATACTGATAGCCTGACGGGAACTTTAAAGCATCCGCAAAATACGCTTTCTTCTCTCCCGACAGTGCATCTTTAACACAGCCGATAATCAAGCTGCCAAGCCCCATGCCTTCTGCTGCAATAGCAATATTTTCCACTGCAATCCCTGCATCTAACCTACTCCAGTAATACTCCGCGTCTGCGCTTATAAACAGCACGGTAGGCGCACCGTAATAAAAATTGCTCGGCGGATTCTGAATATCTCTCAGTTGATTTTTCAATTCTTCCATCTCCGCAAGAATCGGATTGTCACCATCCACTACGGTAATGTGGATTTCCTGTTTATTGGCGGCTGTCGGTGCCTGTAAACCGGCTAAAAGCAGTTTGTTCAGTTCCTCTTTGGTCAGTTTTTGCTCCGTGTAACCACGGGTGGAACTCCTTTGTGCGATTACGCTTAATGCATCACTCATGTCTAGTCCTCCTTATTCTATAAAATATAAATACTAATAATCAAAAATACTTTGAATCGCATCTGTTATATTTATTATATCGGAATACTGAATCCGACCAATCTTTCTATATCCTCTATAGCGTAAATCCAACAGTCTCATCTGCTCGCACATTACAATACCGCACACATCATTTGCTTCTATCTCTATATGTAAAGGGTCACGGAATGTATCTTGAACGATCGGGCATAATACAGCTTGTTCAGTGGTATTAAAAAAATTCTTGCTGACAACAAGAAAGCTCCCTTTCATATTTTCAACAGAAAGAATATCGCCCTGCTCTATTGTCATATTTTACCACCTTTCCCGACCTAAAGGCTCTCCCCAGTCAAATTCTTCATATGGACCGAGCTTTCCTCCATATTCCTTTGCGCGTTCTTCTAAAGTACGATGCTGTTGCGCAGCTTTCTTAAGTACAATGTTTCCATCAACCAATTCAATATTAAGAAAGTCATTATTTTGAATTCCTGCCAGTGCAAGCAATTCTTTGGACAATCTGATCCCCTGACTATTACCCCATGTTTTTACCTGAGCAATCATACCACCGCCTCCTTGTTTATACATAGTATATACTGTGTTCGTTTTTTCAGTCAAGGAAAATATAGGAATTAATGCCCGGACCGACCTGAAAACTCCAATTCCAGCCCTGTCAGGCACGTGTCCTCATACTTCGTTCCGGGGTACACATCCACTATCTCAAACCGGAAAGAGATTTCCCCGCCGTCCGCCGCAAGAATATCGCCCTTAGGCAGTTCAAAATACTGCGGCTTCCAGATATCCTCCAATTCCAGATAGGCGTAAGGCTGATCCTCCACATACATGAGAAGTGTCTTGACGCGTCCGTTCTCCTCCCACGTCTGCTCATTCTTCGCATATCCGTTCACCACGCACACTTCCAGATATCTCATGTAGCCATCGTAGGGATACCCGTAAGCATCAGTCGGATAATCGGTTTTATCCCTATCGAAATATCCGGCATAATTACGCATATCCCATAAATCATTAACAGTTCTGAAAATCCAACTTTTACGGGTATCATAAGTGATATATTCGCCGATTCCGGAACCTTCCACACCTTCTGCCCATGCCACACCATTATACAAAGTGTCATTTCTGGTCAAACGGCGCAGATTCTCTACCGCATATCTGTCATCGGACGATGTCAGAGTGGATGAGGCCGTCATATTGCTCTCCATCGACCCCACGCAGAATTCCCCACAGGGAACATGCCACTCACTCCATCCAAAGTCGGTAGCTCCTTCCGCATATTCAAAGCTGCAGAAATTCTCATCATCCGCATACTCCCCATAGAAAAAATCTTCCACTCTCGGTGTCAGATGTATCGGTTCTTCGTAATAGTGAACAATCGGCTCCTTAACTATCTCTGTGAAAGGAATATTCTCAACTGTAAGGAAACCGTTTGCCTCCGCATAATTTTTCACCAAATTTTCGCTATCTTCCGGGATCTCTTCATAATAGACGTAAAGGGGATCGCCGCATCCTGCAAAGGCATCTTCGCCAATCACGCACGAGGAATTGCGAAAAAGGACTTCGCTCAGATCCTTATTCCACCGGAAGGCTCCCTCTCCGATGCGTTCCACCGTCGCCGGGATTACTACAGACTCAAGCTCCATATTCTCAAAGGCATAGGAACCAACTTCTTTTACCGGAAGCATGCCCCATTCCGCATAAACTGCGTCCGGAACCGTAAGCCAGGTACTCCCGGAGTAAACAGAATAAGCCTTCGTCACTCCGGTTATCACCGCATAGGGCCCGGTCTCTTCATCCCATATTTCATAGATATAACTGCCGTACACGAAATCAGCATGAAACACAGACTCTGAATCTGCGGGGTTCCGGTCCGCAAGTCTCCGGTCTGCAGTTCCCTGTGCTGTAGCTTTCTGATATGCAGTCTGTTCAACCTGCGCGCTATCCTGATTATGCGAAATGTCCGCAGCATCCGTATGACCCGCACATCCGGCCAGTATAGTAATTATATTAAATGTTATTCCTATTTTGAGTCTATACATTATGTTCTTCACAGCCATTCACCTGCTTCCTTGCCACTATACCATCACTTACATTGATAATTGTAAACCCCTGCGATTCATACATAGACCGATTTCCGCAACAAAGATTAGGATTGAATTCTCCGTCCGAAGGGTATGATTCTATATAATCATATCCATTATGGCTTGCAAAATCACATGCATAACTCAAAAGCTTTTTGGCAATTCCTTTGCCTCTGTAATTAGGGTCAATCGTAAAGCACACAATAGCCATAACTTTATTATTATTGTCGATGCCGGTCCAACTGTCCGGATTTTTCTCCTTACTCATTCGAAAATAATTATTCTTTAAATCAGCATTACAAAACCCTATGATTTTATTTTCATGCCACGCAACAAATCCATGCAGTCTGTCTTGTTCAATCAAATCAATAGCATAATTTCTTTTAACAGAAGGTCTTTCTTCTGCCGGAAGTAAGCTTCTTTCATACTCATGCTTTTCTGTCCAGTGATGCCACACGCAATAGCAGCCTTTATTGATATTTCCATCGCTAAAAGCTCTGTTTTCAAAAAAATCAACATACTGTAGTGCCATACCAGAATCAAGAGCCTGTATCTTTATATCCATATTATCCTCCGCAACATTTTAAATGATGATACCAAACCTTCAAATCCTATATAAAGTGTATTTACAACTCATGCCAAGCCTGCTTCGCACTGCTCACTTCACTTTGGGATGCATCCGCTTCCCGCAGTAAGATTGCCATGTAAGCATCTTGGAGCGCATCCTTTAACGGATACGGTTCTGCCGTATATCCTCGAGAATATTCTGCAGTGCGCTTCATCAATGAGGCAACCGCCGTTTCGTCCTGCGCAAGACCACACAACCCGAATTCCGGAGTATACACCCTGTCATCCTCAAAGTGCACATCGGTAACTTCCTCGATATAGTGCAGATTTGGATTCTCATACTCCGTTTCAATCCCTCTTTTCTCCACTCGAATTTCCGATATGATGGATTCATTGTTATCATCCAGATAATACACCGTACGGTCGATGATTTCCCCACGGCTTCCCTGCAGCTTCAGCGTATTCTTCCTGATTGGAGAGCGGTACTGCTCCGAATCAAAATCATACAACGCAACCTTCCCGTTTGCAAACTCAAATGTCGCAACAGTCCTCTTCTTATCCGCAATTCTGCCGTCCTTATATGAATCGTATCGCGTCAAGGTCTCAGTCGTGGGAAATTGATAAGTTTTGGCTGACACCGTAAAATCTATATCCGGCGTCACATTTAAAAGTGCTCTCATAAGGCTTGCTCCATGATATTCATGTGCAAGAGAAATATTCAGGCAGTCAGGTTCACCGATTATATTCCTGTCAACGACCTTCAATAAAGCGCTGTATTCGGGATAACTCGTATACTGCTCCGCAACGACGAGCTTGTAACCCTGATTATGCATATCCCACAGTTTATTAAGAGTTTCCACATCCATGGCTGCCGGTGTCTCACACAGCACGGTAAATCCACGCCGCATCCATTCCATACTGACCTCAGCGATAGATGCCTTATTCACAACAACCACAACAAAATCCGGTTTATAACTCTCACACTCTTCTATGGACGTAGTCGTGTGGATAAGATGTTCTTCGGCGATTTTTTGCGCTTTTTCTTCTGTCCTGCAATACATTGCGCACAGTTCAAAAATCTCCGGCAATGCTTTAGCCACTCTGACATAATATAAAGAACGCCATCCGGAGCCAACAATAACGAATTTTATCTTATCCATTTATTTGCTCCTTTTCTTACTTAACCACGCTTCAAACAGACCCTCAAACTCAACTTCTTCATCGGTTCCGATTTCCGGAAGTTTCACCATCCTTCTCTCCCATGAAGACAAATAAATCGCATTGGAAAGAAGCAGGCTCTTTCTGCCCTCCGCACCCTGTGCTACGCATTTACCGCTTCCCATACATTCATCGGCGAAGCCCTGCAGAACTTTTTCGTATGGCTTATCTTCCTTTACGGGCGTAATTTCTGTCCATGTTCCTTTTATCTTTTTAAAATAATCATTGGAACTTTTGCGGTAATCTGCCTCTTTACCACCCATCTCCTGAGCAAGTTCCCCAATCCTTAATTTCCCGTTTTCACAGACAAGCATGGCCTCCTCCAGTGATATTTCCAAACGGTTTATGCCGGGTGCATCTCCGGTAGAGGTGATAAATGTGCCCGTCGCACCATTTTCCCACTCAAAATATGCCGTCACATCATCCTCCACTTCAATATCATGGAAGTGTCCCTCTATACAAAATCCCTGAACGTTGACCGGCATTCCGCATATCCACTGCAGCAGGTCCAGATTGTGCGGGCACTGGTTCAACAAGACACCACCGCCGTCCTGCTCCCATGTTGCACGCCAAGCACTGGAAGTATAATATTGCTCCGGTCTGTACCAGTTCGTGACAACCCAGTTTACCCTTTTTAGTGCACCGTATTTCCCGCTGTTTACCAACTCATGCAGCTGCATATGAATCGGAAGCGTTCTCTGATTAAACACCATGCCGAATACTTTGCCCGATTTCTCGGCTTCATCTTCCATGTTTCTCGCCTGCCTGCTGTATACGCCCGACGGCTTATCGCACAGCACATGTAATCCGTTCCGAAAAGCTCTGACTGCCAACTCCTCATGAGCATAGTGAGGCGTTGCAATCACAACGGCATCTATCGATAACTCTTTATTTTCCACCGCACGGAAAAGCTCATCCGCAGTCTCATATACGGGAATACCCGCCTCAATAGACGGAAGAAGCATCTCTCTGTATGTACCGCGCACTCTGGTAATGGCGCTTAATTCCATGCCCTGAATCAGACCATCCTGAATTAATGAGGCATATTTGCTTCCCATATTTCCTACTCCGATTACCGCTGTCTTAATCATAATCTCTCCCTTTCTTCCATTGCATGAACCATGCGTACCATCAATGCCTGTGTCGGCACTGTATTTCCCTGTTTCTCGGCGGCCTTTACTACAGCGCCGCTTATATAATCCACTTCCGTCTTCCTGCCGTTCTTAAGGTCCGCATAGATGCTTGTATATCCGCCGGGTGCATTCTTTAGATGGCTCGCAATACGTTCTGTCTGTTCCCCTACATCAAAAGAACAACCCTCCCCTGCGGCGGTCTCACAGATTTCCCGAATCAAATCCTTACAAATCCCCCACGCGTAGTTGTTTTCCACCACATATCCTTGATTAACCCCAAGTACACCGGAAAGCACACTGGAGGAGGCGTTTATCATCAGCTTATTCCACACCGTCTGTTTGATATTATCACTGATTATGCATGGAAAACCGGACTTTTCAAAAACCTCTCTGATTTCTTCTATCCCGATAATTTCTTCTGTTCCGGCAAAGTTATCGGATATTGCCCCGATTGCGGTATCACCCAGTCCACTGTTTACAATCGTATGGGCGTTTTCCCGATAGCTTCCCTGGGCTGTCGTTCCAATCAGAATATGCTTTCTATCCGTAAATTTACTCAGCACTTCTTCATGTCCCGCACCGTTCTGCAGGGTAAGAAGCACGGTGTGCGGACCAAGTAGGGCTCTGTTTTGTTCTAATGCCGCCTCGGTCAAATATGCTTTCGTAAACAGAATTACCATGTCTGCCGATTCGTCTATCTGTCCGCTTAAAACCGTCGGAACATGATATACTGCCTCTTTTGCATCTCTTATCAGCGTAATACCGTTGTCATTGATTCCTTTGATATGTTCTGCGTTATTTCCAACCAAGACAACCTCGGCACACTGCGAAAGCTTCGCGCCATATAAAAGCCCCATGGCTCCGGGTCCGATTACTGCGATTTTCATGTTATACCTCCGTTTCAAATCATTTACGGCAAGCTGAATACCATCATGGTCGCATCGTTTCAAAAAACGTTAAATCCAACTGTTTCACCTGTGCTATATAATTCTCCATCATCTCCCACGGTACATCTTCATTCTCAAATTCCATCCACTCACTCTCATCTTTCTTATGCACACCTGTCGTATTATGAAACCAGCCCCAGTTCCCCTCTGCAAGCCAGTATTCTTTAAACGAATCATCCCGGTAATCCGAAAAATAATAATCTATTACCTCAATATTGACTCCGTCCGCTGCCATACGATAGGTTGCAAATATGGTATATGCCGCGCCACCCGAACCTTCGTTATAAAAAGTACCGTCATTTAGCAGATAGTATCTGTTCCTCGCCCATCCGTCTATGACTAAGACAGGCTTGCCATCAAGAAGTGAATACATAGTAAGAATTCTGTTATCCCATATGTCACTATCTTCGTCCGTATCCATGATAATCAGTTCTTCGATTCCGTTGCCATCTACATCATAAAAGGTATATCCGATGCCTGCTAAAGCTTCTTCAGTATTACGACCTAACCCTGACTCCCAGATTCCGATAGAACTGAATATTTCATCGGCTTCAACAAAATCAGCGCCCCTATGGATAATCACTTCATAGGCATTATCCAAGATATCCTGATAGGTATTGCTGGGTTTAAAATAGATTGTGTCGGGTTCGTCTGATTCGTTGTTTTCTGCCGATTCGGTTGAATCTTTTGCCAGTTCATCCGGTTGGGATGTTTCGGTTAAATCTTCTGATGTTTCGTTTGGTTGTGCTGCATCAGTCATATCCTCTGCTTTATCCTCTGCCTGTGCTGTCTCGCTTGAGTCTGCCGTATTATCATCTCTGTCTGGTTCAAAAACATAATCTTCTAATTGAGACAGTTCGGTATCTTCCGGTGAATTTACATCGCTCGCACACGCGGTTAACATAACAACAAAAGAAAGAAATATTCCTATTCTGAGTCTGCGCATTTTTACCTCCCAAAACTTCTCCTTTATATATCATTCGTATTATTCATATGAAACTTCGTACAAGGGTCCGGCATATCGGGAATAAAACCTGTCGCTTTATAAATCGACTGTGCTCGCAGATTAGCCTCTTTTGTACCAAGGTAAAGGTATTTTGTACCGAACACCTCAAACGCTAACCTCTGTGCGAGAAGCAAGGCTTCTTTACCATAACCTTTACCCTTATCAATTATGGCAATTCTTTTTAGCTGCATCTGTTCCTTTACCGCTCTCATATCACAAAATATAATAAGCCCTATCGGAGTCCCGTCTTCCCTTTCGATAATAGTTTGCAGGAAATCCTCATCTCCGAATTTAGCAATTCTCCAACCCAGAGGCCAGTTTGCAACCCACGGCGAGTTATCCTCATCAAGTTCTACACTCTGCATAAAATCCGCATCTTCAATACATGCCTTGCGAATTGTAAGCCGTTCACCTTTAATGAGTACCTTTCGTTCTGCACTGTTATTCTTAATACCGTTTAGGAAATCCTTAGCATAAAATTTTTCAAATTCTGCAAGTTCCTCCGGAGTGCCGCCACGGTTTTTCTTGTGGATCTCAAGAAAACCATAGTATGCCTCCTTATATTGGGGATTCCCGGATAATATAGCCGATAATGGGTCGTTCATTATAAATCCTCCAACTTCCGCAGTTCTTCTATTGCCTGTGCCTGATTACTAAACAAAATCGTGTGGATGCCGAACTTCTCTGCAGCTTCCACATTGGCGGGCATATCGTCTATAAACACACATTCCTCAGGCACGAGATGATACCGCTTAATCAGAAGCTCATAGATTTCCGGCATGGGCTTGATAAGCTTTTCCTGATAAGAGAGAATACCCCCGTCCAGATACGGAATAAAATCGAGGGCATAGGCACATTCCGTCTCCGCCTTTTCGGAAAAATTGGATAAATATAATAAGCGGTATCCCTTGCTCTTTAAATCCTGAATCCACGGAATCGCATAGTCATTGCGGCTGACTATCGTCTTGACATTATCTAAAACCCTGCGGATATCCTGCTCAATTTCGGGGTCGGCATCCACAAATGCCTGAATAATCTCCTCAACACTGATAACACCCTTGTCATTTTCATTCCACATCGGATGCCGTACAGTGGCGTTTGCAATACGTTCCACCATCGCATCATCATAACCGAAACTTCTGTAATGCTCTTTCCATGTAAAATCAGCAAGCACGTTGCCGATGTCAAATATAATCGTTGTAATCATCGGATATTCCTCCCTTATCTAATATAATAACTCCAACATATTCCTCGCCGCTGCCGACAGCGGATTTCTGGGGTTTGTCACCACGCTGAAATGCCGCTTGGGGATAATCATATTAAACCGCAGTTCAAACAACCTGCCGTCCTCCAAGTACTCCTTGGCAAAGTCCCTTATTACGCATCCCACACCCAGATTGCGCAGCGCGAACTGCACAATCATATCGCTGGTCGCCAGTTCAAACTCCGGCTGAATTTCCACGTGATTTTTCCGCAAAAAGGCATCCATATAGCTTCTGGTACTGGTAGCTCCTTCGAGAAAAATAATGGGCATTTTCTCAAGTTCCTGCAAATCGAGCATACGATTCTTGTACTGGATGAACTTTCTTCCCGCAACAAAGACATCTTCTATCTCCCGTACGTTTACTGTTTTCAGCCCGGCCTCATTGTCAAAAGGTGTACTGACTACTCCGAAATCTATCTTATTTTCGTTTAGATTGTTCAGTGTCTCCGGGGTAGTTGCATTGCTTACGACAACCTTGATGTGCGGATATTTTTCATGGAATTGTTCCAAATACGGGAGCAGATAAAACTGTAGCGTCATATCACTGGCGCCGATATGAATCTCCCCAAGTTCCAGGTTCAACATCTGTTCCAGCTTCTGCTCACCCAGTTCAATCTGCTCATACCCCTTCGCCACATAGCGGTAGAGCAGCTCACCCTCCCCCGTCATGCGCACGCCTTTAGATACCCTGGTAAAAAGTTTCGTACCCAGCGCACCCTCAAGCTGCTTAATAGACTGGCTGACTGCAGGCTGTGAAATATTCAGTTCTTTCGCCGCCACGGTCAGACTGCCCGACTTCGCAACGTGATAGAATACTTTGTAATATTCCATATTGTTCATAGTTTACATAACTCCATGCAACAAAACAACCTATATAGTTTACATAACTTAATAAAAGGCAATGGAGAATTACTTCCATTGCCTTTTATTATACCATAGCGATAAATGCTGCAACACTATTTTTTCAACGGGCTCTTACGATAAATTATATCATCTCTGCTCGGTCCGTTTGATACCATCGTAATCGGATAACCAATCTGCTCTTCAATGAACTCTATATATTTGCGGCAGTTTTCCGGTAACTCATCATAATTCTTGATTCCGCGGATATCGCACTTCCAGCCCGGCATCTTTTTCAGTACCGGTTTCGCTTTCTCCAATTTACAGGTAACAGGGAAGTCAGTCGTAACCTCTCCGTCCACCTCGTAACCGACACAGATCGGAATCTCATCCAGATAGCCCAGTACATCAAGCACCGTGAACGCCACATCTGTGGTTCCCTGCAGACGACAGCCGTACTTGGAAGCCACACAGTCGAACCATCCCATACGACGGGGACGTCCTGTGGTCGCACCGTACTCTCCGCCATCTCCTCCGCGACGGCGAAGCTCATCCGCCTCATCACCGAAGATTTCCGATACAAACGCACCCGCTCCCACAGCCGAAGAATACGCTTTACATACCGTGATAATTTCCTTAATCTCATGGGGCGGCAGTCCTGCGCCGATTGCACCGTATGCCGCAAGTGTTGAAGATGAGGTTACCATCGGGTAGATGCCGTGGTCGGGGTCTTTTAATGTTCCAAGCTGGCCCTCTAAGAGAACCGTCTTTCCTTCTTTTAACGCCTGATCTAAGTATGCGGATACATCACAGACATAGGGTGCTATCATCTCTTTATATTCTTTCAGCGTCTCGAGCAGTTCCTTCGGATCAATCAACGGCTTATGATACAGATGCTCTAAAAGCACGTTCTTCGTCTCGCAGATGCGCGGCACTTTCTCCTGCAAGAGTGCATCATCAAAAAGCTCGCTCACCTGAAAACCAATCTTCGCATATTTGTCGGAATAGAACGGTGCAATTCCTGACTTCGTAGAGCCGAAGGACTTGCCGCCAAGCCGTTCCTCCTCATACTGATCAAACAGTATATGATACGGCATCACAATCTGACATCTGTCAGACACGAGAATCTTGGGCATCGGCACATTTCTGTCCGTAATCGATTTAATCTCATTCATCAAAATCGGAATATTTAACGCTACACCGTTGCCGATAATGCTTGTCGTGTGGTCATAGAAAACCCCTGACGGCAACGTATGTAACGCAAACTTGCCGTAATTGTTTACAATTGTATGTCCTGCGTTGGCACCGCCCTGAAAGCGCACGATAATATCAGCCTTCTCGGCTAACATATCCGTAATTTTACCCTTGCCTTCATCTCCCCAGTTGGCACCCACCACTGCTTTTACCATGATAATTCCTCCTTATTACAAACCTCTTTACACAAAATAAGTGGGTCGTAAAAAACCCACTTACTGTTTCTTACTTTATGATTATAAACCATGTTTAATCATAAGTAAAATCAATATTTATTATATATGATATAATTTAATCTTATCATTCTAACGGACACGATATCCGAAACATCTCCTCGCACACGTGATGCACAAGCTGTGCCTGCTGTGTATCTGCCAGTTTATAATACACTTCTTTGCCATCCCGTCTGCTCACAATCAAGCCACTCTTACGCAGCAATTTCAGATGATGAGACACCGCCGGGTCGCTCATATCCATAGCCGCCGCAATATTGCTGACGCACTCCTCACAATGACACAGAAGCCACAGGATTCTCAACCGACTGCCGTCGCTGATTTGCTTGAAAGTCTCCGCTACCTGTGCACAGTCTTCCTGACTCGGCAATTTCTCCAATACGATATCAATATTCTGCCCATGGTCATGGGGAAGCTTCTTAATTGTCATATAGAACCCCTTCCTTATACCGCAACGCTCTGGTGGCATTCAACACCGCGATAATCATAACTCCCACATCTGCGAAAATCGCCCACCACATATTCAGCGCACCTACCGCGCCCAGTGCAAGACAGCCGAACTTGATTGCCAGAGCAAATATGATGTTCTGGTGTACGATGCGAAGCGTCTTTCTTGAAATGCCGATTGCCGTCGCAATCTTCCTCGGATCATCGTCCATCAGTACGATATCCGCCGCCTCAATTGCCGCATCCGATCCCAGTGCTCCCATGGCAATTCCCAGGTCCGCTCTGGAAAGTACCGGCGCATCGTTAATGCCGTCACCGACAAACGCCAGTTTTTCTTTCTTCCCTTTCGCTTCAAGCAACGCCTCGACTTCACTCACTTTATCGGCGGGCAAAAGCTCGCTCTTAACCACATCTACCCCCAGTTCACTCGCCACTGCGTCCGCCACATTCTTTGCATCTCCGGTTAACATAACTACTTGTTTTACTCCTGCCGCCTTCATGTTGGCTATGGCGGATTTTGCACCCGGTTTAATAACATCGGAAATCAAAATATATCCGGCATATTTATCGTCAATCGCTACATGGACCTCCGTGCCGACTTGCTGTGGTGCCTGATATGAAATCCCCAACTGCTTCATCAGCTTCACATTGCCCGCTGCCACTTTTCTGCCGTCCACAATCGCTGTCACCCCATGACCGCTGATTTCCTCCACGTCGCCTATTACCGCAGAATCAATTGCTCCGCCATACGCTTCCTTCAAGCTCTTGCTGATGGGATGATTAGAGTAATGCTCTACATATGCTGCCATCTTAAGAAGTTCTTCCTTAGAAAAGCCCTCTGCAGCCTCTACCTGTGTCACTTCAAACACGCCCTTAGTGAGTGTTCCGGTTTTATCACAGACCACATAAGCCGTCTCGGAAAGTGCCTCCAGATAATTGGAACCTTTCACCAGAATACCCTTGGCGGAAGCTCCGCCGATACCACCGAAGAAACTGAGCGGAATGGAAATGACAAGAGCGCAGGGACAACTGATTACAAGTGTGGTTAGCGCCCGAATCACCCACTGTGACCAGTTAGCGGAATTACCCATAAGCAAATTGGTCACGGGCGGCAGAACCGCTAACGCCAATGCACCGATGCAGACTGCAGGTGTATAGTATCTTGCAAATCTTGTGATGAAATTCTCGGAACGGGATTTCTTCATACTGGAATTTTCCACCAAATCCAGAATCTTGGACACTGTGGATTCTCCAAATTCCTTCGTCGTCCTAATCCGCAGTACGCCGGACATATTGACGCACCCGCTGATTACTTCATCACCTTCATGTGCCTCTCTGGGCAGACTTTCTCCGGTCAGCGCGCTCGTATTCAAAGAAGAAGAACCATCCACAATCACACCGTCGATGGGCACCTTCTCACCCGGCTGTACCGTAATAATCGTACCTACTGCCACCTCGTCGGGGTCTACCTGCACCAGCTCCCCATCCTGCTCCACGTTGGCATAGTCGGGACGTATATCCATCAGCTCCGTTATGTTTCTGCGGCTTTTTCCTACCGCATAGCTCTGGAACAGCTCACCTATCTGATAAAAGAGCATAACCGCTGTTCCTTCCACATACTCTCCCAACGCTATGGCGCCCACGGTTGCCACTGCCATTAAGAAGTTTTCATCAAAAACCTCTCCATGGACGATACCCAATACCGCTTTTTTCAAAATATCATATCCGATAATCAGGTACGGTATCATGAACAGCGCCAATCTTATATAAGAATTTTCCACCGGAATCAGACTGAATACCAGCACCAATACGGCGGATGCAATAATACGAATCAATACTTTCTTCTGTTTCTTAGTCATAATGTCTTTCCTTTCTCTTACCTCATGTCAAAATCTTGTATGTACATTTAAACATATATTTAATTGTTTGTCAAGAAAATTTGTTTATAAGCAGATTCGAGATACTACGTATCTCTCATTCGTGTTGCTCGTCATAAGTCATACGGCACACGCCCTCATGTACCATGATGCCTGTGCCGCATTCCTTCTGACTCTGCTTATATCGCGTACTCTACTGCACCACTCCGGTGCCGCTTCTCGTCCATACAATATTCTGACTGATCATCTGGTCGATATCCATGCCGATAATCTCCGATGCCCTCGCTTTAGCCACCGCTTCATTGGCAGTACCCAGATTCTTGTAAATATTGTAGGAAGGTTTCTTGTTGCCGTTCAAATCATACAGCCCCATTGCAAGATGACTCTCCATCTCATGGGCATCATCAGTCTGTCTGAAAAGCATAAATGAATCCACATCCGGAAGGGATGCCGCCTTCAGATAACCGTAGGCAATGGAAGCCTCCTGCTTTTCATTTCCGAAGCTGGACGTATAGCCAATCTCCGCCAGAGAAATACTCCTGACCTGCCCGCTCGGGCTCAGGAACTGTGACTGATGCATATAATTGATTAATATATCTATGTTTTGCATCGTAATATACGGTGTTGTAATTCCGCTTCCCACCCATACCGCAGGGCCGTTCCATGCATAAGGATCATACAACGGAGAGTTATAAGGATGGAACGAAAGTCCCCAATCAATATTTCCCTCTCTGAGCATATAGTAGTTAAATTGATCCAGATAGGCTTTCGCCAGAAAACTGCCGGGATTGGACTTTCGGTTCCACTCCTGATCGATGGAATTGTAAATCCGCACATTGGCATTCTGGCTCTTCATCTCATTATAGATAATGCGGAACGCCTTGGCATAAATATTTACATTATAATCAAGCGATGTGGAATTGGTGTACCACCATGATGTTCTCGCATTGACTTCGTTGCCCACAATCCAGTTATCCACCTGTCCGCAGCCCATCTGACCGGAATACCGCTGCGCCAGAAACGCACCGATTGCTTTTAAATGATTCGTTCCGGCAGCATCCGCCACATTTAGTGCATATCCCGGACAGTCGCCGCCCCGCGCCGCCGGATGAACCAAATCCTGTGCATAAGGACTTTGGCCGCCGTTCAGCAACACCAGAGTCACCTGTATTCCGTAGCTGTTGAAACTCTTAATCATGGAATCAAAGGAATTAATTCTTCCGCCGTTAAAGTAGTAGGTCTGCCCGTTATAGTTAAAAGGAATTGCCCCGGCAACCGTCTCATCGACGCAAATTTCGTCCATATCTATATTGTATACAACCTGCTGAATACCAAGATCCTGCAATTCCCCGTTGGAACACTTGGTGAGGTCAGGCAATATGCCTTTTATTCCGGTGTCTCTGCGGGCCGACGTGTGCGTCGCAATCGCTTCCGGATTGGTAATGTAGTGCTCATTGCTGACCTGAACCATCTGACCGCCGCGCTTTACAGCAACTAAAAATTTCCGGCTCAAGTTGGAATCAGCACTGTTATAGTTTAACGGGAATACAGCAGTGGCAGAAGCCCCTGCATCCACTGTCGCTACGACCTTGCCGGCCGTTCCGTCCTGATAAACTTCGTCCGCATAGATATAATACTTGCCGTCATCGCTGGAGGGCACACTGCCGGCGCTCAGCTGACATACAACATTTGAACCCGATATGGTACAGGACTGAATGGCAACCGGACGACCGTCCGCCTTGACATACATAGTATTATCTATTCCAAATAGCGCTCCGCCCATTATAAAAACCGCCGTAACCACTGCCGTCAAAACTGCGGCCATCGCTCTTTGGCCTGCTTTTTTCTTATTTTGACCAATCATATACCCATTCTCTCTTTTGTCTTTTTTCATCTTTTACTCCATTCTGAATCTTTCTAAACTATACATAAAATATATGCATCCATATTTTCCCTGTGCTTTATTATAGCCACAAATCTGCGCTCTGACAAGAACGAATGTTATAACAGAAAGCATCTATCTATCCGCCGGATTCACATGTACCATGATATGCTTCACTTTCGGAAAAGCCCGTTCGATGGCATCATGCACACACTCCGCTATACCATGCGCCTCCCGCAGTTTCATGTCGCCGTCCACTCTGATTTCAATATCCACATAAATCTTATTGCCGAAAACGCGAGTATGTAACAAATCTACCCCCAACACACCGTCCTGCGCAAGCGCACGTTCCCGCAACATCGATTCCACCTCGTCATCACAGGCTTTATCGACCATCTTGTCTACTGCGTCCCTGAAAATATCGTAAGCTGCTTTTTCAATAAAAACACAAATTACCACACTGGCAACAGGGTCTAAAAACGGGAAACCTATTCTGGCACCCGCAATACCAATCAAAGCACCGATAGATGACAATGCATCGGAGCGATGATGCCATGCGTCCGCCATAAGTGCGCCGGAGTCAATCTTTTTTGCATAGATTCGTGTATATTGATACATCCCTTCCTTAACCAGAATGGATACCACTGCCGCAATCAGAGCCAGTATCCCCGGCACCGCCAAATTCGCATAATTTCCGCCCACAATTTTATTCACTGCCGCATAGCCGATCCCCAAGCCCGTACCGGCAAGAATCGTTGCCAGTACAATGGAGGCAACACACTCCATGCGCTCATGTCCGTATGGATGGTCCTTATCCGAGGCCTTGCCTGATATTCTGATACCGATAATGACAATAATCGTGCTGAATACATCCGATGCCGAGTGAATCGCGTCCGACACCATGGCACCGGAATGAGCAATCACACCCGCCAACAGTTTAAATATTGTAAGCACAATATTCGATACAATGCTTGTTCTCGATACCCGCAATGCGATTTTCTCGTAATCCTGTACATTCTGCATAGCTGCTATATTTTCAATCGATTGATTTGTCTCTGCACTTTCCATGTATTATCCTCTATACTACTCGATTATTCGACGATACTTCTTGTAAAATTCCATGAACTACATCTCATCCTTTGCATATATCCTCACACACCACCAAGCGACAATTACTACGATTACAACAACCTCAATCTCTACCGCCCATATCGGCATGCCAAATCCCGCTGTCACAACCGTTACGAAATCTACCAGAAAATGCAGAAGAATTGCTCCCGCAATAAATTTCTTCTGTCCCGTTTTCACACATTTATATACCAGTATGGAAAGACAAATCTGGAGTATGACGGCTGCCACTCTCTCCACTCCTGCCATATAGAATACATAGGACGGTGACATCCATAAAGGCTGCAGCTGCTGATATGTCGCTTTCTGCATCGCAGGCTCAAGCTGCGACATGGACAGCTGTATGGTACCGGTATTTATCATTATGGCTATTGCAATATTATTGACATAAGTAAGACCTACCAGGAGAATTGCCTCCACACCGCCATGCCCGACACCGTACATCAGTGCATTGCCCTTATCAAGATTTTTCTTCATAAAGAATTTCATGGCAACCAAAACGACCCGTCTCCTCAAACAACGCTGCAGCCAGAGCAGCATACAAGCCGAACAATACTGTTCTACTCTGGAAGTCCGGACCCATAATCGCCAATACAATCGCATGCAGTATCTGTTCCAATATCAATGCAAATACTACGAATATTCCTGCGCCGACAAAGCAGGAAGATACTTATGCGTGGGTCTTCTTATACACGATAATTCCCAGTGCAATCGGAAGTCCCACAGAAACTACCAATGAAAACACCATACCCATCATGTTTGCCGCTGAAACCGTTCCCCATTCCATATGCTTAATCCTCTCTTTCTATCCAGATTATACAAAGAGTTGACCCGACGGTCAACTCTATAAGAAGATAAACAAGGGTGCCTGAGAAATCAAGCACCCTATCACGTCAAATATGATTAAACGATAATTTCCCTATCCCTGCCACATTCAGCTTTCCGGTATCAAAAGCACCTGCCCGATACTTAACGCATCACTTGTCAGACCGTTCAGACTCTTGATTGCATCCACCGTGGTCCCGAATCTTCGGGAAAGCAGCCACAGCGTATCCCCCGAGCGGACCGTATACTCAAAATACGGATAGGATGTGGATGTGGGAATCCTCAGCACCTGCCCGATACGCAATATATCACTCGTCAGTCCGTTCAATCGCTTAATGGTATCTACTGTCGTCCCGTATCTCTGTGCAAGTATCCACAGCGTATCTCCCGAGCGAACCGTATATTCGAAATAATCGAAACCCGGACTTGTGGACGGTATATTTCCCTGAATGCCCAAAACAACATTATAAATCGCCTGCCATGTGGCAGGTCCGACAATACCGTCGGGACTTAACTGCATCATCTGCTGAAATGCAATTACCGCCTGCCTTGTCGCATTGCCAAAGATACCGTCCTGTGAAACGCTTGGGATACCCGGATAGAATTGTGATATGACGTTCAAAAGATATTGTAGTGTCAGCACATCGTTTCCACGGGAACCCTGCCGTAGAACAGTGCTTGGCGGAACCGTACCGATTCCGAGATCCGTGCCTTCGCTGTCAAGCTCCGCCAACCTCGTCACGGCTGTATAGATTTGGGAAAGCTTATACCATGTGGCTTTTCCCACAATACCGTCAGACGTCAGGTTAAAGATACTCTGGAATTTTCTAACCGCAGCTTCCGTACTGCTGCCAAATACTCCCGCAGTATCGGTGATTGCCGGAATTGCAGGGTAATTTCTGCGGATTCTGCTAAGATAATTCTGAATGTACTGAACATCCAGACCTGTACTGCCGACCCTCAACGGCGTACCCGGATAGGAGGTGAGAGCATCAGATACTGCCTGTGCCTCGGCAATTTCAATATCATTCGGATAATAGGAACGCAGAATCTGCAAAGGTGTCAACCCCTGATTGGCCAGACTGACTGTACCCCACTGAGACAACCCGGAACAGGTGACGGTAGTTCCATTACAGAAGGATGTAAAATAAGGTGCATTCTGACCCTGCCGTCTTACATATTCATTAAAAATCTGATCCACAATGTTATTGATGGATTCATAGGTCGCCCTTCCATACACAAAAGCCTGATCATAAGCGGTGCTGTTTGTAATATCAAAGTCATACCCTTGGGCCCTGTACCACTCTGTATAGATACGGTTTAATGCAAAAGTAATAATGACATATATATTTGCCCGCAGCGACGCATCCGGCCACGTGGGATAGATTTCACTGCTTGCTACATTTTTAACATAATCCGTAAAAGACACTCGCACGTTGGATGCGTAGGATGCGGGCCCTCCCAGATGTACGGTAATTGTACTGGGAATCACCACCTGACGAAGCACATATGGTTGAATGCCGGAATCAGGCCCTTCCTGATATCGCGGCTCTTGACTTGCCACGGCAGGCTTCCCTAAAGTTATCCTCGTCACCTCACCGCTTCGCTGCGGATTGGACTCTTGCATGGGAATCATTGTCAGGGGCAGTACGGCAGTCTCCCCGTCATAGATGGGGATACTGTCTACATAGAGCGTCTGAAATCCCTCTGCCTGCGCCAGTACATTATATGCTACAAACGGCGTGCCCACATAGTTCGGGTCAAGAGACAGACTTGCATCCACCGTCTCCAATGAAACAAGCGGTGTCTCACCGCTTTCATCCGTAACCATACTATACAGACTTCGTCCCTGGTTATCCAACACTCTGACTTGCACATTCTCAAGCGGAATCGCATCATTGGCGATTCGCGCCTGTATCATCAAATATCCGATTGCCATAAATGTCAAGTTCTCCTTTTACCGGTACTATTTTCTCATGTTTTATTATATAAAGCATAAGAAAAAAAGTTCTAGGCAAAAGAATATCATGCGGAATAAATTCTCACGCTTACACTGCACCCTCTATGTCAAATCCTTTTTCCCTATAATACTGCGCCTGTGCGCTCCACATCTCATAATATTTCCCGTCCTTATCCTTCACAAGTTCCTCATGACTGCCCATCTGTATCAGGCGCCCCTCGTGGAATACCGCAATCTTCTCACAGAACCGGCAGGAGGAAAGTCTGTGGGAGATGTAAATAGCAGTCTTATCACCTGCAATCTTGTCAAAATTTGTATAGATCTCATACTCCGCTTTCGGATCGAGAGCCGCAGTAGGCTCGTCCAATAGGATAAAGGGCGCGTCCTTGTAGATTGCTCTGGCAATTGCAATCTTTTGCGCTTCTCCACCGGAAACCTCCACACCGCTGTCGTCGTAATCCTTATAGAGATAGGTATGGACACCGTCTTCCATCTCCGTCAGACGTTCCCCAAAGTCTGCGTCCATAAGACAGGTACGAACCACTTGTTCCTCATATTCCCTATCCACCGCTACATTCTCTCCCAGTTGAAAAGGAAAAAGTACATAATCCTGAAAAACCACGGAGAAAAGCCTTAGATAATCCGCCTGCTTAAACTTTCTGATATCCACTCCGTTTAACAGAATCTCGCCCTCTTGCGGATCATAGAGCCTGCAAAGAAGCTTAATCATGGTGGTCTTACCGGAACCGTTCATGCCAACGATTGCAAGCTTTTCACCTATCGTCAGTTTCAGCGAAAGATCTTTAAGCGCCCAATCCTCCCTGCCCGGATAACGAAAGGAAACATTCTTAAACTCAATCTGATACTGATTGTCGCTGCGTTTCTCCATGGGCAGCCGCCCTTTGTACATCTCATCTTCCAACTCCAGAAGTTCCAGAGTGCTGAGCTGTTTTCTGGATGCCAGCGCCAGCTCAGATGCATGATAAATCAATGCATATACTGAGGTAAAAAGATGATTCAGGGCCCCCGCAAGCTGAATCACGCTGCCCACGGTTATCACGCCGCCCAGCGCGACAATCACCACGATCAGATAGGCCGCCCCGGTGAGTATGCTGTTATTGCCGGCGCTAAATCCCATCTCCCCTGCATCGCCTACAATCCCATTTAATAATCTGGAACGGAATTTCCTGTTTTTCAGTACATCCGTTGTCCAGCGTTTCATCAGATCATAACTGCCGTAGATACGTATATCCTTGCCGTATCTGTAATCAAAACCGTCTCCGTTGGCAAAAGGCCAGCAAAAATCCGCCTGCTCTTCTTTTTCCTCCTCCTTTAAACTGCTAAACATATAATTCATCGATTTCTTACGAAAATGCAGTAAAAAACGATGGAACAACGCCACCAATGCTGACATAATGAGAAATACTGCCAATGTCTCATATCTCCCGGCACGAATGATATGTCCGATTACCGGCATGGCCAGAACAAGTGCAATGACAAGCATCAAAAAGCGGTATGCCAGACCGCTGAACTGCCAGAAAACCGTACTGATGCCTGCACCCCAGTTATTATCTTTCCGAATTTTTTCTTTCAGATCCTTAATCTCCGGACTGTCGATTCTCGAATAATCCATGTCAAGCATCTTCGTCTGTGTAATGCACTCATAAAGATACCATATGCGATCTGCACGCACGATCATACTGCGATTCAATATGTCGCTTAAGCATCGGAACAGCAGTATAGCCGCGACAGATACTGCCACGATTCTCATCATATCCTGAAAGCTTTTCCCCTCGCTGATTCCGTCTAAAACATAAGCCGATAACAGCAGCTCCGTATAGGGAACGACCGCGTCTGAAAGTGCAACATATATTTTGCCCTGCAGAAATCGCCTGTCCATACCGTTAATCAACACAAACATTTTCTTAATATTCCTGATATGCTCCCGCAGAGGCAGCTTGCTCATCAAATCTGTCTCCATTTTTATACCTTTTCTCCTTTCCCTGCGCTTCGGAAAACTTATCGCACGAATTATATTTCCTGTATCTCACTATCCTTCGAATAGTAGGAACTTTGCAGTTCAAACATTTCAGCGTACGCCCCACCTCTATGCATCAGTTCCTCATGTGTTCCCATCTCCACGATCCGGCCGTCGTCCAGCAACAGGATTCTGTCCGAAAACCGTGTACTGGCAAGTCTGTGAGAGATGAAAACGGCCGTTTTCCCTTCCGTATACTGCCGATAGCTGTCGTAGACCTGACTTTCTGCGATGGGGTCAAGCGCCGCGGTGGGTTCATCCAGTATCAGAATCGGTGAGTCCTTATATAGTGCCCTCGCCAGAAGAAACCGCTGTTTCTGACCGCCGGAGAGTTCCAGTCCGTCCTTCATCAGGGTTCTTGTCATATACCGGTGTAAATCGATATTTTGCTCCCTAAAGAAATCACCCAGCTCCGCCTTATCAAGACACTCCCATGCCCTCTCCTCGTCTATGCGCTCTATGCGATCCATACTCAGATTTTCTCCTACGGTAAACGGAAGAATCATCGTTTCCTGAAAGACAACGGAAAATAGCTCATACAGTTCCTCCCTGGGAAACTCATTGCGGTCTATACCGTTTATCAGAATCTGACCTTCATCCGGATCGTACATACCGCACAACAGTTTCACTAAGGTGGTCTTACCGGCGCCGTTGATTCCCACCAGAGCAATTTTCTCTCCTGCATGGATCGTCAGATTCAGATGGCTGAAAACCTGCTTTCCTTCCGTAATATCCTCCCCATGCCCCTGCTCCTCATCTTGCACGTCCTGTCGATGTCCGTAGGAAAAACTCACATCCCGAAATTCGATGGAAATCAATCTCGCAAGTTCTTCTACATGTCTGTTGCCGCTTATCCTGTCTTCCTCCGGCAATTCCAGGTATGCCCTGAGATAATCTGTACCGTTTGCAGCCTGCCTCAAATCTGCAATTGCGTTCATAACACCGTTCACAAAAACGGAAAACCCGGTAATTGCTCCAAAATACAAAACGAAATCACCGGCACGCAGTCTCCCATTTGATGCCTGATATAGGAGCCATGCATAGGCACCCAGATCCCTGACTGCCGACAGCAACAACCCAATTCCGAAGTAAAATGCGGCTGTCCGCTGGATTTTTTTCTGTACCGCAGCCCGTTCTCCGAGTACAATCTCCCGCAATTGCAGAAGCCAATGCTTCATCCCGAAGATTCGAACATCCTTTGCGCCCATAGGATTACCCATGGCATTGCTGACACTGTTAAAATGTTTCCATGTAGCAGCATCTTCCTCACGGTAAGCTTCCTGCTTTCTAATATGTCTCAAACTCAGAGCGTAGTTGATCAACGAAAGCCCAATCAACACCGCTAACACCCATATATTCAAAAATCCGAGCAGTGTGGAATATAGGGCAAAACTAATTATGTTCACGAGCAGATCAACTGTCCCTGACACGGTTTTGCTCATGGCGGACCAGTCTCCGCCGTTGACGCTTCCCTGAGCCTTCACATATATTTTCTTCATTTCGCTCGATTCCACATCCGCATACCGTATCCGCAGGCTCTTTAAAAAAAGTTTTCCCATTACAGTAATTCTCTGCTGGTTGTACAGATTGTACTTGCCGCCCTGTACCGTCTGGCCGGTACCGTTCACAATAATCATCACCAGTACGAAACCGCCAAGCACTGCTGCCGCCCGTGTCACCGTGACTCCCTGCTCCACTAAATCAATCGTCAATTTAGGCAGCCAGATTCCGATCAGCGGTGTCACCGATTTCAGAAGAATCTCAAGTGCGCTAAGCACAAGCACCATCGGCTCTTCCCTCTTGAAATAATCGGCGAAAAAAAGAATATCACTTAAAATGGAATAATGCTTCGGAACAAAACCCTCTTTTTCTGTCTCCATAATCTTCATCCTCCCAGTATTGCTTCGGCGTGCGACCTCGAAAAACCCTTGGTTTGCTTTCGTGTAAAATATATCATATCCATCCCCACAAAAGAAAAAACGTGCACGAACGGTTCGTATCGTGCACGAATGGTATTCTATAAGGGCAGGAGCACCTCTGTGGCAAACACGCCTTCCTCGTCCGCCCGCTCCAGGTAGCCGTGATATCGCTCCACCACCTTGTCGATGCGCATAAGTCCAAACCCGTGGTGGCGGCTGTCCTTTAATGTTTCATATATCTTTCCTATCCGTTTGAGTGTCCCCGAGGTGGCATTCATCACATAGATGTAGAGCTCACCTTTCATGATATCAATATACACTCTGATGAAGCGTTGCCCGGGATCATCCACCCGCATACATGCCTCCATGGCATTGTCCATCAGGTTGCCGATGATTAAACTCAAGTCCACTTCCGAGATGGATGTTCCCAGTTCTTTCGGCACAATGGCCTTCGCATCCACCGCAATTCCCCTCCGTTTTGCCAGAGATATCTTACTGTTTAAGATTGCATCAATCATTACATTCCCTGTCTTTACTACCGTATCAATCACCGTCAGATCCTGATCCAGTTCATTTAAGTAGGCATCCAGCTCTTCTATCTGTCCCATGGCAAGATAGGCTTTCATCGTCTGGATGTGGTTGTGATAATCATGCCGCCATGCTCTGGTCTGGCGGTACATACTCTCCACTTCCTGACAGTGCTTCTCCATCAAATCACTCTGATATGCCAATGTATGCCTGTCCACTACAGCAAAAAATAGTCTGCGCAGCCAAAAGATGCACAGACCTGCCAAAGCAAGCGTCGCTATAATTCCTACAAGAATGAGCCACACTTTATCGCCCATTTTTCACCCTCTCCCGTCTATAATACCGGATAAACGCTTGATTCACATCACTATATTCTCTCCGACTCACCGGTATTCTGCTGCCGTTGTCCAATTCAATCCACGCGCGCCTGATATACCGAATCTTATCTATTCTGCATATAAAGGACCTGTGGCATCTGACAAAGTCTTTTTTCCCCAGCCGTTCTTCCAATACCGAAATGCTGTCCGTAGTTTCCACTTGAAATGTACTGCTCAGCTGCGGACAAAATTCAATCACACATCCGTGCCCTCTGGCCTCCACATACATGATTTTGTTCACGGCAAGCTTCAATATCTCATCTTTAGTCTGTACAAGTACATACCGCTCGCGCCCTCCTCTTTCAAGCGCCCGATTCATGCATTGAAACAGTTTTTTCTGACTGATGGGCTTTAGCAGATAGCGCATCGCTTCCACCTCATACCCCTCTGCCATATAATCTTCTACAGCCGTAGTAAAGACGATAGCAATATCGGGATCCTGCTCTCTGACTCGTTTTGCCATCTCCATGCCATTGATTTTCTTCATCTGAATGTCCACGAATAACACATCATAATCTCGATTTCCCATCCATGTGAACAAAAAACTCTCTGCATCTGGAAAAGACATAATGTTTACAGGAATGTCCCTGTATTTGCTCCAAGCTTCAAGATACCGGCACAAAAGATCAGTGTGCGCTTGTTCATCCTCAATAATTGCTATCTTCATCTTATGTCACCATTGCAAGGCACAATATATTAACTCTGTCACCTTATGCAAGTATAACACAAAGAATCCGATTCCTCAACAAATACATGGCTCTATTCACTCTCGGAACTTAAGTACATATCAATTCCCTTGGCAATTCCTTCCGCCAGCCGATCCCGGTATTCTTCCGTGCATAACTTCTCACGCTCTGCTTTATTGGATAGGAAACCTGTCTCAATCAGACAGGACGGCATATTACTCTTATTGATTACGCACATTTCATCGTCCGACACAAGTTCCCTGCACACAGCTCCGGTAGCGCTAATCGTCTCCTGCTGTACAAACTGCGCTAATCGCCTGCTTTCGTCCGTCAGGTCATTCTCACCATACCACGTCTCGATGCCTGAGACACTGCTGACCTCACAGGAATTCTGGTGGATACTGACGTAAAGAAGGGCATTTTCCAAATTTGCCTGTTCCACCCTATCCGCCTTTTCTATATAATTGTCGCCTGCTCTTGCCAGCTTGACCTTGTATCCCATATCTGTCAGGTTTTTGGCAACCTTATTCGCAATCTGCCTGTTGATATCTTTTTCCAATACCCCGTCAAAGACACACCCACCGTCCATGCCGCCGTGTCCCGGGTCGATTACAATCACGCGCTCCGCTTCCGCTTTTGCCCTATTTACTATTGCCACCTCTACAAGTTCCTGCCCTGTATTCATGGCTTGCACAACATCCACTGCTTTATTTACATCAATCGGAGAAACCTGCTGCACTACATGAGACTCTGCCGCCACTACCTGCGATGCTTTCGTCTGTAATGCCATCGTGACACAGACGACTATAATGCAGATAACCGTCACAACCCACAAGACGGTTTTTAAACCTTCCTTTATCTTTTCTCTTCTTCGTTCTCTGTAATAGCTTCTCCTGCTTCTGTACATAAAAATGATGCTCCTCTCCTGTATTTGCTAACAGCATACAGGAAAGGTGCATCAAAGTTTCATCATTTTTGTAACATAGTTACATCATTTTTGCATCATTTTTGCATCATTTGGATATTTTCAGGAAAAGTTCGTTGATACCGTCATAAAATCCCACCGTCACGATAGTTCTCTCACCGCCTGCAGTCGTGAAAACATATTTCTTATAGTAGGGCGTAGTTTCCAGAAGCGGGTTGTCATTCTCATATGCTTCGGGAGCGGTCAGCCCCATATAGGAGCTCCATTTCTCAATCAATTCGTCCGGATCAATCTCTTCCCATTTCAGTTTAGAGCGCACATAAAACTCATAGATTTTGCCATCGTCCGCATCCACATATGCGTCAATCAGACGGTTTTCCTTATTGGCGTTCTGCAGACTGCCAACCAGACTCAGCTTCCAGACAGCCACGTTATTTCTCGGCTCCGGCACATCGATGGCGGAGTACAGAGTGGCCTCGTAAGAACCGGCCTGTACTTCCTTGATTTCGTCCGGCAGAACACCCATCTCTTTCAACACGGCAAGCCCCTCATTGGTGGACTCGTAGATTTCCTCATCGGTAATCTCCTGCCCCGACGGACCGTTATGATTGACTACAAAGGCATAGGTGCCCGTCAACTCCTGATACGTAATATCTGTCTCCCGTGTCTGTACGCTCTGCTCCGTGCCTGCCACGCTTTGGGAATTCAGACACTGGGACAGAATATAGAGTTTCTCATTACTGCTCAACTGATAACGGTAGCCCACGCCTCCCGTCTCTTCCTCCTGCGTTCTGATTGCATTCAGCACGTCCCGGTCTTTATAGACAGCTAACGCCTCCGGTCCCCATATTGAAATAACAACTACCATGGCGGTCAGTGCAAGGAGCGCAAGACTAAGAATGTATTTCTTCATATGCTGCCTCCTTTCCCGCCTCCGGCAGGAGGAATCCTACCGAAGTTCCTTCGCCCAGCGTGCTCTCTATTTCCAGTCTGCTCTCATGCAGAGCTATGATCTCCGTACACAGCGCCAAACCCAGTCCCGCGCCGTTCCTGCTGCGGGATCGGGACTTATCCACCATATAAAAGGCCTGTGTGATTTTGGACAGTTCTTCTTCGGGAATACCGATACCGTAATCCCTCACTGTGAACCGATAACCTTCTTCCTCGGAATAGCCGCTTATCTCAATCCTGCCGCCCTCCTCGGACGCTTTACAGGCATTATCGAGCAGATTAACAAGTACAGTCTGAATCAGACTGGGATCTGCCAGTACATACCCCTCATCGTATTCAAAAACAAACTCCATGTTGCCATTTGGCAGAAACATGCTGCGCAAATATTCAAATAGGGACGCTACCGGCACTTTCTGAAGCTTCGCCCCCTCTTTTTTCGTCACAATAATATCAAGCAGCCGCAACGACATAGTCTCTAACCGCTTGCCTTCCGTGTAGATATAGTTGGCGGAGAGAAGACTTTTCTCTTCGTCCAGTTTTCTGGACCGCAGCATATCCGCATAGCCGATAATCGAAGTCAGCGGAGTCTTGAGTTCATGTGCAAAAGCGCCCACAAAATCTTCTCTCGCCTGCACCTCATCCTCCAACCGCTCGATAGTCTGCTCTAAAGCTTCCGACATATGATTGAAATCCTGTGTCAATCGTCCCAGCTCATCGTTGCTGACCTGTTTAGCACGATAGCTGTATTCTCCGAAAGTCATCCTTTTCGTGGCGCGCACCAAATTCCTAATCGGCCTCGTCAACTGGGATGCGATAAAGTACATGATCGCAATGCCGAGAATCAGCATAAGAATCATCAAACGCCGATAGACCATGAATCCTGTCTCCCGCTCTTCGAAAACCTGTGACACATCCCTCATGGTTTCCAGATACAGCGTTCTTCCCAAAGCATTGACACTGCTGCCGGTCTGGATATAATAATGCTCATTTGACCAAATCACACGGTAAGAGTACTGATTCTCCTGCACCGAACCAAGCAATTCATCGTCCGTATCAAAGCCGTCGCTTGCGTAGATGGTCTGCTTCTGCTCATCGGAAATTCGAAGCAGACGTCCGGATCCCTGTCCGCTCGTCTCCAGATTGGAGGCTATCTGCTCCACCGAACTATCCTGCAAAAGATCATATTTTACAGGTACGTTTAATGCTGCCGTCTCGAAAGCAAACCGCAGTATGCTGTTTTCATCCAACGCCTGACCGACCTCTCTCTCCAGCGAGGTCTCAAACACGTAGTTGACAAAATAATAACCGCTAAAGCCTAGCGTGAGGGCTATGATAATCGTAGTCCACAGCAAAAGTTTGTGTGAAAATTTCATTCTGATACTCCTAAATTTCCAGCCGGTATCCTACTTTATATACTGCCACAAGGTTTTTCTCCCAGCCTAATTTGCGCCTGAGTCTCTGCACATGGAGGTCTAATGTCCTGCTGTTGGCGTAGTACTCGTCATCCCAGACTTTCTCATACAAATTCTCACGAAACAATGCCACATTTCTGTTCTCCGCAAAAAGCATAAGAAGGTCAAACTCCTTACTGGTGAGCGGTACGGGATTCCCCGAGCGCGTCACACGCCTTGCCTCTATGTCAATCTCAATCTCACCTACAGACAGCTTTCTGTCCGCCTTGTTGTACCTGCGAAGCACTGCCTCCACTCTGGCAAGAAGCTCTGTCACGTCAAACGGTTTAATCAGATAATCGTCCGCACCCAGTTTTAGGCCTTTGACCCTATCCTTTACCTCATGCTTCGCCGAGATAAAAATGACCGGTACCTTGTATGGCTTAATATACTCCATCACATCATAACCGTCCGCACCGGGCAGCATGATGTCAAGAAGCACCAAGTCGAACGCACCCTGCTCAATCGCATCGATTGCCGCAAGCCCGTCCTGTACCGCCACGCAGGAATAGCCCGCCGCGGATAAATTCATGTCTATTAAATCGCAAATCGGTTTTTCATCATCTACAATCAGTATCTTAATCATGTCTCCGGGCTCCATCCCCAATAGGCTCTTGCCTTCTCTACAAGTCCCGCTACCGTATCTTCATCATTGCAGGAAACCTTACGCTTCACTTCCGTATCCGTCTCAAATCCGCCTGTACGCTGATAATAAATCGTATAATCGCTCTTGGTGAGCAGCTCATTGTTGGCGCCCGCATAGCTGTATCTGGCAAGCACCAGAATATCCTTCATACCGTCTCCGTCGATATCGACACATCTGATTCCCTTGAGTGCATACAGATTGTCGAAATCACCCATAGGCTGAAAACTCCACACGATGTCCCCCTGCTCGTTTATCAGATAAATCATAAAAGTGGCATATTCCGCCATCGTGTATGTACCCGGCATTACTTCCAGATAACCCAATTTCTCAAATTGTCTGGAATAGTCCTGCTCCTCCACAACCTTAAATCCGTTTCTTATAAGCTCCGACTTAGTCGATGCGGTGTAGAGAAACTCCGTCGAATAGCCATCCCTGACGTACGCGGCAATGCTCTCTGCACTCTTATTCATACCGAATCTGTTAATCTTGTCCGCAATTCGGTAATCACGGTAGAATCCATCATCGCTCTGGAACAACACGTCGCCTACCTTGTAGCTTTTACCCGCATAGGAGCCGGTTTTGTTCCTGCAATCGGCAATCAAGACAATGTCAATTCTTCCATCCCTGTTGAGATCCTGAAAAGAAACGGCGGAAATTCCCCGGATAGGCTGCTCTAAGCTGCCCACATTCCAGCTGTTGACAGCAAGCTGATCCGTCCGGTAGACGATTTCTCCGTCCTCCGTCACTAAAAAAAGTGCCAGACGATGATACTGCTCCTCCATAGCGGGCACCAACCACACGTTGCCGAAGCACTCCGTCTCAATCGGGAAAATGTGGTTTTCTATTACAGTAAATCCGTAATCGTCTATCTCCCACTCGCCCGCTATGGCATTCAACCGCTCCTGATAATCCTGATAGTCCAAAAGCAGCTTTCTGTTTGCCTCGGCCTCCGCTACCCGCGCATCATCTTCCTTGGCATAAGCAGGCATAACAAAACAAGCCAGCATTATCGCTGCCAGAACACTGCATATGTACCTAATTTTAGAATTCATCCTGTGCAATCAAACACCCGCTTTTCTTTTGTCTCACAAAAAAACATTATAAATGGATATATCCTCATATGGATATATCCATTATATAGAATATGGATATTTTGTTCAAGAAAGTTTTGAAGGGACATGCAGACAGATTATGAGAGAAATCAACCACCATTTGACGTATCGGACTTTTGATTATCCCGCCATTCCATATGTTCATTCACCATATACTCTTCAATAGTCTCTAAAAACAGAGTCTGTGCGTTACCGTCGCTATACTTGCCAACACCCGCCTTATATAATACAAGTTCTCTCTTTAAGTACTCCGAAGCCGAACGATATCTGGTCCACTTTTCCTGAGCATGATAAAGCGCAAGAATACCCGTGGCCACACTGGATGCAACACCCAGAACAGCGGTTATAATCGACGGTATACTCCAAGAACAAGTTTTTGATGAATTATAGCCTACTATAACGGAAGAAATCAGCGGAGCACACAGCGCTATTATAGAGCAGAAGTAAAACATGAACCTGTATGAACATGCCTTATGAATATACCATTTCAGGCAGGAAACCGCCCTGTCGTTTATAAGTTTCTTTGGACTCTTCTTACTCCTCTCCTCAGTTTCCTCTTTATCCTGTTCCTCCAGCAGGAAATTGATTTCACGGATTTCCGTTCTGCCGAATAAATAATTAACTCCTTCGTTCTCTGAAAATTTTTTCATTTATCATACTCCATCATATTTGTGTTCACTTGTGTGCATTATACAACATTTATTTTTACTATTTTTGTAGTTTATAGAAATATATCATACTTCTATATACAAATCAATATCATTCTTGAGTTATGAAATCAAAAACTCCGGCCTTATAAGAAGAAACCGGCTTCACGCGAAGCCGATTTCTTCTTTTTCACACGTTAATTTCCGCTTTTAAACCAAGTAACTCCTTATTTTCGTTAAGAATCGGATTCACCACTTCATCTAGGAATTTCTCCACCTGAAGAGGTGCACGCCCCACATATTTAGAGGGATCCATCGTTTTCTGCAAATCTTCCTCTGTCATGTTAAAGGCAGGGTCTTTCGCAATCAGCTCGAGCAGATTGTTGTCTTTGCCCTCACGCTTCACATTGGCTCCCGCTTCCATAGACAACTCCCTGATTTTCTCATGCAGCTCCTGACGGTTGCCGCCCATCTTAACGGCATCCATCATAATATTCTCCGTAGCCATGAAGGGAAGCTCACTCATAAGTCGTTTTGTGATTACTTTATCGTATACCACCAGTCCGTCCACCACGTTCAAGCATAAATCCAGGATACCGTCCACAGCTAAGAATGCTTCCGGAATGGAAAGCCTCTTGTTGGCGGAATCATCCAGTGTCCTCTCAAACCACTGTGTAGCGGATGTAATGGCAGGATTTAAGGCATCAATCATAACATATCTGGACAGTGAAGCGATACGCTCGCTCCGCATGGGATTACGCTTATATGCCATGGCAGAGGAACCGATCTGACTCTTCTCGAAGGGTTCTTCCACCTCTTTCAAATGCTGCAGAAGTCTGATATCGTTGGACATCTTGTGAGCAGATGCCGCAATACCTGCCAGCACATTGCACACTCTTGTATCTACCTTGCGGGAGTAGGTCTGTCCGGACACCGGATAACACTTATCAAATCCCATCTTCGCCGCAATCATGGGATCAATTTTATCTATCGTCTCCTGATCTCCGTCAAAGAGTTCCAGGAAAGATGCCTGCGTTCCGGTAGTTCCCTTGGAACCGAGCAGTTTCATAGTGGACAACACGTAATCAAGGTCTTCCAAATCCAGACAGAACTCCTGTGCCCACAAGGTTGCCCTCTTACCTACCGTGGTGGGCTGTGCCGGCTGGAAATGGGTAAATGCAAGGGTAGGCAGATTCTTATACTGACCCGCGAACTTCGCCAATTCGGCAATTACATTCACCAGTTTTTTCTTCACCAGCTTTAATGCCTCATTCATCACGATGATATCGGTATTGTCACCCACATAGCAGGATGTCGCTCCCAGATGGATGATGCCTGCTGCCTTGGGACACTGCTGCCCGTAAGCATATACATGGCTCATCACGTCATGACGCACCTCTTTCTCGCGTGCTTTCGCCACATCATAATTGATATCCTCGGCATGGGCTTTGAGTTCGTCAATCTGCTCCTGTGTAATGACAGGGATTCCGTTCTGGCTTAGGCCCAGCTCCATCTCTGTCTCCGCCAGTGCAATCCACAATTTTCTCCATGTTCTGAATTTCATATCGGGCGAGAAGATATACTGCATCTCCTTGCTCGCATATCGCTCCGATAAAGGGCTTACGTATTTGTCTGTACTCATAATGTGCTTCTCCTATTCTATATATAATATATTTCACGATAGCGTTCAGCTCGCAATTTCATTGCTCATACTCTCCCCTAATATCCTCCGTGGGCGGCTCCATCGGATACTTCCCGGTAAAGCATCCTCTGCAGATACCGAGATGTCCCGCAATCTCATCAAGACGCTCCATTTTCAGATAGGCCAGCGTATCCGCGCCGATAATCTTACAGATTTCATCCACGCTGCGGTTATGTGCGATTAACTGCTCTCTGGCAGGAACGTCGGTGCCGAAATAGCAGGGCCACAGAAATGGCGGAGAGCTGACGCGCATATGTACTTCTTTGGCACCTGCCTCGCGAAGCATCCGCACGATGCGGTCTGAAGTCGTTCCCCTGACAATGGAATCATCAATCATAATAATGCGCTTGCCTTTTACCGCTTCTCTGATCGCATTGAGTTTGACCTGTACGCTGCTCTCACGGCTCTTCTGTCCGGGCTTGATAAAGGTACGTCCCACGTAAGCGTTTTTCACAAATGCCTGTCCGTAAGGTATTCCGGACTGCATGGAATAGCCCAGTGCTGCGCAGTTACCGGACTCCGGCACACCCACTACCAAGTCCGCCTCCACCGGCGAATCCATCGCCAAGAACTTACCTGCCATGATACGTGAGTCATAGACGCTGACACCGTCAATATGGCTGTCCGGTCTGGCAAAGTATATATACTCAAACACACATCTGCCGTGTTGCTCTTTCGGCAGACACATACTCCTATCCGACTCAATTCCTTTGTCCGGCGATATGGTGACAATCTCGCCCGGCTCCACGTTCCGCACAAACTCTGCGCCGATGGTGTCCAGCGCACAGGTCTCGGATGCCAGAATATATGCGTTGTCCCGTTTACCGATGCACAGCGGTCTGAAGCCGTAGGGATCTCTTGCACCGATTAACTTACGGGGCGACATGACAATCAGGGAGTATGCACCTTCAATTTTGTGCATTGCCCGCCTTACCGCCTCCTCGACAGTCTTGCTGTTTAAGCGTTCTCTGGCAATATGGTATGCGATGACTTCTGAGTCTATGGTCGTCTGAAAAATTGCACCGGAATATTCCAACTCACGGCGCAACTTAGTCGCGTTGATGAGGTTGCCGTTGTGTGCCAGTCCCAATGTGCCTTTTACATAGTTGAGAACAAGGGGCTGCGCGTTTTCTCTTGTGCTGCTGCCCGCTGTAGAATAGCGCACGTGACCTACACCGATATCGCCTTTTAACTTGTTTAACACTTCCGGCGTAAAGTTCTCATTTAAAAGCCCCATCTCCTTGGCACTTAGCACTTTGCCCTTGGGACCTGCCGTGTCACTGACCGCAATGCCGCAGCTTTCCTGTCCTCTGTGCTGCAGGGCGAAAAGTCCGTAGTAAATGGTGGATGCCACATCGCAGCCGTCGAAATCATAGATACCGAATACACCGCACTCCTCGCCCAACTTGTCTGTCTGTTCTGTCTCCGTGTTCATTCCGAAACCTCTCCATGTCTTAGTGTAACTTCATGTTTTCTTCATGTTTTTTTATTATTAAACTTTTTCTCATACTCTTCCACGGTCGCCACAATTTCCTTGGCGTACTGCGGATACAGCTCCACCAGTTCCTTGATTTCCTTCTGGGAACCGGCCGCCACCACTTCCTTATTATAATCCATTCTTCGGCGAAGCGACTGCCTTCTGATAATCAGGTTATGACGGATTTCCACCATTTCCTTAGAATCGAGAATAGCTTCGGTCTGGTGCAGCCATATAGCAGGATCCTTAATCTGATAACGTTTCAACATCTGCAAAAGTTCCTGTTGGTTGTAATCCAAATCAAGCTCCGCTTTGCGGAACTTCTCCCGCTCCTCCTTCTCAATCTTATAATTCTCCCACATATCCAGCAATTCCTGTGCACTTGAGACACCGTATTTCAGGTACAGATAGTCCAGCAGATTGGTATTGTTGACATATCTGATTTTCACCTTATTCTGCAGCAGAATAATCTTATTAATGCCTGTCTCTACACGATGTAATTCACGCCTTGCATCTACGTGCTTGACATAGATAAGGGTGATTGCCAAAGCCGCTGCCGCTGCCGTCACCAGATACCCTGCTCTTGTATCCATATCGAGGAAAAACTGCAGGAACAGCAAAAGTAAAACACAAAGTCCGAGGGCTACCACACAGATGACCGCCATGCCTCTCGTGTCCATAATCGTGTGCATCACTTCATTTCTACGGTACGAATACGCATGTTTCTCACCGTCCAGACGGCTTAAGTCCTGTCTGATCAACTCCTGGTATTCCTCCGTCTCGCTCAGCTTCCGATAACCTTCTTCTACCTCGTCCACCATTCGATCTATCTGCTGATACTTCTCGTCGGTAATGCGGTGCGGCCGTTCCATGAAGTCCGCCTTGCTGTCCTGCAAAAGCGCCACGCGCTTGGCACACTCCTTAAGCTGCTCGCTCTCCTCCGGTGGGAGCGCCTCAATTTCCTCCATATCTTTCAGATAGGATGTGACCATATCATACTCAAAAGTCAGATTTTCCACTTCTTTCGTGGCATCCCCTATCCTCTCAAGGCAATTTCTGACATAGTCGTTCCGCTGCTCTTTATCGTGGTAATCGACCTGATGCGAAGCCTCCTCGTCATCCCACTCATCGCCGTAACCGTCTTCTTCGTCTCTTCTGAATAATTTAGCCGTTAAATTCTGAAACCAACCCATTTTTGCTCCATTCCCGCGTGAAAATCTTTTCACACTGTACTCTATTCCTGCACACATTTGCTGCGTCAATGATACATATCTCTGTACGCCTCTTTTAACCCGGATGTCAGTTTTTCGATTTCCTGATAATACTGTGCGTTGCTGCCTACCGTACTGTTGCCTTCTTCCTTAAATACCTGTAATGTAAAAAGCATACGATTTGCGTCCGTTCCCTCAAATTGTCCGTAGGCACGTTCCATTCGTCTCTCCACTCTCAGAGACGCGTCGTGGTATTCCGGATGCTCAGCGATATACGACACATAGTCCTTGTCCTCGTGGTGCATACGAAGGGATGCCAGATACATCTCCAGACTCTCCTCACTTCCATCTGTCTCATACGCTTCCATAAACCTTTCCGCCGCCGGCAGAAACATAAAAAGCTTGGCGCACGCCACGCCCATATTGTGAAGAATTCCTGCACGCAGCAGACTTTCCGTTTCCGGAATCCGGCTAAGCAGACTATTGTACTGCCCGAGTGCCGTAAAATATTTGCGGTTTTGCAGCATATAATCTGCCTTGGCTTTGCCCCGCTCGTAGGGATTTAGCCCCTCGTTATTCCTGATGATCTGCTCTGCCTGCGAAATCACTTCCGCCGAATAGAGATTTACGTACTCTAAGATTGTTCCCGCAAAAGCCACGATAGAACCATTCTGATTTAACAGTGAGTAAAGCGTATGCGCCAACTGATTCAGTCCACACTGCTCATCCAGCCATTTAACCAAATCCCGCTGCATAACATCCTGGTCCAAAAGTTCCGCCTTTTCCACCAACAGAACGCAGAGTTCTTCCACCGAATATAGGTTTACATAAAATTTTTCCATATAGTACGGGGTCGATGCATATTCGCCTGTCCCCAAAATAATCTGACTCATGCTTTCAGCCTTATCCTCTGTACTTCAATGTTATGACACCTCAAAAAATTCTTCCCACACCTGACCGGATGACGCAAACAACTCTCCGAATCCTAAGTCCGTCACAGTGACACGCATAGTCTCCGGCGTGCTCATTGTCATTTCCAGACGGTATCTTGTATAGGGTGCGTTATTTATGTCCGTTCCTGTAAGAATCATCTTTTTGGTTTCTATATTTTTACCTGTCAGCGGCGTAATCACAAAAGAAATCTCCCTTTCTCCCGCTAACAGAAATTCACATTTCTTCGTGGCCTCATACCAATTCTCACCGGCATCCAAAAGTGCAAAGTAAGAATCCTTGCCCTGCCGCAGCACATTCATGCCGACATTGGATTTCAACTTGTCTTTTCCGAGAAATACATGCTTTGCGCCCTCTTCACTCGGCTCCAGCTTCTCCTGCAGTCCATAGCATGCTCCTCTGCTAAAAAGGTTATTTCCTTGAAATACTCTCCTATTATGGCAGAGAAATTGCAAAGATTCCTTGTTCCACCCGCTCCGAAAGCCGTCACCCAAAAGATACGCCGAGGATACAATCCTGCCCTCACACATTTTCTTAAGAATCCCTAAGAAACGCTCATCCGCCAGACGATAGGCATCCTGCTTAATGGCTTCCTCCTCAGTCTCCTCAGGAATAATCAACGTCTCGTAAATCTGCTCCTCAATCAGAACCACAATAGGTGTCGTTCGCTTATTGCACTCCATGCGGTAGGTTTTTAGGCGCATACCGTCGTGCTCACACGCAAGCACCTGATAATTCCACAGCTCCGCAGGCTGATGCAGCATATAGTAGTAAAAGCTTTCCGTATGGCTCTGAAAATAAATCTGTGTGGTTTTCAGCCCCAAATTGACTGATGCACGCGACAGAATTTCCACCATTCGGTCGTCCAGCTCGTCCACCGTAAACATGATTGCATCGATTTTATCAACGGTAGCGATAAAATTCATTAATGTCATGCTGCGCTTAAGAAACAGTGTCAGAAGTGCTACCGGGTCGAAGTTTTCGCCGTCCAATGTGACTTCTTCACCTTTTCTGGCAAGAGACAGCAGACCTTCCACCGGAATCATACCCTCCTCGTCGGCATTCTTTACGGCATCCTTGCCATAAAACCATTGATTGACCCCTTCTCGTTTACATAACATGGTCGGAATATTATACTGCTTCGTCCCCACCACGGTGGCAACCGTATCCACATCCTCCTGACCGTAGACGAGATAACTGATTTGAGAGTACTGCTCCCCCAAATCGTAGCCTACCAGAACACTTCCCTTATGCAGTTTGTCTTTATCTTTATGTTCTAAGAACATACTGCCTCCTAGCGCACTCGAAAGATGGTATCCGTCATGTAATCCTGCCTGTAATATTCCCTAAGCAGATTATCCACCGTATCGTAGTCATGTAATGTTCTGCCAATCATAATGTCGTTGAGCAAGGTAAACCGACTCTCGAAGTTATCCTGCCCGATATCACTCTTATTGATCGCGCCGCTTTGGGTCAACTGTTCTGTACCATCCGACTCCTCAGTGATATAGTATTGCAATCTCTCTCCGAAAAAGAGAATGAATTCCTTAACACACAGACCCGCAAACATATCCTTCATCTCTTCTTTACGGTACTCGGCTTCCTCGGTGCCCTCACCTTGAATCACATAGTGTATAACCACTTTCGCATTAGGTTTTGCCCGGTATTCCACCATAGTCTTATCCTGGTATTCATCCATCTGCGGGATAAATCCCTGATACTCCTTATAGAGCGGCAGAACAATACCTTCGTCAAGCAGCGTCCGTAAAAAGTCACAGCATGCCTGACGTACCGCCTCATTCTGCTCCTGCTTGTTCTCCGCATAGTACTGCAGAAAGGCAATCTTGCATATCGTATGAAGAGGCACATCATCATAATGAAGCTGTAAAATACACTTAAAGATGTATGGCTCCGTAATCTGTCCGCAGATTGCATAATCGTAACAGCACTGGGACACAAACGCTGCCATCAGTGTCACATTACCACCGCATTTGGCATAGGCCCTGAAAATATCCATCTTCTCGCCCACGTGAGCTCCCGTGTAGAGTATCTGCACAATCAGACGCTCACACAGCGCATAGGTATCCACGCCGAAATCTTCCGCAATTTTCCAGATATCGCGCATATCTTTAATGCTTCCGTTAAAATTGCGTATCAAATAATTCAGAATATTCTCGTCGTATTTGCCCTTTTTTACAACATAATGAAGTATGCCGGTCATAATCGGCTCTTCGTCTACAATTTCCTCATCCAAAAGTCGACTGCACAGTTTGACTAAGATTTTAGCATCAACACCGTAGGGCCCATAACGGCGTACCCAGCTGTAAGCCTCCTCGTACATTCCCCGAACAATCATGTACCGTATAATTTCTTTACGGTCCTGTCTGGACACATCCTCAGGTGTCAACTCAATCAGATAGTCGTCCAACTCCCGCATCCTGTCCTTTTCATAATAAAAATTCACCAACATCATGCGGATTTGCCGCTTCATGTGCTCCGCAATCAGATCGGAACCGGCAAGAAATTTAAAAAGGTCTGCATTGTCGTCCTGCACAGTGAAAGTATTCCGGGATTCAAAACAAGCATACAGTGCATAGCCCGGATTATCCCGAACAAAAGGCGAAATCATGAGCGCCAGTTTAGCCGGTGTAAGAAGCGTCTGTACCTGACAGTCCACACTCACCGTATAACGATTGCCCTCTCCGTCACCAAACATCATTTTACAATCAGAATTGTAAACCGGTACTTGCGCACGGCAGTTTGTGACAGGATATACTTCTTCCCCCAGACCGTAGGGATATACGAGAATCACTTCCCTGACTTGCTTAGAATCTACTTTGATTTCCTTCATAAAAAGCAAAGACGCAAGTTGTACGGCACTCTCCTCGTCAATCATGGGCAGACTGACCATATTGCGATACAGATAAGCCAAATCCTTATTGATTCTGCCCCGTCTTATCTGCTCCGCGACAAAACGCTCCATAGCGGCAGAATAGTTTACATAAATATCCGTTATTTCTTCCCTGTGCCGATAAACATAGGCGTACAAATACGCAGTAATCTCATAATGTAAATCGCTCTGATAGGCGAAATACATCAATATGATCTTCGGCAGAGGAGTGTCACTCTGCAGAGAGACAGACATCATATAGTATTCATACAGACGGGTAATCCGCAGATTTTGCTCCACACCCGCTCGATACCATTCAAAATATTCTTCCCCGTATCGATTTCCTTTAATTAACAGCGTGCAGATGGCATACAGAATATCATTCTGCGGCCTTGTGGTATAACAGCCTGCCAGAATGCGAAAAACACTGTCGGAGTAAGTCTTCTGTTTCTGCGCCAAATAGACAATCTGTAAAATGATTTCCTCTTTCATAAGGTCGTTTTTGACCGCGTAGAGGAGTATTTGCTTCTCAAAAGTATCTAACTTTAACAACATGGCGGGATTCATGCACAGAAGATGCCATGCTTCAATATAGATTACAGGGGAAGTACAGCGATACCGAAACAACTCTTCCAGCAGTTCCCACTTGCGCGAAGGGTTTTTGACATACTCCTCGGACAAGTACAAAAGAAGCCACGCAATCCGCCAGTTGCCTCTATTGCGCTCATAAACCTGCGCCACCTCCGCGGCAACATTGTCTACATATCGGACATCCCTGCTGTACAAGGTCGTGAGATACAAATAATAACACCACAACTCAGGACAATCATTCTGCCTGGCAAGAACCTGCTCCTCCTGTTTTTCAATCAGCCACTTTGCCTCGTTATAGCGCTCTTCTGTGAGCAAAATCTGTGCCTGGAAAAGTTTGTAGGTAATATCCTTATCATCCAGTTCCATCATGCGGTTTAAGAGCTTATTTGTCTCCGTCATCCACGTCTTGGTACTGATTTTCTTAAGGCGGAATGCCTGATAATATTCCATCATCTCCACCGTCAGCCGCCTTTTTTCTTTATGGATGCCCAGAGCTTTTCTTCCGGTTCTATGTACTACCACCGTAACCGGCACGCGAATTGTCCGGTTTTGCTGTACTAACAGAATACAGCCGTAGTTATTGCCGGCATGCAGCTTCTCTCGATCTACATAGTAATATACCCTGTAGATGTTACCCAGAAAAGATGCGTCGGAGGCACTATCCTCCTCCACGCGCAAAAACTCGCCCTCCGTCTCAACCTGCAAATGAGTGTAGCCCCACCCGTTGCGGTTTATTACAAGAGCATAGCGTATCTCATCCAGAGGGTCTTCTATCTTAATCTCCGTTTCCTCCGGTATAAACTCTACAGGCTTTTTCTTATTGATTTCCAACAGGAATTCTTCCATGTTGTGCTCATTGCCCTTAACTGCCGAAAGTCCTCGGTAGGCGGCATAATACTGCCGGTCATTGCCCTCAAACACCGCCTGAAACTCATCGGAATAGAACAGCTTCACCGCTTCCTCCCAGTTACTCTTGGCAAGATTCGTGAAGTGAAACAGATTCTTGATACCTCCTAAACTGGATGTGACGGTCTGAGGCGCAATTGTCACTGTAAAAGGAAGATAATACTCACCCTGATTGGAGATAATGTTGAACGCTCCCTTGACCTCTTCCCCCACTTCCATACCGTGAGCGTCAAAGCGGTAATGAATCTCGTCCTGACTTCCGCTAAAAGACTGTGTCAGGCATTCCATGCGAAGGTCACTTGATATGACACGTCCCTCCGTCATGTATCCTTCAGGTCCGTACACCGTGAAAGAGTCCTCCGCCACCGTGTCCGCATGGAGCGATATATCAATGCGTGGACAGGAAAAGTCCAGAGAACCGTTATCGACATTAAATTTTCCGTTTAAAATCTCATCAGCAGCCTGTCTCACGCTTTCGATTTACCTTTCTACATAGTTATTAAAATTATACCATTTATCAGGTAGGCAGTGCAACCTCAAATCCAATTATACTCAACCCAAGCGCTGTTTTCCAACCAGGGTATTCAACTTCCCATGCGGTAACGCTTCTTAGGCTTTCACATAGCATAATAAGAAGAGAATACCGTGAGGTTTTATATGGATGTCTTAAACAGTACACAGCCCAACGGTTCGGCACAAGGCAGACTGCAGGTCAATGTGACTGCCAATATAGGGCTGATACCGATTCAGAATGCCAACATAACCATTTCTTATACCGGAGATCCCAACAACACCTTAGAGACTTTGACTACCGATTCCTCCGGTCAGACAGATACCGTATCCCTCGATGCACCTCCCCTTGAGTACAGTCTGACCCCCAACTCTCCCATGCCATACTCGGAGTACACTCTGAATGTCACCGCGCCGGGTTATGAGCCCGTGTCCGTGTCAGGTGTTGAAGTGCTGCCCGACGTGACCGCCTTGCAGAACATTGAGATGACTCCCACCGAGACTGCGACAGGAGATGATGAGACGATTGTCATTCCGGACCACACACTCTACGGCGATTATCCGCCCAAAATCCCCGAGGACGAGATTAAACCCATGGACGAATCAGGTGAAATCGTCCTAAGCCGTGTTGTCATACCCGAATATATTGTTGTGCACGACGGAGCACCGACCGACTCCACTGCTCCCAATTACTATGTCAGGTATCAAGACTATATTAAAAATGTAGTTTCTTCTGAGATTTATGCCACATGGCCCGAAAGTGCTATCTATGCCAACACACTTGCCATTATGTCCTTTACCCTGAATCGTGTTTACACGGAATGGTATCGCAACAGAGGCTATAATTTTACCATTACTTCCTCCACCGCCTACGACCAGAAATGGATATACGGCAGGAATATCTACAGCAATATCGACAGACTGGTAGACACCATCTTCGCCAATTTTCTCTCCCGCCCCGGCGTGCGCCAGCCTATTCTCACTTCCTACTGTGACGGCAGGACTGTGACATGCAACGGCCTAAGCCAGTGGGGCTCCAAGTACCTTGGCGATGAGGGCTATTCCGCTATTGAGATTATCCATTACTACTACGGCAACGATATGTATATCAATACCGCCACGGCAATATCGGGTGTGCCATCCTCGTGGCCCGGCTACAATCTGAACATCGGTGCATCCGGTGATAAAGTGCTGCAGATTCAGCAGCAGTTAAACCGCATCGCCCAGAATTATCCTGCAATTCCGCGTGTCGCAGAGGACGGCATCTACGGCTCCGGAACTGCCAATTCGGTTCGGGTCTTCCAAGGTGTCTTCAATCTGCCACAGACAGGTATCGTAGACTATCCCACATGGTATAAGATTTCGGATGTCTATGTGGGTGTCAGCAGAATTGCGGAGCCGGGACAGTAAGAAAGCGGGCAGCACCCCGTATAAGGGGCAGCTGTCCGCTTTTTATATGGAAAGTCCTGCAAATTCATGGAACTATTTCCGGTGTGGGGAGGTCCTTCTTAGTGGGAGGATTGACAAATTTGCTCCAATCTCTTTTAAATTTGCATAACGCGGCCGTGAAAACATTCCACTCATCTTCCATTGACAGGTCGTCATTTACCACGTTGATACTATTTTCTCCATTTAATTTTTTATAATATTTCTTGCTCATTTCCTCATAAAAATATCCCAGAAAGAAACTTATCTTCAGATACTCATATGCCTTTGTCTGTGCATTCATTTTCCTGTTTTCAAAATGTTTCTTTAGAGCCATGTACATCACGGCATAATCATGGCTTAATCCTCTGCTGCCAAAAATCTGGGGATCATCGTTGCAGATCACGGCAAGAATCCCATTCTCCATCAGTGAAATAGCGGGATGCTCTTCCAGATTCTTTACATAACCGAGCATATAATTGCTTATGGGGCATAGTTCGATTACCGGCTCAGTGATATAATCCTTTCTTATGATGTCGTCGTTGATATTATTGATGGGGTAATCGCCCGGCTTGTCTACATCATTGCTGCAACCGTTCAGAATGTAATGCATAATATGTTTGCCGTATAGGTCTGTATTGGAGGCAAGATTCTCAGCGGTACCCATCTGAAAACCATGTCCGATACGGTGGCGGGAGCAAATCGGTCCTGTGACCGCATTGCTGCGAATATCACTGATGGATGCTATACTTTCCCCGTCGTGGAGGAAAAACCGCATCAGCTCCATCCTGCATTTATCCTTAAGCATATTCAGTTTAGACTCGGGATGGTCTTTATCCTCATAAGGAAATGTACCATACATAATCCCGTGAAGCGTATCCGTCAGTCCGTTTAACGAATCTTCCCTGTCCACAAAGTCAAATCCGATAATCATATCTGCGATAAAGTCTTGAGGAGTATTGTGCTTTACTGATGCGAGACCGTTTTTCATAGAAATTGCTGCATCAATCTTTTGACCGGCTTCCTCCGGCTTAGTCTGCGCTTTATTTCTGTTTGCTGTCAGAATGACTTTGACCACCAGCTCCTTATCGGGTTTACCTGCGTTAATCCAATTAACCATGGCTTGATCCCTAGCACTTAATATCAATTCCAAAAATTCCGCATCCGGAGTGACCGGGTCAAGACGGTCTACCATATCGGCATGATAGAAATAATCCTTCATACTGAAATCCGGTCGCAAAAACAAGATGCTGTTTCTTATCTCCTCCTTCTTTGTCCAATCTGCAAATTCCGCAAAACCGGTCCGCAGTTCCACATAGCCGATATTATCATACATGCATTCCTCAAGAAAGCACGTGTGGTATTTTTCATAAAACCCCCTGTCTCGAAACAGGTGGTTCGTTCTCATAAATATTTTGCCGAATTCTGTCCAATTTGTGATTATATCATCCGGCTCTGACAAGCAGAAGCTGGATATATTATTTTTAAACCAGCCTTGATTTACCGGTTCGAAATCCACCAAGGTCCATCCGGGATCCGCCTTTTCCTCTACCAAGAGTACCACCTGTTCCCCGTACAACAGAACATTCTCAACATCATCGTTATAATCCGGTGTCTGTACTGTGGCATAATAAATCTTTAAATCAATATAGGGCTCCCTTGCCTTCTCCTTCTCCTCCTCCAACTTCTCCTGTTCAACATTCCACTGTTCAATAAGCGCACCCAGATTCTCCACCGACAGACCTACCGTGCTGTGCACATGCAACAACGCCTTCGGTGCATCTTTGAGATAGGCAAAATTTTTATTCACCATTTCCCGCGTATCCACTGACCGCGACTCGTCCGATGGCACTTTCACTGACCACGGTTCGTTCCGTGTCGCTTTCGCAGAATTATAAAGTGTGTTTTTCAGTTCTTTTTCTTTATCTCCATAATTGAACTCGTCCAACAATTGCTCTCTAAATAAAGCCTTATTTGTGATTATTGGCGATGGCAGTATCTCTTGATGTTTTTCAATTGCGTCTTTGACCTGCCGATATCCGGTTTCATTATTTCTATACATTGTGTTCATATGAGCCTCCATTCTGCTGTCCATGCAGCTATTTTTGATTTACACAGGCATTTGACACGAAAAGGAGCGGATTTCTCCGCCCCTTTTGTGTTCTTCCATTTTGCTTAGACCGGAACAAAGATTCCCTTGGATTCATCATACCGGATTGACTTCTCGACATCATTGTCTTCATATACGACTTCAATCGCATTGCTGAACTCTCTGGTATGTACTACTCCGTCATTGATATCGTTCGCCAGGAATACCTGAACCTTCTCAATGGGTGACATAACCGCCTGATGATTGTAAAGTACAGAAACCGCATTGATGGGTTTGCCTTTCTGCAGTTCGCCGTTCACACGTACAGCCTCTGACAGACCGAAGGTCAGACTGGAATATGCGTTCATTGCATTGCGAAGGCCATATTCATTCTCTCCCACAGCATCGCTGGAATGCGCATTCTGGAAGATACCGTCTTTGAAGTCGAAAGAAAGGTTGGTGATTCCCGCTGTCTCAGACAGCTTGCTGATGGTGGCACCATGCATTGCCTCCTGTCTGGAAGCATAAAGCTGATACTCTTCCTCCCATTCTATCGTATTGTTTTCAAAGGGCAGGGTAGAAACCCAAATGACAGGTGAACCTTTGTCCCCTTCCACGGTTTTTACGATGGCAAGTTTCATACCTGCTCCGTAAATACTCTGCAGTGCAGCATCCGAAAAGTCTACGTTTAATTTGTAATGTGACATGTTTAATACTCTCCTTTTATTATTTAAAGTACGATAAGATCACTGTGCGGCCGCTCCCGGTTCTCTTACCGCCTAAGGACATAATACAATATTATGTCAGGTAAATGTAGTTTGATCGGCTTCAAAACACCGCATCCTTCCCATTTTCTCTTCCCTTTTTAACACTATTGAAAATACTGGGTGAAAAAAAATAAAATAATTTTTAAAAAATAGATTGACACACCTGACATTCTATTGTATTATGTCGGGCACATTGCGCCATATATCCTGTTTACAGCGGTAATCTATCTATTTTTTCGCGTTTTTCCTCCATGGAAGACATAGTGTAGCGTCTGGTGGTTTCAATACTGCTGTGTCCGAGGATATCTGCCAACTCCGCCAGATTTGCATATTGTCCCATGAAAATTTTGGCGAACAGGTGCCGGAAGCTGTGGGGATGTGCCTTACTTTTTTCAATCCCACAGTGCTGCGCTGTTCTCTGTATCATCTCCCACACACTCCTCCGATCGATACCGGTCCCAAGGCTTCCCAAAAAAATAGGGCCTTCAGTCAGTTTGTTGCTCCGACAGTAGTCCCTCAAATCAGCTATGAGCTTATCCGGAAGATAGATTTCCCGGTATTTATTCTTGTTATATACCTGTACTTTACCCGCTGATAATACTTCAACCGTTATGTATGACAACTCGCTCACCCGCATACCGGTACAGGCTAACGTGCGCATGATCAGATAATCTTTCCATTTATGATTCTTTCTGGCGTAGTCCAGCATTTTTTCATATTCATCCAGTGACAGGATATTTTCTACACTTTGTCCCGGCTGGATGCGAACAGGTTTTGGCAGTTTTCCCCTGTCACAGCCGCAATATGTAAGATACTTGCGGCACGCTATCAAGTAAAGGTTTACACTTCCGGGTTTGTATTTCCCCGTAAGATATTCCCGAAAACCCGTCAGTCCATTTTTCTCCTGCTCTCTTCCATCCACATACTCCAGCATATATCTGACAGCCCTGACATACACATTTACAGTGTTTTTACTCATATGTAAATCGCACAACCATTCTTCAAATTCCTTTATTCTACCTTCATCACTGTTTTTCAAAGTTTTTATCCTCCTTTTATCAGCATATTATGAAACTTTTAAAACAAGTGATGCCTATTTTAACAAAATAACCTTTATTTTTTGCTCGAATCCTGTCGTCATGTCGATTTATTGAACGCATATGAGGACATTACTTACCACCATGTCCTTCACCACATCCTCTGCAAATCCATTATGCTTCGCCCTGACGGAAAGATTTTCAAATGTAAAATCCGTAAGCAGATACTGGTTATCATCCTTTTTCACATTAAAATAGGTATCGCATTCGCAGCGGCAATTCCTTATCACAATATGATCTGCTCTTGACAAGGGAATATCTTTTCTTCCCTTTAGATCAAAAAACTGCGTCCATGGATTGATGTAAATAAAATTAGCTGCCTTTCCCTCTACATCCTCAACCGTAATATATTCGTAATGCTGCGGCGTATCCGGCCTCATTTTCAGCCAAAGCAGGTTGTTTCCTGTATGAACCCGAATCCTTCTCATAAGAATATTTCTGTTGTGTACGGATTCCGAGCCACAAGTCAAACATCCATGACAAAACCCATATTCACAGTCTTCAATGATAATCCTTTCGTTGGAACCGTTTTCCTCCGCACTGTCTGCCCAGGGTCCTTTGCCGCCTTTTAATACCACGGCATCGTCATTGACTTCCATATAACAATTCTTAATAAGCACATCGGTACATACATCTATATCGATGGCATCTGTACTGGGAGCTTTCACAGGTGCCGCCGGAGAATAAATATAACAATGAAGAAATTTAACATGGTCGCACTTGTATATATGGGTTGTCCAGAAATGAGAGTTAATCAAATGCAGATTAGCTATAAGCACATTCTTGCTGTTGGAAATATAGATAAGCCTCGGTCTTTGCTCGTCCTTATTAGTGCAATCAGGATTCCATGCTCTCCTAAGCCAGAATGCCTTCCAGGATTTTAATCCGTTGCCGTCGATGGTACCCGGTCCGCATATAGTAAACCCATCCACCCCGTCAGCATTGATGAGCGCAGTAAAATATAAGCAGGTCTCACCCTCAATACGTGTCAGTCTAATCTCATAATCATTGATATCGCTGCTTCCCTTCAGCACTCCACCCTCTGAAATATAGAGATTGACTCCCTGCCTGAAAAAAAGAGAACCTGTCATATACGTTCCCTCCGGTACGACAATTACACCGCCGCCGTTTTCGTACACAGTGTCTATCAAATTCTGTATTTCTACGGTGTAAATTTTCCCATCGTCAAGTATTCCGTATTCTGTCAGAATATACTGCTTTCCCATATCTTCAAGTTCGGGGACGGCATAGTCATAAAACCAATCATCGATCGGTGTGTTATCCGGAAAATATTCTTTATTCATTACAAGCTTCTCCTCTTTTTGCTCCGCTCCTATACCTACACTGATTCAGAATCATTTTCCATCTCCGGAAACAGTCTGTTTGTGACGATAATCTGTGCATTAAATGTCTCTTTATTGACATGATATACTCCCGGGAAGATTATTTCAACAGTTAATTTTCTATCCTTTCGGAGATGCTTCTATAACGAGTTGGTTTACAACAGACAGGAGAGAACAAAACTTTTTTAACTTTTGTATTGACTCTGCCCCTAGGGTACCCTTTAAGTTTTAGTCATAGAAGCTTAAAATAGAGACATGTCAAAGGAGGAAAGCTATGGAAAAGAAAATGACGTCGGGCGAGATAGCCTGCAAGGCAGGAATTTCACAGAAGGCACTTCGATTATATGATGAAAAGGGGCTGCTGAAACCCACAGCGTATTCCGAGAAGAATTACCGCTTGTATGATGAAGATTCGCTTATCATTCTGGAAAAGATCATTGCCTTAAAACACGTGGGATTCAGTCTGGAGGAGATCAAGGACAATCTGGAGAACAGTGATAATGAATCGATTCCGGGAATCCTGCAAAATCAGGTGGAGATGATGGAGCAGAAGATTTGGGCGCTGCAAAAGATCGTGAAATGCATTCAGGCAGTGTTGGCGCGAACGGACGGAAAGCCGGATTGGGACGACGTAGCGGATATCATTAAGAAGATGGAAGCCGATCAAGGGGCAGATGAGCGACATATGTATGCGGTGAATCATGCAGCGGATGGTCTGGACTGGTATGAAAAGATATATGATTCTTTAGGTTTCAGGGAAAATGACAGGGTACTGGATTTGGGCTGTGGCTATGCGAAGCTGTGGAGAAACAATTGGGAGAGGATCCCGCAAAATCTTTTAGTGGATGGGTATGATCTCCACGAGAGCTGGGCAGAGGATTTTGAGAAATATATAGAAGAGAATCGGGAAAGCCTGCCTCATGGCACGGACATCCGGGTATATTGGAAGGACGTGGAGTCAGAGGATACTTGGGACGATATCAAGCCTTGCTACTCCAAGGTAATTGCGCATTATCTCATGTCCGTCATCAAGGATATGGAAATACTAGTGAAGAGGGCGGCAAACGTGCTGATACCGGGCGGCATGTTTTCCATGAATTACTATGGGACGACGGCTGAGTATGAATACTGGGAAGTAATTTTTGCACAGCTTGGCATGGATATTTCCTTTGCGGAAGAGAAGCGTCACGTACGGGAACTGCAGCAGGAGGAACTGGAGACGCTGCTTTCCAAGTATTTTACAAAGTTAGAGTTTATAAAAATCCCCGGTCCCCTTACCTATGATGACCCGGAGCGTTTATTTGATCGAGTGCTCCAGAGATATCCCGATGGGGCAAAATATTTAAATATGCAAAAAACAAAGCTCATCAAGTATTTTGAGAAAAAGATGGCGGAGGACGGCGTCATCGTCGTCGAGAGTTACAGCGGATTTTGGCATTGTTATAAATGATAAGTGAAAAGAGTATTGTATCGGATATAACAAATTATGCGTATAACTGTTCCGTAAAGCTTGACACGGATACATCTTCGCAATACAATATGATAAATTCATACTTCGAAATCATAAAGACGATGACGGAGACGGTATATTTATTTTGAAAGTTACAGAGAGCCGCGTTTGCTGAGAAACGGCACAAGTAGATTAAATATATGATCCCTCCCGAGTTGCAGCACGAAAGCGAGAGTAAGTAGATGCTGACGGTTTTCTCCCGTAACAGAGAACGCATATGTTGGTATGTTGTATATGGATTTCCCGGGAATATATTCTGACAGCCAACATTTGTATTTATACAAAAAGGCTGTCTTTTATTATTTATTTTAAGGAGGAAAAAACATGATAACAGAATCTTTTGACAACCAGTCACCGGCAATCATAAACCCATGTGTCAATGAAAATGCGCCGCAAGTCGATGCGTGTATTTTGACCTTTTCACATGTTATTGAGAAGTTCGTTCTGGATCATTACGACTGCAAACAGATTGCATCCTTTTGGTTTGCAACGGGCAATACGCCAATTTACTGCATGGATTACAAGGGAAAGAAATTTGCGTTTTACAAAACTTATGTAGGCGCTCCTGCGTGTGTCGGCACGGTGGAAGATACTTTGTCTGAAATAAAGACGGATAAATATATCGTATTCGGCGGCGCAGGATGCCTGAATAAAGAGATCGCACATGGAAAAGTTATGATACCCACACAAGCCTATCGAGATGAAGGTACATCCTATCACTACGCACCTGCATCGGATTATATCACGGTTAAGAATGCTGACGTTGTTGCCGGATTTATGCAGAAAAACGGTATCCCTTATGTGAAAGGAAAGACATGGACAACCGATTCTTTCTACAGGGAAACCGTCAATAACTTTGAAAAGCATAAAGCGGATGGTTGTATTTCCGTAGAAATGGAATGCGCTGCTTTGCAGGCAATGTGTGATTTCAGAGGATTAAATTTGTACACCTTCTTTACGAGCGGTGATCTGCTTGACGCACCCGAATGGGATGCCAGACACAAAGACGGGCAGACAGAGGGTACTCAGCACGATACAGGGCATTTTGATATCGCATTGGAACTGGCACGATACGTCGTAGAGTGATAGGAATGCATTGGCAATCATCGCCTGCAGGATATGCAATAAGATCAATTTTGCCCACATTAACATAAAAGGCTGGCAGTATTTACACCTGCCAGCCTTCTAAAAACTCAGCATATTCACTCACATTCCGACCAGATACAATATCACGGCCACAACAGTACTGGTCAAACCAACGCAGGCCTCATAAGGAATCAGTGCCATACGCTCCTTGATGCTCATGTTGACCGAACCGCCGGTGGCATGGAAGAAAGAACCGTGCGGCAGTGAATCCAGTACCGTAGCACCTGCATGGACCATCGCTGCCGCCGATACCGCCGGAACTCCCGCCGCTATGAGCGTAGGTGCAAACGTCTCTGCAGCAATGGTAGCTCCTGCCGTTGTTGATGCCGCGGCTGCCGCCATAAAAACACCTGATAACGGTGCCAAAATAAAGGCAGGCATATTCAATGCCTCCAGCACATTGATCACATCATATTGAAGTGCCGATGCCTTGATGATACCGGCAATAGTTCCTGTACCGACTAACAGTATAGACACGCCTGCCACCTTGCTCAAACCAAATTCAGCAAAAGAAATCATTTTCTTGATATTGCCTGTTGCAATGGCGCATATCAGACCACCGACCGGCAAAGCAATCAAAGGATCAACAGAAATTCCTGCAATGGGGCGCAACGCCAGTAATATAATTACGACAGCAGGACCGCTGATTGCTGCCAGAAAAGACGGAAGTTCCTTGTCCTGATCTCTTTTTTCCAAATCCTGCTCTGTCACAGCTGCAAGGCTCTTTTTTGCCAACATACCGGATATAATAACGGTCACGATAAGCGCTACAACTGCGGCAATTGCATTTTTCATCATTGCGGACGTCAAATCTACACCAAATGCTTCCGAAACTGCAATGGTATTTGGATTCGGTGAAATGATATTTCCTGCCTTGCCGCCGCCAATCATTGCCAAGAGAATCGCCGGTTTATGATAGCCGGCCTTCTTGCCGATTCCCAATGCTATTGGAGCCACCGTGATAACCGAAATATCCACAAATACACCTACAGCACATATAATCATCGTGGCGATTGCCACAGCCGCAATAGCCCGCTTCTCGCCGAGCTTCGTTACAATCATTTCTGCGATTTTTTCCGCGGCACCGGTCTTAATCAATGTTCCCGCCAGAATACCCGATGTCAGAATACGCAAAACCGAAGACATCATGCTCTGCGCACCGCTCACCATAGTATTTACCGTCAGTTCCAGACCACCGCCGCCAAGCAGACCGCCAATAAGCGCACCAAGAATCAAACTATATGCCGGATGCACCTTTAACAAAATTAAAGCAATAGCAATTGCTAAGCCTATCAAGGCTCCGAGTGTTGTAAAATCAGCCATTTTATGTATCTCCCCCTATTCCGACATTCTTAACACGCGAAATACCTGCTCAACCGTAGCAGCCATGTTGTATTTTGCATTCTCTGCTGCCATAGCCTCCTCCAGTGTCACTACACCTTGAAGAATCGGGAAGAACGCATCGATACCTCCACAATTGCATGCAACCGCATCTTTGGTTACACAGCCGGCAAACCCCAGAACAGGCTTTCCGAATTTCTTGGCTGTCTCAGCCACACCGATGGGGGCTTTTCCCATAACCGTCTGACCGTCCAGTCTGCCTTCTCCGGTCACTACAATATCCGCATCTTTTACGTAATCTTCCAGATGAGTCTCCTCCAGCACAATTTTGATGCCCGATTCCAGAACGGCATTGGTGAACGTCAGAAACGCGAATCCCAGGCCTCCCGCAGCACCTGTTCCCGGCACCTCCGGATCGGCATTATCATAAGTTTCCTTCGCCACTTCTGCGAAATGAGCAAGCCATCCATCCATTTCACGTATCATCTCAGGTGTTGCACCTTTCTGTGGTCCGTAAATTGCGCTGCACCCCTGATCGCCACATAGAGGATTCGTCACATCGCATGCAATCTTAAATGAACACTGAGAAAGTTCAGGAATCACATTATCGTTCGTAATCCGTGCAATATCCTTAAGTCCTTTACCGTAACGGGAAACCGGTTCTCCATCCTCATCCAAAATGCCGTACCCCAGTGCCTGAAGCATTCCAATGCCGCCGTCATTGGTAGCGCTTCCGCCGATACCCACGATAAAACGGCGGCAGCCCTTCTTAATAGCGTCACATATAACCTCTCCCACGCCATAAGTTGTCGTATTCATGGGATTGCGAAGACTGCTCGGCACCTGAGTGATTCCGGCAGCTCCGGACATCTCGATGATGGCTGTATGACTGTCCTCTATAATACCATACTGACAGTCCACAGGAGATCCTAACGGTCCGGTTACAGTTACGGTCTGCAGTTCGCCGCCCATGCCGCAGGTCAAAGCTTCCACGGTTCCCTCCCCGCCGTCTGCCAACGGACGGACACAGACTTCTGCATCAGGATAGACACGTTTTACGCCTTCTTTAATTGCCTCGCCTGCTTCCATTGAAGACAAACTTCCTTTTAGCGAATCGATTGCTACAGTTACTTTCATGGTATGTACCTCCTTTATATTGAAATCTCTCTTTTTCAGCAGACACCTTCCAAAATCCATGTGGTTTCCTCTATTATATTAATTATACTACTATGAAAGCATTATATAAATGCTAAAAAGACCGACATTTTTCTGTCGGTCTTTTTAGTTTACATAACTATTTTGTCAGCAACATCATAATCTCATTACTTCTTGCCACGAACTTCGTCATCGCCTCCGGCTCCAGCGGTGCCTGCTGCAACAGCGCCAAATCGTAGAGCTGCTCACAGATCATCTTCACATTATCACCTTCCTGATGCTCCAGCACATACTGCACGAGCGGATGGTTGGCATTGAGAATCAGCGTCTCGCCCTCTTTGCCGAACATACCCATATCCATTCCCGGCATGGAGTACATCTTCATCATATCCTGCATTCTGCGGGACTCCTCGGAGAGGGTAATCATGGAAGATATCTTCTTATTCTTCAGCTTCTCAACCTTCACTTTGATGGCATCCTTCTTGAGAACCTTCTTCATCAGCTTGGCAATTGCTTCCGCCTGCTCCTCCATCTCTTTCTCTGCCTTCTTGGAGGTCTTGGACTTAAAGACATCCGTCAAGTCCGCATCAATTCTCTGGAATTTAATGCCCTCGTTCTTCGCCTCAAGCTGAGATACAAAAGGCTGGTCGATATTGTGGGTGAGCACCACCGCATCCATCTTGGCGGTGCGGAACATATTGATATACTGGCTCTGCTGCTTCTCGTCCGTCACATAGTAGATGACTTTTTCTTTCTTCTCTTCCTCGGCTGCTTCTTCGCCACTAACGACTTCGTCGCTTTCATCCACTACCTCGGCTTCCACTTTCTCGCCGTTTTCATCCGTAGCACTCTCACCTTCCTCTACTTCGTCGGGGTCAATCTTGTTGACTTCCAGACATTCGGGAAGCGTCATATACTCTCCGTCCAGATTCTTGAAGAGGATATAATCCGTCATTTTCTCACAGAACTTGTCATCCTTCAGACAACCGAACTTAATAAACGGGCTGATATCATCCCAGTACTTCTCGTACTCTTCCTTTTCGGCCTTACACATACCGGAAAGCTTGTCTGCCACTTTCTTCGTGATGTACTCGCTGATCTTGTGTACGAATCCATCGTTCTGCAGTGCGCTTCTGGACACGTTAAGGGGCAGGTCGGGACAATCAATCACACCTTTTAACAAAAGCAGGAACTCAGGTATAACTTCCTTAATGTTGTCCGCAATAAACACCTGGTTGTTATATAATTTAATCGTGCCCTCGATGGACTCATATTCCATGTTAATCTTGGGGAAATAAAGAATTCCCTTCATATTAAACGGGTAGTCCATGTTCAGGTGAATCCAGAACAAGGGCTCCTTATAATCCTGAAACACCTTGCGGTAAAACTCCAGATACTCCTCTCTTGTACACTCGTTGGGATGTTTCGTCCAGAGGGGCTGCGTCTCATTGAGAAGTTCGGGACGTTTCTTAATCTTTAATTTCTGCTCGTCCTCCTCTTTCTCCTTGGCAATCTCCTCAACCACCTCATCCGTATCAAGCTTCTCGTCAGCTTTAATCGTCTGCGTATCTGTGTTATTGGCCTTAGACAGATAAATTTCCGTAGGTATGAAAGAGCAGTATTTCTTAATAACTTCTTTCGCCTTATATTCGTTACAGAACTCTAAGCAGTCGTCATTGATAAAAAGGGTAATCTCCGTACCGACCTCCGTTCTTGTACCCTCTTCCATATCGAATTCCGTACCGCCGTCACATTCCCAGTGAACCGCCTGTGCGCCGTTCTGATAGGACAGTGTATCAATGTGCACTTCGTCCGCTACCATAAAGGCGGAATAGAAGCCCAAACCGAAATGTCCGATAATCTGATCTTCATTGGCCTTGTCCTTATACTTCTCGATAAAGTCCGTAGCGCCGGAAAAAGCAATCTGATTGATATACTCTTCTACCTCGTCCGCCGTCATACCGATACCGTTATCAATAAATTTAAGGGTCTTCTCCTCAGGATTTACAATTACCTGAATCTTGGCTTTATAGTCATTTGCCAGCGCATACTCGCCCATCATATCCAACTTCTTAAGCTTTGTAATCGCGTCGCAGCCGTTGGAAATCAGCTCACGGAAGAATATGTCATGATCGGAATATAACCATTTCTTGATAATGGGAAAAATATTATCACTGTTAATCGATAAGTTGCCATGTTTTACTGCCATGTCGTCACGTCCTTTTCTTTTGCTGCCGGAGCAATTTTCTTTTTCACAAAAAATAGTTTAATACTCTTAAAATAAGAAGTCAAGACAAAATTAGCACTCAATAGATTTGAGTGCTAATAATTATCTCCATATACTGATTTTATGCGGCCTTGCGCAATTCTAAACTTTTTCTAAACTCCGAAATACTCTGAATATACGTCAAAAAAGTCCTTGGTGGTTACATTCTCGTCATGAATGAAACTCACACTGTCCCACAGTTCTTCATTCAGATTTCTTGTAAGCGTCTCCACAAAGGCATCATACTCACGCCCGAAAGCCTCAGCCCTTCTTTGATCCACAATTTTTATCTTATTGGCATCGGTCTCTTCCTTATCAAATGTATTGAGACACTTGATAATGTGATACCCGAACTCCGTCTCCACAATGTCGCTAATCTCGTCTTTACCCAAATTAAAGGCCGCCGTCTCAAAAGCCGCATCCATCTCACCCTTGCCGAAAGAGTAGGTGCTCTTGTCATCTTCACTGTAACGGCGGATTAACTCGTCGAAGTCTTCTCCTTCCTGTGCCAGCTGAAGGACCTGACGCGCCTGCTTGTAGGCTTCCTCCTTAGCATGCTGCGTATAATCAATCTTCTTGCCTGTTCCGTCCAAAGCATAGGTTTTAATCAGAATATGCTGCACGGTAATCGTACGCGCCTCGTCATCGCTGATCTCCGGATTGATATCCCTGATAGTGTACTGATACATCTTTTCCGCCAACGCAAATTCCGTATACAGGTTATTGATTGTCTTCTTGGACACTCCCATCCGTTCTATCTCTGTGTCGTTTAAGGAGTTATAGTACGCACTCGCCGCGTTTTCCACCTGCGCCTTCTCCTCGTCACTCAATTCCACCTCATACTGCTTCGCCATCAAATTCATGGTTTTAATCTGCGCAATCTGTGCAAGCGCAATATCTTTCACATTCTGCTCCAATGTCATGCCGCCTACATTGGTGCCCCAGATTTCCTCACCGTACACACTCTCATAACGATTCTGGATATTGGTCAGATACACCATGACTTCCGGAAGCGTACACGCGCTTGTCTCAATCCGGAAAACTTCATCCTTATCAAATCCGGTGGTGAGAACTACCTTGGTACCGATGCCCGCTTTGCCGCATCCGGTCAGACTTCCCGCAGCGATAATCACCGCAGACAGTAATCCCACAACTTTTCTCAATCTGTTACCGCTCATATATTACCCCACACGAAACTATTATAGATACTCGCAAGCTCGCGCATTCTGCACTTCTCTTGCGCTTAATATATGATATTTCCGCACTTATCATACCATTTTACGCCGTCAGTCAACACATAATCTTCTTCTGACAGGATTGCGTGCACATAGTCCGCCGACGATGACAGCCTTCTTCTGAAGGCAACCCCGCCGCCGAACAGATTCGTTCCGTGAATGTCCGAGCCGGCGCTCATAGGCAGATTGTTAAGTCGTGCATATTTGATTGCCCTTTCGTCATACGCGGGATTATTGTGTCCGGTGCTGTTCGGATTAGAGTGCGTGGCATTGATACCTTCCACGCCATCCACCCACTCCGGATAGAGACGTATTTCGGGAATGTAAGACTCCTCTCTGTATGGATGCGCATGCATCACCAGACCGCCCGCATCGTGCACCAGAAGATACTGCTCCTCCACCGTCGCTGTCTGAATCTGCGGGTGAGTTTTCATCCATTCCGCATCAATGCCGTATATGAGAAACTCTGTGCCTCTATACCCCGCCTCATAGCCGAAGAACACATCCAAACCGATCCTGTCTCCTTCCGCTTTGGCGCTTTCATACCCCAACACAAAAGCATCTACCCACTGTTCCCATGGCAGGCTCCTGTCTGTGGCAGTATTGCCGCCCCAGTTGTGATCCGTCACAAAAATACCTGTATAACCGTATTCCTTACAGGCTCTTGCCATTTGAGCGCCCGTGCTTCTCGCGCAGGCGCTGGATTCTGAAGTGTGCAGATGCGTTTCGTATAAATATGGATATTGTTCTCGTATCGACTGCATTACTTGATTACCTGAATCCATCCTTCGGGCGCCTCTATGCGTCCCATCTGGATGCCCGTCAGGGTGTCGTACAACTTCTTAGTGATCGGTCCCATCTCGCTCATACCACTGGGGAACACAATCTCCTTGCCGTGGTCTACCACCTTACCTACCGGAGAGATAACTGCTGCCGTACCGCACAGTCCACACTCTGCGAATTCCTGTACCTCCTCAAAAGGAACGACACGTTCCTCCACTTCCAAACCGAGATACTCCTTCGCTACTACCATCAGAGAGCGTCTCGTGATAGAAGGCAGGATACTGTCGGACTTGGGTGTTACGACTTTGTTATCCTTCGTCACAAAAAGGAAATTAGCGCCGCCCGTCTCCTCTACGTTGGTTCTTGTGGCAGCATCTAAATACATATTCTCGTCGAAGCCCTCATTGTGCGCCGTGATGATGGCGTGCAGACTCATGGCATAGTTCAAGCCTGCCTTGATATGTCCCGTGCCGTGCGGTGCCGCTCTGTCAAAATCACTTACTTTAATGGTCAAAGGTTTCACGCCGCCCTTAAAGTAAGGTCCTACCGGCGTTGTGAAAATCCTGAACTGATATTCTTCCGCCGGCTTTACACCGATTACGGGCGAGCTTCCAAACATATAGGGACGTATATACAGTGTGGCACCGGAACCGTAGGGAGGAACATATGCCTCGTTCGCAGCCACCGTGTCAATCACAGCCTGCACGAAACGCTCCTTAGGAAATACCGGCATCTCCAATCTTTTACAACTATCTTCCATACGCTGTGCATTAAGGTCCGGACGGAAAGTTACGATATGGCCATCTTCTGTCGTATACGCTTTCAGACCTTCGAAACACGTCTGTGCGTACTGAAACACTCCTGCGCACTCATTAATCGAGATTGTTGCGTCGGATACAAGTGCTCCCTCATCCCATGCTCCGTTCTTATAATTAGCCACAAATCTTTTGTCTGTCTCCTGATATCCGAATCCGAGATTCGCCCAGTCGATGTTCTTCTTTTCCATCTCAGTACTCCTTTTTCACAAAGTTTTTGTTTTTATATTATACCTTTACATATAAAAGTCAAGATACAATTCCCTTGCTTTACTCCGTGACAACTGCTTACAATACCGCATTGACCACTTCCAAAGCAATGTCGTAGGCATAGTCCTTAACCGCCTTCTCGCACAGTCGCAGCATCTTCTTATCCGACTCAGGACGTTCGAAACGCTTTAACTCTTTCAGCTTCTCATTGACGCTTTCTCCATCGAAGTCATCCAGTCTGCCGGCGAGTTCTCTGAGTGCCTGCTTCCAGTCGTCGTCTGAAATCTTTATATTCGCTTCTTCCTTTGAATCCGCACTCTCTTTGTCAGCTTTATTCTCACTGTCCAGATAGACCTTCAAGTCTTTTCTCATATTTTTCATAAGATTAAAGAGAATGGGGGAGCGAACCTCCACATCCTCAAGCTGTCCCGCCTTGCTCATTTTCTCAAGCTCAAACGCTTCATCCGCAAGGTCATCGGCACCTACATTTCTGGCGTTGCCCTTTAAGGAGTGAACGATAATGGCATAGCCCGGCATATCTCTCTTTTTCAGAAAATCCTTGAGTGCATCTTCCTTCTCCTTCAGAATCAAATGGAAATCCTGAAGCACCTTGCCGTAGAGAGCCAAATCGTTACCCATATATTTCAAACCGTTGCGAACATTAAAACCGACACCGCTTAATTTGCTCTCCATTATAGTTATTTCGGCTTCGTTCTCTTCTCCGCCTTCACCCGATGCATTCTGTTCCTGTGTCAGGTAAACTACATTATCGGGAAGATACTCAATCAGCATGCTCTCAAATTTATCCGCATCAATAGGCTTCGTCAGGTAATCCTGAAAACCTTCTTTGAGATAAAATTCCCTGGCTCCGGCCACCGCATTGGCTGTCAGTGCAATCACCGGTGTGTCCGCAGACGGATTGTTCTCAAGCGCTCTGATTGCGTGCAGCGTCTCTACACCGTCCATCTCGGGCATCATATGGTCTAAACAGATTACGTGGTAGGTCTTTCTCTTGAGCAGTTCCAAGCATTCCGCGCCGCTGCTCGACACATCGACCTGCAGTCTGGTCTCCTTGAGAAGTCCCTGTGCCACCGCCAGATTCATGGCATTATCGTCCACAACCAAGATTCTTCCCATAGGTGCTATAAATTTCTGCTTATAATTTTTTGTGCTGTGAAGACTCTCATTGTACTGTTTCTCAAAATCACCCAAAGGCGTTTTGTCCACCACTTTCTGATTTATGCTGAACGAGAAAGTTGAACCCTTGCCGGGAGTACTCTGCACCTCAAGTTTGCCGCCCATCATATCCACAAGACGATTCGTAATGGCAAGCCCCAAGCCTGTGCTGTCGTTCTGATTTCTGGTGATGGTATGCATACGCTGAAAGACACCAAACAGCTTTGATATATTCTTCTCCTTAATGCCGACACCTGTATCCTTCACGGCAAAATCAATTGTGATTTCGTCCTCGCTCACCTTCTTCCAGCCAAGATGCAGTGTCACCTTACCCCGCTCCGTATATTTGACCGCATTTGACAATATGTTACCGAGAATCTGCCTCAGATGAATTTCGTCGCCCGAAAGTTTATAAGGAATATCCTGCGCGATATCAAGCTCCAAATCCAGCTTCTTTTTGCGAAGCTGAATAGAAATACCGTTAATCAGATCGTTTAAAAGCGAGCTGATATCGTAGATTCCATCCATCAATTCCATCTGTCCGGCTTCCAGCTTAGTGAAATCCAGAATATCGCTGACCAGCGTGAGCAGAACATTGCCCGCATGCCTGATATCCAACGCATACTCCTTAATTGCTTCCTCCTGGCTCTCCCGCAGAATCAACTCGTTTAATCCCAGAATTGTGTTGATAGGCGTTCTCAGCTCGTGGGACATATTTGTAAGAAAGATATCCCGCGCACTCTCCGCTTTCTCCGCAGCACTGATTGCCTCTTCCAGTTCCACGTTCTTCTGCTCCAGCTGCTTCTTCGCCTGTCCCAGTGTGGAGACTCTTTTCTCCTTACTTCCCGCCTCTTGTTTTGTTTCCTGACCCATATAGTTTTCCCTTCCTTGATTATGATCCCCTTATATATTGATTCCTTAAATCAAAATTTCCCTAGCAAGTCATTTCTTACGCTCATACTTAACAAATTGGTATGCTATATCAAAATAGGTCTGTTCGTCGCTGTCCGCCGTAATCTCCCACTCCTCGTCCTCGTCCAGATTCGGAAAATAAGTGTCCGCCTCATATGCGTGGTCAATCTTCGTCACGTGCGCCACATCACAGTAGGGCAGCATCATACGGTAAACACTCTCCCCGCCGATAATATAAATGTCTTCGCTGGGATAGTCCTTTAACTTCTCCAGAAGCTCCTCCTTACTGTGCACAATGATGGCGTCCTTCACCTGATAGTTCGGATTGGTTGACATAATAATATTGGTGCGATTCTTTAAAGGCATTCCCTGAGGAAAAGTCTCCAGCGTCTTCCTGCCCAACACCACCACCTTACCGGTGGTCTCCAGACGGAAATTTTTGTGATCCGCCGGAATTCTGACAAGCAGGCTGTTCTTACAGCCAATCGCCCAATTTCTGTCCACTGCTACGAATATGTTCATGGTAACCTCCGTATTTCTTCCTAAACTCGCAAGCCCGTGCTTTCAGCACGCTTCCGCCTGCTAAATCGCTATCGGAATATTTTCAATCTGCGGTCCGGTAACGTAGTTTTCCACCTTGACATCATTTCTGGTAAATTGATAAAAATCCTTAATATCTGGGTTCAGCAGGAAAGTCGGTGCATCGTAAACCGGTCTGCTTATCAGTTCCTCAATAATAGGGATATGCCTATCGTAGATATGCGCATCCGCAATGACATGTACCAGTTCGCCCACTTCCATATCACACACCTGAGCAAGCATATGTACAAGCACCGCATACTGCACCACGTTCCAGTTATTGGCGGCCAGTACATCCTGAGAGCGCTGATTTAAAACGGCATTTAATGTCAGCTTCTCATGTTCCTTCTTCTGTGTCACATTGAAAGTCATGCTGTACGCACATGGATATAGGTTCATCTCATGCAAATCCTGATGGACATACATATTCGTCATAATGCGGCGGCTGAACGGGTTATTCTTCAGGTCATAGATAACACGGTCAACCTGATCCATCATACCCTCTTTGTACTGATGTTTGACACCCATCTGATAACCATACGCCTTACCGATGGAGCCGTCCTCGTCCGCCCACTCATCCCAGATATGGCTGTGCAATTCTTTTATATTGTTGGACTTCTGCTGCCAAATCCAGAGCATCTCATCTGTGGCACTCTTGAGGGCGGTTTTCCGAAGCGTCAGTATCGGAAACTCCAAAGACAGGTCATACCGATTTACCACGCCGAATTTCTTCACCGTGTAAGCAGGTGTCCCGTCCTCCCAGTGAGGACGCACCTTCTCGCCCTCCGTACTTGTTCCGTTCTCCAAGATATCCTTACACATATCTATAAAAATCTTATCAGCAAGACTCATATCTTACTCCTCTTCTCAGCCTAGTGTTATGTAAACCGCTTCTTATGTCCTATCCCACTTATCGCACAACGAGTTAATCTGATCCGCAAACTTCGCCAAATCTTTGTTCGCGCCGCCCTCATTCTTGTGTATGATGGCGATAAGCCGCTGCCCACTGGCAAGCAGTCTCGCGAAGACATCGGATACACCACGCGCTTTCTTCTTCACCGGAATCGGCTCCGCCTCGTAGATGAAGCTGCCCTCAATTAAGTCAAACCGAGTTCCGCTGTAGGGAGCATATGCATCCATATCGTGCTCCACCTTAAGGCACTCCGTAAACAGCTTACAAACACTGTCTTCTCCGTGCACTACAAATACCTTCTGCGGTTTCACCTTAAATCCGTCAATCCACTGAAGCAGTCCGTTCTTATCTGCATGACCGCTCATACCGATCAGCTTCATAATCTGTGCGCGAATCTCAATCGGCTCCCCGAAGAGCTTAACTTCCTCCGCACCCTCTACAATAGCTCTGCCCAGCGTACCGATTGCCTGATAACCCACGAACAGGATCGTGCACTCCGGCCGCCACAAATTATGCTTCAGATGGTGTCTGATACGTCCCGCCTCACACATGCCCGAAGCAGAAATAATAACCTTGGGACTGTTCTCGAAGTTGATTGCTTTGGACTCATCACTTGTAATTGCAAGACGAAGCCCCGGAAACGTGATAGGGTTGATGCCCTGTCTCACTAGTTCCATCGCCGCCTCGTCAAAACACTCATATTCATTTTTCTGGAAAATACCCGTAGCTTCCACCGCCAACGGACTGTCCACATAAACCGGAAAATCTTCGTGTCCCTTCACCAGTCTGTCCGCCTTAATCTGACGCAGGAAATATAACAGTTCCTGTGTTCTTCCGACCGCAAAAGAAGGAATTACCACATTGCCGCCTTTATCAAAGGTACTCTGCAAAATCTTCGTCAATTCTTCTATGTAATCCGGTCTGTCCGTGCTGTGCAGCCTATCTCCGTAGGTGGACTCCATCACCACATAATCGGCTTCTTCCGTCAGCTTAGGGCTCTTAATCAGGGGTTGACCGGCATTGCCGATGTCTCCCGAAAAAACCAGTTTCTTGGTTACACCGTCCTCTGTAGCCCACACCTCGATACTGGAAGATCCTAGCAGATGTCCGATATCCGTGAACCTGATTTTCACATCATCACAGACAGTGACTACACTCTCATAATCGCAGGGAACAAGCCGCCTAATCGTTCCGTCGGCATCCTCCATCGAATAGAGAGGCTCCGTAATCTCGTTTCCGGCGCTTCTCTTCGCCTTACGGTTCTTCCACTCCGCCTCCTGCAGTTGAATATGCGCACAGTCCCGAAGCATGATACTGCATAAATCGCATGTCGCCACCGTAGCGTAGATATTTCCACGAAATCCTCTGGAATACAAAAGCGGCAGCAAACCCGAATGGTCTATATGCGCATGGGTCAGAAACACGTAGTCAATCAATGCTGCATCCACCGGCAGCTCGCAGTTCTCAAAGACATTGACACCCTGCTCCATACCGTAATCCACTAATATATTTTTCTCCCCGACACGAAGATAGTGGCAGCTGCCTGTGACTTCGTGGTCGGCCCCAATAAACATAAGTTCCATAAATTTTTACGTTCCGAAGTGCTTTTCCGCACAGGAACCCTCCTGTTTATTTATCATACCATTTTTTGAATGGGGCGTAAATAAATTTCGGCAACTCCCGACGTTTTTTCCATACAATATATCATAAATCTTATTCTATCGAGGTGATTTGCACCATGTTCGGTACATTTGCCGCCCTGTTCCTCTTTCTGACGGCCGTATCCATCGACTCCCTGACCGCCGGATTGACCTACGGCACGGGGCGGGTACGTATCAAACTTCCGGCCTATCTTATTTTGGTCTGTGTCCCGGCTGCTTTCATCGCCGCCGCCAATCGCGTAGGTTCTTATATTTTCCTTTTTCTCCCCGAATCCGCTCTTCCCTTTCTCTCCTTTTTCCTGCTGATGCTGCTTGGCCTCAGTAAGCTGTCTGAGAGCCTGATTCGGGCTGTAGCGCGCAGACACCCCAGTCTTGTCAGAAACTGGGGCTGCAAAATCAAACAAATTAACATTATTTTTACCGTATATTTATCACCGGAAGATGCCAACCAAGAGGACTTGCAGATTCTAAGCCCGAAGGAAGCCCTTCTTCTGTCATTGGCGCTTTCCCTGGACAGTGTTTTAGTGGGTATGGCTTTCACCACAGCAACAATTCCTCTCGTCATGCTCTTCTTACTGTCTGCACTGTTTAATCTGTTGCTCTTTTCCACCGGATACGGACTCGGGTATCTGATTTACTCCACGCTCAACGTGGACCTTTCCTGGCTCAGCGGACTTTTCCTTATGCTGCTGGCAGTGCTGGCTTTGCTATAGATCGGCAGTGCAAGCAGCTCGTGAACGATAAGCGGTGTGGCGGACAGCGCCATAAGCTGCACCCATTCTGCCAGTTCGAGACGTACCGTGCCAAACAGATTGATGAGCGGAGTAATCTCCGTCACCGCTGCCTGCAATGCAATTCCGATCACAAATGCCCCAATCATATAAGGGTTATTCTTGTGATTCATTCTGAACACAGAGCGATTCACGTCCCGCATACCGATGGCGTGGAAAAGCTGACTGATTCCGAGTACCGTAAAAGCATGGGTCTGTGCCTTGGCAAGCACCGAGGAAATTCTCAGCCCTTCAATTACGTTATGTAAACTAACCGGGAGATTTTCAGCCACAATTCTGTCGTAGGGCACTTTCAAAAAAGCCGCCAAACTCACACCGCCGATGACCAGTCCGTAGCAAATTACACACAACAATCCTCCTTTGGCAAAAAGGGAATCCTCCTTTCTGCGGGGTTTTTCCTGCATCAGTCTCTCTCCGTCGTTGTTATCCACCCCGAGTGCAAGCGCAGGCAGCGAATCGGTAATCAGGTTAATCCACAAAATAAAGCTCGCCTTTAACGGGCTGGGCAGCCCCGCCACAATGGTGAGAAGCATCGTGATGATTTCCCCCAGATTGGAAGACAAGAGGAAAATCACGGATTTTCTGATATTCTCATAGATGCCTCTGCCTTCCTTGATGGCCAGATGGATGGTTGCAAAGTTGTCGTCCATCAGCACAAAGTCCGCTGCGCCACGCGCCACGTCCGTACCGTTTTGTCCCATGGCAATTCCGATATCAGCCGCCTGCAATGAAGGTGCGTCGTTGACACCGTCTCCCGTCATAGCCACCGTCATCCCCAGTGTCCGATACCCCTCCACGATTCTGACCTTATGCTCCGGTGTCACTCTGGCAAATACTCTGAGTTCCTTAAGCCTCTGTAAAAAATGATGGTCTTTGATGTGATCCAGTTCCTTGCCCGTAATACACTGTTTGGGGCTGTCTGCAATGCCAAGCTCCCTGGCAATGGAGTATGCCGTGTCCGGATGGTCGCCGGTAATCATCACAGTGGAAACCCCCGCTTTCTCAAAGTCCGCCACTGCCTGCACCGCTTCCGGTCTGACCGGATCCTGCATACTGAAAAGACCTAAGAAAATCATATTTCTTTCCTGCATACCGCCATCCGTGTCCATGGCAAGTGCCATCACACGCCTTCCCTCTCCCATGAGCTGCTTCTGAACTCTCGTCACAGCATCTCTGTCAGACTGCGTCATAGCACACAATTGTCCCTTCTTGTAAATGCGGTCACAGTTGTCAAGCACCCGCTCCGCCGCACCTTTTGTGTAGGAGATAAGCCCTCCGTCTTTTCGATGCACCGTGGTCATCATCTTACGCTCCGAATCGAAGCCCTTTTCCGCAACACGGGGATTTGCCGTGCGTAGCTGCTCGATATCCACTCCGCAATCTCGTGCCATATACAGAAGTGCCAGCTCCGTAGGGTCTCCGATTTTATCCTCGCCGATTAATACACCGTCGTTACACAGAACACATCCCAATATGAATTGTACTGCCTTCAGATCTCCGAACTGTTCTCTCCTGACAAGTTTTTCATCCAGATAACACTCCGTCACAGTCATCTTGTTCTGTGTCAACGTTCCCGTCTTATCAGAGCAGACTACATTCACCGCTCCGAGCGTCTCCACGGAGGACAACTTGCGCACAATTGTTCTGGCGCGCACCATGCGGGATACGCTTAAAGCGAGCACTATCGTCACGATTGCCGGAAGTCCCTCCGGAACGGCAGCTACCGCCAGCGATACAGATGTCAGAAGCATGTCCCCCACGTCGCGCTTCTGCAATACCGCCACAATAAACAGGAATACACAGATTCCTACCGCCAGAAAGCTCAGAATTTTACCAAGTTCTCCCAGCTTTACCTGAAGCGGGGTCAGCTTCTCCCGCCCTTCATGCAGCATGTCCGCTATATGCCCGATGCGTGTGTCCATACCGGTGGCTACCACTACACCTTTACCACGTCCCTTCGTCATATAAGTGGACATATAAGCCATATTCATGCTGCTGTGGTCTCCCTCAGCATCTGCAATATATTCAGCATTCTTTTCTACCGGTTCAGACTCTCCTGTAAGGGTAGACTCTTCTATGCAAATACCCTGTGTTTCAATTAATCTTAAGTCTGCAGGAATCATATTTCCGGCTTCCAACAACACAATATCGCCCTGCACCAGATCTTCTGCAGGAATTTTCATACGCCCACCTTCCCGCAGAACGACAGCCTGCGGCGAAGATATTTTCTTGAGCGCTTCCACCGCTTTGCCCGCCTTGCCCTCCTGAATAATGCCAACCGTGGCGTTTAGCACCACCACCGTGACAATGATGATTGCATCTCCGAATTCACGCAGCATCATAGAGATTGCCATTGCCACTACCAGAATCAGGATTAGCGGGTCGTTGAGCTGCTCTAAAATCATCTGAGCGAGGCTCTTTTGCTCCTGATCTTTTAGTCTGTTTGCCCCGTACTTTGTCTTGCGCTCCATCGCCTCTCTGCGCCCCAGGCCTTTATCCTTGTCCGTCTCAAGCAAACGAAGCGTTTCCGCCGCCGTCTTCACCTCATACATGCTTTTTCCTCCTGCACTTAACCATACACGCGTCATGTGCGCTTTGTAAGGTATATGCGGAGGCTGTCCAATTTATACCTAAGTCAGGCTCGGCAGCCTGACTGACTTACCTATAAAATAAGCGAGGAGTTTCTGTATCAGAAACTCCTCAGTTTATCCGTACCGTCATCTACGGTGTTCTCTATGGATTTAATCACTACATAATAGCCGAATCCGGCATTGACTTCTACATAAACTCTATCATCCACCTTATGTCCCAGAAGCGCCTTGCCAAGCGGCGACTCGGTGCTTATCAGTCCCTCCAGGGAATTACCTCGAACCGTGGTGACAAGTTTGTACTTCTCCGTCACCTGGTCCTCCTCAAAATAAACCTCCACGGTGTTGTTCATTCCCACTTCATCTTCCGCAGATTCGTCGGACACAATCACCGCCGTCTTAATCATCCGCTCCAGATAGCGGATACGGCTCTCATTCTGGTTCTTGAAGCGCTTAGCGGCGTAATATTCAAAGTTCTCACTCAAATCTCCGTGGGCTCTTGCTTCTTTTACATCCTCCAATGCCTGCTTACGCACCACTAACCTTCTGTATTCGATTTCTTCTTCCATCTTTTCGATGTCTTTCTTGGTTAATTCGTTGTGCATGATAGTCCCCGTTTCTGAAATAAACTAACGTCAAATATGATAATATGCATTATATAATATTGAATCGATTTGCAATTACTCACTCATCGATCTTCCCTTCTTCGATCAGCGTCAGCAGCACCTGCACATATTTCTCACTCAACTGGGTTCCCGCTACCCGTTTCAGCTCTGCTATGATATCTTCCATTTTCATCTTCTTGCGGTATGATCTTGTGGAATGCATAGCATCAAAAGTATCTGCCACGGCAATGATCTGCGCCACATCCGGAATCTCATCGCCCGCCTTTCCAAAAGGATATCCTTTGCCGTCTATTCTTTCGTGATGGTATCCTGCACCCAAAGCAAGCTCCGGCATGATCTCAACTTCTTTCAGGATATCATATCCGAAAGAGGCATGCATTTTCATCTTCGCAAATTCATCATCATCAAGTCTGCCCGGTTTTTTCAAAATTTCATCCGGTATGTTGATTTTTCCTATATCATGCATCAATCCGATGTTATAGAACTTCTCAACTTCTGCCTCACTATATCCTGCTTTTTCTGCTATCATTTTTGTATATTCCGCCACACGGAAGCAGTGACCATTGGTATAATTATCTTTTACGTCAATGCTCTTGGCAAACACCTGAATTATCTGCCTTATGAAAGTCCTTTCTCTCTCCTCTTCCTCGATCAGTTTCGCCATTTTATTGCGAATATACACCTGAACAATCAAAAATATCACCAGGGCAATCACTGCCAGCACAAGCATCCAGAACCAACCATGCTCATAGAATGCCTTTTCCACTACGATCTTTACGGCAAGGGAACTTACGTCCTCTCCGGTCATGACATCGATAATCGACATATGGAAAACATACTCACCGCTGTGTGGACGCGTATAACTTATCGGCTGCAAATCATGCTTGGCAACGATTATCGGCTTGTCGTCAAAGCCCTCCATATAGTAGCTTACCTGAGGGTCATGTGCATATGTCATTGCAAAACCGTGAATCGTAACACGTTTGCAGTCGGAGGGGATGGTGATTGTATCGCCTATTCTTACATAAACTTCCTCATCGTCTATTGTAATAAACGGAACAACTAACTTAGCGTCATTCTTACCTGCTCTCGCCGTGTTGATATTGATACTGCTTACGCCGGAACCACCTGCAATATACAATGTTCCGTCAGGCGAAATGTAATTTCTGGAGTTGGCTGTTGCAATACTTGGCAAACCATTGCGGATATCATAAAAAGAATACACCAGTTCTTCATCCGAAAGCAGGTTGTCGCCGTTGACAAAATAGATCCCGTTGCTGCTTAAAACCCAGATACCGCCCTGATTGTCGAACTGCATATCAAAGTTATTGGAGTATGGAAAATTAGACAAGGTATGTATTTTCTCATCCTTCATATAGGCAATGGAATTGCCGGTAAGAATCCAGTATACATCTCTCT
>JAFLTE010000029.1 GCA_022510565.1 Lachnospiraceae bacterium | reverse complement strand
GAGATTGTTGGGTACAGCGTTCTGGATATTGTATATGAGGATATTACAGGGGACGATGCAGATGAAGTTTTGATATACTGCGATTTTGCAAATAATACATGTGATTGGCAGTTGGTATACTTTTATCAGATTGATCGGGGAAATGTAACAGATATTTCTCCTTCGAGCAAGGATATTCCGGAGTTGAAGAGTAATGAGGGGTATTGGAATACGTGGATTGCTGCCGAGACAATGGAAGGGTATTCATCGCATATTTATACGCTGGAGGACTACTATAAGGAGAATGGAATCGTGTATGTAGCGGAGACTCTGTTTATCGGGTACAAGAACGGCAAGTGGGAGCTTGTGCAGGGATTCGATGAGAGTACCGCAGCGGATTTCTTTTATTATAAGTGGTGACCCTGTTAAGTTCGTGAAGCGTACCGGATGGGGCGTCATATTGCCCGGATGCTATGTTAGAACAATTCGAATTAACGAAAAAACGTTTAAATTATTTCTGAAAACCTATTGCAATCTCTAGTTCAGTATGCTACAATACCAACACAGAAACAGAAAATATACACAAAACAAATCTTGATTCTTAATACGTGCTGTATTTCATATCAAGCCATATGAGGCATGATGCAGCACAGTCAGGCGATTCTGCCAGGGATTCACATTTGTTTGGCAGGACTGCCTTGAAAAAATAGGAAGATACGGAGCGGAAGCGACTTCGGCAAGAACATATGAAACCTTGCTTTTCTTCTACTATAACTATGACAGCAGTCCTGTACGAAAGAGACGGGAGGACTGTGGTGAAGGAAAAGACGGTATTAGAGAGTTATGAGGAGAAAAAGGAACTGGTGCAGGAGTTTAACCTGACCAGCGACTTGTTTGCAAGCAAAGTATTTGAGGATGTGGATGCCTGTCAAGAGATGTGCAGAATTCTGATGCATGACCAATCGGTAATACTACAAAGCGTCAGGACGCAGTATGTCATACGGAATCTGGAGACTCATTCGATGGAACTGGACATTCTTGCGGAGCGTGATAGTGGGGATATGGTGGGCATTGAAATTCAGATGTATGAAGAAACGGCACCTTTTAAGAGGACTCGATATTATCTGTCCGGTATTGACATGAGTATTCTGGAGAAAGGGAAGGATTATGATAAACTTCCGGCGGTGACGATGGTGTATCTTACGAAAGAGGATATCGTTGGTGACGGCAGGGGATATTACCTGATAGAGAGAAGAGTAGGCAGTCAGAGAAATACCACAGACAATGATAATAAACCGAAAAACACAAGAAAACGGAGACATTCCCACGGATCGTGGAGCGGGTCAGATATTTCAAGATACACAAGAGAGGAGTGAACGTTATGTGTGAGATAGCGGATAGGATTAGAGAAGAAGGAAGAGAAGAAGGAAGAGAAGAAGGAAGAGAAGAGGGAAGAGAAGAGGGAAAAAGCGCTGGGAGACTTGAAAGCAAGATCGAGGATATTTTAGAACTTCTTGAAGAACTGGGACAAGTACCGCAACGAATCGTAGAGCATATCAGGTCAGAGGACAACCTGAACATACTAAGCAGATGGCATAAGTCTGCGGCAAGGGCAACAAGTATTACAGAATTTGAGGCGAATATGTAGAGAAAAGACGGTCGGAAGACTGTCTTTTCTACGCAAAAAATATTGATTGAAGGAGTAATACCCATGCACCTACGCCTCTACAACGAACAAACAGACTTTGTATATATAGCAAAATGGATTCGGGACGAGAGAACTCATGCGCTTTGGTGTGCTAATCTGCTTCCTTATCCATTATCCCAGAATGAGTTTCATAATTATTTGATTGTGCAAAATTTAAAATTTTCTTTTCAATCCCAGAGCGAAACTTTTCAAAATGATAAAGAGTATGACGGCGCATATGTCTATGCAGATGAAAATAACCAGCCTATAGGATTCTTTATCTATACGGTAAATGAACAGGATAAATCGGGTTTTCTTAGATTTATCATGGTAGATAGCAAAGTGAGAGGTAAAGGCTATGGCACCGCAATGCTCAGGGAGCTTCTCAAGTTTGCTTATGAGAAAACCGGTGTCTCTTCGGTGAGATTGATCGTGTTTGATGTGAATGATGCAGCTCGTAAATGTTATGAGAAGGTGGGATTTACCGCTATGGAAAATGCACTGGATGCATTTCCCTATCAAGGTGAGATGTGGGGTAGGGTATTGATGGAGCACGGATTGGAGAAATAGATTCTATGAACAACAACGAAATCATACAAAACAATAAATCATATTGGAATGAACATGCCGACTTATGGTTTGGAACTACAGCATTGCCTGAGTATGGCGTGCATTTTGTGACGGAAGATGATCTGCATTTGTTTGGGGATGTTTCCGGCAAAAAGATGCTGGAAATCTGCTGTGGAAGCGGACATTCCCTAAAATACCATGCAGATAGGAAGGCAGGCGAATTGTGGGGAGTGGACATTTCACATAAGCAGATAGAAAATGCAGACAAGCTTTTGAAGGAGAACGGATATACTGCAAAATTTATCTGTTCGCCAATGGAAGCTGATATGGACATTCCCACAAACTATTTTGATTACGTTTATTCCATCTATGGGATTGGCTGGACTACTGATTTGGAAGGTACATTTAAGAAAATTGCCTCTTATTTGAAAAAGGACGGCATATTCATATTTAGTTGGCATCATCCGCTGCATTACTGCGTTTCGTGGTCATGCAGTGAGCGTAAGGATATTATAGAAAATGATAAGTTGACTTTTGATAAAAGTTATTTTGACGAATCGTATTTCCGTATGTCTGTGCATGATAGTGAAATTATTCTGTGCAACCGCAAAATATCTACATATGTCAATGCGCTGGCGCGGGCGGGTTTTGGCATTGAACAGATGGTAGAGCAGACGGATCAGGGGACGATGGAGGCAGTCAGAGATGTCAGTGATAAAATGAAGAAAGCCAAGATGCTTCCGATTTCTGTCTGCTTTAAGGCCAGAAAGCTATAGTACATATAATTTATGAGGCGGCAAAGAGATGAAAAAATCATTTTACGGCAGTTTGTTTATAAAGGTACCTATTATAAGTTTCTTATATTCAACAGAAAGAAATTTCTAAAGGAATTCATTTGCTAATTTTCTTAATATCCCCTATACTGAAACTATGAAGAAATTGGCGGAAGAAATCAAATCTGGAGAATTAAAACAGGTCTATATCCTCTACGGTGAGGAAGCGTATCTTAGAAGTCAGTATAAGGATAAGCTGAAAAACGCGCTTCTGGGTGAAGGGGATCCCATGAACCTTCACTGCTTCGAGGGAAAGGATATCAAGCCCGGAGAGGTAATTGATTTGGCAGAGACCATGCCTTTTTTTGCGGAACGCCGGGTGATTATACTGGAAAACAGCGGACTTTTCGCCCACGGCGGAGAAGAGCTGGCGGAGTATCTTAGTGCGCCGGCGGAGACTGCATATTTTGTGTTCGTGGAGCCCACGGTGGATAAACGAAGCAAGCTCTATAAGGCAGCCACCGCGAAGGGACGTGCCATTGAGTTTAAGGCGCAGGACGAGGCGATATTAAAGCGCTGGATTCTCGGTTTCCTGAAAAAAGATAATAAGAACATCACAGAACGTGATTTGGAACTTTTTCTGGATAAGACGGGCTCGGACATGGCGAATATTCGGGGCGAGCTGGAGAAGCTGCTCTGTTATTGCATGGGGAAAGATGTGATTACGGCGCAGGATATTGAGGCGGTGTGCACCAGACAGGTGAGCAGCCAGATTTTCGATATGATTAATGCGGTGGCTGACAAAAATCAGAAGACGGCGATGACTCTGTATTATGATTTGCTGACGTTAAAAGAGCCTCCGATGCGTATTTTATTCCTGATTACCAGGCAGTTTAACTTACTTCTTCAGGTCAAAGAGTTAAAAAATAAAGGGCTTGACGCCAATGCCATCGGGGAGAAAGTAGGGTTGGCGGGCTTTATTGCCAGAAAATATGTGTCACAGGCGGCAAAATTCAGAGAGGATGACCTGCGCCGCGCGCTGTCGGACTGTGTAGAGTCGGAAGAAGCGGTCAAGACGGGCAGAATGAATGATGTGATGAGCGTGGAACTGCTGATTGTGAAGTACAGCGCTGCGTCATGACAGGTATATGGCATAAACAAATACATGGTATAAACAGCATGACGCTGTTACATCTTGGAGGAGTGAATATTTATGTTTGAAATAATAGTCTTTATTATTATCGGTGTGGCAATATATAAGAAGATTCAAAGTGCAAAAGAGAATAGCAACAGCAAATCTCTTCCGAATACTACGGTGACTACGGCGAATCAAACAATGCCGCAAACATCGGCACCACCAAAGTCAACACCGCGGAGCAACCCCGCGCAGCCGATGGTACAGTCCCGTCCGTCCCAGCCGGTACAACACAAGCCAAATCAGCCGGTACGACAGCATGACCCTGCACAGACAGCTATACAGGAAGCCAAAGAGGATGGGAACACCACCACAGCCTATCTGATGGAGAAGGCGGAAGCCGATGCGAGAGAGCATGCGAGGGAAAAGTTCGAAGAACAGAAGCGGCTGCATGAGACGCGAGGCGGTTTGGCTGTAGCTGAGAGATATCTGGACGGTGATACCGTTCCTCAGGGCAAAAGAATTGTCAACTGTGGTTATTGCGGTGCGGAGAATTTGATGCCGATGATGCCCAGAACGAAATATAGCTGCTATTTTTGCAGGGAACCTTTGTAAAAAATAATCATGGAGCATGGAGGAGTTTATGAATATCAAATTTCTTTTTCCGAACGGTAGAGATAAGGCGTTGACTTTCAGCTATGACGACGCACAGATTTATGACAGACGGCTGGTGAGCATTTTTAATCAGTTTGACATGAAAGCGACTTTTCACTTGAACAGCGGAACCATAGATCAGGACGGATTTATCACGTCCGATGAAATACAGGAATTATATGCGAATCACGAAGTTGCCTGCCATGCCGTGACACATCCGTATTTCAATCAGTTGTCCGGTGCCCAGACAGTGGCGGAAATCTACGAGGACAGGAAAGCACTTGAAACATACTGCGGTAAAATCGTGCGGGGATTTTCTTATCCTTTCGGAGAGTATAATGAGCGGCTTATGGAAGCAGCGGTAAATCTTGGCATCGTGTACAGCCGTACGGTGCAGGATACCATGAATTTCAATCTGCCTTCCGATTTTATGCTCTGGCATCCTACCTGCCATCACAACAAGGCGACTGACGAACTTTTGGATGACTTCTTAAATCCGCAGGGATATCGCAATTTATCATTGTTGTACATCTGGGGGCATAGTTATGAGTTTGAGCGAAACGGTAACTGGGAGCATATCAGCCATATCTGTGATAAGCTGCAGGGGCGCAAAGATGTGTGGTATGCCACCAACATAGAGATTTACGAGTATGTGACGGCGATGCGTTCTCTTGTCGTATCCGTGGACGGGAACATAATATACAACCCCACCGCAAAAGACCTTTATCTTCTTATAGAAGGTAAAAGTGTCCGCCTGTCAGCAGGGATGTGCATTAACCTTCGTACATATTCCGAAATTCGGTAGGTGTACAGCCTTTAATCAATTTAAACATTCTTATAAATGCGGAGAGACTGGAGAAGCCCGATTGCAGGGCAACCTCGGTAATGGATATTTCGGGGTCTACAAGCAGCATCTCCGCATGTTCTATTCTCCTTCTGTTCAAATATTTATAAAACGAAACGCCTGTGAACTGCTTGAATAATCGGGTAAAATGATACTTGGAAAATCCGGCGAGAGCGGCGGCATCATCAAGACTCAAATCTTCGGTGCAATGCTCGTGGATATATTTGCAGACAGCGATAAATTTCTCGGTGTACTCCTTTTGCTTGGTTCTTGTCACATCAAAAGCTGCTGTGTTCACCGTACATTCACGACCTATCAGAACCAGCATTTCGATTAGTTTGGAGTAGATGGAAGCACTGATAAGAATGGAATCGCTGAAATACTCCTTACATATATCCAGCATCAGGTTTTTAAGCTGTTCGTGTATAGCGGGTGCGCTTTCGGGGGTAACCAACAGCGCGGACGGAATGTTAGACAGTGTAGATTCGATATCGGCAACATTGTGAAGGAGGGAAAAATCCGCCTGAAATATAAGCCGTTCTCCGGGCATGGCAGGCATGCTGTGAATGACGCCGGAGTTTATGATGAGTAAGTCGCCTTCCTGCAGCAGATAGTCGGAATCGCTACAGGAAATTCGATAAGGATTCTCCAGAGGCATTATGATTTCGAGCGGTGTATGCCAGTGGTCGGGATATGCCTCGTTATCTGTATTATCAAACAGCAGAAAACTTTTAATTTCTTTGTAAACAACCGTTTCTCTAATACCGTTTAATACTTCTATCATGTCGGCTGTGTCCTTTCATACCTGCACATGTTTCATAGTAGATATTTTTACTAAATAAATAGTTATAACCAACTACTAAAAATTGCTATTTATCTTCTTGTATCATACCATAAAAAACAGAAAAATCAAACCAAAGTAAACCCTACATATTACAAGCGGCCGATTTTACATGCTGCTATAGGACAAAATGACAACAGTAATTAAAATATTGAAGCAAAGAGTGTGCAATATGCTTATGAAACATATATTCTTCGAAAGCAATATTTAAGACACAGAAAGCAATTATTGGAATGCTGAAAATATTATATTTTGTTATACTGCATCTGTAATACTGTGGTATATTATATATGCAGTAACAGGGTCGTTGATGTGGACGGCCGGACAGCAGATGTCGTAAAGTGATAAACATATAAAATTTCAGGAAGGAATTGTGACATATGGGTAATCGAAGTGAAGCCAGAAAGAAAGCTTTAGAGAAAGCAAAGGAACTTGTGAGTAAGATGACCATAGAGGAGCGGGCGTCACAGCTTCGCTATGATGCACCGGCGATTGAGAGGCTGGGCATTCCGACCTATAATTGGTGGAACGAAGCGCTGCACGGTGTAGCGAGAGCGGGCGTAGCAACAAGCTTTCCGCAGGCTATCGGTATGGGAGCGACTTTTGACGTTGACTTAATTAAGAAAGCCGGCGATGTAGTGGCTACCGAGGGTCGGGCAAAGTACAACGCATACAGCGCGGAAGATGACAGAGACATATATAAGGGACTTACATTTTGGTCGCCCAATGTCAATATTTTCCGTGATCCCAGGTGGGGAAGAGGACATGAGACATACGGGGAGGATCCCTATCTGACAAGCAGACTGGGAGTTGCATATGTAGAAGGAATTCAGGGTGATGGGGAGATACTAAAGAGTGCGGCATGTGCCAAGCATTTTGCGGTACACTCCGGGCCGGAGGCGCTGCGCCATGAATTCGATGCCAAAGCGACGAAGAAAGATATGGCAGAGACTTATCTTCCTGCCTTTAAAGCCTGCGTACAGGAAGCCGATGTGGAGGCAGTGATGGGTGCCTATAACAGGACGAACGGAGAACCCTGCTGCGGAAGCAAGACGCTGATGAAAGATATTCTGCGGGATGAGTGGGGCTTTGAAGGACATTACGTATCCGATTGCTGGGCAATCAGAGATTTCCATGAGCATCATATGGTGACACATTCGGCGGAAGAGTCCGCGGCGATGGCGCTCAAGGCAGGATGCGACGTTAACTGCGGCGTAACCTATCTGCATCTTTTGAAAGCATTGCAGGACGGTCTGGTAACCGAGGAAGAAATTACGAAGGCGGCTGAGCGGGCCTTTACGACAAGATATCTGTTGGGACTCTTTGACGGCAGTGAGTACGATGATATTCCTTATGAAAAGGTGGAGTGTGAGGAGCATTTGGAGGTTGCACAGCAAATCGCGAAGGAGTCGATTGTGCTTCTTAAGAATAACGGTATTTTGCCCCTTGATGTAAATACAGGCAAGACCATCGGCGTGGTCGGACCAAACGCCAACAGCAGAGCGGCCTTAATTGGAAACTATCACGGCACTTCTTCCAGATACATAACAGTATTAGAAGGAATTCAGGATAAAGTCGGACATAATGGTAGAGTTTTATATTCTGAGGGTGCGCACTTGTTTAAGGACAGGGTAGAGGGCCTTGGATGGCAGAATGACAGAATCTCTGAGGCGGTGATTGTGGCGAAGCACAGTGACGTGGTTGTGCTCTGTGTAGGTCTGGATGAGACGTTGGAAGGTGAAGAGGGCGATACAGGCAACAGCTATGCATCGGGTGATAAGACAGACTTACAACTTCCACAGTCCCAGAGGGATTTGATGGATGCAGTTCTTGCAGTAGGTAAACCGGTCATCGTGTGCCTGATGGCGGGCAGCGCCATAGATCTGTCTGTAGCGCAGGACAAAGCAGACGCTGTATTGCAGCTCTGGTATCCCGGTGCGAGAGGCGGAAAAACCGTGGCTGATATTCTTTTCGGGGAATATTCTCCCTCCGGCAAACTTCCCGTGACCTTCTACAGAACATTGGAGGAACTGCCCGCATTTGAGGATTACAGCATGAAGGGACGTACTTACCGGTATATGGAGAACGAGGCGTTATATCCTTTCGGATATGGATTGACCTATGGTGATGTAGCGGTGAAGAGCGCCGATGTTGTAAGTCAGGATTCGGACACGAGGGAAGTGACGCTGAAGGTTCAAGTGACAAACAGCGGTAAAGCGGCAACGGACGATGTTGTACAGATTTATGTGAAAGATACGGAGTCACCCAATGCGGTGCCTAACCACAGTCTATGCGCTTTTGCCAGAATTTCGCTTGAGGCGGGAGAGAGTAAGGATATTACTGTCACGGTGTCGGGAGATGCATTCCGCTCGGTGGATGATGAAGGTAAATATGTAAGGGATTCCGCTAAATATGAGCTGTATGTCGGTACAGGACAGCCTGACAAACGGACGAAGGAACTGACCGGCAGGGAAAGTGTCAAATTGGAAGTGACATTTTAATAATGATTCCTTTTCCTAACGAAGCTTTGTTTTCGTGACGAGAAGAAAACACATAGAAAAATAAAGTTGCGGATACCGCGTGTGTAAGCTATACTATAGATATACTTATTCAGAATGGAAATGCAGTTTTAGGAAGATACGCAGACGGAGGAACAAGACATGAGTATGCATATCGTATGTCTGGATTTAGAGGGCGTGCTTGTACCTGAAATCTGGATTGCTTTTGCCGAGGCAAGCGGTATTCAGGAGCTTAAAAGGACAACCAGAGACGAGCCTGATTACGACAAGTTGATGAATTGGCGGATTGGCATTCTTAAGGAACATGGCCTTGGGCTTAAGGAGATTCAGGAAACCATTGCGACTATCGATCCGATACCCGGAGCCAAGGAGTTTCTGGATGAATTGAGGAGTATTACTCAGGTTATTATTATAAGCGATACTTTTACACAGTTTGCGGGACCGCTGATGAAAAAGCTGGGATATCCGACGATTTTCTGTAATTCTTTGGAGGTGGCACCTGACGGCGAGATTACAGGTTTTAAGATGCGCATTGAGAACTCCAAACTGACGACTGTTAAAGCACTGCAGTCCATCGGATATGAGACGATTGCCAGCGGAGACAGCCACAACGATATGGGCATGATTAAGGCGAGTAAGGCAGGTTTTCTGTTTAAGAGTACGGAGCAGATTAAGAAGGACAACCCGGAGATTCCTGCCTATGAGACTTATGAGGAATTGATGGCGGCAATCAAACAGGCGCTTGCGGATTCACAGTAAACTGTGCATAGAGAGCGTAGTACTTATAAATGCAGATTCAAACATCCGTCAGGGGAGTGATTTCCGGCGGATGTTTTTCAACACACATAGAAAACATCGTGGACAGAATAATTACCGCGGGAGATAGAATGATATGAAAGTTATTCGGAAAATACTGTATGCATTCATATTTTTGATTGTGCTTATTTGCATATTTATAGGCGTGTGTGCGTTAAATCCGGATTTGACTGAGAAGATTCAGACAATGCTTTATAAGGATGCCGATCTAACCGATGCCGATGAACAGCCGGATATTATGGCAGGCTTGGAAATACCGGATGTTACACCTCTGCTGCAGACTGAAAGCGGCAGCACACAGGATGATGATGCCGGAAATGTAAGTACACAGCCGACTTCTTCAACAAATGTCGGAACACAGAACGACAGTGGGTGGAGAGACCGTACACAGTCAGACGGTTTGAGAGGTGACAATGCGAGAGACTATATTGCGCCCGACGAGTCCGACATCGCAGCTCCGAAGGAAGTGGCGGGTAAAAACGGTTATAAGCAGATTCAGGGCGACGAGCAACAGATAGATGACCGTACTGCGGATGACATACAGAATCAGCTTGACTTCGGTTATACCGGAGACGGACTTAATTTCGATGCTCTTTATTATCCTTATTATGCTATGCTGGATGATACGGGCAGACATGTCTATCGGCAGATTTATGCCAATGCAAACGCGGTAAATGATGCATTTATGCCGGTGGAGGATGTGACGGCAGCGCAGCTTAGAAATATTTTTGCTGCGGTATACAACGACCATCCCGAATTGTTCTGGATAGATACCGCCTATACGTGTAAATACACGCGGGCAGGCAGATGTGTGGAGATTGATCTTAAGTTCAACCGTACGGCCGATGACTTAAATGCTGCCAAGGCAGCTTTCAATGAGCAGGCAAACAGTATCATTGCAGCGGCGCAGACTATCGGGGGTAATTATGCCAGAGAAAAATATGTCCACGACCAGCTGATTGAGCGAATCTCATACAGTGCACGTGCCGAGATGAACCAGAGTGCGTACAGCGCATTGGTAAACGGTCAGACGGTCTGTGCGGGTTATGCGAGAGCTTTTCAATATATACTGCAGCAACTGGGCATTCCCTGCTATTACTGCACCGGCTATGCCGGCGAGAGTCATGCGTGGAACATTGTCTCGTTGGACGATGGTTTCTATAATGTAGACACTACATGGGATGACTCGGATGACGGAAAGTACGAGTATTTTAACAAGAACGATGAGGATTATTCGAGCACGCATCTCAGACAGGAATTGTCGGTGTATTTGCCGCCGTGTAACGGTGTGATATATCGTAATCTGGAGAAGAGCGGGGAGGACGATGAAACTCCGACAGAACTGAGAAGCCTAGAGGATGCGGGACTGACGGAGGACAAAGTCTTTACCGACATCAATGCGTATTATCGAGATTGCTATAACCAGATGGTACAGAACGGAATCGGCCACTATACTTTCTCCAATGCGGTAGTGGGACAAGGGTTGGGATCTGCGATAATGCAGAATTATCAAAACGGCAGTTACAAGGATATTTATATGCAGAGTGTTGTGGATGTGCTGGGGGCATCCTACTGCACGTGGCAAGTAGTACCGGAGCCGCTTGAAGGAGATATATATATGTTTTCCTATGAAATCGATATAACACAGTAAGAGCAATATTTGATTAGAAATATGAAATTTAAAGATACCCGATGCGGTTAAGCCGTGTCGGGTATTTGTTTGTTACCCATTCGTCTTTTCGCCCCACATCAAATCACTTTTTGTTCCACTTCTATATGAGTCCGTTTTATGGTACATATACTGTGCTAATTTTATTAGCAAGAACAAAACGGATAAAGGAGGGCATGATATGAAGCGCATGAGAGGAAAAGGATTCGGAATACTGACGGTAATACTCATACTGATTATTGTTTTTTGCGTCAAGGCGACGGTGATGAGCAGGGAAAACACAGCGGGAAGCAAGAATAACAAATATTATGCGGCGTTGGAAGAAGAGTATCTGAACAGAACGAGGCAACTGTTGGAAGAAGAAGGGCTTCGCAACTGTGGCGTTGATTTAAGGTGGGTGGCTGATGTGGACGGAACCCGGGAATATACGATGATTCTTCATCACAGGAAGCTTGATCGTATGTCCGCGCAGGAGATGGCTGAATTAACGGATAGGCTGACAGCGGCTGAATTCCAGGATGATGTATGTAGTTTCATCTATGTTATAGGATAGATTCCTGTAGCGCACAAACGGCATATAAATATTGACAGAATCGAACATATGTTTTATGATATACACAGAACAAACGTTCTGATACGTGGAATATTATTTTAAATTTTTTTAAAGAGATGGAATGACATTTTCCTGATTTGGGATTATACTATTAGAGGTGTACGAGGCAGTTCGACGCATTGTAAGTCGGGGCTGTTTTGAATAAATCAGATTGGAGCATAGTATGAGATCGAATCCGAAACCACAGGAAATGTACAGACATTTTAAAGGTAATATATATCAGATTCGCTGTCTTGCGAAACACAGTGAAACGGGAGAGATGATGGTGGTCTATCAGGCAATGTACGATACCTTCCAGATTTATGTCAGACCCCTCGACATGTTTATGGAGGGGGTAGATCATGACAAATATCCCGATGTAAAGCAGCAATACCGTTTTGAACTGTTGCAGGATACGGACAATATAGCTGAGCCTGATGTGGTACGGGACTTGGAGCAGGCGGGTGAGCAGATGCGGACAGAGATTGAATCGCCGCAGGAAGTATCGGTACAGACAGCGGAATCGGACGAACAAGTGCATATTGATCCTCTGGTGATGGAATTTCTCGATGCGGACACATATGAGCAACGACTGGACATTCTGGCGGCTCTCCACGACAGAGTTACCGACGATATGATCAACACGATGGCGGTTGCCGTTGATTTGGAGATTAAGGACGGTGATATAGAAGAGCGATATACGGAGTTAAAGAGATGTCTGCTCACTTTTGAAAAGTACGAGTGTAACCGATTGAGATAATGTAGACATAGGGCCGTCCCCGAAGGATCGCGAAGAGCATGCAAAATGCCGTGACTTTTGTCGGGAGGTGGCTTTTATGGCTTATGATTTAGAGAACAGGTTGGTGGTAGGCGTATCGTCCAGAGCGCTGTTTGATTTAACCTACGAGAATACAATCTATGAATCGGACGGTGTGGAGGCATACTGCCGTTATCAGATAGAACATGAGAATGATATACTGCGCCCAGGACCGGGTTTCCCGCTGATTAAAGCGCTGCTTAATCTGAATAATCTGCCGGATAAGGAAGGCAGTGTGGAAGTGATTATTATGTCACGAAACAGTCCGGATTCCTCGCTGCGTGTCTTTAAAGCAATCGAGCATTACGGGCTTAATATCACGAGGGCGGTTCTTGCCAGCGGGGCATCTCTAGCACCTTATCTGTCGGCGTTTAAGACGGATCTTTTTCTGTCGGCGTATGAGGATGATGTGCAGAGTGCTATAGATTCCAATATTGCGGCGGGCATTATCTGTACGGACGGTCTGCATACTTATGATTGTGATCATCAGATTAGGCAGATACGGATTGCTTTTGACGGGGATGCGGTGCTTTTTTCGGATGAGTCTGAGCAAATCTATCAGGAGCATGGCTTGGAAGCCTTCGAAGAGAACGAGCGGCGTAATGCCAACAATCCGCTTAAGGCGGGACCTTTTGCTAAATTTCTTAAGACGTTGTCGGCGTTGCAGAAAGATTTTGCGCAGGAGGAAGCTCCTATCAGGACGGCGCTTGTCACGACCAGATGTGCGCCGACCCACGAGCGGGTTATCCGCACACTTCGGGCATGGGATGTGCGTATTGACGAGGTCTTTTTCCTTGGAGGAGTTCGCAAGAAGGACGTATTGCAGGCGTTCGGTGCTCATATCTTTTTTGATGACCAGTCGGTGCATACCGATTCGGCCTCGGAGGTTGTTCCCGCTGCAAGGGTACCCTATAAGAGAAAGCAGCCAGGCGATGAGGCAAAGCCTGATCCGGACAGCAGTTGATGCAGGTTAAAATGCGGTTTACATAATATGAAATATCATACCATTATTGAAGCTAACTTCATAGAAAGACCGAACCGCTTTATTGCATATGTGGATATATCGGGCATAAAGACTAAGGTGCACGTGAAAAACACCGGAAGATGCAGGGAATTGCTTCGGGATAATGCGCGGGTTTATCTGGAGAAGAGCGATAACCCTGAGCGCTCTACCGCCTATGATCTTGTGGCGGTGGAAAAGGGCGGCAGACTGATTAACATGGATTCCAATGCGCCCAATAAGGTTGTAGGTGAGTGGCTGCAGGCAGGCGGATTGTACCAAGATATCAGTCTGGTGCGTCCGGAGACTATGTTTGGCAATTCCAGATTTGATTTCTATATCGAGAGTGTTTCCGGTATGAAGGCATTTATAGAGGTCAAGGGCGTCACACTGGAACGTGACAATGTGGCGGCTTTTCCGGATGCTCCTTCGGAACGTGCCGTAAAGCACGTGGAGGAATTGATTGAGGCACACGGGCAGGGGTATGAAACATATCTGATTTTTGTCGTGCAGATGGAAGGAATAGCTCATGTAGAGCCGAATATAAGCACGCATCCGGCTTTTGGGGAAGCGTTGCGCAGGGCGAGAAGTGCGGGAGTGCACTTGCTCGCCTATGATTGTCTGGTGGAAAGGGATAGTTTGGCGATTCGGGAGGAAGTCCCGGTTATCGTGGACAGTCTGGATTTGATTGCGGATCCGCTTCTTGCATGGTATGACAGCGGCAGGCGTATCCTGCCTTGGAGGGAAGATCCCACACCCTATCATGTATGGCTGTCGGAAATTATGCTGCAGCAGACGAGGGTAGAAGCTGTGAAGCCGTACTACGACAGATTCTTACGGGAACTGCCGGACATCGCCAGCCTTGCGGCGGTGGAGGAGGAACGGCTGCTTAAATTGTGGGAAGGGCTCGGCTATTATAACAGGGCGAGAAACTTGAAGAAATCTGCGATGCAGATTATGTCCGAGTATAACGGTGATATGCCGTCAAACTATGACGAACTTGTACGTTTGAGTGGAATCGGCAGTTATACGGCAGGCGCCATCGCTTCTATTGCTTTTGGACAGGCAGTGCCGGCAGTGGACGGCAATGTTCTCAGAATCCTGTCCAGGCTGCGGGCGGATGATAGGGATATTCTGGATGCCAAGGTCAGAAGAAGCATAGAGGAAGAACTGGCAGGTGTCATGCCGCTAGACAGGCCCGGAGATTTCAATCAGGCATTGATGGAACTTGGAGCTACCGTCTGTGTGCCTAACGGCGCGCCCAGGTGTGAGAAATGTCCGTGGGAATCACTGTGTCTGGCAAGAATTGAAGGCGGGGTATCCGAGTATCCTAAGAAGTCACGGGGAAAGACGCGCACTGTGGAGACGAAGACCGTACTTATCATACAGTACGGACAGCAGGTTGCATTACAGAAGCGTCCGGAGCGTGGACTGCTTGCCGGTATGTATGAGTTTCCTACCTTGGAGGGACTTAAGACCAAAGAGCAGGTTCTGGTGCACTTGAAGAAGTCCGGCGTGGTGCCTTTGCGGATTCGTAAATTAGAAAATTCGAAGCATATTTTTACTCACAAGGAATGGCACATGACCGGGTACCTGATTCGCGTGGACGATCTCTCGGGAATGGGAGAGTATATCTTCGTAGAACCGGATAAGATAAAGAGTGATTATCCGGTACCCTCAGCTTATGCGGCATATATGAACATAATCTGACTTGAAGATTCGGGAGGCTTATATGAAGTTATTGTCGGTAGCGATACCTTGCTATAATTCGCAGGAGTATATGAGAAAATGTATAGATTCCCTTCTGGTAGGTGGGGAAGACGTAGAGATATTGATTGTAGACGATGGGTCCACGGACGCCACCGGAACCGTGGCGGATGAGTATGCGGCAAAGTATCCGACTGTTGTCAAGGCGATTCACAAGGAGAACGGCGGTCATGGCTCTGCGGTCAATGCCGGACTCGAAGCTTCCACAGGACTTTACTTTAAAGTGGTGGACAGTGACGACTGGGTGAAGGAGAGCGCCTACCATAGAATATTGGAAACGCTACACGATATTACGGCGGGAGAATCTTCGCTGGATATGTTGATCAGCAATTTTGTCTACGAGAAAGAAGGCGAGGCAAAGCATAAAGTTATGAAGTACCACCATGCATTGCCGCAGGATAGGATTTTTACATGGAGTGAGGTGAAGCATTTTCACAAAGGACAGTACATTTTGATGCACTCTGTCATTTTCCGTACAAGGCTGCTTAAAGAGTGCGGGTTGAAGCTGCCTGATAATACCTTTTATGTGGACAATCTTTTTGTGTTTGAACCGCTTCCGTTCGTGCGCAATATGTACTATCTGGATGTCAATTTCTATCGCTATTATATCGGTAGGGAGGGACAGTCCGTCAACGAGGACATTATGATATCCAGAATTGACCAGCAGATTAAGGTCAATAAGATTATGATAGATTATCTGGTTGATAATATCGATAAGATATTCTGTAAGCGTAAGTTAAAGAATTACATGCTCAATTATCTCGAAATAATTACGGTTATTTCTTCTATATTATTGATTCGCTCCGGGACTGAGGAAAGCCTGGAAAAGAAACATGAGTTGTGGGAATATATTAAGAAAAAAGATTTTAGGCTCTATATGCGGCTCCGTTACGGGGTGCTTGGCAATTCCATGAATCTGCCGGGTAAGGGCGGCAGGAAAATATCCGTGGAAGGTTATAAACTGTGCCGAAGATTCTTTAAGTTTAATTGAACCAACACATCCGATCGATATACAATGCCATACATGACAGCTGCCATAATAAATGCGGTAGTGACATCAAATACGGAATGCTGTTTGATAAACATGGTTGACATAATTATTGAAGTGCACAGGACAAAGGACCCGATACGAATGGCGGTTCCATATTTTGCATTTTTGATTTTCTGACTTTTGACAATAGCAATATGACAGCCCAGCGAATTATATACGTGAATACTGGGCCACAGATTGGTAGGTGTGTCTGTTTTGTAGAGAGCGGCCACCATCTGCGTAAAAATATTGTCTCTGGGCATGATATACGGTCTTAAATGATGCCCGTTAGGAAACAGTGTGGATATCAGTAGGAACACAGTCATGCCTGTACTGAGGAATACAAATGTTTTAAAGTAGTCGTCCCTATCCTTTAAGAAAAAGTATGCGACTGTGACTGCGACATAGACAAACCACAGAAAATAGGGAACGACAAACACTTCGCAGAACGGGATGACATCATCAAGGCTTACATGAATGACCTGATAGCGGCTTGTGACGGTTTCCTCCAGATGCTTAAACCATGCAAGATATATGAATGCATATACAGCCAGCGGAACACCATGCCAATATTTCATTACTTTCTTACGTAAAGTTTCCATGATTGCACATCCATCTCCCAATATGAATCAATTCTGCAAATATATATAACGTGTTTGCTCGCTATTTAGCATAGCAGTTTCTTTCTAAAAGTCAAAATAAGAAATGCATAAATATTTCTTAATTTTTTATGAAAATATAGCCAATATGTTCATAAGGCTTTTCAACATGATGTTGCGCCGTGAACATGCCTTGTGTTATACTAATACCGATTTTATTGAGAAAGGCAGGAATAAGGAATGTATTCATTGGACGAAGTGAAGTTGGTAGACCCAGAAATTGCGCAGGCTATCGAGGATGAGCAAAAGCGCCAGGATTCCCACATAGAGCTGATTGCATCTGAAAACTGGGTGAGTAAGGCAGTCATGGCGGCTATGGGCAGCCCGCTGACTAATAAATATGCAGAAGGATATCCCGCTAAGAGATATTACGGCGGTTGCGAGTGCGTGGACGTGGTGGAGGATTTGGCAAGAGACAGGGCGAAAGAACTGTTTGGATGCGAGTATGTTAATGTACAGCCTCACTCCGGCGCACAGGCGAACATGGCGGTATTTTTTGCGGTTATGGAGCCGGGTGATACCTTCATGGGCATGAACTTAGACCACGGCGGACATCTGTCCCACGGTTCACCGGTCAATATGTCCGGCAAGTATTTTAAGTGTGTGCCTTACGGAGTCAATGATGACGGATTCCTTGATTATGATAATGTACGTAAGATTGCTTTAGAGTGCAGACCGAAGATGATTGTGGCAGGAGCTTCCGCTTATGCCAGAACTATAGACTTCAAGAAGTTTAGAGAGATTGCCGATGAGGTAGGCGCTGTGCTCATGGTAGATATTGCGCATATAGCGGGACTTGTGGCGGCAGGTTTGCATCCGAGTCCGATTCCTTATGCCCATGTAACTACAACCACGACCCATAAGACACTGAGAGGGCCTCGCGGAGGCATGATCATGTCCAGTCAGGAAGTGGCTGATAAATATAACTTTAACAAGGCTATTTTCCCGGGTATTCAGGGCGGTCCTCTGATGCATGTGATTGCGGCGAAGGCTGTCTGCTTTAAAGAGGCGCTTGATCCTTCTTTCAAAAAATATCAGCAGGGTGTTGTAGACAATGCGCAGGCGCTCTGCAAGGGATTGCAGAACAGAGATATCAAAATTGTGTCCGGGGGCACGGACAACCACCTCATGCTTGTGGACTTAACTACTTATGATCTTACGGGCAAAGCTGTTGAGAAACTTTTGGATGAGGCACATATCACAGCCAACAAGAATACCATTCCAAACGATCCGAAATCTCCGTTTGTCACAAGCGGTATCCGTCTGGGAACTCCGGCGGCCACATCCCGCGGTTTAAATGCAGCGGATATGGATCAGGTTGCGGAGGCAATCTCCATCGTTATCAAAGAGGGCGAGGCCGGTATAGAGAAGGCACGCGCCATCGTTAAGACACTGACAGACAAATATCCGTTGATTTAGGAAGGAGCAATATCATGATACAAGTAGCGGTGTTGGGATACGGCACGGTGGGAAGCGGTGTTGTGGAGGTCATTGAGACCAATAAGGAGGCTATCAATAAGCGCGCGGGCGCTGAACTGAATATTAAGTATATTCTGGACTTGCGTGATTTCCCGGGAGATCCTTATGAGAGTAAAGTAGTGCATGATTATAATATCATATTAAACGATCCGGAAGTTGCGATTATCTGTGAAACCATGGGAGGTATCAAACCCGCCTACGATTTTTCCAAGCAGGCGCTGCTTGCAGGCAAGAGTGTGTGCACTTCCAATAAGGAGCTTGTGGCAAGCCACGGGCCGGAGCTTATCAGTATAGCAAGGGAGAATCACTGTAATTATCTGTTTGAGGCGAGCGTGGGTGGCGGTATCCCGATTATCCGTCCGTTAAATTATTCACTGACGGCCGAGAAGATTGATTCCATTACAGGTATTCTGAACGGAACGACAAACTATATCCTGACCAAGATGGATAAGGAGGAAGCCGATTTCCAGGATGTGCTTAGGGAAGCGCAGGAAAAAGGTTATGCCGAGAGAAATCCGGAGGCGGATGTAGAGGGCTATGATGCCTGCCGTAAGATTGCCATACTTTCTTCTTTGATGTGTGGCAAGAATGTAAAATACGAAGAAATTTATACAGAGGGAATCACCAAGATATCTGTTGCTGACTTTAAATATGCGAAGCAAATGAATAAGTCTGTGAAACTGCTTGCCATGAGCAGGGACACGGAGAATGGTTTCTTTGCCATGGTGGCGCCGTTTCTGATTTCTAAGGATCACCCACTCTACAGTGTGAGCGATGTGTTCAATGCAGTTTATGTGCATGGCAATATGCTGGGTGACTCCATGTACTATGGGCGTGGTGCGGGCAAGCTGCCCACGGCAAGTGCGGTAGTTTCCGATGTAGTGGACTGTGCCCGTCATTTGGGTAAGACAGTCATGTGCTTCTGGGAAAACGAGGACGTGAAGGTGACAGGCATCGAGGAAGATCAGGGCAAATTTTTCGTCAGGGTCATAAGTGCACAGAAAGATGCGGCAATCAATACCTTTGGTTCTCTGGCGGAAATCAATGTGGGCATTGCGGAGGAATTCGCATTTATGACACAGGTTATGACAGAAAAGGATTTTAATCATAAAATAGAGAAGATAGGTGGTTGCATTAACAGAATCAGAATTCTGAGTGCATAGAAGCCTTAGCTCGATTTAAAAGATGAAATAAAAGAGGATGAAATTATGAAAAAGGTAGTGAAATTCGGCGGCAGCTCTTTGGCAAGTGCCGAGCAGTTTAAAAAAGTAGGCGAAATCATTCGTGCGGATAAGGAGCGTAAATTTGTGGTTCCCTCTGCACCGGGCAAACGTACTCCCGATGATATCAAAGTGACGGATATGCTCTATGCATGCTATGCACTTGCCGAAGAAGGCAAAGATTTTAAAGCTAAACTTCAGGCAATCAAGGACCGTTATCAGGAGATTATCGACGGACTGGAATTGAAGCTTTCCTTGGAGGACGAATTTAAGACGATCGAGAAAGACTTCAAAGCAAAAGCAGGTGATAACTATGCGGCTTCCAGAGGAGAATACTTAAACGGTATCATCATGGCAGCTTATATGGGTTTTGAGTTTGTGGACGCTGCGGAAGTGATTCTGTTTGATCAGGATGGGGAGTTTGATTCAGAGACTACCAATATGAAGCTGAAAGAGAGACTGGCGGGCATGGAATCGGCGGTTATCCCCGGTTTCTACGGTGCCTATGAGGATGGAAGAGTTAAGACTTTTTCCAGAGGCGGCTCCGATATCACTGGCTCTATCGTAGCAAGAGCGATCAAAGCCAATGTGTATGAAAATTGGACGGACGTGTCGGGCATACTGATTGCCGATCCGAGAATCATCTATAAACCTGAGGGAATCGAAACCGTTACCTATAAGGAACTGCGCGAGTTATCTTATATGGGATTCAATGTACTGCACGAGGACGCTATCTTTCCGGTCAGAAGAGAGGGTATTCCGATCAACATCCGCAATACCAATGCACCGGAGGACAACGGTACGTGGATTGTGGAGAGCACCTGCCAAAAGCCGAAGTATGTCATTACGGGTATTGCAGGCAAAAAGGGTTTCTGCTCGGTCAATATCGATAAAGATATGATGAACTCTGAGATTGGATTCGGGCGTAAGGTGTTGCAGGCTTTTGAGGAGAACGGTATCTCCTTTGAACACGTGCCGTCAGGCATAGACACTATGACGGTGTTTGTTCATCAGGATGAGTTTATGCACAAGGAGCAGCAGGTGGTATCAGGTATTCACAGGCTGGCTGAGCCGGACCGCATCGAGATAGAGGGAGACTTAGCGTTGATTGCCGTTGTTGGACGCGGTATGAAATCTACCCGCGGTACGGCAGGCAGAATCTTTTCCGCACTGGCACATGCCAATGTCAATGTTAAGATGATTGATCAGGGATCCAGCGAGTTGAATATTATTATCGGCGTTGCCGACTCCGATTTCGAGACTGCGATTAAAGCAATTTACGATATTTTTGTTCGAATTCAAATATAGTAGCATCAATATTGTGTGTTTTTTTACCAAAAAACGATTTTATTACACTAAATATGTTTGTTTTTTACAAAAAATATGTTATGATAGATAAGAGTGTTTGCGCAATGTAATAAAAGAGCACTTCATGGTAAGCAAATAACAATATGAACGGAGGATAATATGGCGATTCAGACATTTGACTCGTTGGTTTATACGAACGACAACTGTGTAGGCTGTAATAAATGTATTTCGGTTTGTCCTGTCTTGACTGCCAATCATGCAGTAATCGAGAACGGAGAGAACAAAATTCAGGTCGACGGTCAACAGTGCGTGAGTTGCGGTGCATGTTTTGATGCATGTGCACACGAAGCGAGAAGTTTCAACGATGATACGGAGCGATTCTTCGAAGATTTAAAGAAGGGCGAGAAGATTTCCCTACTGTTAGCGCCGGCATTTTTGGCGAATTATCCCAGGGAATACGGCAGCGTGTTGGGCGGACTCAAGCAGCTTGGCGTTAACCGCATCATCAGTATCAGCTTTGGCGCGGATATAACCACATGGGGATATATTAAGTATATTACGGAGCACAATTTCCTGGGCGGTATTTCCCAGCCGTGTCCGGCAATCGTAGGATATATAGAGAAATACATACCGGAACTGATTCCGACTTTGGTGCCGATACATTCTCCGATGATGTGCGGTGCCGTCTATGTAAAGAAGTACATGAAGGTGCCCGATAAGTTGGCTTTCATCAGTCCTTGTATTGCGAAGAAGAACGAGATTGACGACCCCAACTGCGGTGGCTACGTATCTTACAATGTTACCTTTGACCATCTCATGGATTATGTGAGAAAGAACGGAATTTCAGGGCCTTCCGTTACGGATGAGATTGAATATGGTCTGGGTTCCATTTATCCTATGCCGGGTGGATTGAAAGAGAATGTGTACTGGTTCTGCGGTGAGGATATGTTCATCAGACAGATTGAGGGCGAGAAGCATGCTTATGAGTTCCTTGAGGACTATAAGACCAGAGTGCTCGGTAAGAAAGAGCTTCCGTTTATGGTAGACGCGCTGAATTGTGCGAAGGGATGTATCTACGGTACCGGTGTGGAAGAAGAGAAGACGAAGACCGACGATGTCCTCTATGAACTTCAGAAAATCAAGGAAGCCAGCAAGAGGAACAGCAGTGCAAGCGCATGGGGCAGAAACCTGACACCGAAGCAGAGATTGAACAGGTTCTACAAGCAGTTTAAGGATTTGGATATCAACGACTTTATCAGACATTACACGGATAAGTCCGCGGGAATGACTGTTAAGCAGCCGAGTACATCTGTGCTTGATAATATTTTTGGTGAGATGGAGAAGCATACGGATGCAGAGAGAAAGATTAACTGTTCCGCATGCGGCTACAATACCTGTACGGATATGGCGACGGCAATCTATAACGACTGCAACTACAAAGAGAACTGTATCCAGTATATTAAGGGTGAGGTAGAGAAAGAAAACGAAGTTGCTAAACAGATGGCAGAGGAAATGGAACTCAAGAACGCTGAGATTCAGGAGAAGAATAACATGATTGCCGAACTGGTTGTGGGAGTACATGAAGACTTCGAAAGTCTGAATTCCTCAATCAACGGAATGGCTGCCGGAAACAACAGTAATGCTGCAGAGAGTACCGGAATATCGTCTTCCATGGCTGATGTGGTTTCCTTCTGCGATCAGTTGAAAGCAGCATTGACCAAGATTCAGGAACTTCTCGTGAAACTGGAGGAGAACAACAGTGAAATCACGAATGTGGCTGAGGAGACAAACCTGTTAGCCTTAAATGCCAGCATCGAAGCTGCCAGAGCCGGAGAATCCGGAAGAGGCTTTGCAATCATTGCGGAGAATATTAAGAAACTGGCGGATCTTTCCAAAGATACCGCTAGTGACAGTGATTCCAATAAGGAGCAGATTCAGGGAGCAATCGAAGAATTGCTTACGGATGCGGAGAAGTTGATTGAGGTCATCGACAGTGTCAACGAGCGTGTTACCAATCTGGCTGCATCCACGGAAGAGATAGCAGCTTCCGCCGATACCGTTAAGATGGTTTCCGCCGACTTGAAAGAGAAATTGGAAGCATTGAATTCATAAAATGAATGATACTAAACGTATGATGTGTTACCTGAAGGGACTGCGAAAGCAGTCCCTTTTGCTATGTGATAAGGAATTGTTTGAGTAGTAGTGAGCACCCAATTCTTTTTTGTTTTGATAATAATCCGGCCCGGAAAATTAACTGTAAATAATGGATAAAATTGCATAAAATGAGAGAATTTTGGCTTAAAATAAAATAATTTGAAAAAATTCAAAAATTTTTGAAAAAATGTGTTGACAAATTAAAATGAGGTGATATAATAAAACCATAAACAAAACAAATTCACATAGATATCCTAACGGAAGAGAGGTACGGTCCAATGAAAACATAAGTCCATATAAAGTACAAATGAATAAGGCACCAATGACAAAACAAGAAACGTAGTCGAGTACATAAGAAAAAGTAACGGTACACTGAAGAAAAAATAGTAGCACGTTACAGTATATGCATACGAAAGAGAAATGGAAAGAGTACGGAAGAAGAAAATGGAGGATTGGACCATTGGATAGCGTAGTTTAGAAGCGGGTATTGATTCACAAAGAATTGATACCCGCTTCGCTTTGCGTAATTTGTAAAAAAAACAAAAATATGTAGCATATTTTCTATAAATAGGTTATAGTATACTTGTCACATACTATATCTTGTGTGTCGCAGGAGCGTGCGCAGAAAAGAGGAACTATATGGGAAAACTTTTTCGCGGAAGAAACGGGTATACGGACGAAGATTTTGAAAATGATGAAATGCTTGAGGAAGAACTTGAAGATGAAATAGATGACGATGACGAAATCGGGGATTCTAAAGATACGGATGAAGTTGAGAATGATTCTGAAGTTGAGAATAATTCTGAAGATGAAGGTGATTCTGAGGAAGACGACGATGAAGAAGACGAGGAAGAATGGGATGAGGATGAGCGCCGCGCTTACAGAAGGCGCAGAAGAGTTCGCAACCAGATTATCGCTTATTCCGTTGTATTCGTAATTCTGGCAGCGTTTGTCACGTGCGGCGTGTTTGTCGGCAGGAATATAGTGAGCGCGATTAAGGAAAAGAGATTGGCGGAAGAGCAGGAGAGGATGCAGGAGGAGCTTCAGGCACAGCAGGAGGCTGAGGCTGCGCATGATATAGTGATTGAAGCACCTGAGGTGATAGTAGAGGAAGAGCCGGAGGTGGATGAAATAGGAGTACTGGCAAATTCTTATATTTCCGAAATGCCTTTGGAGGACAAGGTTGCGGGACTTTTTATCGTCACGCCTGAGGCACTTACCGGTGTGACTGCTGCGACGCAGGCAGGGGAAGGAACACAAGCGGCGTTGAATGAGTATGCGGTAGGTGGTTTGATTTATTTTGATAGGAATATTGTCGATGAGGAACAGCTTAAGAAAATGCTGTCTAATACAGAGTCCCAGAGTAACTATCCGATTTTTCTTGCAGTGGATGAAGAAGGCGGCTCTGTCAGCAGAGTGGCGAAAAGTAGTATTGATGTGATTAAAGTCGGTGATATGGCCGCGATTGGTGAGAGCGGTGATGTCTCGCAGGCATATGAAGCGGGAATGACAATCGGCACATACCTGAAAGATTTAGGCTTTAATACGGATTTTGCGCCTGTGGCTGATGTTTCGGGAGACGGAAGCAGTGCGTTGGGTGACCGCGTCTTTGGGTCGGATGCCCAACTGGTCGGCGATATGGTTTCCAATATGGTTGAGGGTATCGAAGGAACCGGTGTCAGTTCATGTCTGAAGCATTTTCCGGGAATCGGCTACTTGGAAGGTGATACTCATGATGGCAGGGTAGAGACAACTAAGACGTTGGATGAGATGAGAAACTCTGATTTCATTCCGTTCAAGGCAGGAATCGAAGCAGGAGCGGACTTTGTGATGGTCAGCCATGTTACGGTGGCGGATGCGGATACCGTACCGTCCACACTGTCTAAGACGATTATGACGGATGTCTTGCGTAACGAGCTGGGCTTTCAGGGGATCATTATAACGGATGCGCTTAACATGGGTGCAATTACCGAATACTATACAACGGAGGAAGCCGCGGTGCAGGCAATTATTGCCGGAGCGGATATGCTTCTGATGCCGGAGGATTTCCAAGCAGCATATAATGCGGTTCTTGCAGCGGTACAGGATGGAACGATTTCCGAGGAGCGAATTGACGAGTCTCTGGAGCGTATATACAGAGTGAAGTGTGAGGGGATGTTGGATTAACAAAAAAATTTATTTTTTGTCGTTGACAAAAGACAGTATGTGTAGTATTCTATTACTTGTCCGAAAGATGACACAGTCTAACGGATAAGTAATGTGCGCGAGTGGCTCAGTTGGTGGAGCACGACCTTGCCAAGGTCGGGGTCGCGGGTTCGAGTCCCGTCTCGCGCTCTTTTTAATTCAGTGGAAACGTTGATAAATTCAGCGTTTCCACTATTTTTATGAATCCTTGATTCGGTAGACAGTCGTAGTCGGTATCTACAATGCTCTGGTTATGAGCGAATGAATAGAACTTAAAAGTATTTAGCTAAGAGAAACGGGTTTGGTGCCCTCTCCACTATTACTTGGGAAAAATGTCAAATAAGGAGTACGATTGAATGATGTAATATGGTATAATTTACATCAGAGCAACAAGGAATTGGATTTTATATTGCAAAGAAGGTATGTAA
>JAFLTE010000028.1 GCA_022510565.1 Lachnospiraceae bacterium | reverse complement strand
TATCTGCCGCTTAAAGGCATCGCTTCCATGCACTGCTCCGCTAACACCGATATGAACGGCGAGAATACAGCAATCTTCTTCGGTCTTTCCGGTACAGGTAAGACAACATTGTCCACAGATCCTAAGCGTCTCCTCATCGGTGATGACGAGCACGGCTGGGATGACAACGGCGTGTTCAACTTTGAGGGCGGCTGCTATGCTAAGGTTATCAACCTTGACAAAGAGTCCGAGCCCGACATCTACAATGCAATCAAGCGCGATGCACTTCTTGAGAATGTAACAGTAGACGCTAACGGCAAGATCGATTTCGATGACGGCAGCACAACGGAGAATACCCGTGTGTCCTATCCGATCAACCATATTGAGAATATCGTTCGCCCTGTTTCTTCTGCACCGGCAGCTAAGAATGTAATCTTCCTGTCCGCAGATGCTTTCGGTGTACTGCCTCCGGTATCTGTTCTGACTCCTGAGCAGACACAGTACTACTTCCTGTCAGGTTTCACGGCTAAGCTGGCTGGTACAGAGCGCGGTATCACAGAGCCCACTCCTACTTTCTCCGCATGCTTCGGTCAGGCATTCCTGGAGCTGCATCCTACAAAGTATGGCGAAGAGCTCGTTAAGAAGATGGAAGCAAACGGCGCTAAGGCTTATCTTGTAAATACAGGTTGGAACGGCACAGGCAAGCGTATTTCCATCAAGGATACCCGTGGTATCATCGATGCTATCTTAAACGGCGATATCGAGAAGGCTTCCACCAAGAAGATTCCTTACTTCAACTTTGATGTTCCTACAGAGCTTCCGGGTGTGGATACAAATATTCTTGATCCTCGCAATACATACGCTGACGCTTCCGAGTGGGAGACAAAGGCAAAAGATTTGGCACAGAGATTCATTAAGAACTTTGCTAAATACGAGGGTAACGATGCAGGCAAGGCTTTAGTTGCTGCAGGTCCTCAGCTCTAAAAAAAGACGAACGGGTGTGGAATTCCACACCCGTTTTTTATGACAAATAACTTTTTATTTTAACAATCCTACTGCTCTGGATGTCCCGATCCGATCGCATCCTTCTTGCACGAACGCCTCCAAATCTTCCACTGTGGAGATACCGCCCGCCGCCTTAATCTTGACATTCTCTCCGATATGCTGTTTAAAAAGCCGCACATCCTCGATAGTAGCCCCTCCCGTACCAAATCCCGTGGAAGTCTTGATATAGTCCGCTCCCGCATTCGTCACGGCTTTACACATGGCAATCTTCTCTTCCTCCGTGAGATAGCAAGTCTCGATAATTACCTTAAGCACAAGATTGCCGCAAATCTCTTTCAAAGCGCGAATCTCCTGTTCCACCTCGTCATACATACCATTCTTGACATGACTTATATTAACTACCATATCAATCTCACTTGCGCCGTCTGATATTGCCTGTCTCGTCTCCGCTGCCTTTGCCTCCGTTACGGAATATCCCAACGGAAATCCTACCACCGTACAGATATCAAGTTTATCCCCATAGGTATCATGTATTCTCTTGATATAGGTGGGCGGTACACAGACGGACGCGGTTTCATTGGCAACCGCCTCATCGCACAACTTTACGATATCCTCCCACGTAGCATATGCTTGTAACTGTGTATGATCCACACGGCTTAATATTTCTCTCTTGTCCATATTCTATGTACTCCTCTCTCTTCATTCCATATACACATTATTGTAATACCATCCATCATAAAACGCCAGACCCAAATGACACAAATCCGCACATGAACACTATTTACGACATGTGAACAACATTTGAATATTGTTAAAACTTTCTTAAATCGCGCTTTTTTCTTGTCTCACTACTTTTGTTCATGCTATTATAGATATAATGCGAAGTGATTATGTTTGGAAGGGAGGCACTTATCATGGAACAGAATAGTTTTTCTGAAATTACACCCGAAATCATACGACTTGCGTCTCTCAGCGAGCAAGCCGGTATTATAGATACTGAATTATTCACTAAATATGATGTGAAGCGCGGTCTTCGTGACCTGAACGGTAAAGGCGTATTAGCCGGTCTTACCAATATCTCCGATGTGCGCGCCAACAAGATTGTAGACGGCGTACAGGTTCCTACTCACGGCAAGCTCTTTTATCGTGGTTACAATGTCAAGGATCTGGTAGAAGGATTTACCGGCGAGAACCGATTCGGCTTTGAGGAAGTGACTTATCTGCTTCTTTTTGATAAGCTCCCCGACAAGAACGAACTTGAAGAATTTTCGCGTCTCTTGTCAGGCTATCGTTCTCTGCCCACCAGCTTTGTGCGTGATATTATTATGAAAGCGCCCAGCAATGATATGATGAATACGCTTGCCAGAAGTGTACTTACGCTGTATTCCTACGACGATCGGGCGGACGATACTTCCCTGCCCAACGTGCTGCGTCAATGTCTGCAGCTCATTGCTTTATTCCCGATGTTATCCATCTATGGATATCAGGCATACAGTCACTATCATAACGGCGAAAGTCTGTTCATACATCAGCCGAAGGCGGAATTATCAAGTGCCGAGAATATCCTGCATATTCTTCGTGCGGACAGTTCATACACACCGCTTGAAGCCAAGATACTGGATATTGCACTTATTTTACATATGGAACACGGCGGTGGTAACAACTCCAGCTTTACCACACATGTGGTTACCTCCTCTCTCACGGACACCTACTCCGTTATAGCGGCTGCCATCGGTTCCCTGAAGGGTCCCCGCCACGGCGGCGCAAACATCAAGGTTGTCCAGATGTTTGAGGAAATGAAAAAAGAAATTGCCGACTGGACCAATGAGGGACAAGTTGCTGATTATCTGACAAAGCTGTTGCACAAAGATGCTTTCGACCATGCAGGTCTGATTTACGGCGTGGGACACGCTGTGTATTCCAAGTCCGACCCCCGTGCGGTCATCTTCAAGTCCTTTGTAGAGAAGCTTTCCGAGGAAAAAGGGCTTCATGACGAATTTGCGCTCTACTCTTTGGTGGAACGCCTCGCGCCGGAGCTTATCTCCAGAGAACGCCCTATTTACAAAGGTGTAAACGTCAATGTGGATTTTTATTCCGGATTCGTATACAATATGTTGAATCTGCCAATGGAGCTCTATACACCGATCTTTGCCATTGCGAGAATCGTCGGATGGAGCGCTCACCGCATGGAAGAACTTGCCAACAACGGTAAAATTATCAGACCGGCTTATAAGACAATCTGTACTGAACGGGAATATATAAATATGAGTAAAAGAGATGCCTGACGGCATCTCTTTTTATTCTTTCTATTCATTTCCTCGCAACAAATTTATTTGCCGTGTCTTCGGCCTTTAGCGCTTATATACCCTATAAACTTCTTCTGCCCACGCATGTATGCAGCCGTATACAGAACCAGTCCACCGAGAACTCCCACGATTCCGACCCACGTAAGTGCGAAAGACCCGATAAAATAATCATTAACCAGATGTACCAACGAAGCTGCCACAATCAATCCACCTGCCAGAATGAGTCTTTTATACATATATTCAATAAAGCCTTCTTTATCCTTAACATGGTTCTCGGTTATGTTCTTGCCAAGCATCACGTCAGCTACAATGCTTCCCCGCCTCTTCGCCGATATGGCTGTCCAAATCAGATAACATCCGCTCGCGAGAAACACTAAATCTATCACGCCGCCCATACCCATATCATCTACTCCTCCGTCTTCCAGACTGCTTCAATCTCATCTAAAAGCGTCTGCGGCTCAAAAGGTTTCCGTACAAAACCAACCGCACCGAGTGCAATTCCACGCCTCTCACTGTCCTCCTCGGCATCTGCCGTAACGAGAATAACCGGAATATCCGCCGTTCTAGGATTATCTTTCATGTGCTTCATCACTTCATACCCATCCATTTCCTGCATATGAATATCCAAAAGCACCAAATCGGGAACAACGGTTTTCATACATTCCAACGCTTCCCTGCCGGACTTCACCATGGTAACTCTATATTTATTTTTCAAAATTAAAGCAACACATTTGAGATTGGTGGACACATCGTCAACAAATAAAACATGCTTCATGACTGTCAGCTGAGCCCCAGAAAACCTTTAACAACTGCTTTCATCTGATTCTTATCGCACACATTATCGTGGATAACCGGCGCTGTTCTGATTTCCTCAATAGCATTCGGCACCGCCACATTACCGATTTTAGAAAGCTCGTCCACCAATTCAAAATCGGACATGGCATCATACTTATCATCTATAGCATTCATCACATATCTGGTGAATTTAAAAGGACTTGCCGTGGAAGCGATAACCGTCACGCTATCATCCTTCGTATCCGCCACATATTTCTTGTATACCGCACTTGCCACTGCCGTATGAGTGTCAAGAACATACCCTGTATTCTCATACATTTCTGCAATGCGCGCAGCAGTCTCTTTCTCGTCGGCGTAATTTCCATAGAAATCTGCAAGTTCTGCTTTCATCTGTCCCGTAATCTCATAGCCGCCGTTCTTCGCCAATGCCGCCATCAACTCCGCATTCTTCTCTGCGTCATTGCCGGCTATGCGGTAAATCAAACGCTCCAGATTACTGGAAATCAAAATGTCCATAGAAGGGGAACTGGTCAGCTTAAACTCTCTGTTACGGTCATATTTACCTGTCACAAAGAAATCATACAACACTTTATTTTCATTGGACGCACAGATAAGCTTACCAATCGGTACTCCCATATTCTTGGCATAGAATGCCGCCAGAATATTACCGAAATTACCTGTAGGAACCACCACATTTATTTTCTCACCGTCTTTAATCTTGCCCTGCTTCAAAAGCTTCGCATAGGCATATACATAGTAAACCACCTGCGGCACCAGACGTCCGATATTAATGGAGTTTGCTGAAGAAAACTGCAGACCTGCATCCTCCATTTCACGAGCCAGTTCACTGTCATTAAAGAGTGCCTTCACGCCGCTCTGCGCATCATCAAAGTTACCGTGAATACCTACCACAAACGTATTGTCACCCTTCTGAGTCACCATCTGCTTCTCCTGAATGGGACTCACGCCGTTCTTGGGATAGAACACGATAATTTTCGTTCCTTCTACGCCCGCAAATCCTGCCAGTGCCGCTTTGCCGGTATCTCCGGATGTTGCAGTCAGAATAACAATATCATTCTTGGCATGATTCTTTGCAGCGGATGTAATCATCAAATGAGGCAGAATGGATAATGCCATATCTTTAAAGGCTATGGTAGAACCATGGAACAATTCCAGATAATATGTACCCTCCGCCTCCTTAATAGGTACAATTTCCTTAGTATCAAACTTGGAATCGTACGCACGATTGATACAGTTTTTCAGTTCATCCTCGGTGAAATCCGTCAGATACAGACGCATAACTTCATATGCGATTTCCTGATAAGACTTGTCCGCAAGCTCCTTCATGGAAAGCTCTAGCTCCGGGATATGATCCGGTACAAACAAACCTCCGTCGTCCGACAATCCTTTTAAAATCGCTTGGGAAGCGGTGACTTTTTTCTGACTGTCTCTTGTACTGCTGTATAGTATTTCCATTTTATCCGACCATGCCTTTCAAACATTTTTACGCGTTTATTCTATCATATAATCCGCCGCGACGCAATAAAACTATAATCCGGCAATAAACTCCGCTACTGCCTCCCTAGCCGCTTCCGTATTCACATCCCCACCTTTTATTGCAAAGCCGTCCAACACTTCCGCATCAGGACAAAGCTCTTTAATCATGGAAACGCCGGAGCCCAATCCGCTGCCTTCATGACTTGCAAAAGGAATGATTGTCTTGCCCGTAAAATCATATTCCTCCAGAAAAGTGGCGACAGGCATAGGCAGTGTCCCCCACCAGTTGGGATATCCCAGATAAATCACATCATAATCGTCCATGTTCTCAATATGGGAAGTAAGCTCCGGGCGTGCATTTGCACTCTTTTCCTCAGCCGCTAAATCTGTCGTATCCTTATATGCCGTCGGATATAAGTCTGCTGTCCATATAGAAAAAACTACTGCACCTGTCTCCTCGCCGATATATTCCGCAAGCAGCCGCATATTCCCTACCGGAGTGCCACTCTCATCTAAATTGATGCTGGCCGAAGTCACCGCGTCTACGTCGGGATCAAATTTAATATTCTCGGCCCTGGAAAAGTACACTACTATACTTTTACCCGACGACTCGTCTGCTCCAGATAATTCCTTTCCTGAATGGGCAGACGCATTTCCCCTGTTATTCATCAGTGCCTCTGCATCTTCCAACGATATGACAAAGGTATCGTCAGACGGTCTGGGCAGCATATCACTGATTTCATAATCTGAACCTGTACCGTTATCCATCGATGTCATATTAATGCTATATGTGTCCGGTCCGGATGATTGCACTTCGGGTGCCTCCACATTATTAGTACCGCAGGCAGCCAGAATCACCATCGACAGAGCCATTGAACATACCCAAATCTGCTTCTTCATATCCGAATATCACTCCTTATTATCTTTCATCTTTTGAATAGAGCTATTATATTTAATCATATCGTGTTTTATCCATGTCTGCAATCACAAAGTGCAGGTAAGATTCTAAAAATTATATTATTATTGAAAAAATTCGTGATTCCCATAAGCAAAGAGCTTGGTCAATTTTCGGTCAAACCACTGCAGCTTTTCGGAATCTGCTTTTTCTCTGGCGCAAAAATATAAGGCTCCCCGGGAAATGTCCTCACCGTACAAAGCTCTCTCCACTGCTTCCCTCGTATCCTCACTGACCTTGACACTCTGATATCTGCCGTCCACCGTCGGTGAGAACTGAGCGATTCCCTGCTCCTTCTGCATTACAACTTCCACAACCGAGTCCGGAAAAGTCTCACTGTTGACCCTGTTTAACACGACGTTTGCAACCAAAAGTTTGCCGTCTTGGTCCTCTCCTCCGGCTTCCGCCTCCACGATGCGCAAAAGCGCTTCATAATCCTTGTCCGACAAGTGATACTTCATAGTATGTTCCAGTATCTCATAGTCCACAACTCTCTGTCCCGAAGAAACACCGGAAATCATTTCTATGAAGCTATGCTTGTCTTCTACCATGCTCGTATTCGCATACTCTATTCGGAAGGCGGGATTTGCCGCTGTCCGATTGATTTTGAGTTCCCTCGCACATACCCACGACGCCATAATCGTCATGCTTGCCAAAGTAAAACCCATAACATATTTCTTGTACATCTTTCCTCCAATCCAATATGATATACAGGCACAAAATTTTTACATGTATATATTTTATACCCAATATAGGAAAAATATTTCTAAATTTGTTTTTTTTCTCAAAAATGGTACAATCATATAAAGGAGGAAAAAGATATGAAGCAGCAGCTACCCGGCGTATATTCGGCAATTCGAAAAGATCACACCACATTTTACCGCGCATCATTAACTTATCGCGCAAAACATATCAGTCTGGGCAGCTATGATTGTGCCAAGGACGCGCACCAGGCATATTTAATTGCAGGGAAATTGCTTTCAGATGCTTCCGTCTCCTTAAACGATTATAAGACGGATTCGCTTCTCTCCTTTCCGAAATGGGTCAGTTTACTCAATTTTCGGGACAACGGCATTTATTTTTCCACCCCTATCTATGTACGTCCTAAATTTTTCTACTATTATTTTTCACTGTCAGATTTTTTCATTTTCGATTTGGAGGACTTATTTTACTATTCTTCGCGCAAAATCTCCCGTAGAGGCGGACACTACTTTGTGGCCGACTACGGTATGCAGGTCAATATTATGAGCCGCTACGGAATTAAAAATTATGCTGTGGAGGGCAGGGATTATCGTTTTATCAACGGGAACCGTCAGGATATGCGCTATGAGAATATTGAGATCATCAATCGATACAACGGTGTCAATCGGATAAATGAGGGAAATAAGACCCGCTATCAGGTAAAAATTCATGTGAAAGGAAATGTTACGGTAGGAACATATGACACCGAGACTGAGGCGGCAATTGCGTACAACAAAGCAATCGATTTGCTTAAAAAAGCCGGCGTAGACAAGGCTTATACTCCCAACTACCTCGAAGGAATATCACCCGCCGCTTACGCCGACTTATACTCTTCTATTAAAATATCTTCCGGTGTCAGACACTACCGCTGCGAATAACCGATAAAGCATATATTCAGACTGGCATCTCCCTTGATGCCGTTCACCACACCCGTGGAAGAATACTGCCACATTGCATACTGATACGGGTAGTCCGGAATGTCCGTCTCCTGCGCAAACCATACATCATAGTCCTGCAATTTTGCAAGATCAACTTCTTTAATCAGCCACTCCTTGTCACCATAGAACATCGGTATATATCCGGCCCCTTTAATGCTATCCATAAAAGAGACTGCTATGGTTGTCCTATCCTCTCTGCTCAATCCGTCTATTCTCGCCTCATCATTTGCAACAAACTCCATATCAAAGGCTACCGGATATTTTACACTATTTCTGTAGGGCTCCAGATTTTGAATTACAAAATTCGCTTCCTGCACCGCCTCATCCTGATTTATCGCCTGTGAATAAAAATAGACACCAACATCCAGACCTTCCGCAATCGCGCCCTCTATATTTTCTATAAAACTCTCATCCAACGTAATCTGTCCCGTGCTGTATCCACGCCCACCCAGACGTATCATCACATAATCCACGCCTGCCGCTTTGAGACCCGCAAAATTGACACTCCCTGTCTGTTTGGAGATATCCACTCCCACGTAGGAAATTTTCCTTCCGTTCTCCATATAACGCTTCAGGCCGGCTTTTTCTTCCATCTTCGTGAAATCATATGTGTTTTTTGCAAGGTACGGACTGATCAGAACCCACTCATCCTTGCCGTCCCGCGTCGTGACAAGCGTATGTTTGCCGTCTGTGGAAGGGTCGTTGAGCATCGCCTGCTCTTCCTGCGCTTTTTGCTTCTGTTCCTCCCTCTCTCTCTCCGCTTTCTCTGTGAAAGTAGATTTCTGAGACGTGTTCGATACAGCCGCACTCTCGGTGTTCTCTTCTTCGTCAACCGGATACATATCCCAGAAATCCAAGTCCTCGGCACGCAGCTTGCTGACGTTCTCCTGGGGTTCCTCGGCTTCCATTTGAGCTATCTCGGCTTCTTCCTGTTGTTGCTGCTGAATTTCTTTGAGATAGTCGCTGCCGCTGTTCTTCTTACTGTTAGACTGAACCAGTACAAAGAGCAAAATCAACACAAATGCCGATACGCCGACAATCATATATATTACGGGAAGTCCCGTTCTTCTGGTTTCTTCTTCTCCCGGCAATCTCATAGCTATCACCTCATATTTGTTACAACCATTTCATCTATAGGCAAAGCACAATGTGCGTTGCTTCCAATTCTTCTAAATGCTATACTTATGTTATCATGTTGTTCTCACTTTGACAAGTTGGACGAGCGGATAAGAATTACCAGAATTAAGGATATCATTTCACCATGAAAAACAAGTCATACATATTTTTATCAGCTATATCATTCATTATCATATGTACATATCTTTCCGGCTGCAGCCGTAACTATGAACCCGTTACCGAAACAGGTTTCTACCTTGATACGGTAGTACAGATTACACTGTACGATATGGGTGGGCGCGATTCCTGCTCTGAAAATATACGGGAGTGTTTTGCCATGATTGAGCGTTATGAGCACTTGTTCAGCACTACTATAGAAGATTCCGATATCTGGAAGATAAATCACAGCGACGGTGTTCCGGTCACTGTCTCGGATGATACGGTAAGTCTGCTTCAGACTGCTCTTTACTACTCTGAGCTGACTGACGGACGAATCGACGTAACCGTACTGCCGTTAAGCAGTCTCTGGGACTTCGGCTCCGACGGAAATGCAGACAAGCCCGACGATGATTCCATACAGGAAGCTCTTTCCCATATTGATTACCGCACGGTTCAAATCAGCGGGAATACAGTGACACTATCCGACCCGGAAGCCGCGATTGATCTGGGCTTTATCGCCAAGGGATATATCGCTGACCGCCTGAAAGAATTTCTTGTAGGTCAGGGCGTGAAAAGTGCCTGCATCAATTTGGGCGGCAACCTGATTACCATAGGGAACAAGCCCGACGGGCAGCCATACCGCATCGGTATCCAGAAACCTTTTGCCAACGAAGGAGAAATCATCACCGCCATAGATGTAGTTGATTCATCTGTCGTTTCTTCCGGCATTTACGAGCGTTATTTCTACGAAGACGGCATATTATATCATCATCTGCTAGACACTGCCACGGGCTATCCAGCAGACAACAATATAGCAGGTGTGACAATTATATCGCCCTCCTCCGTGGATGCGGACGCTTTGTCTACCACCTGCTTTTTTCTAGGTCTCGATGACGGCATGAAGCTGATTGAGTCGCTGGATGATACGGAAGTACTTTTTATCACAACTGACGGCACTCTCCATTACTCAGACGGATTTCCGCTCCGATAGTTGCGGGATAACGAGTTTGCGAAGCGAAGCTCAATTTTCTACACCTGAACTTCTCCTGCCAGAACTCGCTTATAATCTTCCAAATTCTTCTGTAACAATGCGGGGGTATCCAGCCCGTAAGGACACTTACTCTTGCATTGGTTACAGTGGAGGCAATTCTCGATCTTCATCATGTTCGCCTCCCCCTCGGGGCTTAAATATCCTGCGTACGGAGCACGTCTGAGAAGCAATGACATTCTCGCACAGTTGTTGATTTCTATACCTACCGGACACGGCATACAGTAACCGCATCCCCTGCAGAAATCCCCCAGCAATTCTTCCCTGTCACGGTTAATTAACGTCTCCAGTTCTTCCGTCATCGTGGGCGGATTATCAATGTATGACAAGAATTCATCCAACTCGTATTCTCTCTGTACACCCCATATAGGAAGCACATTATCATACTGTGCCAGATAAGCGTAAGCCGCAGCGGAATTGGTGATGAGCCCTCCGGACAACGCTTTCATGGCGATGAATCCCATGTCTGCCGCTTTACACTTGTTCACCACCTCAATATCTTTATCTGTTGCCAGATAACAGAACGGGAATTGCAGCGTCGCATACAAACCGCTGTCGATTGCCTCGTGCGCTACCGTCAGACGATGATTGGTGATACCGATATGTCGTATCTTTCCCTGCTCTTTCGCCTTAAGCGCCGCATCATACAACCCACTCGCATCACCCGGCTTAGGACAAAAGGCCGGATTATGGAACTGGTACAGATCGATATAGTCCGTCTGAAGTTCCTTAAGACTGGTCTCTAAATCCTGCCAAAAACCTTCCGCATTCGTCGCACCGGTCTTTGTTGCAATAAAAATCTTATCGCGCATGCCCTTAAAGGCAAGCCCAATCTTGTGCTCACTGTCAGTGTACCACCTTGCCGTATCAAAATAAGTAATTCCATTGTCATAAGCTTTACGAAGAAGATGCACCGCCTCTTCGTCGGGAATTCTTTGAATCGGTAAAGCGCCGAATCCGTTCTTATTTACTGTGATTCCGGTTCTGCCAAGCGTTACTGTATTGTTCATATTATAAGTCACCTCATACAATCACTTTCTTCGGACACTTTTCTTTGCAGGCACCGCATCCGATACATTTCTCCTGATCGATGGCTGCATGGAAATCTTCTATAATCACCGCATCCACCGGACAATTCTTCTTGCACAACTGGCAGGCGATACATCCCACATCACACGCTTTGATTGTGACCGGTCCCTTCTCCTTGGAACTGCACGCCACAACATGTTTTGCACTGTATGGAATGAGCGTAATCAGGTTCTTAGGACATGCAGCAATACATTTACCACAGGCTTTGCACATTTCCTTATCTACCACCGCCACACCGTTTACAACATGAATTGCATCAAAAGGACACTCTTTAACGCAGCTTCCGAAGCCAAGGCACCCGTCATTGCAAGATTTCGGTCCTCCACCCGGCACAAAAGCCAACATACGACAGTCTTCAATACCGCTGTAATCATAGTCCAATCTCGTACGCTCTTTATCGCCCATACATCTGACGAAAGCCACCTGACGTACACTATCCCCTGCTTCTACACCCATAATCTGTGCAATCTGATTGCCGACCTTTTCACCGCCCACAGGACAAGCGTTCACCGGGGCTTCCCCTTTTGCAATCGCGGACGCCAGTCCGGAACAGCCCGCATAACCACATCCACCGCAGTTATTCCCCGGCAGTACTCCGAGAACCGCTTCCTCTTTTTCGTCTACTTCGACTTTAAATTGAATTCCGGCAATGCCGAGGAACAGTCCCACAAACAATCCCACTGCACCCACAACAAGCGTTGCCGTCAATATTCCGGTCATACTCATTTATACACACCTCGTCTTTCTTACCGAGTTTACCGAGTTTGTCGTCAGACATACTCATAGTAAATCTCGTCGAGTTGGCTGCCAGGCCAACTCATATTATAATAGACCTGAAAAACCGCAGAATGCAATCGCCATCAACCCCGCAGTTACAAGGACAATGGGCATTCCTTTAAATGATTCCGGTATGTCGTTATATACCATCTTTTCCCTGATGCCCGCCAGAATCACAATGGATATGGTAAATCCCACAGCCGTGGCAAACCCGTTCACGATTCCGGTCACAATACCGTAATTCTTCTGTACATTGGTAAGTGCCACACCGAGCACCGCACAGTTAGTCGTAATCAGCGGAAGGTACACACCCAACGACTGATACAAGGCAGGAATGAATTTCTTGAGAAACATCTCCACAAATTGTACAAGCGCCGCAATTACTAAAATAAATACGATGGTCTGCAAATAAGTGATATCCATAGGCACCAGCAGATATTGATAAATCGCGCCTGCTACTGCCGAGGCAAGCGTGATAACAAATATGACCGCCACACCCATGCCCGTGGCAGTGTTCGTCTTTTTGGACACACCAAGGAACGGACACAGTCCCAAAAACTGGCTTAATACAACGTTATTTACCAGAGAGGATGCAATCAAAATCACAAGTAAGTCTTTAACCATTATTCTCATCCTCCTTCGTCACTTTTTCTGTCTTCTCTACACTGCCGCTGTCCGCCTTTTCGTCATACAACCTATGCGCACAACCTGCATCAGCACAGTTCATACAATCGGAATTGCATCCGGACTGTATTTTGGACATATCTTTGCCCTTCTTCTCACCGTTAATCTTTACCTTGTTCTGAATCGCCGTCAAAACCGCCAGTACGAAGAAGGCTCCCGGTGCCATGATAAAGATGCTTACCGGCACGAAACTGTCAGGCATCACATGAATTCCGAAAATCTCTCCGGCTCCTAAAAGCTCTCTCACTGCACCGATGCAAGTCAATGCTGCCGAGAATCCCAATCCCATGCCGATACCGTCAAATAATGACGGGAGAACCGGATTCTTATATGCGTATGCCTCCGCACGCCCAAGTATGATACAGTTTACTACGATTAACGGAATGTAGATGCCCAGCGCTTCATACAGAAAAGGAATAAAACCCTGTAGCAATAATTCCACCACCGTCACAAAGGACGCTATAATAACGATAAACGCCGGGATACGTACTTTGTCCGGTATGATACCTCGTAAGAGTGATATAAACACATTACTCAGCGCAAGTACCACCATGGTGGTAAGTCCCATACCCAGACCGTTAATTGCCGATGTTGTCACCGCCAGCGTGGGGCACATACCCAGCATCAGCACAAAGGTCGGATTTTCCTTTACAATACCGTTGATAAGACGTTCTTTTGCACTATTCATTCGCACTACCTCCTCCCAATACTGTCCGGAAATAGTATAATCCCGCATTAACTCCATTGGTCACCGCGTTTGTCGTAATAGTTGCGCCGGAAATCGCATCGATCTGTGTCTCCGACACAGCACCGCTCTTGGTATACTCAAACTGCTCCACCTGCTTACCTGCAAACTGCGGTTTCAGTACTTCCTCCGCCCGCATACCGAGTCCCGCTGTCTCTGATATGGAAAGGATGGATATACCGTTTATCGTACCGTCCATGCGGATGCCGATGGAAAACTGAATGTCTCCGCCGTAACCTTCTCTGGTCGTCACCGTGACTACATAGCCCAACAGATTACCGGAAGCATCTATCGCACTCATAACCTCATCGACACTCTCCTGTGCAAAACCGGCTTGTGCCCATTCATTCGCATTGACCGCATTTACTTCCGCCGGCTCAAAGGAGGCCGCATCCTGGAAAACTTCCTGACATGCCTCTTTCTTTTTCTTAGCTTCCTGCTCGGCAATCGGATCCTTTGTAATCTGATATACCAGACCGAGCACCAGCCCCGCTACAATGGTTATGACCAAAAGAATCGCGGTATTCTTCATCATTTCTTTCATGCCTTTTCTCCTCCTTTACCAAAAGCTTTCGGAAGAGTTATCTTCTCAATAAGCGGCACCAGAAGGTTGCCGATGATAATCGCGTAGGACACGCCCTCCGCAGAGGGTCCGAAGATACGGAAGATACCTGTCAGAATACCCAAAAGAATACCGAACAGATATTGCCCGTTCTTTGTGACCGGTCTCGTCACATAGTCGGTTGCCATGAAGAACGCTCCAAGCATCAAACCGCCTCCCGCAAGATGTGCGGATATGTATGCAAAGTCCACTCCGTGTCCGCCGAATATACTGATAAATATAACAAAGCTCACTATGTAGCTGCCGGGTATACGCAAATCGATTACACCCATCAATATCAGGAAGCATGCACCCGCCACAATGGCAATCATGGATGTCTCTCCGATTGTTCCGGCAGTTTTACCGATTACCATTTTCAGAATATTAACATCCACACCGTTTTTCAAATCGGCAAGGGGTGTCGCTCCCGTGTATGCATCACAGTCAAAATTCGTCATAATGGATGTAAAGGAAATCAATAGGAAACATCTTGCGCCCAGTGCCGGATTCATAAAGTTCTGCCCCAAACCTCCGAACAGCATCTTCACGACAAGAATTGCAAACACACCGCCCACTACGCCAATCCACCACGGCGCGGAAACAGGAATGTTCAATGCCAGTAAAAGTCCCGTCACCACCGCCGAGTAATCTCCGATTGTCACCTTTTTCTTACATATTTTTTCAAACACAAACTCTGTCAACACTGTGGATGCCACTGTTACCACAATTGTAATCAGTGCACCTATGCCAAAGTTATAGATACCAAACCCCGCAGCCGGAAGAAGGGCTATCACCACGGCGAGCATAATATTACTTGTTCCCGTCTTGGACCTGATGTGCGGATTGGAAGATACCTTCATTAAGTCACTCATATCTTTGTCGCTGCTCCTTTCTTCCTACTTTTTCTTCTTCGCAAGCTGTATCTTTCGCATGGATTTGATCGACTGTGTCAGCGACCTCTTAGCAGGACACACGAAACTGCAGCACCCGCATTCCACGCACTCTAATCCCTCATGGGAGAGAAATTCTTCCTCATCGTAATGTTCCGCGTAGGTGGCAAGCATATTCGGCACCAGACGACTCGGACAGGCTTCCACACAGCGGCCGCAGTTAATGCACGGACCGGGTTCCATACGCGAAACATCATCCTGCGTCAGACAAAGCAGGGCCGATGCCGTTTTCGTTGTCGGCACATCCAAATCAAAAATGCCGAATCCCATCATCGGACCGCCGGATATAATTTTCACCGGTTCTTTGATAAATCCTCCCGCCTCGGCAATCAGCTCGTGATAATTCGTTCCGATGCGTACATTAAAGTTACGGGGATCCGCTACCGCATCACCGGTCACAGTCACAATACGGTTCATAAGCGGTTTGCCTTCATAGATGGCATGGTAAATTGCCACAACCGTATCCACATTATTCACCACGCATCCTGCGTCCGCAGGAAGCATCGTGGAGTTGATCGCTCTGCCGGTTACCGCATAGATAATCTGTCTCTCCGCACCCTGCGGGTACTTGGTTCGCAGCGCCTTCACACTGATGCGCGGCTCATCTTTGGTTAATTTCTTTAAAATCTCAATACAATCCGGCTTGTTGTCCTCCACGGCAAGTATGCCTCTTGCATTTGCGAACAGCTGCAGAGAAACTTTCAAACCTTTGATCAACTTCTCCGGCTCCTCTATCATTCTTCTGTAATCGGATGTAAGATACGGCTCACACTCCGCACAGTTTACTATCACATAATCAATCTTATCCGGCTCTTTCGGGGACAACTTCACATGAGTGGGAAACCCTGCGCCTCCCATGCCGACGATGCCGGCCTCTTTGATGCACTCAAGAATCTCCTCGTTCGTCATCTCCTCAAGCGGTTTGACCTTCGGATATTCTACTTCTTCATACAGCCCGTCATTCTCCAAGATAATGCTCATCACATTGTCGCCTGTGACAACTCGCCGAGGCTCAATCGACTTCACGGTACCCGACACAGTTGCATAAATCGGTGCCGATACGAAACCTCCCGCCTCCGCAATTTTCTGACCGGTCAATACACGTTCGCCCTTCTCCACAATCGGCTTCGCCGGCGCACCGATATGCTGAGACAGAGGATAAACCAAATCCCCTTTCGGCATGACTGACATGATAGGTTTATTCTTGGACAGCTCTTTGCCATCGTATGGATGGATGCCGCCACGAAACGATAATCTTGCCATTCTTAGCCCCTCTTTCCAATTAATATCATAATGCTATTCCATACAATAATACTCCACTCTATAAATATACTATTTTTCGACGAAAAAAACTACTGCTATTTCAAAAAATATGTTAGTATATAGCTAAGTTATTTGCAGTAGGAGAACATTATGCGGACAATCAACCATACCTTGGAAAATTTCACAATACAATACCCTTTAGAGCGGATTGCGCCGCTTGATAAACTGCTGTTCATCGATATCGAAACGACCGGATTTACAGCTAAGAATTCCTCATTGTATTTAATCGGAGCCGCATTTTACCATTCCGGGTGTTGGCAGATCAGGCAGTGGTTTGCAGAACAATACGGCGATGAACAGTTACTTTTACAAGATTTCTTTTCCTTCGCGGGAGATTATACTCATCTGATCCACTTTAACGGAAATAATTTTGACCTGCCTTACCTTTTACAGAAATGTGAAATGCATAAGTTACCGTATAATTTCGACATTTTTGAGGGTATTGACCTCTATAAACGTATTTCTCCCTACAAGTTCTTCCTGCATACGCCCAACTGCAAACAGAAAACCCTTGAAGAACTGTTGGGGATTGACCGCGAGGACCTATATAACGGCGGGGAACTGATCGGCTTATATCACGAATATGTTAAAAATCCCGACGAGGAGGCATGTCAGGTACTGCTTCTTCACAACAGCGACGACATGAAAGGGATGCTGCAAATTCTTCCTTTGCTCGCCTTCTATGACCTGTTTAACAGTCCGCTTACGGCTAAAAAAGTGCAGTCAAACAATTTTGTTGACTATCACGGACACGACCGCACCGAGCTTCTGATGAAGCTGGAACTCCCCACCCCACTTCCGATTTCGATTTCGACTCTGTCTAACGGGTGCTATTTCAGCGGAGAAAACAGCGAAGGAATTCTGAAAGTACCTCTCTATGAGGAGGAAATGAAATATTTCTATTCAAATTATAAAGACTATTATTATCTGCCCGAGGAAGACACCGCGCTCCATAAATCTGTAGCCTCCTTTGTGGATAAGGAGCACCGGACGCAGGCGACGGCTGCCACCTGCTACACACGCAAATATGCCACCTATCTTCCCCAGTGGGATATTTTCATGGAACCTTTCTTTAAGCGGGAATATAAAAGCAAGGAATTGTTCTTTGAACTGACAGACGAAATGAAAAAAGACAGATCTCTATTCTCACGCTATGCGCAGTATCTGCTCGGCAAGATGGCAAAAACATACTAAAAGGACGTTTCACAGAAACGTCCTTTAATTGCTTTTTAGAGTGGTTTTTGATAGAAGAAGGAATTCTTCCTATCAAAGCCGATTTCCTTATGATTGATAATCTGCTCGGTACTGCCGATAAACAAGTATCCTCCCGGCTTGAGACTATTCTGGAACTTACGGAAAACTTCGTCCTTTGCTTCCTCCGTAAAGTAAATGAGTACGTTACGACATACAATCATATGATAGTCCGTAGGATATGTATCTTTTAACAGATTATGCTCTTTAAACTCTACTCTTGATTTCACCTCTTCGGAAATCTGATAAGACGGTCCTACCTTGGTGAAGAATTTCTTCTTCAGGTCATCCGGAACACCTGCAATACTCTTCTCCGCGTAAAGCCCCGCTTTCGCCTTGGCAATAACCTGCTTATCTAAATCCGTCGCATAAATCTTAATCTGATTGAGCGGTAAATGTCTGGAAAGCGCCATGACAAGTGAGTACGGCTCATCGCCCGTGGAGCAGGCTGCACTCCAAATCTTAAGGTTTTTTCCGTATCTCTTAATCAAATCAGGGAAAATATCTTGATCCAACAGCTTCCACTGATCCGTATTACGATAAAATTCTGACACGTTTATGGTTAAATAGTTTACGAACTCATCAAACATATTGCTGTTTGATTTTAGGGCTTCAATATATTTATCATAGCCGACAACCCTATTCTTTGCAATCAGCGTATCGATTCGACGTTTCATCTGCTTCTCTTTATACGCATTCAAATCAATCTTTGTCAAATCATAAATTGCTTTTTTAAAATATTCATAATCATATGCCATTCTCTTCACCGCCAATCATAAATACTATCACAATTCTTATGCTTCCGCATCTTCTTCCGCACTCTCGCTTGAAATCACTGCCTCAATATCCACAGAGACAACATCTGCGTCATCGTCAGCCTTTTCCTCCGGTTCGGGCGCAAGCAATGCTTTCACGCTCAGACTAATCTTCTTGTCATCCTCGTTGAAGTCCACAACCTTGGCTGTCACTTCCTCACCCGTCTTAAGTACATCGGAAGGCTTGTCAATATGTTCTTTGGCAATCTGCGATACATGAAGCAGAGCATCAATACCAGGCTCCAATTCTATAAACGCACCAAAATCGGTCATACGTGCAACTTTACCGGTCACCACATTACCTACGGCATATTTGCTTGCAGCGTCCTTCCACGGATTCTCATCGTCAAACTTAAGACTCAGCGCAACCTTCTCACCGGAGATTTCCTTAATCAGTACCTTAACTACATCGCCGACCTTGAAAACCTTCTTCGGATTCTCTACTCTGCCCCAAGACATCTCAGATATGTGAAGCAGACCATCGCAGCCTCCCAAATCAATAAATGCACCGAAGTCAGTCACATTCTTAACTGTACCTTCTACGGTATCACCTTCCTTGATTGTCTCGAACAGCTTCTTCTGCAACTCAGCCTTCTCTGCCATAATCAACTGCTTTCTGTCACCGATATATCTTCTTCTCTTCGGATTGTACTCGCTGATTACAAACTCAATCTCCTGATTCGCATATTTCGTTAAATCTTTCTCATATGTGTCGGACACAAGGCTTGCGGGGATAAAAATCCTTACTTCCTCCACAACAACGCTTAAGCCTCCGTCAAGAACCTGTACAACTTTGGCCTTAAGTACCTCTCTGTTATTATATGCCTCTTCAATCCGCTTATTCCCTCTGTCTGCAGCGAGACGTTTGTAAGTAAGGAGAACTTGTCCCTCGCCATCATTTACTTTCAACACCTTTACTTCCATAGTGTCGCCGGGTTTCGCAACGGTTGTCAAGTCCACATTAGGTTCATTTGTATATTCATTTCTGGTAAGAACACCATCTGATTTATATCCGATATTGAGAATCATCTCGTCCGGCTTCACATCAATAACGGTACCTTCAACAACCTCTCCTGTGTGTATTGTCTTAAAAGACTCTTCTAACATTTGTTCAAAAGTTAATTCTGACATAATTTTGAACCTCCTCGATTATATTGTTTGGGGTAGATGCCCCTGCTGTAATACCCACCAGTCGGACAGATTTAGGTAAATCCAAATGCAAGTCTTCCAGTGTCTGTATAAAATACGTATTTGCACACTCCTGCATGCAGATCTCATATAGCTTCCTTGTATTAGAACTATGTTTACCACCTATTACTATCATAACATCAACCTTAGCCGCAATCTCCCTGGCCTCGGTCTGCCGCTCTTCCGTAGCGTTGCATATAGTATTCACAACAATAACATTGTACCCTTTTTCCTTGAAAATTTCAACCATATCTTGAAATTTATTGTAGTTAAATGTCGTTTGGGAAACAATGCAAATCTCATCATCTTCTCTGCAGGTAAAAAGACGCGCCTCTTCCAAGGTCTCAATCACCGTTGCGGGCTCCTTAGACCATCCCATGATTCCCTCTACTTCCGGATGTCCCGCATTGCCGATAATCACGATTTTCTTACCGGCTGCACTCTCCTTCTCCACAATATTATGAATGCGTTTGACGAAAGGGCAGGTGGCATCCACACACTCAAGCCCCTGTCTCTCTATCATCTCTTTGATTCTCTTAGGCACTCCGTGGGCCCGGATCATCACGGTGCCCTCCTTGATTTCCTGCAGCTGCTCCGGCGTATTAATGACCTGTACTCCTTTGTGTTCCAGCTCCTTTACCACTTCTTCATTATGTACAATCGGCCCATATGTATAGATTGCCTCTCCCAGGGCCGCCTGCTCGTATACCTGCTCAACCGCCCTTTTTACACCAAAACAAAATCCTGCATGCTCTGCTAAAATCACTTCCATGATGACACCAACCCGATAATCTCATCTGCCACTTCATCAATGGTCATATATGAGGAATCCACCAATGTAGCATCCTCCGCCTGCATCAGAGGTGAAATCTCCCTCGTCATATCCTGACGATCCCTCTCGATAATATCCTTCTCAATTGTATCAAGATCGCAGGAAACACCCTTGGCTGTCAGCTCTTCGTAGCGTCTTTCGGCCCGAACTCTGCTGTCTGCCGTCAAATAAACCTTTACCTGTGCATTAGGAAGTACACAAGTACCGATATCCCTTCCGTCCATGACTACGTCTGCACTCTCAGCAAGTTTTTGCTGCAGCTCCACCAATTTCTTGCGGACATCGGGATTAGGGCTGCTGGCAGATGCCATGTTTCCTACTTCTTCTGTTCTGATTAACCCGTTTACATTCTCACCATTTAAGAATACAACCTGCTCACCGTCCTCATAGCCGATGGAGATATCCGCCTCTTTACACTTGGCGCTAATCTTCTCCGACTCCGCAGAAGACACCTTCTCTCTGAGTAAATACAATGCCATTGCACGGTACATTGCGCCCGTATCCACATAAATATATCCTAATTTCTTTGCAATCATCTTGGCTATGGTGCTCTTGCCGGCACCTGCCGGTCCGTCAATTGCAATATTAAATCCCATATGAAATTCCTGCCTTTCCCTTATTCTCTTACCGTATCGTTAACATACATACTCAGTTCGGTATGCTGACTCCCGCCAAATATCCGGTAGACCACGCAATCTGCAGATTAAAACCTCCCGTGAGGGCATCTACATCAAGCATTTCTCCTGCAAAGTACAAACCATGAACCAATTTTGATTCCATCGTGGACGGATTGACTTCCTTAACTTTGATACCGCCCTGCGTTATGACGGCCTCCGAATAGTCACGCAAACCGACTACCCGCATCTTTAGCTGTTTAGTATCTTCCACGAGCCTAACACGCTCCTGTCTCGTGACTTCGTGAATTTTCTTCTCCCCGTCAATTCCCGCCAATGCAATCATCACCGGTGTCAGTCTTGCAGGATACAGACTTCCGATTACATTCTTCAACTGTTTATTCGGGCTTTCCTCAAACTCCCGCAATATACGCTTGTCCAATTGTTCTGCGGTAAGCGCCGGTTTTAAATCGACGGCAACCGTGACATCCGACTTATCCTTACACTTCCCGTAATAGCTGCTGGCCGAAAGCACAAGCGGACCGCTGATTCCGAAATGGGTAAAAAGCATCTCCCCGAAGCCCTGCCATATCTTTTTCGCACCGCATTGCATTGTCATCGTGACATTTTTCAGAGCCAGACCTTGCAGCAGGGAGCACCAGGATTCTTCAATCTCCATAGGCGTCAATGCCGGCGTACAGTCTTTTACCGTGTGTCCCACCTGCCCTGCCAAACGTAAGCCGTCTCCCGATGAACCTGTGGTCGGATAAGACAGACCACCCGTGGCAAGAACCACCGCATCCGCCTCAAGTTCCTCTCCGTCCGCCAGTTGTACGCCACGAATCATATTTTCTTGGCTGTCTTCTCCATACGTCAGCAGCTCTTTTACTTTCGTATGCAGTCTGATTTCCACATTGTGCTGACGTAAAAGCCGCTGCAGGGCAGCCGTCACATCCGAAGCATGATCGGATACCGGAAAAACACGTTCCCCACGCTCCACCTTAAGTTTACATCCGGCATCATTCAGCAACTGCATCATGCGTCTGTTATCAAATCCGTAAAAAGCACTGTAGAGAAATTTAGGATTGCTCACAATATTCTCAAAAAACGCGTCCTCCTCACAGGCATTGGTCACGTTGCAACGGCCTTTACCTGTAATATACAGTTTCTTACCAAGTTTTTCATTCTGTTCTAAAAGAACAACACTGTGTCCACACTTTGCGGCGGCGTACGCTGCCATCATACCCGCCGCGCCGCCGCCCACTACAATCACCCGACTCATTTTACGTACTATTCATCTTTCTTTCGCAAAGGATAATTTAACATCGGTTCCTCGTCTATAAAATTGATTTCGTCATTTAAGTAAACCTGATAGTTGTTCCACGCCTCTTCCAAATCCTTCAGACTCTTCTTCACTTCCTCAGGACGTTTCAAGCATATAGCAACTACGAGAGCATTAATCACACTCAAGGGTGCTACCAGAGAATCGACGATGGAAACCATGTCGCTTCTGGCCAACAGATTACAGGACGAATATAAATTCATCGGTGAATGAATGGAATCGGTAATGGTAATCACTTTGGCATTTTTGTCATTGGCAAACTCCATCGCTTTAAGAGTACGCATGGAATAGCGCGGAAAGCTAATGCCAATCATGGCATCCTGCTCGTCAATCCGCAGCATCTGCTCGAACGTCTCCGACATACTGGTAGTCTTTAAAAGATACACATTGCCACGGACCATATTCAGATAAAAATGCAAAAAATCCGCCAGAGGTTCACAACTTCTGACACCCATTACATAAATATTTCTCGCCTCCAGAATAATATCCACCGCCGTCTCAAAAGCCACCGGGTCAAGATTATGTATCGTATCCTGCAATTTTTCCATATCCGCTTCCAGTACCGAAGTCAATATTTCGGACTGAGTGCTCTTACCGTATTTAGCGCCGATTTTCTGGACGGAATTAATCTTATTCTGTACCCAATCCTCCAAATCGCGTTGAAACTCCGGATACCCGTCATAACCGATAAACATAGCATAGCGAACAACGGTAGACTCACTGACACCCACCGTCTCGCCAAGCTTCGCAGCAGTCATAAATACCGCCTGATCGTAGTGGTCGTAAATAAATGCGGAAATTGCTTTCTGCCCTTTGCTCATCTTACCGTAATGCTCATTGATTCTTGTGATAACATCGTAACGATTCTGTATAACCATTTATCGAAAATACGCCTTTCCACGTTTTCTATACATTCAAAAATGCCTTGTAGGACTCTTCCAACAGTTTGACCGTATCTTCCTCCTGAAGATCATAATCACCGGTCAGAGACATACACGCCGAGCCGTGAATGAAAATCCACATGCGCATAAACATACCACTGGGATCCTTGCAGCCGTAAAATTTGGCATTGTTGATTTCTTTGACAACCGAACCGTTGCCGCCGTTCAACAAGTCATACAGACTCTTACCGTGACGTTCCTGCGACAAAAAGAGAAGCCTGAACAACTGCTGTTCTTCCTGTGCAAAACGGATATATGCAAGTCCTAAATTCACAAACGGTGTTTCGCTTGTCTTCGGGAAATTATCATAGTATTCGTCAAAGAATGCCGATGCTCTGGCATACAACTCTGCTCCCAATTCCTCCATGTTCTTGTAAACACGGAATATCGGCTGTGTGGAACACCCTGCCTTCGCTGCCAGAGTTCTCGCGCTCACATTGGAAAAGCCGTTTTCTCTGGTCAATTGAAATGCAGCATTCAGTATTTCCGTTTTTGTAATAGTCTCTTTTCTTGCCATAAGATATAACCTCTCTCGTATTGTTATTGCATTATCGTTTTGGTAACATATGTTATTATAATATATTATGTAACCCACGTCAATCCCTTATTTCATAACACAAAAAATTTTTTAAATGAAAAGGGATGGATTTTTCAATCCATCCCTTAACAAACTCTTGTTATTATATTATATTGACTCGCAAGTTCTCGCCTACAGCGCTTATGATCCTATACAGGATATGCTGCGTTCTTTGTATCTGCAACGCCCATATCTACCTTTTCCTGCTGTGCCTGACGATATTTGAAGAAATCGGTAGCAACCTGCGGGAACAACGCATAGGACAATACATCCTCGTCCTGCTGTTTCCATTCCTTCATCTCGCTCTCCAGCTTATCCATCTCATTCTCAAGAAGGTCAGCCGGACGACAGGTGATTCTCTCTTCACCCGGAATTACCTTATCGATAACTTCCTGACTCATCGGCTTAACGGTCTGACCATACTCACCACGCAGCACCGCCTTCGTCTCCTTGGTAGCCATCTTGTATCTCTCGCCCATCAATACGTTAAATACAGCCTGCGTACCCACAATCTGGGATGAAGGTGTAACAAGCGGCGGCTCACCGAGGTCTTTTCTAACCTGAGGAATCTCTTTCAATACGTCATAGTACTTATCTTCCGCATTCTGTTCCTTCAACTGACTCACCATGTTGGATAACATACCGCCCGGTACCTGATACAGAAGTGTCTTGATATCCACACCCATAACCTTCGGATTAAGAAGTCCGCTGGCAAGGCATTCATCTCTGTAAGGCCTAAAGTAGTCTGCAATTTCTGCCAGAATATTCTGGTCATAACCCGTATCATACGGTGTGCCTTTAAAGGTCTCAACCATAACTTCCGTAGCAGGCTGGGACGTACCCATAGCAAACGGGGAAATCGCACAGTCGATAACATCTACACCCGCTTCAACAGCTTTCATATAAGTCATACTTGCCACACCGGAAGTATAGTGCGTATGAAGCTGAATCGGAAGCTTGGTAACGGATTTCATTGCAGCAATCATCTCGGATGCTTTATAAGGCACAAGAAGACCTGCCATATCCTTGATACAGATGGAATCAGCGCCCATCTCTTCAATCTTCTTCGCCATATCCATCCAGTATTCCATAGTGTAGGCATCGCCCAATGTATAGGAAAGCGCTACCTGTGCATGGCCTCTGCCTTCCTGCTTTTTAACCTTATTGGTGGCATTGACCGCTTCCTGCAGGTTTCTTAAGTCATTCAAGCAGTCGAAGATACGGATAATATCAATACCATTCGCAATAGACTTCTCCACAAAGCTGTCTACCACGTCGTCCGCGTAAGGTCTGTATCCCAAGATGTTCTGACCTCTGAAAAGCATCTGAAGCTTGGTATTCTTAAATCCGTCTCTCAGTTTTCTCAGTCTGTCCCACGGATCCTCTTTCAAGAAACGCAGGGAAGCGTCGAAAGTAGCGCCGCCCCAACACTCTACCGCGTGATAGCCGACTTTATCCATTTTCTCCACGATGGGAAGCATCATCTCTGTAGGCATTCTCGTCGCAATCAAAGACTGATGCGCATCACGAAGAACAGTTTCCATAATTTTAACCGGTTTTTGTTCTGCCATTTTATTTTCCTCCTGATATTTATCGTGTCGTGGCTGTCTGACGTGCCACAACAATCAATTACTTAGAACACGCCAAACACTGCCATAAATGTACCTGCAGCTACCGCCGTACCGATAACGCCCGCCACATTGGGTCCCATAGCGTGCATTAACAGGAAATTGGTGGGATCTGCTTCCGCACCGACCTTCTGCGATACTCTGGCCGCCATCGGAACTGCGGACACACCTGCGGAACCGATCAGCGGATTTACCTTACCCTTAGTCAGCGCACACATCAGCTTACCGAACAGCACACCTGCCGCCGTACCGAAGCAGAATGCTGCCAGACCGAGTATAACAATCTTAATCGTATCCAAATTCAGGAACGCCTGTGCGCTGGTAGTTGCACCTACGGAAGTGCCGAGGATAATAACCACGATGTACATAAGCGCATTGGAAGCTGTCTCCGTCAACTGTCTTACGACACCGGACTCCCTGAACAAGTTACCTAACATCAGCATACCTACGAGAGGCGCCGTGGTAGGAAGAATCAGACAGACAACAATCGTCACCACGATAGGGAAGAGAATCTTCTCCAATTTGCTGACAGGACGAAGCTGTGCCATCTTAATCTTTCTTTCCTTCTCAG
>JAFLTE010000027.1 GCA_022510565.1 Lachnospiraceae bacterium | reverse complement strand
ATCCTTAATTTGCCGTCTTGTACTCCGGTGCCGCGCCGCAGTTCCGCATACAATCTGTCAGCCGTGGTTTTTAATGTGCCTGTTACTGTCCAGAAATACAAAGGGGAGGCAAATACGATCACATCGGCATCTTCAAACTCAGCATAAATTTGATCCATATCATCCTTTTGACTGCACGGGCTTTTGGAATCCCTGCCGGCCCTGAGACAGCCTTTGCAGCTATGTATGTTCATTCCGTCAAGATAAAAATTTTTCACCTGATTTCCGGCCGATTTTGCCCCCTCCGAAAAAGCCTCCACCAACTTGGTAGTACTCCCGTTCTTTCTTGCAGCGCCATTCAAAATAATTATTTTTTTATTCATCATCCTCGCTCCCTACTTTATGGTACTATCCGGAACCGTCCCCATCTTTTTAATATCCCTTCCATCCCGTGTTCCGTGGATGGTCAACTTCCCTAATTTTTCGTTTAATGCGGCATATTCCTCCGTCGTGAGTTCAACTTCCACAGCACCAAGATTCTCAATAATTCGTTCCTCTTTTCTCATTCCGGGAATGGGAACAATGAAATCACCTCCGGCAAGAACCCATGCAAGGCCAATCTGCGCCGGAGTACAGTGTTTCCTTTCGGCAAATTCCCGCACAAGTTCAATTAAAGGTTCATTTGCATCCATGTTTTCTTTGCTGAACCGTGTGATGACACTGCGGAGGTCATTTTTCTGAAAAGTATCTCCGGAACTGTACTTACCGCTTAGAAAACCATTTCCCATAGGCGCAAACGCAACAAAACCGATTCCGAGTTCCCTGCAAAGCGGAATCACATCCTTTTCCCATTTTCGTTCCATCATGGAATACTCACTTTGAATCGCTGTAATTGGTGTTATGGCATTTGCCCTTTTAATCTGCTCAACCATAGGAGATGATTGCCCCCACGCGCGAATCTTACCTTCCTTGATAAGTTTTCCCATAACCTCAGCGACCTGCTCCTCTGTGCCTTCATCCATCTGATGCTCGGTATAAAGATCGATATAATCGGTTTGCAGACGACGGAGAGAACCTTCTAAATCTTTACGGATCCCCGCTTCACTCAATTTTCCCTCCGGTATATCCTGCCTGGGAAGCGGAGTCGGCCAGAACTTATCTGAAATGATGACTTTATCCCGTGGCAGTTCTTTTAATGCCTTACCGACAAACTCTTCATTTTTAAAATAAGAATACATCTCAGCAGTATCAAAGAAATTACAACCAAGCTCATATGCTTTATGAACCAGCCTGATTCCTTCTTTTTCTGACGGTCCATCACCATATGCATGCGTAAATCCCATACAGCCCATGCCGATTGCTGACACTTTTAAATCTCTCAAGTTCCTTGTTTTCATAACCAGTCACCATTTAGTGAACAATCTCAAAAGTTTCCTGCTCTGTGTACAACTTCCAGAATTCCTCTGCAATCGTCTTCGGTGCATAAAAATCATTGGAACCGATTGTTCCTGTCACCTGTACCGTTCCGAGATAGATACCTTTTTCCTTAAGGACAGGAGAAAGCGCCTGGACCATTGCCCGCAGCGCTGCCTTATCCATGGAAAGGGGCAGATAACCGGCATAAGGCTGTAAGGCAAGACCTCCACCTGTCACAAGAATCGCACCATTCTTCACTGCGAATTCCTCTGTGTCCACCAGCTTGATGCAGTTGTACGCACCTGCTACATCCACCGCATATCGGTCAACCAACGTCTGTGCAGAGATTTTTACATCCTCATCTGCAACCGTGATTCCAACATTGTAGAACAGTACATCCGGAGTACCGTAGGTTTTCACCACTTTACGGAAGGTCTCCGCAAAAGCATCGAGATCCGCTACATCCGCAGCCTGTGTATGCACTTCGATTCCTTTAGCTTCAAAATCCGCTGCATACTCTTTCAGGTGTTCCTCACTTCTTGCCATCAGGACCACACGGAAGTCATTATTACCAAACTTCTCTGCCACGCCGTTTCCAAGACCTTTACCTGCACCTACCACTACGATTGTTTTCTTCATGTGAAATTCCTCCTTATATTGATTTGCTGTTTTGTTTACTTTTGAATTGTTACATCGATTATGTGACTAATTATGTTATAGCAGAATATCCTTTGACTCCGAAGATATCAAAATGTTATAATGGTTTTTAGAAAATCTAAAAACGAGGGCGCGGCATATGTATAACCGAGAACTGATTACCTTTATCACTGTTGCAGATCAGGGCAGCTTTTTGAAAGCGGCACAGGAACTATATACTACACCTGCTTCCGTAATGAATCAAATGAATAAATTGGAGAGTATCATTGGCGCAAAACTCATTGAGCGAACCAATCAGGGAACACACTTGACAGCCGCCGGCCGCTCGATTTATCGGGATGCAAAGCAAATGATTGAATTTGCAGATGAAGCAATAGAAAAGGCCAGACAGCTCGCAGCCTCGGAACAGAATACTATTCGAATCGGGACTTCTATTTTACGTCCCTGTAAAAGACTCATAGATTTGTGGTCCGGGATTGATGACGGAAATCTGCCATTCCAAATCAGTATTGTGCCGTTTGATGATAATCCTGTCGGCTTAGAATCTGTCCTTTCTACACTTGGAAATCAAATTGATTGCTTTGTTGGACCGTGTGATTCTATTGAATGGCGCACACACCACAGCATTTATCTTCTAGACAGGCTTCCTTGTCGTATTGCAGTTCCCAGAAAGCACCCTTTGTCTAAGAAAAAAAGTCTCTGCTGGTCAGATTTAGAAGGAGAATCTTTTATGATAATCAAGCGGGGAGACTCTTCTGTGCTGAATCAAATGCGAGACGATATATTGGAAAATCATCCACGAATTAAAATTGTGGATGCACCTAACTTTTATGACACGTCCATATTCAATGAATGTGAACAAATGAATTACCTGATGGAGACCTTGGATATTTGGACAGACATTCACCCCTCATTGGTTACGCTGCCTATGGAGTGGGAATATGTAATTCCCTATGGCATCGTGTGTGCCAAAAAGCCGTCTAAGGCTGTAAAAGAATTTGTTGATATTATTCAAAAAAATATGTCTGCAAAATGCTCAAAAAAAGGAACAGTAATTTATCCTACTGTCCCTTTCTGAAGAACTTTTACTAATCATGTATTTTTACTTTTAGCACGCCCCGTACAAATTCCGGGTCAAAGTGTTTCGTCCTGCTGTCCCCATATCCCATATCCATCGAGGATATCTTTTTCATTTCTTCCTCTGTAAGTGTGAAATCCCAAATATCAAAATTCTCCTCAATGCGCTCCTTATGGGTGGATTTCGGGATTACTACTACACCACGCTGTGTATTCCAACGGAGCATCACCTGACCTACTGTCTTACCATGTGTTGCTGCAATCTCTTTTAACATTTCATTTTCAAATGGCTGATACCGTCCTCCGCCTAAAGGTGCCCATGCTTCCGGTATCACACCATAATATTTCATGGTTTCCAGTGCGTCCTCCTGCGTAAAATACGGATGCAGTTCAATCTGATTTACGGCAGGCTTTACATCCACAGTCTCACAAAAATTCGTAAGGATATTCGGATAGAAATTGCTTGTACCGATTGCCTTTAATTTACCTGCCTTGTGTGCTTCTTCCATCGCGCGATATGCGCCGAAGTAATCTCGCAGTGCCTGATGGAGCAGATACAGATCCAGATATTCCAAACCGAGATTCTCCAAAGAACGCTCAATCCCCTTCTTGGCAGATTCATAGTCCATATCCTGAACCCACAACTTGGATGTGATGAACAGTTCCTCTCTAGTGACAATACCGCTGTCTATAGCTTCCTTAACAGCATCGCCGAGCGCCTTTTCATTTCCGTAGACTGCTGCAGTATCAAATAATCGGTATCCTGTTTTGATGGCATTCAATACGGATTGCTTACAGACTTCATAATCCGTGACTTGAAAGACACCGAACCCTTCCATCGGCATCTTTGCACCGGTGTTTAGTGTTACATATTCCATTTCATTTTTCATTTTAGCACCTCCGCTACGATTCTGTTCTCTATACAGCCTTGACACTTCTCTCTCCGTCTGTCCCATGTTTCCGGTTCAAAACTGTATGTGTATATCTATAATATACATAGAATGACAACAGCACTGTCAGGATATCCGCGCACACCTGCGACCAGACGATGCCGTACATTCCAATGATATGGTTGAGTATAAACAGCATCGGAATGTTAAATGCCGCCCAACGCATAACACCCAGAAACAACGATTTATTTCCTTCTCCAAATCCCTGGAATACATATACCGTGAAAAAGCTCATAAACATCAGTGGCGTTGCAAGGCATCTGATTCTTAGGAATTCGGTGCCCAACAGTACTGTCTGAGCATCCGGTATAAAAATTCGCATAATATTTCCCGCAAAGATTTCATAGAGCGCAATACTGAATATGCTGACAATGATTCCCACTTTAATGGAGAACTGAATGGTATTGCGCATTCTATCATAATTCTTTGCAGAATAATTATACGCAACGATCGGCATCATACCCTGACAGATACCGATACCAACGTTAAGGGGCAGCCTTTCAGCTTTCAGTACAATGCCGACTGCTGCAAGCGCAATATCACCGTATGATGCCATCAGCTTATCAATGATTACATAGTCTATATCAAAAAGCAGCGTTGCAATGGCTGACGGAATACCGACGTTAAATATAGAACCTATACTCCTGCTGTCAGGTAATCCATGTCTGATGCTGAAGCTGATAGCCGACTGTTTTCTGATCCTGTATATGACACAAAAGAAATATGTGCACGCAATGCAGTTGGAAAGTAACGTTGCAATTCCAACGCCCAACACCTCATTGCCCTTGGGAAGAAGTACAAACATGAAAAGCGGATCAAGCACAATATTGATAATTCCTCCCATCGTGATTCCAAGACCTGCCTCTTTAGACACGCCGACACTTCGAAGCAAGTTGGACATCACATTGGAAAGCACAGTGGGTATACCACCAAGTACGATAACACAGAAGGCATATTGTCTCGCATAATGAAATGTGTTGTCACTCGCTCCCAGCAATCCGAGAATCGGATTCATGAATGCAAACATTGCTATGGAAAATACAGCAGTTACGGCAATAGCTAAGTAGAAGGTGAACGCCGACACTTTTTTTGCCTCGTCTTCTCTTTCCTCACCCAAGAGCCGGGAAATCAATGCCCCTCCTCCAATTCCCGTCAGCCCCGCAAGTGACAGACAGATGTTGAACACCGGCAGAATCAGTGAGGCACCCGCTACCATGTAAGGATTGTTCGTCCTTCCAAGATAGAAGGTATCAGCCATATTGTAGATTAGAACAATAATCTGGCTGAATATGGTCGGCAAAGCCATTTCCTTTACTGCCCTTGACACAGGCAGCGTTTCAAAGATTTCTTTACTGCTTACCTTCGCCATTATTCTCACTCTCCTCAATTCTTTGATCTATATGCTTGATATACTTCTTCATAAAATCCGTAACCTGATTCAGCTGCCTATCCGAAAAACCTTCTATAAAGTTCATATCCCGTGCAATCCATGCCTTATGCGCTTCGGCGTGTTTTTCATACATTCTCTCCCCTGCAGCTGTCAGGCGGTAATATATGTTCTTCACATTACCGTCTTTCTGATATGATGATATCAGGCCGGCTTCCGACAATTTCTTGATGTTCTTACATATACCGCCTCTTGTCATTCCCATATGATCTGCGAGGGAAGTAACATTCGGCTGCTCCAGGTCACCGATAGCAGCGATGATATGAAGCTCCGAATTATTGTATCCGCGAAGGGATGGGTCTTCTTTGAGTTTTGATAATATTTCCTGCTTGTCACCGTATTCCTTAAACAGATTTAGTAAATCCATACCGCTCTCCTTATTTGTTTCCTCGGAAACAATATTATCGTAAGATTGTTTCCTTGTCAACAAAAAACTTTACATAAAAACAGAGTATGACTCATGTCATACCCTGCGAATTTTTCTTAGTCAGCAAGCGTAAAAACTGCAGTAATGCTTCCACTGCCAAGTGCCTTCTTCCAATCAGTGAGATCATCTATTTTTCCGATTCTGGTATAGCTCCATGAGTTGCTTCCGTAAAACATAACGATGTTATTTCCGTTATACAGTACGATATCTCCGGCATCGGTGGTTGTCTGGCTGTTACTTGTGGTAAGACTTCTTCCCAGTGAGCCTACCTTTTCAAATCCCGAATAATCACTCATACTGATTGTAACCGGACCTTCTTTCATCATCTCCACTAACTCATCCACAGCCGTATTATTTTCCAGCGTTGCTGTAAAAGTATAATCTCCAACCTGCACATTCATCTTCATTTCTGTCTGTTCTCCTGTTTCTTCTTCATTTTCTGACTGATTGTCATTCTCCGCCGGTTCACTGACCTGCTGAAATTCTGTCTCACTTTCTTCCGGTATATCCATACCTGTATTTCCACCACAGGCTGTGAGTGTCAGTGACATAACCATCAAAATAGTCCCTATTAAAAAGTCCTTTTTCACTCAAACAATCCCTCCTATGTTTTCACTCCTTTTTCTTTAATATAGTTCTTAAGCTTGGCAAAATTAAGTATGAGAAATGTAATCAACATCTCGCAAAGTACAGCTGCCATAACGGTGGCAGCAGCAGCGATTACATACCGCAACGGAATGCTGCAGTTTAATGCATTCACACATTTCATGAAGACAAACGTATGCACTAAATAAAGATGCAGGGAGCGTTTACCCAACTCAATGAAAATACGTTCATGCCACGGTATCAGAGACGCTATACACGCAATTTGTGTTGTCCACAATACTGTATTCACCATCTGTATACGCAGAATCTGCTCCGGAGTCATCCCCGTTTTATCCATATAAAGCTCATAATAGATTGTAAATGCAAGCAGCAGTGGAATCAGAAGTATTCTGACTAACAAAGGTACTCTGCGGCATCCCTTCTCATATGTTCCCAGAACAATTCCCAGAACAAAAGCCAGGTTGGATACATACCAAAAGGACTGCATATTCTTATCATACATTACCTGAATGATTGCAAACGTGTACAGGAGGAAAATCAGTATGCGCATATGCGGATTCTTCAAGACCTGCCATATCAAAATAAATCCAATATAAAACAGGAATATAACGACCATAAACCAGTAGTCATTTCCGCACAGAAATCTGACGAATCCGGAAAAGGTTCCAAATCCCCCGGATAAAAGCTGAATAATTCCGATAATAACCAGATAGGGAATGTATACCGCTTGTATCCGGCGTGAGATAAAACTGCCGTCTATCTCCTTATGCTCTGCTGCCTTAGTCAATCCGTATCCGGAGAAAAGGAAAAAAATATTTACACCGTATACCCCCAACTTGGAAAGGGTTAAGCGGAAATCTTCTGCCTGCCCATCAGCCGCAAAAAACCATGTCCACCACTCAGCATAATGTGATGCAATCACCATGATAATAGCAAGTCCCCTAAACCAGTATCCCGTCTGTCTGTCAAAAAGAGCTTTTGATTCGCCTTCCATAAGAAACCTCCATAATGTTACCTATATTCATTAAGAGGATTCAACCTCCTATTGTAACTTATTTCCATTAAATTATCATTTATAATATATATAGTCAATACAGAATACTGTCGATTCTTATGCATTGAAAGTATTTGAAGTATCAGTTATAATATGTGATATGGTTTTGGCGATACATGATTATTACAGAATATTTTAAAGGGAGTTAAACGTCATATGAAAAAGAAATTAGCAGTACTTCTATTATTGATACTCTGCATAGGGTTAGTCGGATGCGGCAGCGACGGAGACGAAGATGCACAGACAGTATCCGCTGTGTCTGACACAGAGCAGACAACTGACGTAGCAGAAACGGGGGAAACTGCATCGTCCGACGATACGGAATCCGATGCGGAAGACCAAAATACCGTTACAGACAGCGAAACGGATATAAACGCAGAGACGGATTCCGCAGAACAGGCAGATGCCGACAATTCCGGAACAGACGACGAATCGCAAGAGCCGTCTCTTCCCGAATACGAAGTGACCGAATTGGATGAACCCGTGGTTATGTATGCTTCCGATTCTCTCAACGTCAGACAGGGTCCCTCTACCGACTATGAAATCGTGGGATTCTTAAAGTCCGGACGGGATGTGACGGTAATCGGACAGGCAGATACAGGCTGGTATCAAATCTTGTATAATGAAGAAAAGGTATTTGTCAGCGACAAATATCTGCTAAGCGAGAAACCCGTAGAGGAGCCTGTGCTGCAGGCTTCATCGGAGGCAGAACCGGCAGCAGACAATCAGCCACAGGAACCGGAGGAGGTTAAACCGGTCACCGAAGTTAAAAATGTAGCAGGTGTCATTTTCGTGGGCGACTCCAGATTTGTACAGATGAAGAGCAGTGTCGGGGACAACCCCTGCACATGGATTGCGGAAAGCTCGAAAGGCTACAAATGGCTTAATGAGAATGCAATCGCAAGAATCGATAACTGTGTCGGAAAAGGCTCCAAGATACTGATTAATCTGGGGGTCAATGATCCCGGAAACATACAGAATTATTTAACACTGGTAAACGCCAAGGCAGAGGAATGGACAAGCAAGGGGGCGACCGTATACTACGCCTCCGTTAATCCCGTATGGGACAATCCTTATGTAACGGAGGAGCAGGTAAAGATTTTTAATTCTCAGCTCCAAGGCGGATTAAGCAGCAATATCCACTACATAGACAGCCACAGCTATCTCGAGTCCATCGGATATAAGCTGGTAGACGGACTTCATTACAGTACCGAAACCAATCAAAATTTGTACGCTTATTATATGAGTTGTATGTAAAAGCTATGCCCTTTTTGTGGAAAATTGTCATTCCCTGCATATACTGTTATTAAAAACAGAAGCAGGGGTTTACATGGACACTTTTGGTAATTTTCCTCCATCACAGACACCTAATCGAAATGTAATAAGAGTATTTTCCGCGGTGATTCAAGAAGTCTCCCGCGATCGTAATACAACCTTGGTAACTATTTCATATAATAATTGTATCGGATGTGGCAGAACACCGGGTACGGTTCGGCTGGTTGTAAATCAGGATACTACTATCCTTGATGAGCGGGGGCGAAATATCCGCGCAAGTGAGCTGGAACGCGGCATGACAGTGGATGCCAACTATTCTACTGTCATGACAAGAAGTATTCCTCCACAGGCTCAGGCGTTTTTTATACGGGTTACCAGAAGGGGAAACCGAACCGAAACCACTATCGGAAGAATTATAGAAGTGAATACCCGAAATGATTTTATTCTGGTTCTCCGCAATCAGAATCCTTCTTCCGCAATTCGGTTTAATATTTCTCCTGAAACGGTTATTTTAGATCCTCTCGGAAGACGCATCAGGCTCTCTTCATTGAGCGCAGGATTCAGGGTCAGGGTGGAGCACGCTACATTTATGACTGCAAGTATTCCGCCGCAGACGACGGCATTTACCGTGCGAATCATAAGATAAAAAAGGCAGGCTCGGCAGCCTGCCTTAAAAGAATTGCTTCGCAATTCTTCTTGGCTTCCCACTACTGCTTGAGCAATTTTCTAGTTCAGTCTTCGGTCGTCCTTCTTCTTCAATAGCTGCGAAGTGTCCAGCGTCTGTTCCTGTTGTTTTACTTTTTTCTCCTTTTTCATTGCTCTATCTTTTATAGGCTGCACGCGCTCCTGCCTTCCGGCTTCTACTTTATCAGACCGCTTATACATCCATCTCACATTGGGTACATACTGAAAACGCCGCATTGCCACATCCGCCAGAAACAAACAGATTGCAAGCCCTAACAGCCAGTTGGTTAAAGAGCGTTTCTCTCCCGCACCGTTAGCAATACGAGTCCAGATATTTTCTTCCTCGTTAATCAGTCTTCCGTACTGTTGCACAAAGTTCAGATAAGAAGCTTCGCTCACGTCGAATCGGTACTCATCCGAGAACTGCACCGCTGCAGCCGTGGTCATATAACTTTGTATCTCTCCGTCTTCCATGTGGCGTATATTAAAATGGTACAGGCCTGTGTTGGACGTGGGCACGCTTGTCTCATAAGTTCCCGGTGCCGTCGCGTAAAGCTTCACCTCTTCTGCATTTCCCTCCGGATCTATAACGGTGGCGTAAATCTCCGTGTCACTGCTGTAATCCTCTGTCCGGTAAACTACCTGTGTCTCTTCACCCACGATCATCACATCCACCCTGTCTTCTCCCATGTTGGCATTTCCGGTGGAATAATCTACGATGCGCTTCCAAAGCTGAACATAATCCTCTTCTCCCACAAGTGCACCACTCCACTCTCCCGTGACATCGCTGTTCCACGCCACAGTCCGCCCCAGTCCGTACTGCCATATCGTGAGAATCGGGTCATCTTTTTCAGCGGAGGTAATAATGGAGCTGGAAGCTGTCTTGGGTGTGGCGGAAACATACCCATAAATCATAGGCCATCCGCCCTCGAAAAGATTCGCTGTCAACTTATGCCCTCTCTGTACGGACAGCGCAAAGTTTCCGTTCTGAATATAACTGTCTCCTCCGAGAAAAACTTCCTGCGCAAAAATTCTGGGAATGTCACTGGAAATGTCGGAATAATAATACCGGCCTCCACAGTTATTCGCCAGTTGTTCCAACAGCCGCGTATCCGAGCCGTCCCCTACCGCAACTGTGGACAGCGTGATTCCACCGTTCGTATAGTTCATCACAACATCCCGGAAATCCGTGGTCTCCCCCATACCGTCCGTGAGCAGTACCACATGTTTTATCGAAGCATCACTCCGTGAGATAACCCTGTAGGCTTCCTTCAAGGCAGGTTTGATGGTGGTGCCCCCGCCTTCGTTGATACCCTTGATTGCATCCTTAATTTCCGTTCTATCATCAACCTGTGTCAACTCTACCTGCCAACTGTATTCATCATCAAAGGTCAACACTCCCACATAGTCAGAACTCTGCAGATTATCCACGGCAACGGTTGCCGCCCTGATTGCGACATCCAGATTGCTGGCCTGTGAACCGGACACCAGGCTTGACATACTCCCTGAACGATCAATAATCATGACCATCGCCATGGAAGGTTTTTCATCCACGCCCCGAAGCTCCATATCCACCGGGAGAATCGTCTCCAACACCGTATCTCTGTATCCTCCCAAAGCAAAACTGTCTTCACCACCGCAGCAGACAAAACCACAGCCGTAATCCTTCACGTAGCTCTCCAGATTATCCAAGAAGCCCGCAGGCAAATCGTCAATATAAGTGTCCACAAGAATGATGGACTTGTATTCCAGCATGGCATCAATGCTGTCCGGTGCATTCAACACTGAAACTGCGCTGTAATCACACCCCGCTGCGTTCAGTGCCGCAGTAAAACCCGATACGCTCGCATTCTGACCGGAGATTACCAATACTCTCGGTGCCGCCTCTACCACAGAATAGGCATTGTAGACATCATTCTCCTGACAGGTATCACCCTCTGCCCGTACCTGTACCCGCAAGATTTCCATTGCATTGCTGCTCTCTTCGTCATCCACCTGACGGCTGAAGACAAATCGGTTACTGCCCCTATTCAGATGAACCTCGCTCTCCGTTATCTTACTGCTGCCGTTGTAGAGCTCGAGAACGGCATCCGTTTCGTAATTGCTCTCCACAAGTACGGTTACGGAATATTTGTCCCCGGGATGAAGATTTGCGGGAAGCGTAACATTCTCAATATAGACGTCCTGTGTTTCTTCGTCCTCATAAAGCAGTGTCAGAAATTCCGCCCGGCTCGTCGTGAGTGCTTGTACCATGTGGCGAATGTCCCCTCTGGTCTCCTTTCCGTCCGTAAGTACAACCAGTCTTCCGTTATTACCCGCCGGAATCAGTGTAAGTGCTCGAGACACAGCTTCCTCAAAATTGGTCGCGGATTTCTCCGGCACCGTCATGAGTCCCGCATAATGTTTCTCCGTACTCAAAAACTGCTCCACCACCGCATCCTTTCCAAACGTCACGATGCCGTAAACGTTGTGGGAGGGCATTTGGCTCACAGTCTTTTCCAGATATTTCTCCATCTCCTCGATATGCTCTTCATTACTGTCAGAGAGATCCACCACAAATACCGTGGCCGTCCCTTTGCTGCCCATCTTAAGGCTGATACCTATGAGTGCCAGAATGACACACAATACTACAATACAGCGAAATATCATATAGAATTTGCCCCGGTACCGCATCTGCCGCACATACACAATCCATTCTGTCACCAGAACAATCAGTGCAAGCACCAGAAAAATATTCCGCAGTGTTCTCTTCACCATCTGTCGCCGAAGTTCACCTGTATCACTGACGGAAATCGCCTCCGCCTGACCGTCCGACTCTGTGTAAGTCTGAAACCGTACCACATAGAACTCCTGATAATCCTCATTCCCCACCTGATACAATCCCGCCTTGCGCGGACGGCTTTCAAACTGTGTTCTGTCAATTTCCGCCCACGGGTGCAGCATGATTTCTTCCCCCGCGTAATAGACATCGGAAGCAAGCCATGATGTATCCGTCAGATAGGTCATAGCATTCGCCAAAAATATCGGGAACTCTGCCTGCAGTGGGAAGTCCGACTCACGTATATCAAAACCGACCACGATTTCTTTGCTGTCGTCCCGCTCTTCATAGTAGCCCGCACATTTACCGTCATACTCCAGGAAACTCTTCGCATCTTCCGGGAGCGTAAAACAATAAGCGGTATTGACACCTATTGTGAAACCGGATAATCCGGCCGTCAGCTCACAGTCCACCGTCTCCAACACAACATTGTTCAGTTCCTCCACCGACTCGCCTCGAACATCGCCAAATAACAGCTTGTTGCCCGCTGACATTCCCGGCTCCGTACCCGCATCATATATCACCACATTGTAGTCATGGCTCTCCGCGGCGATATCGCTCGGTGCTTTGGCTATACTATTTCCGGTCACGGCTTGATAAGCCATTTCGATAAAGATATTGCCGTTCCCCACCAACAAACCGTCTATTGTATTTCCGCGATTCTTTACTGCGAGAGAAGCATTGTCTTTCGCCAGACTGTCTCTGCCGCCTCCGGTAAAAGAAATACCGCTTAAACGCGACTCTATATTTTGACCGTACCAGTCAATTTCCTCGAACAGACAGATTGTATTTTCACCGGCCGGAAGGCGCATTTGCTCCAGGGCAATCAGCTTGTCTCCCTCGTCATAAAGTCCCACATCGAAGGAAACCTCGCTGTCACTGTAATTCGTTATGCCGACCATCATATCGTACAATCCGTCTTCCCGCTCAGAAAAAACGGTGTACTCATTTGCCAGATTCGTGGAAGGCTCCCCAACCACATAGAGCTCTTTACCGCCCGAGCTTAGCAATGACTCGAAATCCGCCGCTCCCGCTCCGTCCGTGTAGACTATCAGATCGGCCGTATCTTCCCCATCTTCGCCCGCAAGCATGTCTATTATGTTCTGAGCTGACAAAAGGCTGCCGCAGCTGTCACTGCATTCAATTCCTCGCAGTGTCCGCACCAGACTGTCAGTATCCGCGATATCCACCGCGAGCAGGTTCACACCCGCGTCGTCCGCCGTCACAAGAGAAAATTGTGCATTCTCGGAAACACGTACATAGTCACAGGCCTGCTCCACCGCCTCCTCCAGACGGCTGCTGCCGGAACTTCCCACATGCTGCATGCTGCCGCTGGTATCCACAAGCAGAATCTTCCTTCCGCCATTCTCACCCCGAGCACTGACATAAGGTGACATGAACGCAATCACCAACAGTGCAATGACCAGAATTTGCAAATACATGAGAAGGTTATGCACAAATTTCTCAAAAAAGGTCCGGGAATGCTCATTTTTCAATAAATTCTTCCACAGCAGATTGGAAGAAATGAGATGGTCGATGCCCTTTGGCTTTAACAGATATAAAATTATGATAATCGGAACCGCTGCCAGAAAAGCTAGCGGCCATAAACTCTCAAAAATCATATAAGGCCCTTAAATCCTCAAATATCAATTTGTAAAAATCCGTTTCCGTACTGCACACAGCATAAAATGCCCCTGCTTTGTTACACTCCCGTTCCAAGCCGGAAGTAAACTCCTTAAGCGTCCTCTCGTAAACACGAATGCTCGACGCATCCAACGTCAGACGAAGCGTACTGTGATTCTCCATATCAATCAGATTTCTTGTGCCGGTAAGTTCGACAGACAGCTCCTCTCCTGCCAGTACATGCAGAAACACCGGTCTCTGTCTTCGATAATCCAGAAAGCGCAGCAGCTTCTTGGCCGTTTCTTGCTCCGGGTCTACAAAGTCATCCTGCAGAAAATCACTGATAATAATCGTCATACCGGGCCCCTTGGCGGGAAGCCGTCTGATGGCCGCTAAGATGTCGACGCTGCCGTCAAAGGTACACTGTCCCAGCCAATCCACCAAACGGGGAAATGACTTCTTCGCACCGTTTGCTACAAAAGGCGCATCCATCCTCTGCACATCATAGACAATCACCCTGTCCATGCTGCCGAGCCCCAGATAAGCCATGGTCGCTGCCAACATACAGGCCAAATCACACTTTTTCTTTTCCCCATAATTCATGGAAGCGCTCGTATCAAGCAGAATAGAAATTACGGCTTCCTTCTCTTCCATGTACTCCTTCACATAAAGCCTGTCCAGCCGCCCATAGGCATTCCAGTCAATACGACGTATATCATCGCCGGGCATATACTCCCGAAAATCCGAGAACTCCGCAGAGGAGCCCTTCTGCACGGACTTACGGTTTCCGCTCAGATTCATGGAGGCCTTGTATCCCATAGACAGCCTCAGTCGGGATAACGTATCAAAGAATGCTGCATCCAGCTTCATATTCCATCTTTCCCTTTCAAATCTGCGGTTTCTTTACATTCAAAATTCCGCGTATAATATCATCCTCAGACATCCCTTGGCTGATTGCATCAAAGCTGGGCAGAAGACGATGCCTCAGAACAGGATATGCCACTGCCTCTACATCCTGAAAAGAGACATTAAAACGTCCTTCCAAAAAAGCCTTTGCCCTGGCAGCACGGATCAACGCCTGGGCTGCTCTCGGACTCGCGCCCTCGCGGATATGAGGATTTGGTACATGCGTCTCCATCACAAGATCCAGAAGATAATCCATCACCGCGTCTGCAATCGGAATTTGATTCACCAACGCCCTCGCAGCTAACAACCCTTCGCCGTCCATCTGCTTCGTAATTTCAGGTTCTCCTCTGCCCTCCGTCAGTGCAACAATACCTTTCAGCTCCTCCTTGGAAGGAAACCGGACAAGAATCTTAAACATAAAGCGATCCAACTGCGCTTCCGGCAGCGGATAGGTTCCCTCGTTCTCGATGGGATTCTGCGTAGCCAAGACGAAGAAAGGTTCCCTCAGTGCATGGCTGTCGTTACCGACGGTGACCGTGTGCTCCTGCATAGCTTCCAAAAGCGCGGACTGTGTCTTTGGGGTGGCACGGTTAATCTCATCTGCAAGAATTAGGTTGGCGAAAATCGGTCCTTTTTCAAATGCAAAAGAATTCCCTTGATCATTCTTGACAATGATGTTTGTACCTGTCACATCACTGGGCATCAAATCCGGCGTGAACTGTATTCTTTTAAAAGGTAGGTCAAAAACTTTACCGATTGTACTTACCAGCTTGGTTTTACCCAACCCGGGCATACCTTCCAAAAGTACATTTCCGCCCGTGAGCAGAGCAAGCATCACCAGACGGATAACCTCTGTCTGGCCGACGATTCCCTTCCTGATCTCTCTCTCACAGTCCGCAATCCGCTGTGCCATATAGGCGGGATCACCCAGCATGTTTTTATCTAATTCACTCATTGTATATTGTCCTCCGTCACTTATAGAGTACAGCTTAGTTGAAGCTGGCAAAATATTCTTTAATCACATCCTCCATACCGCTGGGGTAACGCCCTGAGGCAATACCCTCATATGCATTCTGCTCATAACTGCCGATTACGGCTTCATAGGACACATGTTCTCCTTCCCAGCTTAAGCCGTTCTGTGCGCGGTAATATTCAGAATTATAATGATCGACGGCATTTCCCGTGAGATTACCGCTGTCTGCAATATCATTTGGGATACTGACATAATCATGGGCATTATTAGCTGTCCCGGTACCTCGTCCCGGTCCGGTGCCATCTCCGTTCGTATTTCCATTTTGTCCGTTTTGTCCGCTTCCCTGACCGTTGCTGCCGTTTTGTCCGCCCTGACCGTTGCCTTGGCCGTTTTGTCCGGAACCTCCGTTCCCCTGTCCGTTTTGTCCGGAGTTTCCGTTTCCCTGACCGTTATTGCTGCCGTTTTGACCATTCTGTCCCTGACCGGAAGCAAGGTCGTTTTGTCCCGCGGAAGTATTGCCACTCATTTCCTTCAGTTTGTCCGCCATGGCCTGCATGGATTCCGCAGACATCGCAGAGACCGATGCACCGTTTTGAACGCTCTGTGCCAAATCGGACAACAGTCCGCTCATATTCTCATATTTGTAATCCAGTTTTTCTCCTGCTGCCTGCAGCGCATCCGCAGAAGATACCTGCCGGTATTCGCTCATAGAGGACTTCAGGCTTTCCATCATCTCCTGCATAGCGGCGAGCTGTTCCGGAGTCAATGCCTCCTGTCCCTGCTCCTCCAGCTTATCCAGTTCCTCTAAAACTTCCTGAATCTCTTCTTCTTTCTCCCGCGCTTCCTGTCTGATGTGATGATAGTCCCTCGCTTGATCCCTCACAGGGGAGGGAACAAATGCCAATACAATCATTACTGCAAGCAGCAGCACCGCCAACGCAGTCCTTTTCCAATCCGGCATGAGAGGAATGCGTATCTTATCCCGATGCACCCTAAGCTGTTCCATGGCATCTCTCCGCTGCAGCACATAAATGGCATCCTCCTTCTCCAGATGCTCGTAGGCTGTCACGAACCGTTCCTTAAACCCATACCCGTCCATCACCAGGGCAGTGTGTTCCATACTGCTGCGCTTAAACAAGGAGACGATTGCTGCCGCTGCCACAGCTAATACCACCGCAATACCGGAATAAACATTCACATAGTAAACAGGCGTGATAAAGGAAACTGCCTGCAACAGGATTCCCACTCCTCCTCCTACAGCCAGCGCAAACACCAGTCTTTTCAAAAAACCTGCTGCATCTAATCTGCGGCGGAATGCGTGTATAATATTCAGAAACTCTTTCTGATTCATCAATAATTCCCTTCTTTAATCTACCTTCTTCTTGCCGCGCCTGCGTCCGGAACCGGCATGCATGGGATTGACCTTCCACGCCGCAAGTGCCATAAACAGAAACGATAAGAGCAGAATGCACCCTGCCGACGTGAACATCCACACTTTACCCCGGGCAAGGACATAGGTCAGAATGCCCACCTCGTCTCGGTCCAAACTGTCTCTCAGCGTCGCCATGATTGAATTGCCCGTCATCATCTGTGAGAAAAACTCCTCAAAGAACACCACCGGATTCCACAACAGGGGCAGCATAGATTCCCCCGCGGATTCTCCATATCCCCCACCAGCAAAAACAGAGCGGTAAATAGGAGGCACGAACGTCAAAACAAAAATCACAAAATATATTACGAAAGACAGAAGCAATGCTGCGACAGACTTCCGGCAGAAGGCGGATGCAAAAATACCGATACTTCCCGCAAACACCGAAAAGAGTATGACTGCAAGGAGATAGTAAAACAGATAACTCCAACTCAATCCTCCCACCACGAACGACAATGCCATAATCGGTGTACTTGCAATCACAAAGAATATGATGCGCAGCACCGCCGATATCACCTTGCCGAAAACAATGGCAAAGGGCGACATGCAGGTAGTCAGCATGATGTCGAACGTCTGCCTCTCCTTCTCCCCCGAGATGGAGGATGCCGTAATGATGGGCACATACAACGCCACAATGCACACCTGTGCCACAGCGACGACGGGAAACAAGTAGATCAGATAACTGTATATGTTATCACTGTATGAATAACTTGCCGCATCCTGAATGAAAGCCAATGCCACCAGAAAAGCAATTGTCAGCGCCGCCTCGTAGGCAAACAATCCCCAGCTCATGCGCATGCTGCGGACCGTCACCTGCAAATCTTTCTTCACAATGGGGTTCAATCTGATTTTCATTGTGCACCTCCTGTCAACTGCATAAACAGCGATTCCAGATTTCCTTCCTCCCGATGGAAATCAGTGAGGACTACCTGATTTTGAATCAGATACCCGATCAGGGCACTTATCTCACTGTCTGTACCTCGGTGGGTAATAATCAGTTCATTTTCCCGCACGGACTCTACCGTAACGTTCGCCTGCTCTTTTAATATACGCACCGCCGGCTCAACCTCGGAAACGATCCGGATATGAATACGGCTTCCTCCCGCAAGCTGCTGCATGATATCTTCAATGAGCCCGGCAGTTACCAGCTGCCCATGATTCATAATGCCGATACTGTTACACATCTCCGAAAGCTCCGACAGAATGTGCGAACTGATTACAATCGTCTTTCCCATGGAGTGCAGATTTTTCAAAAGCTCCTTCATCTCCACTCTGGCTCTGGGATCCAGACCGGAATTAGGCTCATCCAGAATCAACAGCCTCGGATTATGCAGCAATGCTCTCGCTACACACAGCCGCTGCTTCATTCCTCGGGAAAGCGTATCCACATAAACTTCTTTCTTATCCGTCAGATTCACCAGTTCCAACAGGTCATCAGTCAGTTTCGCGATATCCCGGGAGTACATTCCATACATCGAACCGTACATATCCATATATTCCCGTACCTTTAAGTTGTCATAAACCCCAAAAAAGTCGGGGACATAACCAATCAGGCGCTTCATCTCCTTGCTGCCCACAGCCGCCGTTGTCCCTCCGATACGCACAGAACCTTCGCTGGCTCTGAGAAGCCCGCATACAATACGGATTGTAGTCGTCTTGCCTGCACCGTTGGGACCCACAAAACCGAATAAATCTCCTTCCGGAATATGCAGGCTCAGGTGATTGACCGCCGTGAAAGAACCGTATCTTTTGGACATATCATTAATATACAGCATACCGCACCTCCTACTGAATCAAGTAGAGACATCCATAGGATATCTCACTGCAATCATCGTCAACCGCCTTATCCCAGTTGTCCGTCACTCCGATGATGATAATCTCACTATCCTGCAGCATAGGACGAGTGCTTTGGATTCCTACACCCAGTGCGGCAAATTCGCTCATCTTGTGATACTCTTTATTATCCCTGAAATCCCTTAAGAAAGAGGCATACGAACTGTAATAACTATACGAGAAGTAATTACTATTCAACTGTGAATAAATAGGATCTTCACTTTGCAGATCAATAGATGCACCGGCAGGGAAATTCTCATAAACATTCATTAGCTCGTCAGGGAAGATGACCGCAACATAGTCCATATCCCGGTTTGTATCATTCATAATTGTCCCACTGATACCGATTGTATGAATCTCTAAATCCCGCACAACAAAACTGCCTTCCACTCCATCCCTGCTGCCGTCTTTCCCGACATAGAAATAACTATCCTCAAAATTGGAGTCGGGATCAATACCTACATAGAAGGTATCACCTTCTCTTTGAATATGATAGAAATAAGAGTCGTCATTTGAATTGTCCGGATAAGACGAATTATAAAACGCACCTGCATATTCACAGTCATCGGCCAGCTTCAAATCCCATTCCTTACGATTGGCATCGTAACAATATAGGTACGCCCCGGTTTGACCGTTGTCAGACAGATTCTTCATAGTGACAGAGTACACCTTGGTACTCACCACCTCAAATCCCCGTCCCGCCAGAAACACAAACAAGATTCCAAGGACAGCCGTCATCGGTACCGCGAACCAATAGAGTTCCCGACGCTTTAAGAAGCGCAGTATGAGATAGAGCAAAGGCCCCACAAATATCACATATACAATCACAATGCCCTTTAAAATTCCGAAATTCAGTATGCTGTTGCTGTTGCCCAACGTGCCCAGCATATTTAAGATATACCGACTGTTGTCACTGTATCCCGACGTCGAAGAATAACGTGATGCAGCATAATCGCCGACATTATCCAGCATCCGCTGCACATAAGTTTCCTGCGCCGAGCTCCAGTTAAAAGCGTCCTCTCTCCCAAGCTCCGCAAGGGAATAAGTCAGCGCACACACGCTTCCGCTTCCCATGGAGCCATACCAGATTTCCAATTCATCATCGTAATTAACACCACTATACTTGTGAGTCGCCACCTGCAACTCTACCGTCGTCAACTGCGACAAATCCACATAGGTGCCCGTGTTTACACTTTCTTCATCCTCGTCTTCCGGTGCGGGAATCTCACTATACGCAATTCCCAAATATCCGCCGTCAAATCCGCTCAGTGTATCCTCCGCATATGCTCCGGTTCCGAGAATCAACACGCCTCCGCCTAAATTCCAACTCTCGATAGCCTGCCGCTCGTCCGATGTCAGGATATCCGTGTTGTACTGATCGATTACAAGAAAAGTCAGTGCATCCAGCTCATCCACCAGACTACCCTGCTGCAATTTCATAAGCTTAATAGGGTAGAGATCATCATAATAATAAATCTCCGCTCCACCCATATCCAGATAGGTGAGGTCTGAATAAGCGTCACTCAGAATCCCCATGGACAGTGACTGCATCTGTCCCACCAGCAGTCTGCTAAATACTTTCTCTTGAATTTCTGCGTCTTTTCTGTCCAAAAGGGTGACTGTCACCGTGCCGTCGGCTGAATCAAGGCCGATTATCGGAATGCTAACCGTAAATTGTTTTTTGCTCCCCTGTGGCAGTGAAAGTGCTGTGTCATATGCGGTAGGTTTTTTATAACCTTCATTTACCTCGACACGCACGACTCCTTCCCAGTCCGCTCCTTGATTCTCAACAGTCAGCCTAATGTCGTAAGTATTCTTATCCGAGGGCAGCACATCCGCATCAATGGAAAATGCATCACCCGACTTCGCCCGAGCCGTTATCACCGCATCTGCAGAGAGCATTCCGCCCAGCAAAACGACCAATGCCAAAGCTGCCAAAATATACTTCTTTTTCTTTTGATTCATCACAGTTTCCTTCCGTTTCCCGACGTTAAATTCCCACATCATCTGCCCGCTTATCCAAGGGCAGCGTTATACATAATTATATAAGATTTACTATATCAAAATTCAGTTGACCGCGCAATGAAAGTACGTTTAAGTTAAGGAAATACTAAGAATATAGGCGGGAACACCTTAACATTTATCCTTTCCCTCACCTAACAACTGCTGTACCGCAAGTACAAGAAACATATAATTGGAGGAACCTCCGCCTACCACGTATTCCGTCTGCTGCCATAGGAACGGGAACTCCAACAGTTCCGGAAAATCCGGACGGATAAGCGCCGTGCCGGACACGACACCTCCCGGAATGTAAGACCAATCCGCACGGTTCATGCCATAGGCCGCTGTGACAGACTTCGCTCCCACACCTGAGGCAAAAGATGCAGTATTGGAACCCGGATGGCATCCCAGCACAAAGTTCAGTGCATTATAGATAAACTCCGGCTCAAACACATCCGGAAAAGCTTTATACAGGAAGTAATACTGAAATCCCAGGCGCTGTATCTCCCATCCGGCGCCCCAAATATAAGGGCGATACGGAATACCGTAGGGTGTCTCCTCACTTAACTCATCAAACTTAGTCTTTAAACCTGTCAAGGCAACACGAACAGCCGCGCTAAAATCGTCATTTTCCAGTTCCTTCACCACGCGGCATACGAACCATCCTGTCTGACGAATATTCTCAACAATATATGTCGTTTCCGAAAGCAGAAAATCCTTGTATTTCTGTCCACCTGTAGACAAATACAACTCGGTGGCAGCATGGATCTTAGCCGCTTCGGCTTCTTCGCTTCCGTCAGTGATTTCATATAGTTCTTTGGCAATGTCCAAAGACTGCTCACTCAATGTATTATTATAATTTTTCATTGCACGGGCTGCTGCCGCAAGCTTCGCTGCAATCGTCAGCTCGCGCATAGGGTTTGATTCGGTGAACACCCATCGGTCATCATCATTCCCTGCAATGCCATCAGTCATAGCAGCGCTGTCGCCAAGCATAACATACTGCCGGAGGTCATTACAGATAATACCACGATAAAGTCTTCCCAGAGAGCGATATCCGCCCACTAGTGACAGAAGCCCATGCTCAATCTGCTGCAGAATATCGTTTTTACCGTCAGGCTGATGTATCTCCGTAATCTTCCGCTCCTGATCAATCGTGGTGGCATCATAGTCTACTCCGAACATCTCATATGCCAACGTCAGATTATAGACCTCCCCCGCCTGAGACTCCACACGCAAATCGAAATCGCCGGCATCATGCCATCCGCCCACATTAAGTCCGGGCACTACATCACCGCTGTGATATTTTGTGAGAGTGGACGGTCCCTGAACATAACCGTCGAAATGAGTATAGTTGACAGGTGCCATCCGGGCATCATCATTATGACATAGGTCATGCCATACACGATACTTTTCACTCACGCGCATATGGCACATCTGTATAGGCAGGAAGTACTCCAGTACCGGCTGCCATACACCCCGATCATACACATCCCCGGCAATGCGAAATACAGAGGACTCTGATGTACCATAACGAAGCTTGTACAATCCCTCCTCTTTCACAGATGTAAAATCAATCTGTAAATAGGTATACCGCAAAAAGTTTCCCCATTCCGTACCCTCAACATCGAGCACCGACTCTTCGCCGTGCTCCGTAATGCGAATGAGATGTGCTTTATCACGTCTGATATCGTGACTGTCCAGTTCTATGACTGCAACTTTCGGCTGATCGGGATGATATCCCACTTGCGATGTCTGAACCACAGGCGCATATAGCCAATCCTCCACCACATGCGGTGTGATAACCCACTGAATCGCACCTTGTGTCTTAGCCGTCGGAACTTCACTGCTTATCACAAACCACCCGTTGTTATGATTCAAACGACCGTCATATAACTTAAGCGAAGAAGTCAGACTTTCCACCGTAAAGCGGTGATAGGGATCATCGGGACAGACGGTAAAATGTCTGCCGACGGCATAGGGCTCAACTGCCCAATCATCTGCAATAATAGGGTTATACCCATTGTTGTCGCCGGAAAGCCGCTTTCTGTCAGCACCACCGGGCTCTTCGGGAAGATTCTCGGTATGCAGGTAGTTGCTCTCTCGACTGTGTACGGGACCGTTGGGCTGACGCGGGAAAATGCCGGTTTGGCCGTCCATGATCCACGGTTTGCCAAATAACGCGCCGGGGAAAAGTTCCAGATTGAAACATAGTTTTCCTACATATTCATCAGGAATCGGCTTGTCCAAATCCACCGTTACCAACACAGACTCTCCCTGTCCCTTAACCGTTACCGTATACGTAAATCGGTAATCAGGATATATCATAGGATTAAAGCCCTTCAAGTGTTTTGAAAGATCCGGATAGGAAAGATGAGTAGTAATGGTACCGGCCTGCTCGTCCAGCTTTCGCTCCCCCTGTTTGGGAACGGGCTGCCACTGTCCCGGTGTCGGCTCAAAACGTACATCGCCGTTGGTAGCCAGACGGCTGCCGTGCATGATAATGCTCACGCCCGATTGATGTCCGGCAGGATAGATGTCATCAAACGCCATCACATCCACACCCTTGTTTCTGAAATACCCCAAGTGACTATCCAGCACAAAAGTACTATTCTGTACATCCGCTTTTTTCATAATAACATTCCTCTTCCAAAAAATGCAGGAGGAAACCAAGCGAATGGTTTCCTCCCTCTACACAATTCAATTTTATTCCAATTTAAACGCCGCAATCTCGGATTTCAGTCCATTCATATTTTCATCCAACATATGAGCCGTCTGGTTCAACTTCTCTACACTACTGAGAAGTTCCTTAGCTATATCATGTACATGAGCTGAACCGCTGGAGGTCTGCTCAATAATCGCGGAGATGTTTTCCACAGCCTCCATGGTGCCATTTCTCTCGTTGTCGGCTGCTTCCGTAGTATCGGCAATCTCTTTAAGCCCTGCAACCAACTCCTGCATCTCTTCACTCATATTTTGGAACACCTGAATAACTTGTTCTACAGCCTCCGCCTGCAAAGCCACCATGTCTCCCGCTTCTTTAGCACTGTTTACACTGCTGATGGTCTGCAAGCTGATATTGGAAACCTTATTGCGGATTTCTTCTGCAGCGCTGTTGGAATCATCCGCTAACTTACGGATTTCCTCCGCTACTACCGCAAATCCTCTTCCCGCTTCTCCTGCCCGCGCCGCCTCTATGGATGCGTTCAGAGAAAGTAAGTTGGTCTGCTGCGAAATACTGCTTATGGTTTCCACAAAACCGTTAATTGTCTCGGATTCCTTTCTGAGTGCTTCAATGGTGTTGCCTACTCTGGCTGTGATATCGGAAGTTTCCTGTGCTCTGCCGGACAGTACATTGACAATCTCCGTACCCTGCCGTATCATCTCTTCCGTCTTATCAACCTGCGCTTCCACTCTCTCCACTACCGCGCTGATATCCTGTATCCTTTCGGAGAGCGTATTGGTCTTAATGACACATTCCTGCGCATGGTCAGCCTGTTTTGTCATGCCGTCGCTGATTTCATCGATAACCATCGTAATATCTCCGGAATAATTGCTGATATCTACGGAGGCTTCATTTACATCCTGAGCCGAGGACTCAAGCTGCTGTGCCGTTGCCGCCAGTTTGACCACCAGGTTCTTATTCTTCCGAATCATATTGGTAGCGGTGGCCGCAAGAGACTGAAATTCGTCTCTGCCCTGGGCAGTAACCTTAACCGCCAGATTTCCTTCCGATACTTGATTCAGCTTCTGGGAAATCGAATTCATATTTCTCTGAATACCAAAAGTGAGAATGATACCTACAAGCACTGCAACAATAACTGCAATCACAACTAACGTATAGGTAACCGTCTTAATTCTTTCCGCCTGTCCCGTAACGACACTCAGAGGAATCAAAGAACAAAGCGTTAAGTTACATACCTCACTTTTGTTGTATAAATAGAGATAGTCCTCACCCTGGTATCGTACTTCCATGAAGCCGTTGTTCTCTCCACTTGCAAGGCTCTCGTTAAAAAAGCTTTCCAGTGTAAACAACCTTCCCTCTTCAAAACTCCTCGTTTCTCCGTCAGCCACACCGTAACAGTATATCTCCTTGCCGCTGTCTGTTACAAATCCCGTGATACTTCCCTCACCGAAATCGATATCCGTCAAAATCTCTTCCAAGGACGATTTGTTGATATCAATGACAACATAACCTAATCTCTTATTTGACATCTGTTGATAGGAGATAAAATAATCATCCGCGGAAATACCTAATTGCTCATCCAGTCTGGGATGTTCATCTATCCATCGAGGAACATTGTTTCCGCCTCCGAAGAGTTCTGCCATCTCCGCCTGGTACTCGTCGAATATTCCCTCACGTCTCTCTGTGGTAAATGTAGTAATAATCTGCATTTTATTGCTGGGAATAATATGTATATTACCCAAAAACGGATTTGATGTCTGCGATGCCATCAACAGAATTCGCAAGTCGTTGATATCGTTTGACATCGCTATAGGGCTCTTGCCCGGCAATCCTAAAAAGAATAATTCCACGTTACTGTCAAAGGCATATCGCATACCTTCGGATTGTATATAAGTGGCACTTGTATCAAGATATTGTATCGCCATATTGGCTGTCTGCTGGGATGCATCCGTGAAATTACCGCTCATGCCTTCAGCTGCATATTTATAAGAAATCCAACCAATTATAATCATAAAAATAACCGGTATCAGGAAACTCGCAAATATCTTATTTCGAAGACTGAAGAGTGGATTCATCTTAGTCGTCTTAGCTCCCCCCGTATTCGCCGACACCTGTGTCGTTTGTTTTGTTTTGCTTTCTGTATTTTTCTGCATAGATCCCTCCACGCTTTCGCAATTTATGTTTTATCAAGAAATACCCTGCATTATATAGATAGATTTTATCACAAAAAGACTGACTGTTCAAGATGACAAGCTTGAGTTTCCGCAAGAACAAATTATTATTTTGGAAAACGAAAAAGTATGATATAATATAGGGTATTATAACGAATCGGCAGATAACTATTGGAGGAACGGATACATATGAAGCTGGACTTGACTGATTTAATCTGTGCGTTGTCTTTTTCACTGGACAAAGTGGAATATGAATTGCTGGGAGTTGAGACGGGTCATGGAAGGCGCGTGGCATGCCTGTGTCTGTACATGGCAGAACACGCGGGGATAAGCGGCGAGGAGCTGCGTGATTACTTCGGATGCTGTGTTCTGCATGACAACGCGCTGACAGAGTTTATCTCCGAAGAACTGGACAATTTTAAGCACATAACGGATGAATCCGGACAACAGCTTTCCGAAGTCATCAATGTCGAATTTGTTGATCACAACAGCAGCCACAGTAAGATTGGGGAACGAAATATCCATCTGGTGCCTTTCCGTACCAATGTTGATAATATTATTCTCTATCATCACGAGCACGCGGACGGAAGCGGCCCGCTGGGTAAGACCGCAGCCGAGACAAACCTGAAAACGCAGATACTGCATCTGGCGGATGAAATAGATATTCATTACAACCTGTCAAACCTGACAGAATCCGAGTTTAACAAGATGTCCGAGTGGATAGAGAGCCAATCCGGCAAGATGTTCTCAGAGAAAGCTGTCCGGCTTTTCCACGATGCCGTCACTTATGATAAAATTTCGTATTTGAAGAACAGAGGTGCATTTACCAGTCTGAAACGGGAACTACGCACAGTGACGAGCGATTATTCCGAGGAGGAGATACACAGTTTCGCCGGTATGTTTGCAAGAATCATAGATTACAAATCCGCATTCACCCAGACACACTCGCTCGGTGTAGCCGATAAAGCCGAACAAATGGCAAATTACTATGGTTTCGATCATGAAAAGGCCACTCGTTTATATCTCGCCGGAGCTTTGCATGACATCGGCAAACTGCTTGTCTCAAATGACATTCTGGAAAAGGCGGGTAAGCTTACCGATGATGAGTTTTCCGCGATGAAAGATCATGCCTCCGCAACACGCTATGTATTAAGGCTCGTGAAAGGGATTCCGGATATCGTAAGGTGGGCGGCCAACCACCACGAAAAGCTGAACGGGAAAGGTTATCCGAGAGGACTTACAGCCGAAGAACTCAGCTTCGAAGAACGTCTGATGGCATGTGTTGACATCTATCAGGCGCTGACGGAGAAAAGGCCCTACAAGGACGGTTTCCCCCACGAGAAAACGATCGCCATCATGCAGGATATGGTCGATAAAGGTGATATTGATGCGACTATCGTGCAGGATATGGCTGTTGTTATGGCTGACGAATCAAGCCGTTGACAAATAAAGAAAAACACAGTATACTAATAAAACCGTGCAGCCGGGGCGTTAGCGGTGCCCTGTACCCACAATCCGCTCTAGTGGGGGTGATGCTTTTTCGAGGGCGTACGCTTGTGTAGCTGCCCTTTATAAGTGGCGTTGAAGTTTGGGTCTTACGCAATGGAAATCCATGAACCGTGTC
>JAFLTE010000026.1 GCA_022510565.1 Lachnospiraceae bacterium | reverse complement strand
ATGGCCATTCGGCCTCTTTCCTCCATGAATATGAGTATATTATACCATCTATGGACTGTAATGACAAACCTAATTCCCGTGTTCATACTCATCATGTATACTGTATGGCGGTTAATCTATAAGTGAACAGTATGGCAGTGTCAGACAGAAAATTTTTCGCCTGTTTCTACGCACACAAAAAGCGGGTGATGGGAATCGAACCCACGTATCCAGCTTGGAAGGCTGGTGTTCTACCATTGAACTACACCCGCATGATAAATATAAAGTTAAATCGGGGTGACAGGATTCGAACCTGCGACCTCCTGGTCCCAAACCAGGCGCTCTAGCCAAGCTGAGCCACACCCCGCAAAAAGCACCTGTGCGCATCCAATCCGCAACGCAAGTTACATTATATAATATCCCTTTTTTTCTGTCAACTGCTTTTTTCAAAATATAGCGCAAAATCGCAGTATTTTCAGTTCGGCATAGCCTAATCGAGATAGTTAATCGTATAATGTGCCTCCCCTGAGCCGTCAATCTCCATGATGATATAGCTTGGTTTGCGGTTTTCCTGACGGGGATAGCTGATACTGCCGGGATTAATTAATGTCAGGTCACTTCCGATATCCACTACAGGCTTATGGGTATGTCCGCACATGACAATGTCCGCCTCCCGCTCTCTGGCCTCACGCTTAATCATCTCGTTATTCATGGAAACATAGTAATTGTGTCCATGAGTCAGCCACACCTTATACTGCCCAACCATAAATTCCTTTTCCCTGGGCAGCTCAGAGAAGAAGTCATTATTGCCCTGCACCATCTCCACGGGACACCCCGCCGCTTGGCTGATGGTATACTCGCTTCCTTCCACATCCCCGCAATGAATTACCATGTCAAGGGGACCTGTCCGCTCAACAACTTTCATATAATTTGCATTATTGCGATGGGTATCGCTTACGATTAGTATTTTCATAGAATTACGATATCCTTTTCCTCAGTTCTTCTTTCATTGCATTAAGCGCCCTGCCTCGGTGACTGATTTTATTTTTCTCATCCTCGGTGAGCTGCGCCGTAGTACATCCGTATTCAGGCACATAGAAGATCGGGTCGTAGCCGAAGCCGTTACTGCCCTCCTCCTGATACCCAATTCGCCCCTCAATCACGCCAAGCGTGGTAATCTCCTCACCCGTGGGCATAACAGCGGCTATAGCACATACGAATCTGGCTGTTCGCTTTTCATCCGGCACACCGGTAAGACGCTCAATCAGATGGGCGTTTTTAACGCTGTAAGGTGTATCTTCGCCCAAATATCTGGCGGAGTAAATACCCGGTTCCTTATTCAATACATCGATCTCTAAACCCGAATCATCCGCCAGTACGATGGCATCTGCGTATGTGTCCGATGTGTGCTGCGTCAGAAGCCCGGCAACCGCCTTCGCCTTAATAAGCGCATTCTCTGTAAAGGTTGTACCGTCCTCCACGATATCTGCATCGATGCCCGCCTCTTTCATGGACAATATCTCCATGTCCGTGTCGCCTAATATCTCCCTGATTTCACGCATTTTACCCACATTGCCCGTGGCAAAGATAATCTTTTGTCCCATGATGCCTCACTTCCACACTTATGCGTTGTACAAAGTATATTACACTACTGCTGCTCTTCATATGCTTTGATGATTGCCTGGTAGATTCCCTCAGCAATACGCTGTATATAGTCCTCACGCTGCAGGAGAATCGCTTCCTGCCCGTTGGTCAGATAACCTACTTTAATTGCCGCCGCAGGCACGGTGGCATCGCAGATGACCGCATCGTCTTCACTCGCCTCCAAGAGCCCGTTGGCCTTACCGCTGATGGATGTCACCACCTCGCGCTCCAACAAGTCAGCCAGTTCTACGCTTCCAAAGCCGGGTATAAAAAATCTGCTGTTATACACCGCCTCCGTACCGTATTGCTTGCTGTCCTCATAACCGCTGACCTCAATACGAATCAACATGTCTGCTTTGGTAGCTGTCGCAAGCCGCACACGACTTTCCGCATCCGGATTGCTGTCATCCATTCTTGTATAATATACCTTGATATCCGTGTCGTCCAGCTTTGCTTTAAGCGCCTTGGCAATCTCCAGTGTAATCTCTTTCCCACTGATACTCTCTATTGCAACACCTGTGTCATCCAACCCGTAGGCCGCATCCACTACAATGATTTTGTCATAGGCTTCTTTGGGTGCCAGAAACTCCACATACAGCATATTATCTTCAAAAATACTGTGGTACTCGTACACATCCGTCAGTTTAAACCGCAGACAGATTCTCTGCTTCTCCACATCGAAATGTCCTTCCAGCACACTCTCACAATTGCCGTAAACACTGCTGCCTTCGTAGAAAGTATTAAGTCCGGCCATCTCCTTGGGCTCGATGCTGACCCACAATTCTCTGTCCATGTAGTGATTCTCTACCGTTACTTCTTCTGCACGCACACTCTGCGGTAAAGGAATACAAAAATAGCTCGTATTTTGACTATTTCGGTCAATTACAATTTGGTTCTTATCTGCAACTACATGATTCGTTTCTTTATGCTCGTTTCTCTCAGTCGTCTGCACGTTCTGATCCCGTGCTACGTCATCCTGCGCCACATCCGCCACCACGATAATCTTATTGGCGCTATAGTACAGCATGGCACCCATGGCTGTCGCCACGAACACAAAGCAATATATTGCCATTCTTATCATCATTTTACTTTGCTGCATATCTATTTTCTACTCCCACCGGGCTTAGCTCCCATAAATTGATAGAAATAGGTTTTCATCATACCGTTGTAAATCTTGCGGTTCTTATCTGCCTTCCTGCCAATCGCCTGCTGCGCCTGCTCATAAGCGGTAATCACGTACATAGACCAACTGTCAAGCTGCTTATACCGCTCGCCGAGAGTCCCGTAAAGCTTTGCCAGATTGCCCTTATCCTCAAGCCTTTCCCCATAAGGCGGATTCGTTATAATGAAACCGTACTTCTTCGGATGACTGAGCTGTGCCACATCCCTTTTCTGAAAATGAATCAAATGTTCCACACCGGCCATCTTCGCATTCGCCCGCGCAATGGACACCATCTCGTCATCAATATCATATCCCTGAATATTTGTCTTAATATCCTTGTCAATCAGCGACCGTGCTTCATCCACGGCACGATACCAACATTTCCTGTCCACGATATGTTTCCAGTTCTCCGCCGTAAAATTCCGGTTCATTCCCGGTGCTATATTCGCCGCCATCATCGCCGCCTCGATGGGAATCGTTCCACTGCCGCAAAACGGGTCCACCAGAATGCGCTCACCTCGCCACGGTGTCAACTTAATCAGTGCCGCCGCCAGATTCTCCGCTATGGGCGCTTTAGCCGTCAACTTCCTATATCCGCGCTTATGCAGAGACTCTCCTGTGGTATCTAATCCCACCGTTACCTCATCCTTCATCAGAAAGACCCGCACCGGATATGAATCGCCGCTCTCCGGAAACCAATCCTCACGGTAGGTCATTTTCATACTCTCTACCATGGCCTTTTTCATAATCGACTGAATATCCGACGGACTGAAAAGCTTGCTCTTGACGCTTGCTGCCTTCGTCACCCAGAACTTGCCGTCCTTCGGTATGTACTCTCCCCACGGCAGTGCCTTAGTCCCCTGAAAAAGGTCCTCAAAGGTCTCCGCATGGAAACTGCCCACCTTCAGAAGAACTCGCTCTGCTGTCCTCAGAAAAATATTGGCTCGGCACAACGCCTGTGAATCCCCTGCAAAAGTGATCCTGCCGTCCTCCACCGATACTATTTCGTAGCCCAAATCTATAATTTCTTTTTTTAAAACTGCCTCCAGGCCAAAGTGGCAGGGTGCAATATATTCCGCTCTGTCCATGAAAACCTCCGCATTTATTGTATAACAAAGTTACACATAAAGCAATAAATCAAAAAAGCGTTGTCCCAGCCTTTTCATTACGTCAAAAACGGTACGGTCAAGATGACCGTACCGTCTTCGATTAAGCACCGGAACCTTGCTTAATAGTTGCTGTTCTTCTGATTGTCCTGTGAATTAGAACTGTTCTTGGAACTGTTCTTCTGGTTATTGCTGTTCTGGCTGCTGGAGTTGTTGGACTTGTCCTGCTGCTTGTCGTTCTGTGAATTCTGGTTATAATCATTCTTAGACATCTCAAATACCTCCTGATTGTTTTTTGTTACAGGAATAGTATTGCAAGATATACGACAAAGTATTCAAGTGTCATCTAGTGCTTTAGTACTAGATTTTTATATAAAACTACCAAATTATGACATAGGACTTTAGTACTATTATCAATTGCATTTTCTGTAAATCTGTATATAATAATAATTGTAAATAGAAAACCCCTTCACTTTCTATTTACAGACCCTTATATATAATTTTTATATACTCCCCTCAAGAGTTGGTCGTTTGACCAACTCTTTTTGTTCAAAATGAGCAGACTCGTTTTGATTACTTACCTCTACTTCTGAAAAATCTTTACAATAAGCAGTACGACGAGAGCTACGATAATCACAGGTGCAAAAACAGCAAGCAGACTCGTAACCAGTCCGATAATGACAATAACCACCACAGTAATGATTAACAGAATCAGCCAGCCCGGAAGCATGACAGGCTTACCGTCGAATGCATTTCTGTCCCGCGCATGCTCCTGCACACCATCGGAGACTTCATCGTCATATTCTCGATTTGAGCCATAGCTTGCTCCTGCCTGCTTGTTTGCCTCTATAATGCTCTTGGCCAGCAGTCTCGGATCTCCGAGAGTATTAAGCACTTCCGTTTCGGTCTTCCCTTTGCGTATTTCGGAATCAATGTATTCCCCGTAATATCTCACATTTTCTGCCACCAAGCTGCTGCTTAAGCCCCCGGCAAGCGCTCTCTGCAATTTGTCGATAAATTCTCTTCTATCCATAGTCTTCCCATCCAGCGCGTAAATAGATATCCCCCTTGCCATAATAGCAAGGGGGACTTCAAAAATCAATTAGTTTTTAGAAAGGCTATTAGTTAGCTGCCTTCCATGCATCGTACTGAGAAACGAACTCATTTACGACATCCTGATAACCAGCCTCGTTAAGTGCTGCATAGTATGCATCGATAGTAGACTCTACATCAGATGCAGGAACACCACCGTTCTCAAGCGGGAAACCATATGTCTCGAATACGTTCTGGCATGCGCTGAACTGTGCTGCTACAGGCTCCTTGTCGAAACGGAAACCAGCTGCGCAAGATGTGTTAGCGCCACCGTTGAAGCTGATGTAAAGATCTGCCTTGTTGTCAGGCTCATTGTCAAGCGGTGTAACGATCGTAGCAGAAGCGGACTCCCACATGGAGTGGTTGTACTTATCACTTGTCTGTGTTACGTGACCGTTAGCATCATAAGTGAAGTCCTCACCTTCGATACCGAATGTGTAAAGATCAGCAAGTTTGCTGTCTGTGTAAAGAAGACCCATGAAATCGATACAAGCCTGTGCCTGCTCAGGTGTGCTGTTAGCTGTTACACAGTAGCAGGAACCAAGAGCAGATGTGGAGTGTGCATATCTTCCTGTAAGAGGTGTCATAACAACATCCTGACCATAACGGGAATTAGCCTCGTCATTGACCGGGATATCCGTCCACCAGGAGAATCCCCAATCCTGTGTCTGAGTTGTGGTATCTGTTGTGGTCTTTGTAACATCATCCTCGGAGATGTAGCCAGCCTCAGCCCACTGAGCCATCAGAGTACAGAACTCTTTGTATTCAGGAGTAAGGATTGTCTCTACTACAGTGTTGGAAGATCTGTCAACTGCAACCCAGTTAGCTGTTGCATCAGCAGTGAAGAAATCAAAGCTGTCGATGTACCATCTGTAGAACATAGCAGTCTTCTGTGTCAAGTAAGGATACTTGAGACCTTCTGCCTTAGCATCTGCCAGCATGGGCTCGATGTCGGCAAGTTTCTTAACGGTAGACAGATCCCAACCATACTTGTCAACCAACTCCTTACGAGCCATAAGGTCATAACCTTCTACGTTGTCCTTGTATACAGGAATGAAGTAGTTTCTTCCGTTGTACTTGGTAGCTTCCCACTGTCCCTCATCCATGGAATTGTAAAGAGCTGTTCCCGGAAGAAGATCTGTGATGTCATATACAGCATTGTTGGGAACCAGATCGTTTGTACCGATTGTAGACTCCCAAGAAGCTGTCCACAGAAGGTTGATTTCGTTGTTGGCAAGTGACAGGTTAGCTTTGTCTGTATACTCACCGGAACCGATATCTGTCAGAACAATCTGAACATTGATCTTATCAGCGATGTACTCGTTGATAGCGTCCTGAACCTTCTGAACCTGAGCTGAATCAGGATTTGCAAGGTTGAATGTAGCTCTTGTTACGTTGATGGTTACAACATCACCACTTGCTGCGGGTGTCTCTGCATCACTGCCGCCATTGTCGGTAGTTGTAGAACCACCATTGTCGGTAGTTGTTGTAGAACCACCATCAGAAGTTGTGGACCCTGTGTTGTTGCCACAGCCGACAAGCATGGTTGCTGTCATAGCGCCGGCTAAAACCAAGGCCATAAGTTTCTTGATTTTCATTTAAAAATCCTCCCTTAATTTTATTTATTTCTAATCCGCCGCACCATTGCATTGGATTGAAACCGTGATTAACCCTTAACGGAACCTACCGTAAGACCTTTAACAAAGTACTTCTGGAAGAACGGATACACGACCATAATCGGTCCGATAACCACAAGCACGGTTGCCATTGTCGCCGAGTACTGAGGGATGTTTCCTCCCATAGCCGCTCTCGCGGACGCGGGAACGTTGGAGTTATTCAACAGGAACTCAATACTCTTCTGAATGTTTACAAGCAGAAGCTGCAGAGGCTTCTTATTGTCGCTTGTAATGTAAAGCAATGCATTCTGCCAGTCATTCCAGTATGCGGTAGCCATCATGAAACCTACGGCTGCCAATGAAGGCTTTAACAGCGGAAGCGTAATCTGGAAGAAGGTACGGTACTCACCGGCACCGTCAATCTTAGCAGCTTCCATCAACTCGCCGGGAATGCTGTTCGCTATGTAGGTCCTTAAGATGATGACGTTCATCGTGGTGACACACAGCGGTAAAATCAAAAGCCATAGGCTGTCCTTCAGGTTATAGTAGGATGTAAAGATAATATATCCTGACAGCTGACCGCCGTTAAACAGCATCGGAATCAGCAGGTATACCGATAAAAACTTAGATAAATAAAACTCCTTCCTGCTGATGGAGTACGCGAACATACTCATGACCAGCAGTCCCAGAAAAGTACCCGCCACGGTAATGAAAATCGTAATACCGTAAGAAGTCAGGAGCTGTTTACCATATCTCAATACAGCGTTCATACCTGACAGAGACCAATCCGTCGGGAAGAAGCTGAAACCGTTCTGGTTGATTGCCACTTCATCCGTGAACGCCGCTATAAATACAAGCAGAATCGGCAGTCCACAGAACAGTGTGTAAATCAGAAGGAAAAAGCCGAGAATAAACTGACCGATTCCCTTTTTCTCTTGTTTGGACGGCATCAAATCCGCCTTATTACCTTTTTTAGCCATATCTCAATCTCCTCTCACTTAGAACAACGCATTTTCCGGGGCAATCTTGCGAACCATACCGTTTGCAAACAGCATCAGCAACAATCCCACAATCGACTGGAAGAAGCTGGTCGCCGCGGTAAATCCGAAGTTCGAATTCTTGAAGATTGCATTCAATACATAAGAGTCAATAACCTGTGTCGTAGAGTAAAGCGTACCGCTGTTTCTCGTAACCTGATAGAACAGACCGGTATCCGACTTCATAATGCTACCTACGGAAAGAAGGAGCATAACCGTAATCATCGGAATAAGTGCAGGCAGTGTAATGTGCCAAATCTGTTTCCACTTATTTGCGCCGTCAATCTGAGCCGCTTCATAGAGCTCTGTATCGATACCGGCCAGAACGGACATATACAAAACGGAGCCGTAGCCTACACTGTTCCAGATTTTGACAACTGTCAGAATCAGGGGCCAAAGAGATGCAGTGGAATAAAATCTGACATTCATTCCCAAAGTATTATTCAAAATACCTGTATCCGTGCTGATGAAGGCGTATACAATGAACTGAACCGCCGCATAGGAAATGAACACGGGAATGATCATGATCGTCTGCATTGTCTTAGCCACTTTCTTAAATACAAACTGGTCGATTGCAATTGCCAGAACCACGTTCAGGAATGTTCCGACCGCTGTAAAAATTACATAGTACATCAGCGTATTCCTTGTCATGGAAAGGAAGGTACTCTTGGATGCAATCAGGAACTTGAAATTATCAATGCCGTTCCAAGGGCTTGCCCAGATACCTTTCGAGAAATCATAGTTCTTGAACGCCATTACAAGACCTGCCATAGGTACATACATGATAAAGAACAAAATCAGAAATACCGGCAAAGCCATAATCACATGCGCCCTATGTTTCCATGTGTTTTGAAAAAAACCTTTCATTTTGCCACGCTCCTTTTTCATTTATATAGATATAGCCCCCTCATTCCGGCGGGCTCCACTATCCTAAACTTGTCCTGCGAAGGAATCTGATTAATTCCTCCCTTTAATGAAATTTTGTTAAATGCATTTATATTCACGAAAGCTGTGCTTTCGAAAATGCCTATATCTTTCCGACGGACTGACCCTTCATGAGTTCGCCTTCCACCACTACCATTTCGGTAAAAGCGCTTCTCGGTTTCTCGATCAGTCGAATCAGCCTCTCCGCTGCCGCTATTCCCATCTTGTCCGTATCCTGCGCAAGGGTGGTAAGACGCGGTTCCAAATGCTGCCCTATACGGAGTCCGTCATAACCTGCCACTGAGATATCATCGGGAATCTTAAGTCCTCGCTCTTTGATGGCATTCATTCCGCCAAATGCGGCAAAATCATCGGCATAGCAGATACAGGTGGGTGGCTTCTTAAGTTCAAGCAGCCTCTCCGTCATCCGGTATGCCAGTTCGGTGTCCCGATAGGCCCCTTCTATGATATATTCATCCGGTATCTTGAGTCCCAATTCCTCTGTCGTGCGGTAAAAGCTCGACAGTCGGCTCTTGGTCACACCAGAATGCAATCCGTGAATATATGCGATCCGTCTGTGTCCCTGAGAGTATATGTATGTAATCAGATCATGCATACCCTTTACATTATCGGAAACCACCGAAATCCTGTCATTAAATACATGATCCACTGTGACAACAGGTATCTCGCTCTTGGCGATTTCCTCTACTTCCGGATCAAAAAAATCAGCACAGATGATTGCTACTCCGTCAAATTTTCTGTATCTGCAATGTTCCAGATAGGACATTCTGCGTGAGTCAGCCTTGCTGCTATTTATAAAAGTAAGGTCATAACCATGTTGTTCTATCGTAGACTTAAAGCTGTCCAACACATATGTAAAAAAGTCATGGGTAAGACCGCTCTGATCATCATGGGAAAACATAACACCTATGTTGTAAGTCCGATTGGTCTTGAGCGCTCTTGCTGCGGAATTAGGAGAATAACCTAACTCTTTGGCAACCCTTTTTATATTTGCCTTGGTCTCTTCCCCGATATCCTTGTGATCATTCAATGCTTTACTGACTGTGGCTATGGATACGCCACAGGCCACTGATATGTCTTTCATCGATGTCATAGTGTCTGTAGCTCCCCTCAGTTCTGAAGTATATCCACTCAATTGTACTTAAACGTTTTCGTATATTCAAGCTGCTCTTTTAGCGCACTAATTGCCGAATAACACTTAATCGTTTTCGCATAATCAGTCTACAATATTTTTGACAATTATGCAATAGAAATTTGGCTTTTTTTGTTCAAGTTTTATACTTTTGTCTATTTTCTACAGAAAGAAACACCGTTATTTCACTGATTCTTACAAATTTATTTACAAATTATTTACATTTATTCCGAAATAAGGTTAAACGTTTTCGTATTTTTCTCTGACAAGCATTTTTATGTTTTCGACTTTTTTTGTTTCTAATGCAATTATGATTGCATTTAAAGCGTCTATTTTGTATAATTAGATTACTGTATGTACGGCTTTATATTTGATGTTCAGCACATCAAATGATTATCAATATTACTATATAGAAAAGGAGAAAATCACTATGAAATTTGGTTACTTTGATGATGCCAACCGCGAGTATGTCATCACCACACCCAAAACACCACTGCCGTGGATCAACTACTTAGGATGTAACGAGTTCTTTTCGTTGATCTCCAACACCTGCGGCGGCTATACCTTCTATAAGGATGCTAAGCTGCTGCGTATTACCCGTTACCGCTATAATGATGTCCCCGTCGATATCAACGGCAAGTACTTCTATATTAAGGACGGAAATACCGTGTGGAATCCGGGTTGGAAACCCACACAGACTGAACTCGACAGCTATGAGTGCCGTCACGGTATCGGTTACAGCCGTTTCACCGGCGCAAAGAATGATTTGGAAGCTTCCGTTCTGACTTTTGTACCCATGAACGACAACTGCGAAGTCAGCCAGGTCAAATTAACCAATAAGAGTGGCTCCGCCAAGACAATATCCCTCTTCTCCTATGTTGAGTGGTGTCTGTGGAATGCTGACGACGATTCCCGCAACTTCCAGCGTAACTTCAGCACAGGCGAGGTTGAGGTAATCGGCTCCACCATCTATCATAAGACCGAGTACAGAGAGAGAAGAAACCACTATGCAATTTACTCCGTCAACGCACCTGTGGACGGATTTGATACAAGCCGTGATGCATTCTTAGGCGCATATCGCGGTGTCGGCAATCCGGAAGTTGTAGAGAACGGACAGGCCACAGGCTCCATGGCGAGCGGCTGGTCTCCCATCGCTTCCCATCAGATTAATGTAACTCTTGCCCCCGGCGAGACGAAGTCCTATGTATTTGTGTTGGGCTATCTTGAGAATCCCGAGGATGACAAGTGGGAGTCTCCCGGTATTATTAACAAGAAGCCTGCCAACGCAATGCTGGCAAAATATCAGTCTGACGCAGACGTGGATAAAGCTTTTGCAGAGCTGAATACATACTGGAATGAGCTGCTGTCCAAGTACACCGTGAAGTCTTCCAATGATAAGGTAGACCGCATGGTAAATATCTGGAATCAGTATCAGTGTATGGTAACGTTCAATATGTCCCGTTCCGCTTCCTATTATGAATCCGGTATCGGTCGAGGCATGGGATTCCGTGATTCCTGTCAGGATCTTCTGGGCTTCGTGCACCTGATTCCGGACAGAGCGAGACAGCGTATTATCGATATTGCTTCTACGCAGTTTGAGGACGGCAGTGCATATCACCAGTATCAGCCCCTTACCAAGAGAGGTAACTCCGATATCGGAAGCGGTTTCAACGACGACCCGCTGTGGCTGATTGCCGGTACATCCGCTTACGTGCGCGAGAGCGGTGATACTTCCATCCTGACCGAGATGGTTCCTTTTGACAATGATATGAGCGTTGCAAAACCTTTGATGACACACTTGAAACGCTCCTTCGATTACATAGTAAATCACAAAGGCCCTCATAACTTACCGCTAATCGGACGCGCAGACTGGAACGACTGTCTGAACTTAAACTGCTTCTCCGAGCATCCGGGCGAATCCTTCCAGACCTTCGGTCCTTCCGAGGGACCTGTTGCGGAATCCGTATTTATCGCAGGAATGTTTGTCAAATACGGTGAAGAATATGCACAGTTATGCGAACTGATGGGTGATCAGGCGGAAGCTGACTACGCTCGCGCCGAAGTACAGAAGATGTACGATGCGGTATTAAAAGACGGTTGGGACGGCGACTGGTTCGTTCGTGCCTATGACGCTTACGGCAAGAAAATCGGTTCCAAGGAGTGCGAGGAAGGTCAGATTTATATCGAGTCCAACGGCTTCTGCTCTCTTGCAGGTATCGGCGTGAAGGAAGGTCTTGCAGAGAAGGCGCTTAATTCCGTTAAGGAAAGACTGGACACCAAGTACGGCGTTATGATTTTACAGCCGGCTTACACCAGATATCATCTGGAACTGGGAGAAATCTCCTCCTATCCGCCGGGATATAAAGAGAACGCAGGTATCTTCTGCCACAATAATCCTTGGGTTTCTATCGCTGAGACCGTAATCGGACGCGGCGACAGAGCATTCGAGATTTATCAGAAGACCTGTCCTGCCTATGTAGAAGAGTTCAGTGAGATTCACAGAACAGAGCCTTATGTATATTCCCAGATGGTTGCAGGTGCGGATGCTAAGTTCCACGGCGAGGCGAAGAACAGCTGGTTAACCGGTACGGCAGCATGGACCTTTGTCAATGTATCTCAGCATATCCTGGGTGTATATCCGACTCACCAGGGCTTGAGCATCGACCCTTGTGTACCGAAGGGCTTCGGTGACTTCGAACTGACCAGAAAGTTCCGTGAGGGAACCTACAATATTAAAGTAGTTAATCCCGACAACGTGGAGAAGGGTGTAAAATCCATCACCGTCGACGGACAGACACTTTCCGGCTGCGTAGTACCTTACGAGAAGGGCAAGACAACCTATGATGTAGTGGTAACGATGGGCTAAAAGTAAACCTGTCGGATATAGTCTGTAAAATCCGCATACATGATATTGTATGCGGATTTTTTATGACCACTAGTTTAGTAAAAAGCCTTGTTTTTCTTTTGAATTTATGACAAAATATGTCTTACCGAACTGTAACCACGGGTTAGAGTTTTATGTAAATCGCAGGAGTACATCTACATCATGAGCCAATATATGTCCATTGGGAAAATTTCAAAACTGAAGAATGTGAGCATTAAATCCCTACGCTATTATGACCAAATTGGCATCTTGAAACCTGCCTTCGTCAACACAGAAACTAACTATAGATATTACACGAAGGACCAGCTCTACCTACTGGACGCAATTACCGTCTGCATCAAGCTGGGAATCCCTTTGAAAGACTTAAACAACTATGTGGAGAATAACTCCATCAATCTGCAGAAACTTCTCTATGACGGTAAGATTCTGGCTGAACAGAAGATTATGGAAATCCACAACTGCCTCGGTACTCTGCAGGAGACACTGCAGAATATGGGGAGCTCCGTTACCGGCATGGCTAAGATTCCGGAAAGTAAAAGCGGCATTCTGCTGCCCGACGGTTTCTATCACAATGCCGTTGAGGAGCGTCGGCTGCTCATCGTCCCGCTGGACGAGATGGATACGCCCAAATATTACGGGCAGCATATTCTGAAGTTGTTTGTCACCGCACAGCAGCATGGTATTACAGCATCCTACCCTTCAGGCGTACTTCATGAATACAAGAACGGTGTTTACTCCCGTCATATGTTCCTGACAATCGCAGAGGCGGGCACAGAACAGCTTACACAGATTGAACAGAATACAGAGACATTTCGGATATTACCGCAGGGCGATTATGCCTGCCGCAGAATCTCTACCCATATGTCAGACTTTGATTCTATTAAAGAGGAAATGAAAGAAGTGTTAAAAGACGGTGATTTCTGTATTATAGAAACCGATACGCTCTCAGAGCAGAATAAGAAAGACGGGTATCCGTTTGAATTGGAATATGATATTTCACACTAACTACAATGAGCCTGTTCTGCCGCATCGCAGTACAGGCTCATTTACATTGTTATTATTCTCCTTCATTCTCACTGTCATTATCAGCCGGTGTTACCATCTCATTCTTCGTCTCATCAATCTCTTTCAGGGCTTCGCGAGCCTGCTTAACTTCCATAATCTTGCGCATGATTAAAGTGATATCTTCCGGTGAAAACATATCCAGACATTTCATCAGACTCGTATCATCGTTCAAATCAATATTTACCACACCGACAGAAGTATTGACCTGTATCCAATCGGGACTGCTGCTGCCGCCGATGGTAATGCTGTTACCGCGCAGCGCATCCTTCGTCACCGTCACTGCAACGCCGTTGTGATGTACTGTCTTGGTAACCGAACCTCCCGCTTCCGGCTCACCCATCTGCCGCAAAATAATTCCGATAGAGTCGGTGGCCCCTTCGTAGGTCTCTCCCGATGCCAGATACTCATCCGCCTTCTTAAGCTTCGCCGCAAAGGACTCTCCGTCAATACCGTCACTCTTGAGGCCCATCTTCTCGCGCCGCGCCACCGTCTCACTGTACTGCTTAAGCTGTTGTGCCGTACTGTTCTTCATCATATCCGCACGATAAAATTCTCTGAATAAGTTATTCCCTATCATAATGTCTTCCCCCTGCTTTTATCCTATTACACTGCCCACAGTTTCCAGTGCAAATTGCTCTATTCTGTGCTGTGTCCCCTCCTGTACCTTCGCTGTGTCTACCTGATAAGCCTCCGTCCTGCCGTCCTCGTACTTGGCTTCCACGTAGACTTGCTGTCCTTCCAGCTTGCCCTTCAGGGTGTATCCTTTCGTCACCGCTATTTCTATGTTATCGCTTTCTTCATAGCTCATATGCCTTACCTCCGCAGTCTGCACCGCCTCCCGCTGCGCCACTGCATTGACGCGCACTCCTGACAGGGCACCCAGAATTCTCGCGTTTGTTTCACTGTCGTTTTTACGTATGTTGCTGTCTGCTTTTGTACTGTTCTCATCGTTCTTCTTTCTGGATTCCAGATTTTGTATCAAGCTCTCCTGAAAGCCCTCCGACTGTCCCGTCTGCTTCCTGCTCTGATATTCTTGTATACCCTCTTGTCCTTTAATTTCCTGTATGCCCATAACTCTACGGCCTCCTTTCCGTAAGAATTTTCTTGACTTCTTCCCTGCCGCGTCTCAGTCTCGTCTTAATGGTTCCTTCCTTCTCGTTCAAGACTCCCGCAATTTCCTGTATGGAATAATCCTCATAGTAGAACAGATACAGCGGATTCCGATAGTGTACGGGAAGCTTTAACACAGCCTCCAGCGTCTTGTCGTCCTTCACCTGATAGGGCAGATAAGTCTTCTGCGCCTCAACCGCCACAGACTCCTCCAAAGCTACCGTCTTCCGATGCCAACTGCTCTTTAGGATATCCGTACATATGTGAATGGTAGTACGTATCAGCCACGCTTTCTCGTGTTCTCTGTTATTAATCGGCTTCTCATCTTTCATGTACCGCAAGAATGCTTCCTGCACCGCATCCTCGGCATCCGCCCGATTTTTCAGATTGGAAAAAGCAACCCGGTACAGCATTGTCTGATATTCCTCTACCAGATAATTCCACCTTTGACCTTTCTCAAACTTCTGCTCCATCCCCGTCATAATCCCTTGTTTTGTTTCTGTATATATAATAAAGCAAGTTCTTCTTTATATATAACACGAATGAAAGGCAGAAAAAGTTTCATCTTCTGAAAACTTTCTGCCTTTTTAATTAACAATCTTTCTTCTCCGTCACCCTGACGCACAGTTCAATTGCTGCCACAAGCACAATAATTGATACTGCCACGCCGGCTATGCTGATGCTCATCAAATGGTCGATGAGTGTCGCCACCGCATCTGCAACTGCACCGGGCTCTTCCATTAATTTGCTCGATATATTGAGTCCCACGAAGAAATAACACATTCCCGGAATCATTCTGACCAGACTGAGCATCTGAGGTCCCTGATTCTCCCCAAACAGATACAGGAAAACATATTCAACCACAACGAGCAGCAAAGCCACTGAAAATCCAATCAGACACACAAACAAATCCATCGGTCTAAGCCGATATCCGAGCACCATATATCCGGCGATACATATTTCGCCGATCGCTGCCGCAAGCAGTAGCATTATAATGCCGTACAGAAATCTTCCCACAACTCTGTCCCGTGTAGTGGCGGGAAGCATCAGCATGAACCCTGCATCCTCTCTTCGACATGCGCCGAATGGTATGGTGGAAAAGACAATGGCTATAAAGACCGGATAGAAAAACAACGTCGCCGCATTATATGCCCGTTCACCGGATGAGCCGTTAATCACCATAATTACAGTAACTATCAGCATAATTATCGGTGCAAACCACATTTGCTGCTTAGTCTTAATAAAGTCTATTTTCGTAAAATGTATCGCTTTCATATTGCCTGACTCTCCTTTCCGGGTTCATTTCTGTCTTTGATATAATGAATTACAATCTCATCTATCGTAGGCTTTTCGAAGTGCATTTCTCTGGTCAGCAAAGCCGCCTTATCACTGCCAAGAATCGCCTCGAAACCGTAAGCATTGTCAGCGATGCCAATCAATTCTTTCGCAAGCTGCGGCGTTACGGCACGCCTCTCCCCTTTGACAAGCAGATAATTTTCCAGAAGCTCGTCTTTCGTATCATAGAGTATAGGCTTACCCTCGTCAATAAAATAAATATAGTCCGCAATCTGCTCTAAATCGCTCAGAATATGGGTGGAAAAGATAACACTCCTCTCCCCGTCCGCAATGTAATCCTGCAATAGCTGCAGTACTTCAGCACGCACCACCGGGTCAAGGCCGTTGGTGGCTTCATCCAGCACTAACAGCTTCGTATCTCTGGAAAGCACCGCGGCAAACATCAGCTTCACCCGCATACCGCGAGAGAAATCCTGAACTTTCATCTTATCAGACAGTTTCCACTTATGCGTCAACTCATTGAATTTCTCCACAGAAAAAGTGGTGTAGAAATTCTTGAGAATCCCACAAATATTTTTGACTGTAAAATTAGGTGGATAGTAGAACGCATCACCGATATAGCCAATGCATTCCTTATATCGAACCTCGTCCTCACGGCAGGTGATACCGTCCACATAGATTTCTCCCTCCGTACATTTGCACAGATTCGTAATCAGATTGAGCGTTGTTGTCTTGCCCGCACCGTTCTGCCCCACGTATCCCATGATATATCCTTTGGGCAATACGAAGTTAATATTTTCCAAGCTGAAATCTTTGTAGTGCTTTGATACACCTCGCACTTCTAATAGTTCCATAGCACAATCATTCCTTTCCCTATATTTTGCTTCATATCTCATGTCTTATCTGCGGCATCATGCAGCAGATTCTGAAAAATTCCGCTCAGTTCCTCGTCCGGCAGCCCCATCACGCGCGCCGTCTCAATCGCGCCGGTCAGCCCTTCCTCAATTCGCATAAGGTACCGCTCACGTACCATGCTGTTATCCTTGGACAGCACCACACTTCCCTTACCCTGCATGGTGGCGATAAATCCCTCCGCCTCCAAGTCACTGTAGGCTCTGGTGGTGGTAATTACGCTGACCCCCACTTCCTTTGCAAGCTGCCTGATGGATGGCAGCGTACTTCCTTCCGGAATCTGACCGTTTAGGATTTGTTCCTTCAACTGCTCTTTAATCTGCGCATAGATTGGCAGTTCGGACTGATTTGATATGATAATTCTCATTGGTTAACCTCCTCGCGGCATCCTGTCGTCACAATCTGCCACGATTAAAGTATATACTGTTTATATATCATTATATACAGTATATTCAGTTTGTCAATAGGGAAAATAAAAACATATTGATAGAATCAAATATAGTGATTATAATACAAACAATCATACAAAAATTAGTACAGAAAATTTAATGCGTCAAAAATGAATGAAGGGAGCCAGCACAAATATGTTTACAACATTAAACAAAATGGTACATTCATACAATAATTTTTTTGAATATACGGATATTGATGATGAATCACTGAAGATACTCCACGATTTACATATAGAAGACCATTATGAAAAAAAGCGGGAAGACTGGTTTATAAAGATGCCCGACGACCTGCATCTTGAAAAATATTACAGCCGCATGCCGGGAAAATGGTGCATTAATCTTGACAGACAGATTGCATTTTTGGAATTGGAGTTTGTGAGCGCGGGCATTGTGCGAGGAAACAATAATGAATGTTTCAAGGAGTTTCTCTTTTTTCTGCATGATGCATATGGCACAGTGAGTGTCTATTATCCCGAGTATGTACCTGACAATATCCTGTCATCAAAGATTAAATTTATAGCGACGGAAGGTACCTCTCCAATAAGCAATGGTGAGATTTTGGACCTGTTGAAAGAAGCCATCAAAGCCTACAGTATAGGTTGGCACATTGATTTCAAAGTCGATCATTTTCTACGGCAGATAAGGTGGCTGAAACATACATATACTTCACTGATACACGGTGAGTTTTCAGATAAACTCAAGAGTATTATGAGCAGCGTGTCCGAAATTGAGGATTTGAATTTGAAATTTAGGAAGATTTGCCTGAATCATTTTCTCGAACAAAATATAAACAAAAATCATGTTGAGCATTTCTATTTATATGATGATGAAAAATCAATGGAAATATTTGATATCATTGTTTGGATTTATTTGCATAAATACGTTTCCTTCAATCAACTCATCTGTGATTGGGAAGAAATCGCCAATGAGGAGATACACTTTAAGTCACTTGAAAACATATTTTCAATCGGCGGCGACAGAAAATTTTTCTGCAAACATTATTTTGAGGACAGAAGGTCTAAAAAAATTATTTCAATTTATGATGATATGATCAACATGGATGCCGAATATTCCAAAAAAATTTATATGAAGTTAAGTCAGCCTCTGAGCAGTATACCTGACAGACGATGTTACACTCCTTGAGCAAAAACAGCGGAAACACCGATTAATTCAATGCTTCCGCCGTACATATTTCCCCGATACAGTGTAACAATAATGAAAAACTATGCCTCCGATAATGTGCCCATACTCTCCGAAATCTCTCTGATGGAATCTGCGAAATTGTGAACAACCTTGACGTTCTGATCACTCATTTTATGCGCCTCACTGATGCTCGCGCTAATCTCCTCGCTTCCTGACGACAGCATATTGATACTGTCCACAATGAGTCCGTTCGCATTCATCAATTCAGACATCTTTGCTTCAACCATGTGGATATTATCAGATAATACGTCCGCTTTATCATGAATGATACTAAACTGCTCTTGCGTACTCTTCACCAGTCTGTTCTCTTCATTGGACAATGCAACATTCTGTTGTACTCTTGCGGTTACCAGATTCGCATCACGGCTCAACTCACTTAAGATCACAGCAATATTATCTGTCTCTCTCTTGGTCTGCTCCGATAGGTTCCTAATCTCGTCGGCAACAACTGCAAATCCTCTTCCCGCTTCGCCCGCTCTCGCAGCCTCTATGGAGGCGTTCAATGCCAAGAGATTAGTCTGGCTTGAAATGTTGACGATTACATCTACTACACCGCGTACCTCGTCTGACTTCGTTTTCAACGTCTCCGCCGCCGCTTCCATATCCTGCACTTCACCGATTGCCGAGTCAACGGTATTCGTCAACTCCTTCATCGCTTCCATACTTGCTTTCAGGGCTTCTTCAATATCGTCCATATATCCGACTATCTGCGCCGTCTGCGCGTATACCTCATCAATCGTTCCCTGAATCATCTGCGTCTGATCAGTCTGCTGTGCAACGGCGCTTACAACGCTGTCCATTCCGGCGGATATATCGGCCATAGCAGAATTGACGCTCTCCGTCATTCGCAATGTTTCATTGGCGTCATCAACTGCAGTTCTCGTCTTTCCTTCCACATTACCTGCTACTGTCTTTATCCTGTCGGCTGTTTTCATATTGGCATCCATAACTGTAGTCAATTCTTCCATAGACTCCGATAAAAAGCCCTGCAGGATTCTGATGCCCGTAACAACCGCCAATATGGTGAGTACCGTGATGATCAACTCAATCATATTCGCTTCAATCACATCATCTACATTCTCCGCTCTCGCAAAATTCATAATGACCCGTACAATATTTGCACACCCAAACAAGCTGCCGGTAATCAAAATAAGCTTGCGGTTCATAAATAGAACCATAACTACCAAAATCGGTATCATATACGGATATGCTACGCCGGAAGCTGACATCCATACGATGACAATATATATAAGTGAAAAGCCAATGCCTACACAGAAGGGATACTTTTCCGTTGTCCTAAACTGAATATACATGAAAAGGCAGAGCAAATAAACCAAAATATTAATTACCAGAGGAATCACGCTAAATGCCACCGGCAGTCCTGACAGCTTAAGCTGTGAGACCAATCCGATAGTGATAAACACCGTCGTGACCGAATGTACAATCAATAGTAACTTACCTGTCCTTTGTAAATGTTTCTCCTTCATACGATTTTCCTTTCCCTCTTTGACACAATCAGATTCTCTAAAGTAACTCAGCAACATTTAAAAAAGCGAGAACGCCCATGAATACGGGCTTTCTCGCCATCTTAAAACTAGCGTGCGCTAGAGGATTCGAACCCCCGACCTTTTGGTCCGTAGCCAAACGCTCTATCCAGCTGAGCTAAGCGCACCCGTTGTCTTATTCACAACAAAAATTATTATATAAATTTTCCGCATAAATGTCAAGGGTCTGCGATGATTTTTACATTAATGCCTGCACTATCATCAAAATCAGGAAAAATATAGAATACAGAATCATTCCCACATTGATAAGCATATCCTTAGCTCTCTGCCTTTTCATAAGGGGATGATAATCTACATCCACCTTCAGCTTGGAAAGGTTAACCAACAGCAATACAAAGCCGACAATTACAATGCCGTAAATGAAAACTGAATAAAGGACAGCAATCAACATACCGACCAGCGTCAGATTCTCCAAATCAACGTATTTCAGAAACAGTCCGCCTATCACACTTCCAACAAAGTTCACCATCATATGCAATATTATCGTATACTTGATATTTCCCGTTTTCACATAAATGAAGGCAAAAAAGCTACCTATAAAAAACGCATAGAAGAACTGGTTAAAATTTCCGTGAAACAATCCGAACATCAGTCCCGACAGTATGATTGCCGCTCCCTGGCCGTACTTAACCATTCTGTCACATATCACCTTGCGAAACAAAAGCTCCTCGAATACAGGTGCAAGCAGCACAGTATATATGGAAGTAAGCCACATATTGGTGCCGCTCACTATCTCCTCAAGTGCATTACTTACAGGCTCACCCTTCAGAACACCGATTCCGTATGTAAAGCCCAAACCGATGAGATTTCCCGCCATCAAAAGTGTGTATCCCATCATAAATGCCAGCAATAATTGCCAGACCTTCATCTTGTGCTTCTCGATCTGCCGCTTGTCGCTCATATCGCTCATCACCAGAAAGGCGCATGGGAAGCCAATCACATACTGTGGTATCATCGTGAACGCTAAAACAATATTAATATTTGAAGCCCACTCAATTTTCCATTGCGCCAAAAGAAGCTGACCCGCAATCTGCACTCCGTTGATAATGAATGCACATGCCAACATCTTAAGACCTAACCTTGAAAATTCTTTTCTGCACGCTTTTGTATCCATCTCACTTACAACTCCAATCTCGTATCTGCATCCTGCACCCACTCTAATTCTCTGGCAGGCACAGATATATAGTTGTCTGCGCCCTCTCCGACCCGCAGATACACATTCCTGATTCCCGCCTGAATAATTGTTCTGGCGCAGAGGGGGCAGGGCTTCGCGTTATGAACCGAATTATCCTCCGGATTAATACTTGTCAGATACAAGTCCGCATCAATAGTCTGCAATCTGGAACAGTTTAACAGTGCATTGGCCTCCGCATGAATAGCCCTGCAGATACCATAGCCCTCTCCCTGATGCATACCAAGTTTCATCCGCGGACATTTGCCTAAATCACAGCAATTCTCAAATCCCCGCGGCGAACCGTTATAGCCCGTAGATATCACCACATCATCCTTAACAATGACTGCGCCGTATTTTCTTTTAAGACAAGTACTTCTGTAAGCAAAGGTCTCCGCACAGTTTAAGTAAGTATCTATCTTGGATATTCTCTTCCCGTTTTCCGGTTTAACCATATTATCCTCCCAAGGTTTATGCGTAATTACATCTCATATAAAACACCCGATAAACCTATCATAAGTATAAATAGGTCGGTTTGTCAATTATTCATGGGTAAGTCATTGACAATCAGGGGTCTGTCCATCATGTGCAAGCCATTGACAATCGGTAATTTCCATATTTGTGAAAGTTGCTTTGAATGATGAATCCTCCGGGCTGCATGCATAAATACCGAACTGAATTGTACCGGCTGCATTCCACATATGACAGATACGCATTTGGCTGTAATTCACTCCATCTTCGGAACATTCAATACAATAATCATCTTCTCTACGGCTGAACCGGTACCACATTGACTTGATAGAGACATCAATAGCCGTGGTAGCCCAATCGGAATAACCCATATTGGTAGCTACACTTCCCAGATGCTGGAATTGTTCGTTTTCATATTCTATAGAGCCTTTTAACCAGTTCTCGCTATCCAAATACATAACAACGCCGCATTGGTCAAAGCGATGCTTGCTTTCAAATTCGGTTTTCACAATAAAAGAAAAGTACTTCTCATCTGTAGTAATCTGCAGAATGGGCGCATTATCATTCCGAAAATGATAGTATGTGCGCTGCCATAAATCCGTGTGCGGCTCTGTTATAATTTCTATTTTATCTGAAGTGATATTGTAGTTTTGGGGCTCTCTCGTCCACTTCATTTCCTGTATATTTAATTTCATCATTCCTTTACCTCATCGCAGTTACTTTTTGTACGGACTGTCAAACTCCGCCTCTGCCTTAGCTACGGCTTCCTCAAGGCTAAGCCCTGCAAAGAACGGCGCATTGAGATAACGTCCTGACTTTTTATCATCGACAAAAACTCCCACGGCGATTCCCGGAATCGCACTCTCGGGAACATTAGGCGCATGCGGTCCGCCCAGATCAGTCCTGCACCAGCCGGGATCGGTGAGATTTATCATAACATCCGTGCCCTCAACCTTGGAGCCTAAATCAATGGTAATCTTGTCAAGCGCCGCCTTGCTCGCGGAATATCCCGCCTGCTCCGGTTCAAGAGCAATCCCACTGGTGGTGTTGAGGATTCTTCCGAAGCCCCGCTCAATCATTTGCGGCATAAAGTGATAGCAAATCATTGCGGGAGCTATCGTATTAATTTTAAAACTCTCGGTATAATCCTCCACAGGGGTTTTGAAATAATCCGTGCGATATGCAATCTGCATTCCGGCGTTATTCATAACAATATCAACCTGAGTACCCTTACTGTCAATTTCCTCAAGCATTGCTCTTACACTGTCAAGGTCGGAAAGCTCCGCCGCCACAGCATAGGCTTCAATGCCCATTGCTTTGACCTCTGTCAAAACCTTTTCCGTGTGTGAAAGCTCTCTGCTATGCAGAATAAGATTACATCCGTGCTCCGCCATAAGCTTAGCGGTAAGATAGCCTATGCCTCTTGCTGCGCCCGTGATAAACGCCCATCTGTTTTTAACATCCACCATGGTTTTAGTCTCCTTCTGTCAGTTTGTTTTTTTTCATGACATATTCCGTCACACGTTCCTTATCCTCACCCAAGCAATGATATGGAATAAGAAATGCATGTGTAACATTATAGAAAATATAAAGATAATCTTTTTCCTGATAAATGTTTTCGATATCTTTATATTTTACATGAATCTCACCCTGTTCACTTCTCTCCACAATCATAGAATCTTGGAATTCTATTTCTGCATCTGCATGATACGTTAATTTCCCATCTGCTTTAAGTCTGCTAATATTTTTACGAATATTTCTTTCCATTATGTTTGGTGTGAAAATGCACCAGATAACAGTTAAAATGGACAATATAATGGCCTCTCCCACAATCAACTTATCTTCTGCACCTGCGATTCGTAGTATCATAATCACGAGCGCGGCACAAAGCGGACACAATATTCGAATCATATTTGTTTGGCGTTTGCCTGCTTTTGTATGATTTGCATAAAAAATATTAAAACGCAAATAATCTTCATCATTTAACCTAATTTTATATTTCATCTCGGATCCTCTTTATTTCTCCCCTTTCAACTCTCGGTCGAAGGAGGTAGATTTATTATATAATAGCCTTTCAGCTAATATCACTTTATCTGAAACATTACTTTTTGTTTCCATAATTGGTTCAAAACGATTCTTTAGCCAAAAATGTTCAGCCTGGGAATTGCCTTTTACATAAGCCAGGCGAATAGAATGATATTCCAAACCGACAAGATATTCACACAAATAATCAATAATTTCGGTTCCTAATCCTCTGTTTTGCATAGATACATCCGTCATAAAGAAACCTATGTACGCAATCTCTTTTTCCGGATAACCATCTATGAAATCCATGACCGCAATCAATTTATCATTTTGATAGAATCCTATATAATACTTATCTTTCATTGTCGTTTCAGGCGGCAGCGCGTTCATATCATCCAGTATTCCCTGCCGTGTCACAAACGGAGGACAATATTCATAATATAAGACATTCTTGCTAAGTAATTTATATATTTCATCTAAATTCTCGTCGTTAAGTGTGCGAACAACATATTTGTGCGAAAACAATTCCACATTCATTATCAATTCTCCTGAGCATTATATGGACATCGCATCCCAATACACTGGGCATTATATAATGAAAAATCGCACTTGATAGGGGATAAGTCGAGTGTTATGCCATAACGCCTATTGATATATCCGACCGCCTGCTCCATAGATGTGAAGGCATCACGCTTGCAGCACCTCGGGCCACCGATTTGGGCAAGCTTGGCAAGAGCTTCGGAAGTATACTCCATGTGGCTTCCCCAGTCTTCTGTAGAAAGAGGACCGGTCCCGTCGATGATGGCAAGAGCTGCACCGATTGATGTGACCGCACCGCACACTCCCCACAATCCGCAGGCTGCTCCGGGCATTCTTAGTCCCTCGTACATTAGTTTCTGCAAAGCGGCATGGAGGTCAATGTTCCCGCCTGCATTGTGAAACGCTGTCAGGATACAAGCGCCATCAAGAACATGATGCTCAGGACCGTGTATCCTTACATAGTCCTTCCCGGCGATAATGTGAAAAATTTCATAAGGGTTTGTGCAGCTTGTATTCATGCACTCAACAATGATCTGTTCAGCTCTTTGCTCAAGGGAATAGTCCATAATATCTCTCCTTAAACCGAAAGTTATCAATCTCTGTATATAGATTATTATAACACAAAACATATAAAGGGGCGAGATAACTCGCCCCTTTGGTTATACAATACCTGTCTGCCACCTCAAATCACATCGGCCAGAGCTGCAGCCTTTTTGCAGCCGTCAGTCTTGTCGATATCACCTACATTCAGTACGCCGGGAATCAGAACCTCGCCCACCATCTTCCATTTATTGAGGGCGCACATACGCTCCATAGGAATGCGGACGCCGTCCATGACCGACATATCCTCTTCCTCGCAGCAAGTAATCAGCGCACATTCCTTACCGGCAATATCCTTGCCACCGACAACCAAAGAAAAAATCCTGTCAATGACTCCTTTAATCTGTGCCGGTATGGAATACCAATAGACCGGCATAGTGAATACGATGGCATCAGCTTCCAGAATGGCCGGTGCGATGGTGTTGAAGTCATCGTCAAAGGTACAGGCTTTGCCGGTGGAAAAACAGGTTTCACAGGCTCTGCATCCACCCACTTTGTTCATAGCTGCATCAAACCGTGTGACGGTATGCCCTATCCCCTCCGCCGCTTTAATGAACGCATCGGTCATTGCAAAGCTGTTTCCGTTTTTGCGGGGACTTCCGGTAATCACAACAATTTTTTTGCTCATAATCAAATCCTCCTGATTTCATAGATGATGATGCGAGGTTGACTTTTCACTCGACTCATACTATGATTTTATCATGAACAATATCTAGAACAAGTACGCACCTTAAAGTGCGATACTTACATTTAAGTATAATACTTACCTATAGGAGAGTGTAAAATGAGCGAACGATGCATTACAGAAGAATGTCTCGAAACAACCGGTTTCAGCTATACTTTGTCATTAATCAACGGAAAATATAAAATGACCATTCTCTATACTTTGATGGAGTTTGGTATCGTCCGCTTTAATGAAATGAAGAAATATATCGGAAATATTTCCTACAAAACTTTGAGTTCAAACCTGAAAGAATTAGAAGCCGATCAGCTGGTATATCGCAAGGAATATCCGCAGATCCCGCCAAAGGTGGAGTACAGCCTTACCGAACGCGGAAAATCCTTGATTCCTATTCTGGACGGGATGTGCGAGTGGGGACATAACAATCGTCTATAAGATTACCTTTTCTGACATTGTCTTCAATGATTTTCTCTGAACACTCCCAGATTACATTGGAGCCTAATTTCGTTTTCACATGTCTTTGCATTACCTGGGATTTTTTGATTCCATGCTCCTTCCAGTCTCTGCCATCGTTTGAATTATTTAGGAGCAACGGTTGAAAATTATCCATTACACGAACAAATCTGGCTTCCGGGGTTTCATTGGCCTCATATTCTTCAAACAGACTTTTCAATTCTTCGCCCTGAGCCTCCGGCAGCAAGCCAAAAAGACGTTTGGCTGCCTGCTCTTCACGTACTTCCTTAGTTTCAAGTCCTTTGGAATCATAAGCATATGTATCCCCCGCATCAATCTCCACAATATCGTGGATTAATGCCATTATCATTGCTTTGGCTACATCAAATTCTTCATTGGCGTATTCTTTTAGCAAATAAACCATAAGTGCCATATGCCAGGCATGCTCGGCGTCATTTTCCCGTCTTCCGTTCGCACTCAGGTGCGTTTGGCGAAAAATATTCTTTTCTTTATCTGCCTCTAAAATAAAAGCTATTTGTTTTCTCAGACGTTCGTTATCCATGATGTGCTTCCTCTTCCATAAAATCCTTAGTTGTCACTCTATACCACTTGATAATCATTGTTGTCTCGATATATCTGAATTTATTCGGTAAACAACTTGATTTGAGAGAACATATTGTGCAGCTTATGCTCATCAAAGGGCAGATACTCTGCAATAGTCAAACCGACAACATCCGAATTATCAGTAATACATTTCATCACATCATCCAGTTTCTCAATCGTCATCCTTCCGCTGCCACTTCCGTCACCGACCAAATCTTTGTTTGCAAAGTAGGTAGAATGGAACAATGCTGCATCCAGCACGTCAATATCAAGGTGAACAAGGATGTGTTCAAAACGATTCATAAAGGCTCTGATTTCATCATCCGACACGAATTCCTCAGTTTGAACCTTAAAGTCAACGCCCATATCTTTCAGGAATTTCTCCTGATAATCGTGGAGTCCCTGCAAACCGACATATAAAATTTCATCAGCATTAAATTTCCTGTTCTTCATCAAATCCGACAGAGAACTGTCCCCATATCCCATAAGGGATCCCAACACCATTGCATGTGCATTGGGATAATTGTCTTTCACCGTGGATACGTCAGGATGAGCATCTATCCATATAATTCCTGTATTTTCATACAGTCCATGCAGATAATCAAAGGAAGCTTGTGAAACCACGCAGTTTCCACCGATGGTAATAATTTTGTCAGGTTTTGCTTCTTCAATCACTCTCATGGCACTTTTGATTCCGTCAAGCACCTCGTCTTTTGCGTAGATTCCATCTGCCACACTGCGCTCTTTTCCATCCGGTGGAGCAATTTCCACCTTAAACAACGGCTGCTTCTCATTCTCCGGAAGAATGTGTGCCATAAGGTTCGCACCAAAGTAATATGTTTCCAAGCCTCCGCTGACATAGTCAGGATAGAGTAATCTGATTGTTTTCATATAATTATCTCCTTAAATGATACTACTGCTCCCATTCTTCCACAGTTCCCACAAACACATTCAAATCCACATAGGGTTCCTCTCCGGAAAATCCTTTCAACCGCCCTCTGTTGGTATACTGCCACAAGGTCCAGTCCTCAGTATTCTTCGGTTTCTTCCAAATATCGCGAATCCACAGTGGATAATCGTCAAACTGCTCTTGCACATACAGCTCCCAGGATTCATTGGTAGCATATATCATCGGTCGCATCCCATAGGCATCCTCTACCGCGTCCAGATATGCCTGAAGCTGTGGATACACTTCTTCCGGTGCCGGCGGATTTTCCTCCTTATTGCCGTAAAACTCTACATCCACCACCGGAGGCAGCATACCGTCAAAATTCTCCACTGTATTTATGAAATTTTCCGCCTGAGTGATGCCGGAGCTGTCATAGCTGAAAAAATGGTAGGCACCTACTCTCAGTCCAGCTTGTCTCGCCTCCTCGTAGTTCTTCGTAAAATGCTCATCTACGTGAGAACTCCCCTCCGTGGCCTTGATGTAGGCAAACTGTATATTCTGGGCCGCCAGCACATTCCAGTCAATCTCACCCTGATAGTGGGATACATCCACGCCATGTATCGGATATTTTGCCGCTCGGGAACCGTTGATGTGATAGTATCCAAAGTAAATTGCATATACCACGGCCGTTACCGCGATAAAAAGCAATACAATTGCTCCGCCGACAAAGGCGGCATACTTCTTCCATCTTGATTTCATATCCAAAACCTCATCCACTGTGTTTAAGGAAAAGAAAAAACAGGAACAAGTACCTCTTCTTACAGCTTCTTAACCGGTCTGACAAATTTCCAAAACCGTTCGGGGTCATGATAAAAATAGAACACCCTTCCCTGCGTGTTGTCAAGACAATATCCGGACGCGGCATAGTCGTAATTCTTCATCTCTTCCTCGATTTTTTGCTCAACGGTACAGTTTTGAGTCTGAAAATCGAAGGGACCGTGTTCAAACACAATG
>JAFLTE010000025.1 GCA_022510565.1 Lachnospiraceae bacterium | reverse complement strand
TGGCTACGGAAATCTGCCTGACCAACGGCGTGCCGATTGAGACAGTCAGCTCGATACTGGGGCACAAGAGCATCACCACGACGCAAATCTATGCGAAGATTACCAAAGAGAAACTCAACCGCGATATGGACAATCTCTCGATGAGGCTCAACAACATCGAGGAGTATGTCTCGGCGGCAATCTGAGAAAGGAGGAACGGGATATGAAAAAGGACACAATCATCATCGAGGGCAGACGGGTCGTCGTAACCGGTTACGAGGTATGGATGAGTGCGGGCGAAATCGCCGCGTTGTTCGACACGACTGTGGCAGCGGTAAACAATGCCGTCAAACGGATATGGAAACGGAACGTGCTGCGGCAGGGCGAGCATATGCAGTGCGTGGAGTTAGGTGCGGGGCGCTCGGTCGATAAGTACAGCCTTGCGGTTGTCATCGACCTGTCGTTTCGGCTGGACACACGCCGCACGCAGCAACTGCGCGAATGGCTCCTGCGGCGGGCCGTCGAACAACCCAAAATGCAGCATATTTTCTTCAATCCGGGCAACGTATATCTGAACTGAAACAAAAAAGATAATGATTTGATTGTATAACTGTTAATATATTCAAAACTGTATTTTACAAAGACAACAAAAAAACGGAAAGAGCTACAAGAGCTCTTTCCGTTGTTCCTAACCCTAAAACTTGACATGAGGCAGAGGTTATAAGGAATGATCTTAATGACAAAGATAAGATCTTTGTTTGATATACAAAGTTTATGCAAAATATTACATTGAGAATCAGACCGTTCCCTTTATCGTCCATCTTTCAAATCGATCCGAGGGGCAATATCTAATATCACAACGGACCGAATGGCATTTTGCTCGTTTTGCTATATTTATGATAGCTTAAGTATTTTTATGATTGTCAATGGATTACATTAATTCTAATAAGAACGAGAATGGATAAGAAAATACCTGATTGTCCAGAATTACTCACCATATTCCTCATGCTCTCAAATAACTCTTTCTTTACTAATAATCTTTTGATTTTTAACAAACAGAAAGGAAGCCATTTATTTTCTTTCTACTCGATTGATAATAGTATGTTATTTTTAAGACGCACCATATCTGCTCTTAACTCATTCCAAAAAGAGTCTTTAATCTTTCCAGCGTAGTATATTGAGCACCTGTACCTTTATAAACCATCACAAAATCACACCAATGTTCTATTATTCGATCTCGTAATCTCTCCGCATCAATTCTGGTCGGAGTTCGTAAAACAATAATGCAATCAGATAAAGCATAGACTGTCTTCTCATCCAATAAAGCTACTTTATTGGGAGTTGGATTACAAACCCGTGGAATAACCACACCACTTCCATTCACTAAAATATTCTGTCCTGCCACAATACGTTTTAACTTCACTAATTCACCTTTCTGGAGATTAGTTGTATGAATCAGCGGCACAGCATCTTTTGACTTACTATACTTCGGATTCTGCATCCGTACACATCCTCTTAGTATTGAAGTGACCGGGAATGATGAAAAATCAAAAGCATCCGACTTTTCTATTCCATTTACTTTATAATGCCCCACATAAACCAATACTATATTCGGTGCACATTTACCGGTAAAACTAACCTTATTAGACTCTTCCAGTATGCAGGCATTATGGTGAGCTTTTAAATAGCTCCATGCCTCTCTATCTTTAACAGAATATACGCAACTTATCGGCAGTATAGCATATAGTCCGCCATTGGATGCCAGATATTTTAATGCTCTCATTAAGAATAGCATCGCTGTACTCACCCGATATTTTATACCCTCAAATGTAATATCTTCAACCACACTGCCTTTGCATGTAAAGGGGGGATTCAATACGATTAAATCAAACTTTCTTTTTATCAAGAAAGGTATTCTGTCGATAGAATCATCCTGTCTAAAGTCACATTTTTCTAAATGCCAATTGGGACAGTCGTTCGAAAGTTTCGTTAGGGCATCATCCGAAATATCGGTACCATACAATTCTGCATCACCATAGCGTTTGGCTACAGCTTTGAGCAAGGCTCCATCTCCCACACAAAAATCCACAGCCCGAGAAATGTGAGAGGAAGGGATAAAGCTAACCAATTTATCGGCCAACAAGGGCGGGGTATAGTAAGAATCCGGTCCCGACATATTAGTTTTCATTCAAGAGTTTGGTTACATCACAAACCAATATACGGCCCACACCTTCTGTCCTATTTAGACTTCTTTTAGGATTATCATAGAGTAACTCCACTCTATTCGGATGCTTTATAGCATACAAGATAGCTCCAATTGCATGAGGTTTGGTCCCGATTGGCGCCACTATCATATTGGGTTCTCTTTTATAGTCTGAAATCTTGCCCAATATCAGATAACTGTCAACTATGGAATTGGCCTCAGCGTATACTACACGTTCATAAGCCTTAGTAGTTTTCAACGCATTACGGTTACCCCAAAAGGTTTCAAAAGGATAATGCATCCTATAGCCAGGCACTCCCACAACGGGTAATATCTTATCATAAGATGGCTGTTTGTTTGTAATCAAATAAGAAAACCTACCACCTTCAAAACCCAGCAAAGTAACAAAAAGAGGTTCTTCTCTGAAAGGTACCAAACGAATAAAACCAGGTAAGGGATTGACACCGGCAATTGATTCCGATAAATCCTTGTTAAGTCCCTCCTTTTGGAATTCACGCAACAAATATTCCCTTGGCTCGCTATAAACAACCCTTATTTCAATATCATTCTCGATCGCATACTTCATTAGAGGAGCAACAAGCCGGCAACACATGCCGGTTACTTCCAGATATAACACTCGAAATGTATAAGAAGAGAAAAATCTCCCGAGTGCATCGGTACTGCTCAATGGTATAATACTATTGTTTGAAGAAACCACCATCTGATCATTATCATTTATTGAAATTTCTTCAAATATGGCATCGGTATTGTTCATAGATAGATTTGAAGCACAATGTCGACTTCTATCTTCTGGATCTTGGGCATAGAGATAAAAAGCATCCGATTCCAACATCACGGCACTTAAATCGTCCCAAATTTTTGTGTATAAATAATCCTTATTTATCATACTAATCCCAGAAATCAAAAGATAATTGATCCATAACAGCCCTTTCTTCGTCTATCCTAACATTTCTCTTATTCAAAATAGTTTTGACAGCATCTTTAGGGTTATCCACGCACAGTAAGAATTCGGCATCCGACAACTCCATCTTACGTTTTCTACGGAAGCTATATATAAAATAAGGAGCAAAAATCGGATGAAGCGAATACATAAACTCCTTTACACTACCACGTCCCGACTGTTTATTGGCAGGCATACGAATGAGAGCCAAATTCATGATTCCCGCTTGGAGCAATTCTTCTGTACGTTCAGAACGCTTGCCTTCTATTTCAAATTGTACGATTTCGGGAGCTGAATTTTCACTCTCTTTGGCCAATCTTGAAAAGATGGTACCAAGCGTCTGAACCATACGTGTCAATTGGGCGCCATTATTCCATGCCCCCTCCAACTCTGTAAGATTTTTCCATCCCACGTTACGTGCTGCCTTTGTCTGAATATCGGCAGATATAGGTTCGGCAATGTCTCCTCCTTCCTGCAAATAAAGATAATAAGAACGGTAAACTAGTTCCATAAGATAGCGGATATTCCCATTGGCTAGTTTTACAAACGTGTTCCATCCTGCATAATATTTTTGGATTCCGCTACTGCCTCTTCCGGTTCGAATTTTAAAAAGCAAGCTGTATTTATAGTTCTCATAGCGAGTATTCCAAGTCGTTGTGTTGCTCAGATAATCCGCTATTTCATCTTCAAGCATCCGATTATGATTTTCCGACCAATAAGACAAGAAGAATTTATAAAGTGGAGACACATCTAAATTCATCCCACTCTCTTTTTCATACTCAAGAATATTTTCATACAGACTGGTTTGTTCTACTCCAAGTTTGACGGCCTCCTCTTCATAAGGTAAATTTCCTAACGCCTGTTCTATATTGAAGTCCACACCGTCTTCTTCAAGCAGGTCTTTGATTCTCAACTGACACACATTACGTGCAAAAGACTCGAACTTATCCGGAGTTTCATCTATAAACTCCCCTACGATATTGAACAATACATAGTCAGCAGGATCGATAACACTCTCATGTGGATTCATCGTATGCTTAACCCTCCAGCCCATCTCACGTACACCTATTTTTATTGTGTACGACTGAGGAATATGTTTGAGTAATGTATTTACAATCTTTTGCTGGGAATCCAACAGATTTTCATATTCGTCAATAAGCAGATAAAATGTCTTGTCACGGAACTGCTTTAACTTTCTTGCCTGTTCTGTCACTATTTTGATAGGGTCTCCGGCCAGTGAAAGCTTCGGCATATTACCATCTGCAATGTTATTAATGTCTGCCTGAAATTTATACATAGCCATTTCCAGAACATTCATCAATCTCCGATAATCCGATATATCATCACCTAAATGTAAAGAAGTGGCTATCAAGCAGCACGCATGTTTCGGCAGCACATCATCATCCGGTTTCAGTTCTTTGTGCCAAGCTATGAATTCAAGAATTTCAGAGGTGAGAATTAGATTGAAATAATGAGCAAAGATCTTCATCCATGTTTCATCGTCAATCCCCTTACCGCTGAAAGCATGGACATGATTCGTATCACACCTGAAATAAACGCCGATGTAACTATTGAGATCGAACTTGTCAATATCGTCATTATTCAAGGCATACTGTCCTTTATAAGACAAACCTCTTAGAACGGTCGTCTTCCCGGTACCGCGACCACCCATCAGCACACACGGGCGTTTATCCTTCAAGGAGGTAAAATAACTTGGGGCAGCAAAGAAATGAAAGATTTTCTCATTCAGCCACTCTGCCTTATAACTACCAAACAACTCATCGAGTCGTGCCAATTTTTCATCTAAAGTCATAATTTCAGAGGGGTTTATCTATGATACGGACGTTTCTTCAAGGGCTTCCAGGTATCAGTTTTCCAATAAAAAAATGCAGGACATGCATCTGGAATACCATGATGAAAAGCTAAGGCAAGACCTTGTTCCCCAAAACCTCTCACATCATTTACATGGTTTCCTCCTTTTATCGGGATCTCTTGTTCTTCAGCAATTCTATTCAGCATGGTAAGGAATCTATCATACAAATCACGGTCTCCTACCCAACATAATCCATCTACATTGAAAAGATTATATTCCGGACCTAAATGATAGATATATTCCAAGTGCAAATTGGAACAATTTCTTTTTATTCTCAATAGGCCCATATCATTAACAACAAGAGGAGCATAGATTATGCGATGGTTAAACCGACTTTGATGTTCATTCAATGTCATTTTCCAAGCGCCTAATTTATGTCTATTCCAAGCTTCATCGGTCTGAGCTCCAGAACCTACAAAATCATCCACAAGAATAACATTCTGAGGAGTAGAAGTATAATTTTCTAGTTTTTTGAACAATGCTTCAAACTTTATAATACGTTCATCAGGGATATTCAGAACTTCTCTCAACTTACGAGTGAAGATATAGCCGCTATCTGTCGCATCATCTATATTTTCTCCCTGCACAAAACTATACCAACAATTATTCTTGAAATTATTATGATCCCATCCAGGGACATTTTGAGTAAAATAATAACCACAACGCCCTATAACCGTACAAAGCATTTGATCGATTAAATCATCGGAAAAATAGATAAAATGTTTCAGAATATGAGCTGCTATTCCCTTCTCATCCGGATTTTGAAAATTCTCCAACCAATTTTCAAAATCCAAATCTTTCGGCATAGGCAACAACTGCATCTCACGAAAAGTTTTCAGTTTCTCTGTTATTTCCTTAACTCTATCGCTCATAATCTACTCAAATTTTGAAGCCTCATTAAAGTAAGCAAACTGATATAACAAATAGGCAAAAAGGAACCATACCGAAGCATAAGCATCATTCGCATCCTCATCCAGCATATTACCAAGACGCCATTGTACTTATTCTTGTGACGTTACAGAAAGCATCTATTAGGGTTCAAGTTCGTATGTCTCATTTTTACAATATAGCCCATTATCATCACAGAAAATAATAACCAACACACAAGACAATAGCAATAGCCCATAAACAAAGTGTTTTTAACCTCTTTTTCGTCATTTGATGAAATCTCTTATATCCCCAATCTCTCCTTAGCATGTAAAAATAAGAAAAGTAGGTGAATTAAGCACGCCCGAACATAAATTTAGAGATTCGACCGGAGAACGCATCGTATTTCGACGAGTTCGGCCAGCATCACGCTAAAAAGGCGTAAAACCACTCTCGACGGATCGATCTTGCGAAACTCATCCTTGTAAAGTTCAAGAATAATGGCGTTTTATCTTTGTTTTGTATTGATCCGAATAATGTTTTTCTCTTCTGAATAAGAAGATATGTAATCGACTGTCGTTAGTTTCTCTGCTAAAGAATAATTGTAAGATGTTTGTTGTAATGCAGGACGCTTTCCGTTTTGTGTTAGTTTCCCATAGGGCGAGCCACAGGCCTGCAACAACGAGGTAATTTGTTCTTCATCTTGTACAGCATCCCAGTGCCATAGCATTAACCGAACCTTTTGTTCCGGTTCGGAGGCGTGTCGAACGAGATGCTCCAGCAGCGAGAACGAAAACTTTGCCTGATCCTGCGCCTCGTAGAGCAAGCGGCCCGCCAATGCACAAGTCTCGTCCTGTTCGATAATCAAATTTTCATTCACCATATGAATCAGCACCACTTTTTGAGTCAAACTGAAAACCACAGACTCCAACAGTGCATGGACATCTGCATTGTCAAACTCGAACAGACCTATAAACGAGTCGCATTGCACCGCGTGGGCTTCCAGCCAGGTGATATGCTTCGGCGCGAAATGCGCTTTCAGAGAGTCGTAATTTTCCGTCGTCAAAGCCAAGAATCCTTCTGCGATCAACACATCGACTTTCTGTTCCGAAAGGTCCTCTATATCGATCTCATCCCATTGCGAACAGGAGAGCGGAATACTTTTCAACAAAGCGGTATAGCTTTCCAAAGCCAACGCGTCGTTCCTGAGAATCGCCAACGACAAAGATTCTTCGACCTCCTCCGTCATTTCCACCTCGCTATCGAACTTCACTTTCGACAGCTCCGTATAATTTTCCGGGCGGTTCAAAAATTCGATCAAATCGTCGTCAATTTCATTTTTCGTATATTCATAGTACGCCACTACATTTTCCCAGGCCAGTTGCATCCGATTCTCACGCAGTAACTCCGGCCAGAGGGCCTGATGTGAAATCGCAGTTATATCCTCTAATTGGATAGTCTCTTTCCGGATAATCGCTGTCTTGTGTGCACCGGTCAAAGCAGGATTGTTCAATAATTGAACAACCGCCTCCTGCGTCTCCTGCGTATTCGTCTCCAGCAGAAGAAAGACCTGGTCGATATAGGTCTGTATGTTTTCTTCGATCCGATGAATCAGCGGCTCGCACCCCGAAGATAGAATCGTGGAATAGTTTGCTGTTTCCAAATCCTCGACCCGAACATCTTTCCCTTTGGTCCACACAAACAGAGCGATCATCTCCGGCGTGAGTTCATAACACCCGTTCTCGTAGATATAATCGAGGAGCGGACTCACCTCCTGTGGCACATCCAAAGCGGTGAAACGAATATCCAATCGGCTGATAACTTGTTTTATCTTTTCATCGTTGTTTACAGTAGTTGCCCAAGTCAAAAAATCGCGGCGAGCTAAAATATATTGACAGATATTGAGATTGGTATCCTGTATGATCAGATCATTGATCTCAGCATGTTGCAACAGCAGCCGGAACCAAGATTCCAGTGTTTGCTCCGAATACTGCTCGGCATGCTCTGTCGCAAAATCCCACCACTGCGGCCAGGCCTCGGCCAATCGAGCGACAAACTTCGGTTTCTGGGAACCGTCCGCTAAATAATGGTCAATGTACTTAAGCGAAGTACCACTTGCATTGCTCAGTTGCTCGAAATAGAGTCTCACCCGTTCATCCTCAGTTGAATACTTCTTGAGCAGATAGTCGGTTAGCGAATCATTTAGAATCGCTTTGTAACTGAATTCTATTGGCCGAAGGCGAGAAAGCAGATTGTCGATACGTCCCAATGGATAATCAAACGGTAAGGCCCGCCGGTTTTTAACACTCAATAGATAGCTGTAATCGGCCTGAGTGAGTCGCCCCTCATGAAACAATGAGATGTAATACTGATAATCCTCCGCAATATATCCGTACCGAAGCAGATAGACGATCAAATCAGCATTAGGTATCTCCTCCTTTTTCTTCTCGAAAAGTCGAATATCCTGATTCTTTTCTAACAGTTGTTGCAAGGACCACGACGGTGTCTGAACCTTTTCGTTTTTTAATTGTTCTATCTCTCGGTTGATTTCGTCAGACACTTGTAACCCAGCAAATAATTCTCGCCGTTTTTGCTCAAGTTCGGGTAACTGTTTTTCAATCCATGCTATATGACGTTGTGCCAGTTCCTGTTTTCGTCCGAAAGCCTGGGCCACCATCCCCTGTCGAACATGCAAGGCGACAAAGTCCTCCGGAAAAAGATTCTTATAGACAATTAGGGCAAAAATCTTATCCTGATTTAACGCTTCGTTCAGATTCTCCTTGTATACGAAGTACTCGTTACAGATATTCTTCAGTAGCCGCATGTCGTCGATATAGAGCGATATATCATCGAGCAACTGCGGCGACACCTTCGTCCCACTCAACATTCGCGTAAATACATCGCTGGCATTCGTCGGATTGATTACGGGGATGACTGGAATAATAAAATCGAAAAACTTCGTTCGATTCTTATCCAGAAACAAGTCGTCCCGAACCGCATAGATAAACACGATCCGCCGCCCGACCGATTGAGAGTTATTCAACAACAGATTGATCTCCCGCAATTTTATAAATAGTCCCGGATCATCGAACCGATCCAAATCCTCCAGAATAACCACATTGTATTTCGTTGCCTCGAAGAAGTACAGAATCTCATCCAGATATTTGTTGAGAATCGACGGCTCCGTATTCTTGCTGAGCTCGATCTCTGCATTTTTGAGATTCAATTTGTTGAGCTTACTTCCATTGATCGCTCGCAGCAGCTGGGCCATAAAATGCGCCGATACCAAAGCTAAAACGACCAACCAACCGCGCATGATATACGTCTTACTTGCCGGTTCTATATTCGGCATAATCTCCGAGAGATAGACGGGAAACAGCCCCAACAAGATTAAGCATACCAACCCCAACGCTTGCCCGACCAACGACTTGGAAGTTAGTCGCCGAATACGTTTGAACCGGGAGTCCGGAATCCTCCGGGTTCGTTCGCGATAGAAAATTTGCTGCAAGATGCTCATCTCGATCAATTCCGGATTGAGGCTATTTTGAATCCCCTCCGGAGCATCTTTTCGAGTAGCTTGCGATAGCGACGCCAGCGAAATATCGATACAGTACTTTTTGAACCCTGGCCTCTTCTCTCTGAACTTCCTCAGCACACTACTCTTGCCCGACCCATACGGTCCGGAAAGAGCTATGTTCCGAACTTGCGGATTCTGCAACGCCCACTCCAACGCCCGGCAATAAACATCTTTGTCATCACATACCGTCGTCGGAGTTAAGTCCGAAAAAAGAATCCCCACGCTCTTTGCCTTATCTTTTTTCTGACCAAATACAGGCGAAAACTTCCTCCAGATATTCTGTAGATTCATGATTGATAATCCATAAATACGCCATTACCCGTAAGCAAATATAACAAAAAGACGGTGATATTTTTTCGGTTCCAGTCTGCACCACAGATCATCATCTTGAATTTTGCAAATATAAAATATGATTTTATTTTTGCATGGAATACCGACAACCGATGATCCGACGAACCCAACAAGACAAACTGCGACAGCTCGCTACGAAATACCCATTCGTTACGATCACCGGACCCAGACAGTCCGGAAAATCGACCCTCGCCGAGATGACCTTTCCGGATTATCGCCGGGTCTCGCTGGAAGACTTGGACAACCGCGCTTTCGCCGCCGAAGACCCGCACGGGTTCATCGCCACTTACCCCGCCCGAATCATTATCGACGAGGTGCAACGCGTCCCGAGCCTGCTCTCCTACCTCCAGACCCATGCCGACCGCGAACGGCAAACCGGCCTGTACATCCTCACCGGATCGCAAAACACCGAACTGATGGAGGCCGTCGATCAGTCGTTGGCCGGTCGCGTCGGGATTCTGACCCTGCTGCCTTTTTCGCACGAGGAGATGCGAGCGGCGGGATGTGAATCGTGAGGGGATGGAGGTGCCGGCGGGGACCTTGGCCGAGATTAATCTGCATACGGACCTGCTGGTGGAGGCGTTGCCGTTGAAGACGGGGCGGACCTATGACCGGGTGCGGTTTATGATCCGACTCAAGGCAGGGCTCTACAAGTCTCCGAAACAGGTCGAGGCGGAACGGGCGGCAGCGGTCAGACGGGCCAAAGTGTCGGGATTCCATACGATTTCGATCGTCCACGCCATGGAGATGGCTCGGGCCGCGGGGATGGGGCTGGACGACTATCTGAAACTGGCCGGCTACACGCGGCACAAGAACGGAAAAACGGCATACAAGAAAATATAAACAAGAGGGATTGCTTATGGAAGTTTCGTACCTTTCATCCGATCGAGCAAGGCGCATTCTATTCGGAACAATTTATATCTGATAACAAGATTGTTAAAACTATTGTTTATGATTGTGGTTCAATAAATCGGAAGATCTTGCAAAAAGCCATTCCCAATTGTTTTTGTGGGCTTCCCGATATTGATATATTATTTGTGTCTCATTTTGACGCGGATCATATTAATGGAACCCAACTATATCCAAGTATATAGTTGGGATTGTATAGTAGCGAGTGGTCCTTGTCAGCGGGATCGGCATTGGTCGATTTCTTGTCTGAAAGGTATTTAGCGTTAAATGTAAATATGAATACCTATACAGCTCTTTTCCCCACTGTTATGGCAAAATATCTGATCCAAAGATTGATTATCTTCGATCAAAGGATTTCAGGTTGTTTATGCTCCAAATACATCATCTAAATCTAAACTGTCCGGTGTTGATGTATCCCACCACTTCGAGAATATCCTCATAGAAAAATATAGAAGTAGAATAAGTCTCTAACAAAATGAGCAGTCATTCCAACTGCTCGTTTCTTTTCTAAACAAAATTCCTTCCCTTATATACAAGTGCAGCCTGCCGTATTCGAAGAACATATAAAGAATCTGTTATGAGACAAGAGCCACTTCCTTCAAGTTTATTGAGGACACAATCCTCACTTCGCCGACAAGTTCGGTGAGCAAACTTGAGGGCGACAAGGAAAAGATCGATAGAGCATACTTTCTTTGGGGGAACTAAGGCCATTTATGACGAACAATCAAACCCAATTTCATTCACAGTAACAAAAAATCAAACTCCTCACATATAACGGAGGTTATCAGAAATGGAAACGCAAACAATGGTGGGAAGCACACAAGGACAAAATCATCCAGTTTATAGGCAATGTACTATCCGAGTCATTGGCGTAATTTATAGTATTAGCCATCTGTAAAGCAATATCGTAATGACAGCGATAACCATTCCCTCGGCGATGCGCCAAAGACATCCGTAATTGTTCTGTTTTCTTCCATACCTTTACAAGTTAAAATGTTCCATAAAAAATGGAATCGGGGATTTGGCCAACCATTTTCTGCATACCGCAAGTGGATAATGCTGATCTGGGTTATTTGGTATAAAGTGCCTTGAATTAATGGTGGATACAAAATAATAATTGCCAAATAAATATAAAGGTGAAATTTTACTATATTTGCAAACCATATGTATACATTTGAGGGGGGTAGACTCTTAGATATTTATTAATAAACGTCGGATCGTCTGTGTCTGAAAAACGCATAGTGAAAATTGTTAAATCTTAAATTTCAATGATCATGAAGAAAAAGGCTTTTGTCTTATGGTTGCTTGTTGGAGGAGTGGTAACCAACGTATTGGTTCTCAGTTTGCACAAAAAACAAGATCTAGATCTGAAGTTGGCCAATGTCGAGGTGTTATCTGCATACACGCTGGAACTGGATTGTGATGGTGGGAGTGATGCAGTATGCGAGAATACAGGTTTTATTAATGGAATTCCAATAAAAATTCAAGGAACAGGAGAGTTTAGTGGTACCCTGTATCCTAAAAATTAGCTATTGTACAACAGTTACAATACAAAGCTCTAAGTTGTGCTTGGCTTATTGTGAATTGCAAGTTAAGAATATACGTGATGTTTCTTAGTACACAAGTGTGTACTAAGAAGGTTTGCTTGCTTTTCTCAACCTACATATGCATTGTCTTGTCAAACTAAAATCGAACAAAATGAAAAGAAAAACTACCATTCTATGCTTGGGCATCCTTGGGATTGCAGCACTAAACTTGATAGGTTTCAATGTCTCAACGGGCTCAAAATGTGATTTGAAGATGCAAAATATCGAAACATTGTCTGCACTTGCGATCGAAGGTTGGTGCGACGGAGAATCTGAATCACTCTGTACAATTACAGTCGGTGATCATGTTGTCAAAGGGACCGGTCAACCTCACATCGTTGTTAAAGATTAAATAAATTCGACCAAAGCCCTGCATGACACAGTTCAGCAGGGCTTTGGTCATTTCCGCAGTTAAATAGATACTTTAATTGTTATCAAATGAGATGCTTCAAATTTTTCGGCCTGATCATTTCTTGTTTTGCGCTTTTTAATGCATGTAAAACTAAGGATGCAGAGACTTCTTACTTTAAAACGATATACAATGCACACAGCGAGGTGTTTATTCCTAGCGATCAGCTAATGGATCCTCGTTTTATGGGGATTTTGGACAGTTATTTTATTGTCGGCAACTATAAAGCCGATCCTTTGATTGAAATTTACGACAAATCTTCAAAAGAGAAGATAAAAAGTTTTTTAAGAGTTGGGCGCGGCCCATTGGAAGCATCATTTTTGGGATATATGCAGATGGATCCAGCGCAGAATGGTTTTTATATTTCCGATTTGTTCAAACGTACTTTGTTGAGATATGACTTAAAAGAAGTACTGGCCGATCCATTTTCCCATCCCGAATTAATCTATAGTCGAGGAAATGAGTCTTTGTTGTTTACTAAAATCGGAGTCTTGAACGATGGGTATTTGGTGGCTGAGAGTCAGGATCCGAAAGGTAAATTTCTTCTGATGGATAAAACAGGGAAGCAACTTCAATATTTCAGGAGCTTTCCTGCGAAGGAACTTGTGGACGATAATCTGAATGATATACAAAATGCAGGCCTGTATACAGCAGCCATGACTGTCAATCCGTCCAAAGATAAAGCCGCATTGGCATCTTATAATGCCGGATTGATAGATCTTGTGCAACTTAAAAACGGAAGGCTAGATTCTATCTGGTCTTATCAGGCGTTTTACCCATCGCATCTGTATATAGCACCAATGGGAGAGGATATAATGATTGCTTATACTCAAGAATCCCGGAACGGTTTTCTAGGAATTCATTCAACCGACGAATATGTTTATTGTTTGTTTTCGGGTAAAACGAAAAATAAAGATTACAAATATGGCACAGAAGTTTATGTGGTTAGTTGGGATGGCAAAGAAACTTATAAAATTGTACTAGATCAAAAAGTGAATCGATTAATTGCAGACAAAGATAATCGGACTATGTACGGAATTACCCCGGATATGGATATTCTCCGGTTTACGTTTGATAAAAATTAGATCGCTGCTCCGATGATTACTAATCAAAAAAAATCGATAACTCGATGGAAAATTATCTGGCAATGGAGTATTCTATTTGCTGTTATTGGAGGAGGAATTAGTTACTGGGTCATCCATCGACCGCATGACGATGAATGGGAGAAATATTCCCGACAGACCGTAGAACACTTCTATGGTAGAAAATTGATTCTTCCCATGCAAGATTCAGTTCAGAATCTTTCAACCATAGAATTAAAGAATATCTTAACAAACAGTAGGTTGAAAATTGTAACCTATGTCGATGTAGATTGCAGTATCTGTATGTTAAAATTAGATTTTTGGAGAAAATTTATACAAAATCTTACAAAAAAAGGAGCTCGTATATCTATTCTGATTTATGCTCATAGCACTCGCAAAGAAAACCTGATTCCATTGATGGAAAATATTTGGCCACAAGATCAGCCATGGATATATGATCAATACAAGAATTTCATTATTACAAATGAATTATATGATGATCATTTCCAATCATTACTACTAAATCAAAAGAATGAGATAATTCTAATTGGCGATCCGACTCTTAACAAAGGGATGGAAAAGCTATTTATGAAGTCTATTTTGTCTTATTCCGAATGATATGATGCTTTCTTTGTTTTGGTCAATTCTGATTTGGGGACTCATATGTTTAAACGTAATTTTATTAGTAGGGATATTAGTTAGTGGGCGATTTTATTTGTGGCTATTCAATAGTCGAAAATATATCTATATAATTAGAATTGGAGCTTGTATGGGTGTGTGGGTGTTGGTACGTACTTATTTCGTCGATATCTATCGCATTACAGGTCATTCGATGGAACCTACTCTATTGGACGGGGATTACGTCCTTGTCTGGAAATCAGCATACGGTTATCCAATTTTTGATTTTTTTTTCAGCTACTCAGCTCATTCAGCCCAACCCGCCCAAGGTAAAAAATTTTTAGTCGGCTTCCAACAAATTGAGCGAGGCGATATTGTCATGTGCAATATGCCAATTTATCAGCATACCCGCATTGTCAAACGATGTACCCGGATACCTGGTGATGTAATCGATATATCTGCAATAGAAAAATCGGGAAAGACGAATAAACTACCGTATAGAGGGCAAATATTGGCAAGTCATATAGATTCCTTATCCATATTAGAAAGAAGGATTATGTGGCATTATTATTCGAATATCCTACAGAAAGATAAACGAATAAATTTCCAATTTCCTCAATCATTCTATTACTTAACCGGAGATAATCCAATCTCATCCACCGACTCTAGAACTTGGGGTGCAATACCCCAAGATCACATCAGCGGTAAAGTTATATTGATTCTAATTTCAAGAGACTCCAATGGGATAATTAGAAAAAATCGTTTCCTCCAAAAAGTATTATAACGTATGAATACATACATCAAATACTTTAAGATATTTCTTAAAATTTCTCTCGTTGTATTTATGGCGGCCAGCATCGGTACTGTATTTGTCGTATCGAATCAGTTTTATGAGCCTACAGTACTGTCAAAATTTTTTTATTTTTTATTCCTTACTCCTTTTATTTCAGTTATCAGCATCTTAACCTTAGTATGTAATCGTAGTACCCAATTTACATGGACCGATTTATTTGTTTGCATATACCTTCTCTATTTTACAATACATTATCTATATCATGGCATTTCCGACAACCAAGCCATTACTGTTCTTTTATTAGGTAATTATTATTTCGTATGCCGAAATGCATTTGCTTTCTGGAAACAACTCACAGAGTATGTGTTTTTAATTATTATACTTGCGGGAATCGGAGAAGCCATTATTGGATTATTGCAACTATATGGGCTTTATGAGTCTTATCATAAGTTGTACACCATTACTGGTACTTTCTTTAACCCAGGACCATATGGCGGATATCTTGCATGTCTTCTGTGTATTGCGGTTGCCTATATAGTTCAAAATAAACAGAGAGTAAAACTTATTCAAACCGGAATCATACAAAACATTCCGATGATATGTTTATTTCTATCTTACATACTTGTCATACTCTGTATTTGGGTTATACCCGTAACAATGAGTCGTTCTGCATGGGTGGCCATATTGGGCACTGTAGCCTTGACAATCCTTTCTGAACCTAAATCCAGGGAGATTATTAAAGAGTTTTGGAAAGGTCCTAAAAGTAGATTATGTATTAGACTGTTCTTAATCATTGCTGGCTTAATAATAGTTGGATTTCTTTTATATCAATTGAAAAAGGGCTCCGTGGACTCCAGATTTTTTACATGGAAAATTACCGGAAGAATAATTAAAGAAAATTATTTATTTGGGATAGGTACTGGATATTTCCGCGGTGAATATGGTAAATATCAGGCTAATTACTTCAAGACCTCTGTATTAGACAATTCGTTAAATCAAGCAGACAGTCCTATTTTTGCTTTTAATGAATATCTACAAATTACAGCCGAACAAGGAATAATAGGTATTTTTATTTTGGGTGCCATTATCGTTAGTTCTTTTCATTGCTTTCAGAAAAAACAGAATATACTTCATTATGGAATAATATCAATCATGATCTTTGGAATAACATCTTATCCATTTCGGATACTTCCGATCTTAATTCTATTTACAACATTGATTTCCTCTCAAAATAGCAAGGCTATTTTAAAAGGAAAGCCAAGCAATGTTTTGTTAGGAGGATTAGTTTTAATAGGTTTAGGAAATACGGATTTAATATTAAAATATCGTGAAACTAAAATCACAGCTTATAAACAATGGAAAGCTGCTAAAATATTATATAAAGAACAATATCTATCAGCACTTCCAATATATAATCGCCTATTTAAAATATTGTATGAAGAAGAATCATTTTTATTTGAATATGGACAACTGCTAAATAAGAATAAGGAGTATGTCAAAAGTAATAAAGTCCTATTATTAGGCACAACGATTAGTAACGACCCTATGTTCTACAACGTCATAGGTAATAACTACAAAGCATTAGGATGCAACAAGAAGGCTTTAGAATGTTATTCGTTTTCTCACAATATGTTACCGAATCGCATTTATCCCATTTATCTTCAAGGACTTCTTTATTTGGAAAGTGGAGATACTAGTAAACTGCGAGAAGTAGCTATAGCCATTCGGGAATTTCAACCCAAAGTTGTCTCTTCAGCTACTGACGAAATCAAGAAAAAAGCAACAGAATGGCTAAACCTATAATCTATATAATATTTCACCTACTTCCCGTTTGTTTGATAAAGTTGGGCAGATTATACTATTCTTAAACTAATTACGTACTTTATCTTATTTTAGTTCGATTTGCTATTACTGGATGTCTTTGAGGGAGATATTACCGGGCAGAATTTGATCCGACAATATCGACGAGAAATGCACTTGATGGATTATGAATCGGTGAAAAAGGCAATTGAACAAGTCGAACGTCAGATGACTACTGTTGCAGAGCAGTATTCACCTTTTGGTGAGCCAGTAGCTGCCACTGTAACACAAAAGTCTACCTATTAGTTAGAAAACGATGGAATACATGAAGTTTATTTTTTATGGTCTTGCGGCTTGGATCGCTGTTGTCTTTTTGAAAGCGTTTCTCAAGTCAGGCAAACGAAATCCAAATCGCCTGAAAGAGGGAGACCAGGCATTTTCGTCGTCTATCCATATGTATTGGCTATTATCTGGAGAGCGAGTCTTGTCCAACCAATCGTTTCCGATTCTTGCACAAGAACAATCTTTGACAGACTTAAAGATTTGTTTTGCGAAAAGGGCAGTACTTGGCCGCCCGAAGAATATTTGGCATTTGAGAGAGAAACAAACCCTGGTACTTTATCATTGATGATTACAGGTGAACAGATCAAAGTCTCGATAATCGCTGAAGCGGAATATGGGAGGGCGTTGGCCGGAGCTGTTTTACAAGCTCTGCATATGGTCGATGGAACAGTGACTGTGAGATGTCCGCTGCAATTGGCCTTGCTTGCAAGCCATCGATTCGGAGTGGTACGATGAAATGGTGCTCGAAATAGCCACATTCCATTTTTTCAAAGATATGCTGACCATAGAGTTTCCGGAAGTTACCTTGCAGCTGACGATCAATCTGGATGATTCGACCCAAACGGCTATTTGTTATGCGCTGGATTTTGCGGATTGGTGTGCTTAGTTGTTGGGGCCTGTGCCTGCTAATTACCCCGATGGTAAGTAAAGCTCAATCGACCGGGGAGAAAATCGGAAGTTTGGACCGGCGCGTGGATTCGTTGCTCCGCAAAGCGCCATCGGTCGAATATTTCCTCAAGGTGATCAATCTGATTGAATGGGATAGTCAGATTTTGGCCTCGATACCATCAATCTCCCCGGTACGTATTGCAGAGACCCGAAATATCGCTCATGCTATTTCGTCTCCATTCGGTGGCCGCATTCATCCGATATTTCATACACATCATTCTCATTCGGGAATCGATATTCCGGGGAAAGAGCGTGACACGATCTATGCGGCAGGGAGTGGAGTAGTGGCCTCGATCGGAGTCGATGATAAATTAGGAGGCTTTATCCGGATTGAACACGAATACGGACTGATTTCCATTTATGGCCATATGCGTAAAGCCCTGTGCCATGCGGAGGACACAATTCGGATCGGCGAGCCGATCGGTTTGATGGGGAGTACCGGGAACTCGACCGGACCTCATTTGCATTACTCGGTCAAATTCCGAGAAACGTTTACCGATCCTATTCCCTTTTGTTACCTGATGTTCGATTATTTCAAAAGGGTGTCGGACTCCGGGAAAGTTCCGTTTCCCTCCCCGGAAGATCAGTTATAATTTCGGGATATTCTTTTTCTTCTTCGGCGTGTTCTGGGGCCGCGTAACCAAGGAAGTTCTTCGGATAGAGATAGAGGGAGCTTCCGGCCGTGAGCTGAAAACAGTCCGAGGTTGCCGAACCATATCGGTCAAACGTTTGGCGACGTATTTCCAGTTGTAGATATTGCCAATCAAACGGATCGGTTCGTTGAAGTCGATATCGTCGAAAAAAGTCAGTCCTTTGATCGGTCTGATCCCGGTCGAACTCGGAAATTTGGTTTCATAGGCCTGAAGCATATCGGCCAGCGACAAGTAGGTGGAAAGATAAGCCACATCGATAAAATCTTTCAGCCGGCTGCCGTTGTCGGCAATGGCCGAGAGTTTCATTGCGGCAATATCCCGCATCGAATACAGGCGGATGCCTTCCGGTGAGACAACCATCGAGTCAGTCAAAGGATAAGCATGGGTAATACAATCGACGGCCACTCCGTCGATCGTCCCTTTCAGCGTATTTTCCCGGTTGAAAGTCCCGACGAAGCCATACTGTCGGGTCAGATATTCGCCCAGTTCCGTCGCATCGAAAGGTTTCGGAGTGAACAAATCGAGGTCGATGCTTTTTCGGTGTCCGATATACAAGGCCAGCGCAGTCCCTCCGGCAAGATTGAAGTTTGCCAGCATAGGATCCTGCATCAAGGCGGTTAAGAGTTCAAGAGTCGTTCTCTCGACAGTCTCCTCGTGTAACATCTCAGTTGCTCTTTTTTGAGTCCGAACACCGAGCAGACGAAATTCATATCGATGTCGGATAGCGTCGGAATCTCTTTGATAATCTCCCGGACTTTGGCAATTCCGCCGTAAAGTCGGATAGCGGCATAAAAGTCGTTCATGGTTCCCCGTTCCACCACCCGTTGCATGACAATGACCCGGAACCGCTGCCAGTCGAAACGTGTCAGGTCATACTCCCACAACAGCGTTTTGGAAACCTGCAAACCTTTGCTTTTTTGTCGCCAGTCGCTGAAAATCATCGCCCTCGTTCTTTGCTATACAAATATAGCAAAAATCGAGCAAAACGCCTCGGTCTCGACATTACTGAAAATATTCGACTTAACATAAGATAAATACAATAAAATTCAAATAAGAATTTCAGGTCCATGAAAATGAACAATGGTTTTTTGGGTGAAAAGAGCAAAGAGCACTAAAGCGCACATTGATTATCAGATAATCAGTTTTACGTATCAACATTGCAATAATGTCATAGGCTATATCTCCCTCGGCTTTCAATGGATTGGATTTGAGCCAAGAGGAATTTTCTCCAAATTCAAGATGCAAATCCGAAGCGTACTGAATCTTCATGAGAGTGGAATGAACATATTGCGCAGGGATTTCAGCATCAGTTTCGAATTTGCGTTCCGCAGTCCTGCTGATTTGAACATTTCCTGAGGAGGCAAGTTGCCCTCGACCATATCGCAAAATGAGTCTACATCCCGTCTAATTGAATCAGGAGACTCGAATCTCATGTCCGATCGCAGAGTCGCAACCATTCTGAAAACATCATTACGATGTTTGTTAATATGTCTCGAGTCACCCTCTCCTCCTTGGTCTGTGATTTCAAAGTAAGCTTTGCACTTGAGCGCGATGAGGCTTTCAACATTGGCGATGTGAATTCCGTTTTCAAGGCTACTATGCTCGATGGTGAAATTATAGTAATCATCATCCATGAGAATAGCTGACAAACTGGATAAGTCCTCGTTAGTGGGGATGGGAGTAATATGGGCATCTTCAGGTAACCAGAGCCCTGGAGAACAGCTCAATCTGAGCCGGATACTGGGGATTGAGCGGACTCTTAAATCGGTAATACTGATGACGAATCTCATCACCCTTCGTGCCGACCTGTTTCTCCTGATACGACGCCTCTTTCACAAAGTTCCAGAATGGCGCCACATAGTCATCCGACAGAGCTTCAACGACAAGGATCATGTCGATGTCCTTAGTCGCCCTCGGTATCTGAGCATTGGCCTCTTCATGGATATAGCAAGCCGCCCCGCCGATAATTATGTACTTGTCGGCAAATTGAGCGAACGCTTCTTTGAATTTGTCTATTCCTCTTACCATTGTATTTCGTTTATCATGTTCTCAAGTTCTATCTGTACTCTATCATCCGGGTTATCCCGCAACAGAAGATAGAGAGAAAATTTATCTGCCGTTCCAGTATCAGAAAGCAGTTTAGGATCATATTTCCAGACCTCTATTGCCGCTTCTGCGTATGGATCCCAGAACACGTCCTTTTTAATTACCTCATACACTTTTTTGTATAGCGCCACCCTATAAGGTCCCCCGTTATACATGGTGTATTCAGCGAGTGCATTTTCTCCGGATATAAGTCCCTTCTCACCCAGCCAAAGTTCGGGAGTATGTGCTGTAAATTCTATCGGAGAGGTCATTTGCGTCTTGGCTTTCTCCCATAATGCGCGGCCTTCCAAATTAAGCACAATCGTTTTCTCCTTACCTCCTTTCAGATTTACATACTCATTAGCTGCAAGCCATCTGATTCCGCGGTTTACAGTGGCATAGGAAACATTAAGGAGGTTCTGGAGTTCTCTCATCGTCTTACCATTTATTTTCTCTTTTTGGAGATGGTAGAGAAGTAATAATTGAGCGAACGGAGGAATTGTCTCTTCGTTCGCCGGTTTTTCGGCTTTCCCTTTGCCTACTACTAATAGGAAATCCGGAAGAAATAAATGTTTATCGCCGACAATGAGATTCAGGTTTTTCTGAGTATATCTTGCAAAGAGATATGCCGGCTATGGCCAAACAGGAACACGACAGGCATTCCACCGTTCCTGGCAAGAATTTTGGAATGCTTTTCCACAATCTGTGGCGTAACATCATCGGGTGTGTCCCCTACACCGACAAACAGAGTCTTCATTCCGGCTATATTGCCCGTGTAATATTCATATGTGTCCATTAAACCCAATGGAATCCAGTTGGCACCTTCCAAATCGACCACTTGAATAGCGACCGGTGTAGGAAGAAATGTATTCAGGCGTTCGATGGCCATTGAGATATATTCATTCATATTGCACAAAATCTTAGTGTATGATTTTGTGCAATGTTTGTGATTATATTTCAATTCTTCAAACATTACGATCAAAAAAGATTTTTGCCTGCGGCCCTCGCTGACGATGTAAACAATCTCTTTATTCTCGGCCATTCGATCTGGCGTTTGAAAGTCTGAATGCAGACATTTTTCGCGCAGCATTGTCGGAAAATGCGAAATGTTTTTATTGGTTTTTGCCGGGAAATGCAAAATGTGGCAGAGCGACCGTTACATCGTCTGCCAGGCCTTCACCGCGCCGGAGGAGGTTTGCATCGACCGGGCGACGCCATAGATGACTGTCCGATCTTCCGACCCCGACACCTGACAGGCGGCTCTGTCAGTGCTTTGTATTTTGCAATTCTGGGTCTGTCGTTCTTGAAGGTAGATGGTTTTGCAACCCCAATCGTATTTTAGGGACGCAAATCCGAGGGGGAGTACGATTGTGATTTGGTAATCGAAGAAGATAGCTGTGCCTATCTAAAAGGCTGGCTCGACAATTTGAGAGAGTCACCGCAATACCTGAGAACCGTACTGACGGATGTCAAACGGGCGGTGGCGGTATTAACCTGGCGAATCGATGAAAAAGAGTGTGACCAATAGGTTCCGTTCTGAAGTCCCTGAAATTTTTGTTGGGGACTTCTTTTTCTTTATTGCGTAAAGAAAGGGAAGCAAAAAAACTCTCCCTATCCCTTTTCCCCTTTTGTGTTGGCAATCCCAATGGTATCTATTGCCTAGTCTTCTGCTGCCTAATCGGGAGGAAATCCCATAGCGCCGATGTTGATTGTAGGATATCGGTAGGAGTGCTTTTATCTTATTCGTGAAGGTTTGTAGGGTGAATATTGTGTTTGATGCGATTATTCCTGGAGAGCTTGCAGATCAAAATACATCAGAATCCCGCAGTCGAACGGTTTGGTATTGTAATTCTCCGTCAATCTGACAAGTTGCAATTCTTTGGATTCCACCCTATGATTAGAATTGAGCTAATGCGTTTAATTTTTCAAAGTCGGCTTTGATCCGTTCCTTTTCCTCTTTGGTCGCTTTGGGTCGTTTCCCCATTGCGTCGAGGAAACGTACAGCGTCTTTCCCTTTCAATACGGGGGTCGGTTGGATCGGTTTTGCCATCATAAACCTCCTTTCTTTTCTTCTAATATCGCAAAGCACTTAAAATACAGGAACAAAACGCATGCCGTTTGTATTTGTTTCGTATCTGAAGACATCAAAGATACCTGTTTCCTGCCATATACAAAAAAACGACCTGCCGATTTGAGCATTGTGAAGAGGCTTGGCAGGTTCTACAATGCAACCATATCTGTGAAAGATATGTGTTGCAAAATATGTTCGTCTCTTTTTACTAAAGAGATCTGAGTATTTAATCGGTCTGCGAATATAATGCATTGTTCGATTCCGCAACAACAAAAACGCAAAGAGTTTTTCTTTATTATCTGCGGGTGATAGAATAAATTACTGGTAACTACGCCCGGAGGGTCGTAGTTTTTTTTGTGAGTAGCCTCTCACAAAAGGGGGAAAACAACCAAACACTATGAACAACCAAGAAACACAGTATTCGGCACAATTCGTTTACGTTGTTATATCTTTATACAAAAAGAAGGATGGGAATTTGGGAATGAAATTTGCGGACCCGACTAATCGGTCGGTAGCTACATTGTTTAGAGAAGAAAATATTATATTTGTAATTATGGATGTTCGTGAGCAGATAACTAACAAACTCATCGCTGCCGGTGGATTTTGGTCGTACGACGAAAAGTCCGTCCGCGAGAATCTGTCCGATGAACAGCTCATCGAGGGCGTACTGGCCAAACTCGACCTCGAGGATATCGATCTGCTCTTCCAAATGTTCTCCGCGAAGAAAATCAAGGCTGTCTGGCGGCGAACGATGGTCGTTCAGGGGGATTTTTACTATTCGCTCAATCGCTTTTACGCCTGGTATTATTTCAACATCCATTATCCGGATCGCTACCTGAAAGCGATGATGACGCGCCATCTGTCCCGACTCACGGCATGAAAGGGATCGCCCCACATACCGAAGCGATTATCGAGCAGGTATCCCAGCTTGAGTGCATCGAAGGATGGACGCTGGTCGGAGGTACGGCATTGGCTATTTTCAACTCGACCATCGTAAGAGCGAAGACCTGGATTTCATGCGCTGGCAGAAGCAGAAAGGTGAACGCATGGATGTCGACTGGCCGACGATACGCCAACAGTTGGAAACCGTAGGCGAGATTCAGGTGATGGATATTCTTGATCGCAATCACGTTGAATTCGTCGTGTCGGGGGTAAAACTCTCTTTCTACGCCCGCGAAGACCAGTCGCCTGTCCGGACGACAATCCCGTTTCTGAACCATATTGTCCTGGCGGATATCGATGCGATTGCCACCATGAAGTTAGAGGTGATGTTGCGCCGGAGTAAATTCCGCGACTATTACGACCTTTATTGCATTTTTCAGCAGGATCCCGACGTCATGAGATTCGTGCAGGCAGCGGGCACCTACTCCAGGCATCTGCTCAAGAGCAAACACATCCTGGCAATGCTGACCAATCACCGCCATTTCGAGGAGGATCGTCATTTCGACCAGCTCGAACCCCGTTTCTCAATCACGCCCATTGAAATCGAAGAGTACATCAAAGGGCTGTTGATCCGACAGAAAGGTTGAAACACAAAAGCGTGCAACTCAGCCAGCTTTCCTTTTATTTCGAGAGATAGCCTTCCGTGTATTCTCTTCAGGCATCCGGGGCCATCCACGACACCTTCTGGGAGAAAACAGGAACTTTTCTATGCTCTCACACGCTACAAAATGCTTTATTTTATGAATGTCAGATGTTTCCGCATCCATTTTTCCCCGTTTCTGTGAATTATAGATGTTGAATGTGATGTTTGGTTTGTGTCATCTGTTGATAGGCTTCTTCCTGCGCCCGTTGCATGGTATCTCGCCGCGCCTGTTCTTTTTCTTCGGCGGTCAGTTCCACCGTATGATTGACCACCACCTGACAGTTTATCGGCTTCCCGACTTCGCTGTCGTCTTCGTCGTAATAGTGAACCGCCATTGAATAGACCTCTTCGTCGGTGAAACCATTACAACCGCTCCGCTGCACCTGGTTCATGATGTACGTGTAACAATCCTTGACGGTCTTTTTCGGGTTGATATAGTGGTCGGCGAAAAGTTCATTCGCCTGCGCCCGATCCTCCATAGTTCTTAATAGTTTGCTTGAAATGTTCTGTTCCTTTGGCCATGACCTGTATTGTTTTGAGTTTAAGAAAAGGGGAGGGTATACCGCTGTTCGTCGAGATAACCTCTTGTGGGTTGTTCGTAGTGTTTGGTTGTTTTGTTTTTCCCCTTTTGTGAGGTGTGTAGCCTCTGAGGGAGTTGTAGGTGAGATTTATACGGCACCGAAAGGAAGCGGGAACGACTTCGCGCCACGCAGCACCGAAACGCGAGGCAATTCCTCGCCCGACTTTGCGGGCTTATTGAGCCGTTGTACACAGTCGAACGTGCAGAAGCGGGGTATTTTGTATCCCTCCTTCTCGCAATGTAGCAGCAGCATAAAAGCATTCATCCCGTTGTACTCTCTCCCGGCGAGGTTTCGGGGCCATTGTAAGGCCCCCATCCGTAAACCACGGTTTACTCCAGTTCTGCCGGATACTTTCGATCCGCTCGATCATCATTTCACAAAAAGTATCTAATGCACGATCGATCGCTGTACTACTTTCCTTGGAATAACTTTGTTTTGTTTGCATTTTGAGGAATGGTTTTAGGGGTGATTATTCTCCGCAGTTGTGTGCTCCGCAGACCGGGCAGGTATAACAACTGGCATCATTGGTTTCCGTATCGATGACGGTTCCGCAGATCGGGCAAACTTCAACGTTGCAGGGGAGTGTTTCCATCATGGATTTTTGAAAGTTTGTTTTTGTTTTCCCCTTTTGTGAGGTGCGTAGCCTCTGAGGGAGTTGGAGGCTACTCACAAAAAACCGGCGGTTTTTCTCTGGACTGACTATCCAAGAAGTCCTTCTATGTAAAATCAATGGTCTATCTTTGTACAGGGAGCAGGTGAAAAAGTTCCGTTTTTCTCCCCAAGGGATATGATAAAGAAATATTTTGAGTATGAAACTCCCTGAATACCGATCGATCGAAGAAAAGAGGCCGAAGTTTTGTTATGTGAAAATCGACACAAAAGATGTTTTGGATAACCATCTTAACCATCTGTTGGCCGACAATTCCCATTGTATTTTCCGGGGCGTGCGGGAAGCCCGGTACAAGCTCTTCACCTCCGTCCAGCGCGAGTGGATAACCAACGGATTGGGGCGGCATATGACCATTAACCAGTTGGTGAATTCATTGATCAGGGATATGCGCCAAAACAGGGCGCTGAACGATTATTTTGCATTGATGAATATCGTACAGACCGATTTCCTATACCTGAGCCTGCTGCAACACTATTCGGCGCCGACGCCCCTGCTGGACTTTACCCACAATCACCGGGTGGCACTTTATTTTGCGACAGCCGGCCTTACCACTGCTTACACAGAGAACGACATCGATGACTACTTCTCGTTGTACTACTTTAACCTCGACAAGGTCGGAACGGGGTTGATCCGGATGGATGATTTTCTGAATCGAGGTTTGGAACAGGGGAAAGAATTTTACGAAAAACTTGCGAAAGAGCATCCCACACCGATCGATAAGAGTCTGCTGGACGACCTCGATCAATTTACGAAGTGGAAAGATAATCTTGCAGAGGTACCGTTGGCGTTTATCGATAACCCGAAGTTCGCCCGAGTTGTGACCACACCCTACACAGGGCAGACGTTATATTGGTCGAACCTGAATATCACTGCCCAGGAGGGGTGTTTCCTGTTGTATAATCGGGAGGATATCCCCCTGGAAGAATATTTGGGCAACAGCATGGTCTGGTGTTTGGACATCCATAAATCTTTGGCAGACTATGTACGAACAAACTACTTGTCCGGGATAACCCAGGAAACCTTGTTCCCGAATATCACGCAGATGGCACAACAGGCATATGCTAATTTCAAGGAGAAGCTGTAATGTAAGGTTCTTGGAGGGCAGGTCCTTCTTAGTGGAGTTCCGGATAACACAAACAAAAAAGCGAGACAGTATACCCAGTCTCGTTTTTTATGTATCTTCACGCAGATACTGAAGTTATAAATACGAAGTATCTAAAAAGAAAAAACCCGGGTCCATCACTGGTAACGAAAAGCCAGGAGAGGGACGACCGGGACGGTGTTACAAAGATAATACAAAGATGGAACTCGACAAAACTTTCTTTGAAAAGGTTTTCTCAAATAAACGGATGGAGAAATATTTTAGTATCCATCCGAACAATGAAGCATTGGCCATTACGCACTATCGATGCAATGTCGAATTATCCAAGGCTTTTTACCCCTGTATCTCGACCTTGGAGATTGCTTTACGCAATGCCATTGTCCGAGAGTTACAGACCCATTTCGGGCGGGAGGACTGGTACACTCAATTGTCAAAAACTCCCGGCTTGGCCAACTTGAACCATTATATTACTACGGCTAATAAGCAAATCTCGGGCCGCCGAGAATTGGCGACTCCTTCTAAGATTATAGCCGAACTGACCTTAGGTTTTTGGGTCTCATTGTTTAATAGTGAATATGAATTGATCTTGTGGCAAGCTTTGCGCCGTGCGTTTCCTTACATGCCCAAGCCGCAGCGCCAACGGAAGAATGTATCGGCTCCGTTGAACCGCTTCCGGCGGTTCCGAAATCGGGTCTTCCATCACGAGCCGATTGGTTGGGATCTGAGGCAGGTTCAACAGATTCACAACGAAATCTTGCGAACCATGGGATGGATCAACAAAGATCTTCCGACCTGGATAGGCTCTTTTGATCCGGTTGAAGATACACTTGCATCGATTCGCGGCCAGTTGTTGGCCGAAGAATTATAGTTTGGAAAGCTCAAGACACACAAGTCTCGCATGGTTGGTCTGGCAGTCCAACCTTTTTATTGCTTATCGGACAATTTGTTATTTATCTTATGTTAAATTTGTTTGTCTATACACACAAAACCTTAACTTAACATCTCAAAGATAGAATAAATTAACGGTTACATAATTGATAATGAATTCGTAGTTTTTACGCGTTTCCTTTTGTCCCTACGGAATTTTTTGTTCATTTTATGCAGTTGTTTTCGAGCATCCTCCCTCTTATTTAGTGCTTCATTAGTTAAATATGTATAATGTATAAAACGACCTGCTTTATTGGGATCTTTTCTTGTCTCGAGAAGTAACGGTTCTAACTTTGCATACGAAGCAATTACCTCACCTCCGAAATAGTCGAATATTGTTGTATCAATATATTGTTGCTCTATTATTATCCCTATGAAATCCATTTTATCGCAAAAATACCGAATGCACTCATATGGACTACGAAGCCTATTCTCCTTGTCTTCAAGTATTACTATATCATTTCTCCATCCATTAAAATCATCTATTGTAACATTATCAGTTCCTTTATATTGTTTTAATGATGCATAATCTTCATTAAATTGATTTGAAAGAATATAATTTCTCGATTGGATAAAAAGAGGATCATTTTTTATCTTATCCATGATGTTTATAAATAATTCGATACTAGTTTTGCCGATCAGATCCTTTCGTTGTTTGTAAAACAAAAATAGTGATGCCCAACAGGAAAACGCTGCAAATAGTGCACCTGCTGCTACATAGATAGCATTAAATTTATCTGTACTATTTATTTTAGGGTCGTGATTAGATGTAAATTCAACTAAACAAGGGAAGCATATCCAAGAAAATATGATTCCTATTGCTGCAACACCAAAAATGAGTTTGTAATTACACAGATATTTTTTCATCTCTAATAATTTACCATTTATCACAATCACAAGTGATAGTAGAGATATCACTCCAATCGCAAAAACTAGATGTGCCGTTATTGTGAACATCTACCATTTGTATCTCAGCGAGCACATAGCTTCGCATTTCTTCGAAATCAAACTCCATCATTATTTTTTAAGATTAATTTATTGTCAAGATTCTCTTTCGAATTAGGAAGAGCACTACTTCACGAAAGGCTTTATTGTCATTTGTCCTATACTTCATCATTAACTGTGCATAGGTAAATCGCTCTTTGTCTCTGAAACTGGTGATAAAATCAAAGCACAATCGATTAACCATGAAGTATATGTCATCATCAACATTGTAAATGACGAAACAATTCTCATCATCTTGTCTGTATTGATAATTAGCATTTACTTGCAAATATGTTTCTTCTGTCAATTCAGCATCTTTATGCGGTCTCGCAGGTTGTTTTATAGGCGGCCGGGCACACCATATGTCCATACCATCCCATTTGTCAGAAATTGTCTTAGCGTTAGTTCGGCAACCTCCGTTACAATGATTCAACCACGTACAGTCTTTACATATTTTGGGAATATATTGCAATGATCTCCAATCCTGCATTTTAGTCCATATCTCTTTCAAGTCTTCTTGTAATATATTACCATATGAGACTGTATTATGAGCACATGGACGTACATCGCCATTGGATGATACAGCAATACCGGTTCTTCCTGCTTGACATTTTCTATTCAAAAAGACATGTTTTTCCAATAGTATATTCTCAGGGAATGCGCATTTGGGTAATGCTTCCAATATATCAACACGGAGGCCTAAATTATCGTTTATCCATAGTAGGTCTGCAACAACTTTTCTTACTTCATCGCTTGATAACAATAAGTCCAACCGGGGATACTCCATATTCAAGCCCATTGGGGTAGCCGCAAATGATTTGCACCCCAATTGTTGCATCTTCTGTGCTGTAGTTATAATTTCATTTATATTTTCTTTAGTTATAACCATATTGATAATAAACCGAATATTCGCGGCTACCAGTTTTTTTACATTAGCTTCAAATCTAAGGTAGTTATCAACCCCAACTAACTTCTCAAAAGATGTATTTATCGCAGATGGACAAGAAGTTAAAATGCCAACTTCTTCTGTTTTTATAAACTTAATAAAATCGTCGTCTAAAAGTACGAGATTGGAATTTAGACTGACTTTAATATCATGCCTTTTTAGAAGTAGAATAACTTTCTTGGTAAGATCTTTCTTAATTAACGGTTCTCCTCCAGTAACTACGACAGAAAATATTTTGTTATCTATTAATTTTTGAGCACAAGCAAGAACCGTTTCATCTTTAACTTTGTGTATAGGACGATTAACTGTTTCCGAGTCTAAGTTATAACAGTGTATACATCGATGATTACAAAAATCTGTAACTTCAAACTGAGCTGTGAGCGGCAATGATAAATATTTGTTTTCTACTATCATGCTTTAATCCAGACTTGTCAATTAGCAAAGGTATAAAATTTATTGATATACCCTCTTTATTTCTTGAAATGATTGAACATCAAGCAACACAAGGGAATAGGATCGGTGAGGGTTTCCTGGAACTTAACCGAATAGTGCAGATGAGTCCATCTCGAGTTGTCTACATGTCGCCGTTATAACGAAGTAATAGCGTCATTTCCATGCCTGGATACTAAACGTTATTGAGTAGAAGATTTGAAAATCAGATAATCTTCACGCCAGCAGATAGAAGCATTTTGTCCGATTTTTGCTATATTTTAAATACAAAGATAGTGTAAAAACGGAGATAGAGATAGAGATAGAGATAGAGATAGAGATAGAGATAGAAAAAGAATTGACTGACAGGCGATTTGCGTACTGAAACTGTGGGAGTTCGATGCCACGTAAACCCGCCCGAATGCCAACTGAAACCGTCGCTGCGTAACCAATCCGTAACCGGCCGTTCGGGAACGGCAGAACGGCGAAAAGCGCAGATTTTCAACATTTTCCGACTGCGGAATGGTGAAATCCGAAGGCATCGGCGGCAAAAAAGAGTGAAAAAAGTCTATCAAAAGATTCTTTTTCATTGTATTTCAACGATTTGCGTATCAATCAAACGCTCTGCATAACATAACTTTGAAACTTAAAAATTGTAGAGCAATGAAAAGTACGTTTTCGACGATTTTCTATCTGAAATGTCAAGCCGTCAAGAATGACGGCACGGTCCCCGTCATGGGACGCATCACGGTGGACGGCACGCAGACGCAGTTCAGTTGCAAGATTACCATCGACCCCAAGATTTGGGACACGAAGAGCGGTCGCGCTACGGGTCGCAGTACGGCGGCATTGGAGGCCAACCGTATGCTGGACGGCATCCGCGTGCGCATCCGCCAGCACTATCAGGAGATAGTCGAGCGGGACAAC
>JAFLTE010000024.1 GCA_022510565.1 Lachnospiraceae bacterium | reverse complement strand
TGACCGGAGAAACGGTCACTCCCGAACGCCTGAACGAACTTTTTTCCTCCGGCGGTGTTTACGACCGTGAGGGGAATTTACAATGGGAAAATTTAAGACAGCTTAACGGCGGTAATACTTTTGATGTAGAAGTTTATTCTGCCGTATCGGAGAACATTTTACAAGATTGTCTTGAACGGGGAAATTTTCCAATTGCCAGAGTCAGGATGCGCGGAATCGGAAATTTTCACTATGTTCTGATCGTTAAATTGGAAGATGGCAAATATTTATGTATGGACCCCTTGGAGGATGAGTTACAGCCGCTTTCTCATTACGGGAACAGAGTTTATGCAATCAGATGCGTGTCGATTAAGGATTGAGTCACTCTACATCAACCACCCTGTATTCATACCCATACTCATGCTTAATTTCACCATGTAGGTATTCCGTCAATTTAATGATTCTGTTCTCGCTTTCATATTCGTATTCCTCATAGATATCATTATAAGTAGGCGACACGTACCTAGTCACTGTCACCAAGCGTGCCGTATCCTCTGTGCCCGTCTTTTCCTACATATTCGCCTCAAATTCTGTGATACTTGCTGATCTAGCTGCTGACTTATGCCATCTGCTGAGGACACCTAAGTTATCCTCTGCCCTAATGAGGTCAACAATTCTTTGTGGTACTTGTCCGAGTTCTTCCAGAAGCTCTAAAATATCCTCAATCCTGCTTTCAAGTCTTCCAACGCTTTTTCCTTCTTCTCTAATCCTATCCGCTATCTCACACATAATATCTACTCCCTTCTTTTGTATCTTGAAATATCTGACCTGCTCCACAATACGCGGAAATGTCTCTGTTTTGTAGTACGGATCCGAATCCTTGAAATATGCAAGCAATTCATCGATTTTATCATCGCCTGTACGACATTTCAGATTATAATACCACTCCTTGACCTCGTTACTTATATTCATTGTGTCGTTCTGTCCGCTATCAGTATCTGTTAAATTTTCCATGACATTTTCTTTTCGCTCTATCAGGTATCCTCCTTTACCGCCACCGATGATATCCTCTTTCGTAAGGTACACCATTGTCACCGCCGGAAGTTCACTGTAGTCCTTCCCTTTCTCCAGAATACTCATATCGATACCCGACAGATAATAGCGAGTCCTCTTAAAAGGCGCTTCCACTTCGTATCCTTCTAATTTTTCAGGCAGTCCTGCCAAACAAATGTGAATCTCCGGCAGAATTGCCTGACTGCACTGTATCATGCCCCATATGGCTCGATAAGAAATACAGCGCGTATTAAGAATCAAGATTTGTTTTGCGTATATTCTGTATTGGTATTGTAGCATACCGAATTGGGTATTGCAACAGATTTTCAGAGATTATTTTGACGTTTTTTCGTTTTTTCAAGTCATTCTACTTCCTTAATCTCCATCCTGAAAGTCATGTCTGCCTTGCTCTTTATCATAGCGCAATATACGATTATAAAATGGAGTAACAATTGCATAGTACCCATCTGTTTTCTCATCCAATACGGTCAAATCTTCATGTCCATCCGAGTCATCACCATGAATGCGCAAAACTATATCCAAAACTTTTCTAAATGTTCCATCCTCTTCCTGAACATCTATTTCAACATGATTTCCTCCGCTGCCCGAATGAGTCGGTCCATCTATGCATATTAAATAGTCTTCTAATCCGTCATCGCTAAAGTCAAACACATAGTAATCTCTTCAAAATCACGAAACGGGGTTGCATGATTGGGAATATCACTGACTTTTTCTGATTTATCCTGTTCTTTTTTCAACAGAAAATATTCTCCCATGGCGTACATAATAATCCTACTGTCATCTAATAAGTACAACTGTGGCAGACACCTCTCGTTATTAGCACGATAGCCGGGAAATACACTGATCTCAATATATCTGTCCTGTTGCAGCTCATCCCGCAGCATGTCATCCCGTAACCCATACAACTCCTCCCGATTTTTTTCCTCTATCTGATAATCAGGCGACGGGATATCTACCCTTTCCACCCAAAAATCGTCCATGGGACGTTTAACAAATTCGGAATTAGGTCGTCTGAAATTGTCATAACTCACAAATATATCTTCCTCTATTGTAATCTCCTTCCCAATCATCATTTCTGCTTCCTCTTCCGGCAAATACGGATCTCCTACCGGATCTGGCGCCGGATAAAATTTAGTAGGAAGAAATTCTACAACTGCATAGGTGCCAAAAAACTTCTGCAATATCTCACCTTTTTCCTCTGCAGACAACTTCTGTTCAGGTTTCTGTTCCGGCTCTTCATCCAACTTTTCCAGATAGAAATATCCTGATGACAAAGTAGAATACCTTAGAATTCCATTCGGCATAACATAATAATAATGATTCCCCCAAGGGGATGCTATTTGGATATCAATCTTACCCTCAATCGCACCGATATACCCTTCTGGGAAAATACCCGGATATAAGGAAACCATTTCCGTTTCCACAGTTTCTGAAGTGAGCGGTTGCCAAGAATATTGCGGATCTTCAATGACAATTTTCTCTATAATATAATTTCCGTCAAATGCTGCCCTGCCATCTCTTGTACCTAGTTTTCGGAGGGAATCATATGTCACAAGCCTGTCTGCTCCGAGTTCTACAATCCGTCCCAGCAGCATATCCGCCTCCTGGTCAGGCAGCCAGTCATATCTGGCTGCACCACGCGATTTGGCAGGAAAAAATTCCGAAATTCGATAAAAACCGTAATAAGGTTCTAACACGTTCTGCTCTTGTTCTTCCTCGAGTATAGTTGTTTCTGCCGCATCTGTATTTCCTGTTTTCACAATTTCTGTTTCTGCGGCAAGTATGTCCTCGGCGGTTTGGGCACAGCCGCAGATGCTAAATACCAATATTACAGTTGTACATACACCAATAAACCTTTTTATCATAATTTGCCTATCCTTCTATCTCTAATCACGAAGTTCGCTCTTCCACCCACCAATCTGCCACACTGCCGTTGCCCTGCTCGTCCCATACCAAGATAAAGCATGCCCAGCCTACAAAATGGCCCGTTCCACCTTCGCCGGACAAATACTCTATTGCCTGAAGCGCATTCCTGCCCTCCCAAGTAACAATCTGTAAACCGCAATATCCCCTGATGTTACCTCCTACTTTTTTCGGAGCTTGTGCAAGATGTTCTTTTTGCTCGTCTCCCTCGTATATATTGGGTGCCTGAAAGGTAATACTCTCATCAAAATAGGGACAAAAAGCAGTATAAGTATCCGGTTCCGGTTCCATAATCACTTCCACACTAATCCCTTCTTCATAATCCGAATCCAGATCGGAAGGAATCTCAAGACGCTCCATTGTACTTCCCGTATAACTGAATACTGCCTTATACCAATCTCCCACTGCACCTACACCCGTGCCTTGAGTTGCAAAAGCAATTTCCGCATTGCCATCCCCGTTCAAATCCGCATAGCAGATGTACATAGGAAAATAAAAATAGCAATCCTCGTCCGTAAAGCAATAAGCCTCTTCTTCATTTATATAAAAGTACAAAGCTCCCGTTCCATACATATACTTCTTCTCGGTTTCCTGCACCATAATAACCATATCAGTCATGCCATTGCCATCGATATCTTCAAATATTAAACCGCTGATTTCTCTGACGCCACCGTCAAAAATACCATCCTTCGTTATGATGTCGAACCAGTTCTGAGCCTCCTCATGGCTTAATCCGTAATCCTCCTCGGCTGTCTGATAAAATTTCTCTGTGTTAGCCTGTGTGTTATCAATCACTTCCTCCGGTTCCTGCGCGGATTCCGGCTCCGGGCTTGCCTCCGGCTCAGGCGTTGACTCCGGCCCAAGAATCGGTATCTCCTCCGAAGGCTCCTGTATGATTTCCGTCTCAGATTGCTCCACCACGCTTTGACTGTCTACATTCCCACAGGCGGTCATACAAGTACACAGTATTCCTGTTAGAAATATGTATTTCAGCGTATGTCTGATTCTTTTAACCATAGTATTCCTTTCAATATTACACAAACGCAACATATCGTTATTATTCCTCCGTACCAATCATCCTGTATTCATACCTATACTCATGACGGCCTTCGTCAGGTATATTTTCCGTTATTTTAATGATTCTGTTCTCACTGTCATATTCATACTTCTTCCATTGTGTATACGGATCGGTAATTTCTTTTGCCATATTGCCGGCACTGTCATACTCATATTCCATAGCAATGCTTCCATTGTGTATACGCTTCAATAGGTGACCGTCTTCATCATATGTGTATTCCCACTCATCTTTTATATTGCCCTCATAGTCATAGTCCACACTTCTAAACATATTCCCGGTGGCATTATACTCATTTTCAGTAGTAATACTTCCATTGTATACTTTCTGCAACAAGTGGCCGGCCTCATCATATGTGTATTCCCACTCATCTTCTATGTTGCCCTCATAGTCATAAGCCACCCTTTTAACCAGATTCCCTGCAGCATCATAAACATATGCAATCACCCAAGAGACAGTTCCGTCTTCCCAGTAGTATGTTGTCCTTAATTCGCTGCCCTCACTGCTATATATGGTTTCTGAGGTCAAATTTCCTTCCCCATTATATCTGGAGCCTATCCGGAGCAATTCGTCGGTCGAGTCACTATTTTCAACTCTGTATTCAATCCAATACCATACCGCATCATCTCTCAGCCCATAACGCGTTTCCTTGATTAGGTTTCCGGCAGAGTCATATTCATATTCCCATCTTCCATTATTAACGGAAAAATACTTAACATGTCGAAGCACACGACCTTCCCTGTCATACTCATATTCCTCACAGACATAATTATAAGTAGGGGATGCATACTTCCTCACCTTCACTAAGAGTACCGTATCGTCCCGCAGCGTCATTCCTAATGCATTGACTATTTCATTATGGTTTTCGTTTTCTGTTTCCTGCAAGCTACCGGTCTGTTTACTCTCGCTTTCCCCCACAGCGCTATTAAATGTATTATTTTGCTCCTCCGCAGAGTCACCCATGTTCCAGGCTAGCAATATTATAGGAATAGATATTATAAATGCTAATATGTATTTTCTCATCAAATCACTCTTCCATAATAGTCGTTAATCTACAGATGCCAAATACTAAAGTTGCCAGGATACATATACTGATAAACCTTTTCCTACATATTCGCTTCAAATTCCGCAATGCTTGTTGCTCTCGCTGCTGATTTATGCCACCTGCTTAGGACACATAAGTTATCCTCTTGCCTAATGAGTTCCACAATCCGCTGCGGTACTTGTCCAAGTTCCTCCAGAAGCTCAACAATAGCTTTAACCATGCCTTCAAGCATCCCTTCTTCTCTTCCCTCATTCCTTATCCTATCAGCTATTTCACACATAATGTTCACTCCTCCCTTATGTATCTTAAAATATTTGACCTGCTCCACAATCCGTGGGAATGTCTCCGTCCTGTAATACGGGTTCGAATCCTTGAAATATGCAAGTAATTCGTCAACATTCTTATCTCCCGTAGGGCATTTCAAGTTATAATATCTCTCCTTAACCCCGTTGCTTATATTTATTGTGTCTTCCTGTCCACTGCCTATTTCCACCGGCATTTCGGTGCTGCTCACTTTCCTCTCTATCAGGTAGTATCCTCGACCGCTGCCGATGAAATCCTCTTTTGTAAGATACACCATCGTCACCGCCGGAAGTTTATCATAGTCCTCCCCTTTCTCCAGAATGCTCATGTCGATACCCGACAGATAGTACCGCGTCCTCTTAAAAGGGCGCTGTCTCTGCATACATCTGGATTTCAATGCCTATCGTGTCTCCATTATCTCTTTCTGCAAGGATATCCAGCTCCCTTTTCTCCTCATAACCCTCCAATACCGTCTTTGCCTTCACCGTAGCCCTCCTGTCTCTTTCGTACAGGACTGCCGTCATAATTATGGTAGAAGAAAAGCGGGTTTTCGTATGCTCCTGTTACTTTTCGCGGCAGTCCTGCCAAACAAATGTGAATCTTCGGCAGAATCGCCCGACTGCGCTGCATCGTGCCTCATATGGCTTGATATGAAATACAGCGCAAATTAAGAATCAAGATTTGTTTAAGTTCATTTTCGATTTCTATGGTAGTATAGTAGCACACTGTTTTTGGGATTGCAATAAATTTTTTGAAATATTATTAACGTTTTATCGTTTGCCCTGTAATTTCTTCATGCCTGACTTATTCTCCGTCCGGCTCCCGCAATATCCACCAAGCTATAACACAATGTATATTCCGGGTTCCCTCTAAAAGTTTCTATCGCCGAACTTATTTGCCAATCCCCGTTGGTATCAATCACAAGCTCGGGAATAGATGCCGACTAAGACAATCGTTATAATTGTTTCATACCCTTATCATGTTTAAATAAGCCATTCTAACGTATAAATATAAGTTTATTTCTTATCTTGAAAAAACGTCAAATCCAACTCCTTCACCTGTGCCATATATGCATCCTGCATTTCCCCCGGCACATTCTCATTTTCAAATATAATGACTTCACTTTCGTCTTCCGTTGTCACTCCCGTTGCACTATGGAACCAGCCCCATTCAGAATCACCATAATAACCGGAAGAATAGTAATCTATTACTTCAAGACCAATCCCATCCTCTGCCATACGATAGGTCGCAAACACGGTATAAGCTGCGCCGCCTGAACCTTCATGATAAATAGTATTATCATTCAGTAAATAGTATCTGTTTCTCGCCCATCCGTCTATCACTAAGACAGGCTTATCATCCAGAAGCGAATACATCAGCAGAATCCTGTTATTCCACCCTTCCGGTCCGGTATCCGCGATAATAAGTTCTTCTGTTCCGTTGCCGTCCACATCATAAAACATATATCCGATGCCCGCTAAAGCTTCATCCGTATCACGACCGTACAGTGCCTCTCTAATTCCAATAAAACTGAATACTTCATCACTTGGGATGATGTCGGCACCTCTGTCGGCAACAATCACTGCATAAGCATTATCCAATATATCCTGATAGGTATTACAGGGTTTCAAATAAATAGTGTCGAATTCGTCTGAATCATTGGTCTCTTCACCCTCTGTATCTGCAGCTTCTTCACTCTCGGTTTCAATGTCCTCTGTCTCCACAGTATCTACCTCTGTAACAGATGCACCATCGGCAATAACATTCTCTTCATCCACTGCATCTGTGTTCTCTGTTTTCACAGTTTCCGGCTCTGTCGCCGGAGTCTCCTCGACCGTTTGGGCGCAGCCGTAGATACCATATAATAAAAATACAATTGCACATATACTGATAAGTCGTTTCCTCATAATTTAATCCATCCTTCCAACATACACGATATCATGGGCCTTCATGCTATTCCGCCACGTGTGTCTGCTTTACTCCCAGTCTGGCATCCGCTGCAATCTCATACACCTCTGTGCACTCCGATCCGCTCACTACATATCCCAAAATCACAAAATCCTCCAGACTTGTCCGATACATCACGCTTACTACCGGCTCGCCGTCAACCTCGTCTGCCCAGAGCATAATAGGATTGTAATATTCATCTCTCAGGCAGCGTTCACGAATTGCTTCCTTTATCAAGGCTGCACCGTCATCGTCTTTCGGTTCAAATGAAAGGCTATCCACTGTATACATATTGCTGCATGTCCATATGTATTTGTTATAGTATTCTAATTCTCCGTCATTATCCAGGTCACACACATATTTATAACCGGCATTGCTCTCTGCCAGTTCCTCCGCACTTCCCTCAATACGCTCATAATCTTCAACCATTTCATCATACATAACCGCATGGTCCATTATATCTTCTGCGCAAGTCTCATAACCTTCTTTACAGCCGATAAGCGTCAAATCATAATCATCTACATACAGCATAAGATATACTTCCTCAGTGTGAATCCCATTCTCATACACAGTCACGCCAAAGCCGTTATAAAACTTCTTACCGTAATCATACAGTGTCCGCACAAGATAGTTTTTGCCTTTGTATATGATAGCCCCAAACTCTTCTCTGACAGAGTCAAATGAATCTGTCTGCTTGTATGTGCCGTCCTCCTGACCCTGAAACAAAATGTAGTCCACAAAACCGCCGGTACCGCCCCAGTAAAACTCACCGATAATATCCTCTATTCCGTCATTGTCAACATCAGCCGCCGCCAAAATACAGTTGCCGCTATGATAGCTCTCCAAAATATTCGCCCGGATTTCATCGTTTTGCTCCGCAAGAGCATACTTTTCCTCCGTGGTAAGCTCTACCGAGTTCATCATAGCCTTAAGCGTTTCAAACTCCGTACCTTTCATCATAGAATCTGTAATCTTATCCAAAAGTCCCTGCGGTACTTTCGTTCGTACTTTTTCCTCATCCGGATAGAAAAACTCCTTTGGCGCAAGCCCATCATAAAACTGCTCATACAATGCCTTTTTGCGCCCATTACTATCATCGTCCCACTCTTTGGGCGTTAATCTCTCGTCAAATATAATATCGTCAATGCTCTCGCCATATGCCCGGATTCTCACCTCATCTTCTCTGATTTCAGCTTTGCACTCCCTTATCTTTACGAGAGTATAGCCGTCCCACTGCCATAAACTTTCTGTATGATCCATGTCGTGGCTGCTCCACGCATCAGTCATATAATCGTTATCATATCCCCATATCGTTTCCGTTTCGGGAAAGCTTTCTCGTAAATACAAAGAAGGCATATCTTCCGGATATTCAACCTCCAGAAACTCTTTTTTAGGGGGATCCCAGACAAGCATACCTCTGCTGTTCGTATTGATATCCGTATACCCGTCAAAATTTACATCTTCTAAATCGCTGCCGTAAATATACCCGTTTTTGCCTTTTTCATAGGACATATAACACTTGGCAAAATACCCGTCAAGATAGAAGTAAAGTTCGCTGTCGTCATGGCACAAAAAGGACCAGCCTTCTTCCGGCATTATCTTAAAATATGCCTCATTTAAATCTGTATCATCGCTCACAACGATATTGCTGTCATGCCATTTTACCTTTCCCTGTTCGCGCAAAGCCGAAAAGCCATACCCGCTCTCTAAATAAAATTCACCGATTAGATATAAATCCTCACCCTTAACAAGTGCATAGTAATAATAATAACTTCCATACTCCCAGTTGCCCAGCCTAAAATCCCAGTTACCCAACCTAAAAATGTACTCGCTGTTACTCTGATCCTCATACTGTACTCGCAGATTATTATTCGGAAACAAATTAAGCAGTGCACTGATAAGCGCCTCTTCGCACTCGTAGTCCGCCCTGTAATGCGACAATCTTATCTGCGGCGGAAACGGTCCTGTGCTTCTATAGCTGTCAGCATCTCCGACAAGCCTCTCTGCTCCGATTAAGTTAATTGTCTGCATTGCCTTTTCGTCATCATCTGCGATATCAGACGTCTTTATTTCCGCTGTCACGCCTTTGGGAAGCTCTATAGATAAATTATCAAAAATCAGCTCATTTCCCTGCTGCTCTATGCTCGTCTCCACATAGTCAATTGTGGCTGAGGACGTATACTCACCCAAGCCTCTCAGGGAATCATATTCACAAATATACCCGATTTTCCCTTCATATTCCGGATACATTGCCAATATATCTTTCGGAGCATCATACAAAAAGCTTGTACCCTCTGCGTCATCATAAGCAATGTATACACCGTCTTCCCCAAGTATTCCTTCTCCTATTTTTATATAGACACTCGGCTCATCCGCTGCCCAGAATTTCCTATATGCGTTATAGTGCGACATAGTATAACTATCTGAATCTTGGTTTGGTTCGTGCCACCATTTCCCGGATTTTTCTTTTTCATGGGATGCCCCTACCCAAAAGGCAATATCAGCCTGCCCACTGTCCTGTATACCTTTCCGTATGCTCTCCAACTCCTCTATCGCGGTAACGGTTGCAAGATAGCCGCCCCTCTCCTCACATCGCCTCTTAGCTTCATCCCATGTAACATCCTCAATAAACAACTCATAATAATGCCCTCGCGACTTGCAGTCTCCTGTTCGCAGGAGAGACAGCATTTCTTCTAAAATATAATACTGTTCCGGTACTATTGCCTGTTCCACGTTGATAACCGCGTTCACTTTTTGCTCATATGTATTTTCTCCTACTTTCTTACCTTCCCATTCATATTGGTATACCCAATCATCATCTCCCATTGTCTCAGTCCATTCACCGCCTGTTACGTAAACCCACTTACCGTTTACTATGGAATAGATATAATCATAGTAATATCCCATATGTCCGTCGGAATTATTAATAAGGTTTTTCTTTTCCATGTAATAGAAATTCAACCGATCCGTCTGCAATAAATCTATTTCCCCGTTGTAAAACGTAAGAATCTGGCAGCCGCCTGCTTCTACACCGGTATCAATCACAAGCTCCGGAATATCGTCATCATCTACATAAATCAAACTATATGTATTATTCTGATTCCATTCAAGTTTATCTATATACTCCGCATATGCAGCCTGCCAGTCCTGCATTTTGTAATTATCATGCTGTATGGGTTGGGATTGGATTATGAAGATGGGCTCTGCGCTCTCGTTGTCTTCTGTCTGCTGTGACTCGTTATTTTCGGATGCTTCATCTATTTCGTGAGATATTTCTTTATCCTGAATTGCTTTACTTTCGGAAGATTCTTCCGTAGCATCTTCCATGTCCGTTAAGGGTTCTGTTATGGATAAAATTTCCGTCCCGGACTGCTCCGCCGCGCTCTGACTGTCCGTATTTCCGCATGCGGTCATGCCGATACACAGTATACCTATAAGAAATGTGTATTTCAGCGTATCCCTGTTTCTTTCAAACATAGTGCTTCCCCTCATTCTTCTCATAATTTTTCCCATCCTTCCAACATACACGATAGCACGGGCTTGCATCAAACTTGTAACAGAATTGCATCAAAGTTGCATCATCTTCCGCGAATAAACTATTTTATATACTCCTCCACCCACACTTTCCCACCGCGTACGCGTACCGTAATCGCACCGCTCTCCTGGGTCCGGTAAATGTAACAGCCGGAGTCTTTCAACCTCTCCATCAACGCTTCGTGGGGATGCCCGTATCTGTTGTTCCGTCCGGAAGAAATCAGGGCAAGCTTCGGGTTGACTGCTTTCAGGAACGCTTCATCGGTAGAATACTTAGAGCCGTGATGGGCCACTTTGAGCAGGGTAATGCCTTGAACAGGCAGAAAATCATCCAATCTTTCCACCACCAACTTTTCCCCCTCTCCTTCCAAATCCCCGGTAAAAAGTGCTGTAAAGCTGCCATATTTTAAATATAGTACGGTGGAGTAGGCATTTGCTTCCTTCTCATCCCATCCTTTTTCAGGGTGTAAACAGGTTAACATAACTTTGCCACACTTCAACGTATCTCCCACACCGAGATACTTTACCGACACATCCGCCGCCCGCGCCAACTGTTCCAGTTCCCGGTACTCCTCATTTCTTCCTGCCTCGCCCACATCAGGCAGATACAGTGTTCCTACAGAAATACCGCTGGTGTCTGTCTCTTCCAACATCGCACGGATACCGCTTATATGGTCGCTGTCGGGATGAGTGACGACGATGGCATCTAAGTGCGATACTCCTTCGTGCTTCAAATAGGGCATCATCTGATACTTGGCCACATCGCTTTTGTCTGAGCTGCCGCCGTCAATCAGCATATGAATGCCGCTGTCCTCCGCCAGATAAATACAGTCTCCCTGACCTACATCCACTATGGTAATCTGTAATCCTTGAGGTAGTTTTATGCTCAGCACAAGCAGCGCGCACAGCATTCCATGCCGGAAACAGAGTTTGGACAATCTATGATTCCATGCCACAAGTCCGAGAAGTATTCCCAGGAAAACCGCAACCTGCCAAGGCTTCGGACATCCCGTAATCCACTTGCTGTCAGGCAGACTTAGGCAGATGTTACAACATTTCTCATAAAAGACAAGCAGAAGATGCACAGGATAGGCTGCCACCGTCCCGAAGGGCAGAAAGCACGCCGCCATACCAAGCGTCATTAATCCTCCTACCAATACAAACGTCATGCATGGAATGACAATCAGATTTAACAAAACGGAATATGGCGGAAACTCATAATAAAAACACAGATACACCGGCAAGGTGGACAGGGATATCGCAATCCCAGACATCAGCGCCTTTTCCAAACGGCTGTGTCCGAACAGATTCCGCTCCGCCGCCGGCAGGAAGATACCGATGCCGCAGATGGCGCCGAAGGAGAACAGAAAACCGCTGTGCTGTATATACAGTGGCTGCTGTACCAGAACTACAAGTACTGCCACCGTCACTGCAGTCAGTAAATCATAGGTTCTGCCAATCAGTTTCGCACACAAATGAATGCCAAACATAATGTAAGCTCTGAGCATGGATACCCCCATGCCTGTCATTGTCCCGTAGCAGTACATAATCCCGATCGTCAATATTATGTTAACCACACTGGGCGCTCTGACCTTCCTAAACAGACGATAGCACCCCATACCGATGACGGACAGATGAAGCCCGCTGATTGCCAGAATGTGAATGATACCGTTCTGTTGATACAACTCTTTTAAATCCGCACGCAACGTGCCTTTTTCACCCAAAAGCATGGCCTTTATGACGGAGGCATCCTCCTCTGTAAAACATGCGTCCGCAAGCAGGGACAGATACTCCCTGATGCGGTACATCTTTTCCCTGAAAACATCGTAGGCGGCGCTCTGTACCAACATACGGCAATCCATAACTCTGCCCTGCTGCCCCATAATACGATAGTAATCGGCACTGTCGAACTCGCCGGGATTCGTAGCATGAGTAAAGGCTCTGTAATCGCCCTGCACGACTACAAGACTTCCCATCTTAGGAATCTTTTCTTCCTCCATATAACACAGAACGCCCTCGATGCCCGCTGCGTCTTCTCTCTGTAAACTCTCTCTGTTATCTTTCCAGAATTGATGTAATCTGTACTGTGAAATCTTCTCGGAATCTGATAAGAATCTTTCCAGAATTGCTTTTTGACTTTCTTTAAGAACTGCTGTCTCAGATAGGGATATGACCGGTACCGTACTGCCTCTCGATTGCTTGTACTCGATGTATTCCACATATCCGGCCACGGTGATTTGCTCTCTGTCAAGCTCCTCATAGGTCGGTGACGGGCGAACGGTCAGCAGAATCATGGTTACAACCGCCGCCACATAAGCAAGACCGACCAGACATAACGGCCTTCGTATTTTTAACATATTATTCCTTTCCTATTGTGCAAGTAAATCCAGATTTCTCTCAAATACTTCGTTCAAGCTTATTTTTTCGCGATATGAGAGGTTTGTCTCGCCGCCAACCGTAATCTGCACCTTATTTACATTGGATAATTCCACCAGCGAATTGGTTATAGAGTAAACTGTCACCTCTGCGCTCGTATTATATGGTTGGTTTAAAAAAGTTTCGTCTAGGTTTACATAACATACACCATCTTTGATCGTCACACTAATAATTTTGGTTGAAGGGTCCAGCGTGGGGTAGGCCCCCTCGGATGAAGGACCTTCCACCAACTTCTCCACCACCAGTTTTTCCAGCGAGATGTTACTGCTGTATACCACGTTCCTGCGGTTCTCCTCCACCAGACCGGTGCCGTCCTCATTGGCAAAATAAAGGCGCAGGTTCACGCTTTCGTATGCATTTATTTCATTGCCGGCATTATCTATAAACAAATCCGATGACATCGTTCCGACAGCAATCCCACTGCTGTCAGTCAGCATTTCACCCTGTACCGTAAAGGACACGTAATCAATTCCCTGAATCTGTATCAAGGTCCTGACTATCGCCGCCCGCGTGAGCACTTCCTTGACATTGTCCATCTCCCTGTACTGTCCGTCAAAGTTCATGGTGAGCTGCCCGTTGTCTAACGTATATCCAAGCAGTCCGAAGCCGCCCGCAAGAGGTGCCTCATATTCAAACTTGGAGGGAACGAGCGCTAACTGCCCGAGAAGTTCGGAAATCAATGTATCCGTATCGTCAGTCTGTGTGACATATTCCACAAAAATATTTTTAGTCTCTTCATTGTTTACATAATATATATTATATACTTTTCCGTCCACAGGCTGTGCCTCACTGCCGCACGCTGAACCAACAAACATAAGCAAGACGCAGCCCAATAGCAGTCTCAATCTTTTCATAATTGCCCCTTTTCAAAACGCATCCGCTCACACCACATACTCACGCCGGAATATAGGATAAGGGTATTTTCACCGTAAAAGTGGTTCCCTCACCTTCTATGCTCTCCACACGAACAGAGCCTCTGTGCATCATAACAGCATTTTTCGCAATGGCAAGCCCCAATCCTGTACCGCCAATCTCTCTGGAACGGGATTTGTCCACACGATAAAATCTCTCGTATATATGGTCAATGGATTCCTCCGGAATGCCGATACCGGAATCCGCCACTTCCACGGTAAAGTACTGATGATCTGCGTCCAGCGTTACCTTGACCCAGCCGTGCTCCTTGTTGTACTTAATGGCATTTTCGACCAGATTGGATATGACAAGAGTCAACTTAACCTCGTCCACGTCAGCTACAACCGGACGCAGACTTTCATATACCACTTCCACATCCCTCTTCTGAGCAATCGGACGCAGCCGGCGCATAATCAGCTCCACCAGCACATTAATATCCACTTCCGCGATATTTAAATCCGCCACAGTCCGGTCCATCTTCACCAGAGACAGAAGGTCTGTAATGATTTCGTCCTCACGCTCAATCTCCTTGGCAATATCCTCCATAAAATCCTGATATACTTCAATCGGCACATCCTTCTGACTGATCAGGGAATCCGCCAGGACTTTCATGGATGTGATAGGTGTCTTCAGCTCATGGGACACATTGGAAACAAACTCTTGTCTGGAATCATCCAGCACTTTCATTCTGCCAAGCACTCTGTTAAAAGCGTCCCCGATATGCTCCGTCTCCAGACAATCGGTGACACATATGGGCTCGTCGATATAGCCTTCCTGCGCCTTATTCAGTGCTTCCGTAATTTTTTCAAAGGGTCGAATCAGTAGCTGGGCTGCCAGAAAAGACAAGATAAAAATTGCAAGAATTACAATAATCTCTATTATCAGAGCCTGGCGACTCAATATATTACTTGTTGCCATGATGGTATCGGTGGATGCACTGACTAACATGACTCCCCGCACGATTTCGCTTCTGTCCGTCGAATCGGAATAACTACCTGCGCTGACATTCTCCGTAATCGGAATCGTCATCTCGATGTATCCGTTTTCCCTGTCATGTCTGCTGGTGCTCTCGCCTTTGACTGCCCGCACCACTTCCTCCGAAATCATGGTTTTATTCTCACTAATCCCATAAGTATCCTTGACGATGCGCAAGTCGCTGTTGATGATCATAACGCGTCCGTCATAGAGACTGGATAACTGATTCAACTCCGCATTGATGACTTCCGAGGAGGTATCCTGCAAATAATGATAGGTAATCAGATGATTGGCAAGAATTCTGAGCTGCGTCGTAATATCAGAGGTCCTGACATTGACGGCACGCTGCTCATAGTTTTGCACAATTGCATAACGCATACTGATACAAGGAATCAATCCGACAATCAGCAAAATCAGAAAAATCCTTGTCTTAAGACTTCTCAGAAATATAATTTTACGAAATTTATCCTTAAGCAAAGTAATAACCCACACCCCACTTAGTCCGAACATAAACTGGTTCACCTGGGACATTCTCAATCTTTTCACGCAATCTTCTGATATGTACGTCCACCGTTCTGACATCACCCGGATAATCGTTGCCCCACACAAGCTGAAGCAATTTTTCTCTGCCGTACACCTTGCCCGGATTCTTCATCAGAAGTTCCAACACTTCAAATTCTTTGGCTGTGAGATTAATTTCCCTGCCGTCGATATATACTCTTCTGCTGTCGCAGTCAAGGCGCATTCCGCCCTTTTCCACCACTCTCGGCATCTCTTTTTCTTCACTCTTTCGCACGGTTCTTCTGATAATTGCTTTGATACGTGCTTTGACTTCCAATATGTTAAAAGGCTTGGTGATATAGTCATCTGCACCGTAATCAAGTCCCAGAATTTTGTCCATATCGTCACCTTTTGCGGTTAACATAACTATGGGTACATTAGAAAACTCCCGTATCTGCTGGCATACTTCAAATCCCGTCATCTTCGGCAGCATCACATCCAAAAGAATCATATCGTACTGATTCTGCTTTGCCAAATTAAGCGCTTCCTCGCCGTCGTATGCGCAGTCAACCTCCATGCCGTCTTGCTCTAAGCTAAAGCGAATGCCTTTCACAATCACTTTTTCATCGTCAACAACCAGAATTCTCTGTCCCATCCCTTATATCGCCCCTAATTCACTTTAATACTGTCCTTAATCTTCTCGTAAGTGCCTTCCTTGATGCCGCTCACATTCATAATGTCTTCTATCGCGGAAAAACCGCCCTTTTCCTGTCTGTACGCTACAATCGCCGCCGCTCTCGTGGCTCCGATACCCGGTATATTACACAACTCTGCCTCCGTGGCGGTATTGATGTTGATTTTGCCGTCGGACGACGCTGCACCGCCCTGCATCGATGCCGAATTCCCCTGTTCTCCCACAATGCCAATCAAATCAACCTCAACATTCTCCGTTATCATAGCCTGCGTCTGCTCTATCGTGGGAATCACCAGTTTTACACCATCAGACAGTGTCTGTGCTTGGTTTACATAACTTCCATCAGCATCCTCTGTAAAACCGCCCGCCATCTGTACCGCTTCGTAAACCCTGCTGCCTGTCGGCAGTTCGTATACATTCGGATTGATCACCGCTCCACAAACATGTACATAGATTGTCTGTGGCTCCGCATTCTCTGCGGGCGCATTCTGTTCCCCCGTGCTCTGCTGCTTGGCCGCATTCTGCTCTTCGGTCTTATCTTCCTGCAAAATTTGCTGTCCCGTAAGCGACTGCTCCTCCGACACTTCTTTAAGCACAAGCTGCTCCCTGCGGGTGCATCCGCACAGCATGATACACATGGACAGTAGAAGTATATTGATTCTTATCGTTTTACGCATAGTTTCCTTTCCGAACCCTGTAGGTCTTCCGGGAAGTTCCCGCTATGCACTGTATTCTCATTGTAAAATAAATTGTGTCCTATGTCCACTTAAAAATCACAATTCCGACGATTGCCACACCCATTCCCACAATCTTGCGTATCTCAAGGGGCTGTTTCTCTACGCCGAACATACCGAAAAGCTCAATGACATACGCTACAATCAACTGCGAGATTACAATGAGCATGACCGCTCTGGCAGGCCCCAGCATCTCCATACCTTTGATAACCGTATAGGTAATAAATGCACCTATGGTTCCTCCGAGAAGCATATATTTCGGCTCCACCTTCCACAACGTTCCGAATGATGAGCGATCCGTCATAAGCCATGCCGCCAGACAGACGAGCAGTGCTGTAAACTGCACAAAAGCATTGGCCACCCATATTCCCGAGGTCTTAGTCACCTGCGTGTTAAATACACCCTGAATACTCATGAGCGCTCCCGATAAAAGCGCGATCAAAAATCCAAACATAATGTGCTCCCTTCCCTTTTTATATATCTCCTGAGCAGGTTTGAAATACTTCGTATTCCAAACTCGCGCAAAATAAGACAAGGCAGTTTCCCGCCTTGTCTTATCATGTCCATTCTTATAATAAATATTCGATATACATCTGCGTAGAATGTCTATTCCGATGTTTCCTCTCCACCGTCTGAGTCCTCGTCCGTTAGCTCTTCATCCACATATTCTTCCTCCTCAGGGACTTCCTCCGGCATTTCGATATATTCTTCCAAATATTCCGCTCCGGTGACCTGACCCATAATTTTCTCGGAGAGCGCCTTCAAGTCATGGTTAGCGTCTTCCCCATCCCAAATCTTGGCGAATGCAATTTCCAGTTCCACCCAGAAATTACTCGTCTCAATCATCTTCGGCATCGGAACCGAACACATATATTCCTGTAAAAACGCGTTCTTGTTCGGGTCGGTATAGGTGTCTCCGCTGTCGTGGACCGGAAGCTTGCCGGTTCTGGAATAGAGCGTATCGGTAGCATACTGCGTAAGATATACCGCAAAGTCGTTCGCCATATCCTTTTTCATAGAATAGCCGTTTATCACCACGCACTGGGTCACAGACAACGAAGCAGAACTTAACTCCTCACTCACATCGGGCATCATGGAAATACCATATTCATACGCAAAATTACCTTCCGCCTTCGCCGCCTCAATCTTGGACAATGCATCCGTCGTAGCTACCGTGTACACAATCTTACCGTCCATGAAATCCTGCAAAACGGCATCGTAACTAATCTCCTTCGTGTCAATGGAAAAGAACTGGTTCAAGTCCTGATACACCCGCAAACATCGGATTGCATCCTCGTTATAAATGTGGATGGAATTGGAAAGGTCTCCGTTCACACCACCTACATCAATGGAAGCTCCCACGAAGAAGTAGTTATAGAAAATATCGGATACATCCCATTTAAAAACCGCCTCCACCTGCTCCGGCGCATCGTATTCATACGCAAAAGAAAGTATATCGTCTATCGTATCGGGCAGCGTCTGCTCCACACGTTCGATTACCGTTTCCTCAGAGATTGCACTCTCCTGCTCATATTCAGCGTCGGCGTTTGTGTCATTCTCATTCGGTTCTCCGTCATTCTCAAGCTGCTGCAGAGCTTCCTCCGCCATAGCGATATCGATTTCCGCCTCAATCTGTGCTCTCGCCCAGTCCATGAGATATGTCTCGTTATATAGGAAACAGCTTGTCTCAAAATAGAAGGGATAGCCAATCTGCCTATCGTGATAAGTTACCGCATTCACCGCAGTCTGAGGATACATACTTTCCACAGGCAGCACTCCCTCAGGCAGCCGCACCTCGGATGCCAAACCGGCCAGATACGCTTTCTCCAGAGAATCATTGCTGACAATGTACAAATCAGGAGTTTCATTTGTGTTCAGGGATGCCTGATTGATGGTTTCCAGATATTCCCGTCCCGATGTATAGACCGGAATTACCCGCACGTCACTCTGATATTCGCTGTAAGAAACCGCCACACTGTTTAAATAATCCGTCAGTGCATCATCCGTATACCATATATATATAGTCTCTCTGTGTCCAAAAAGAGAATCATCCTCGACCTCAGTCTCTTCACTTTGCCGTATTGTAATACCCAGCTTGCCGACTCCGTATACGCCGCCCACACAGAGCGCAATTACAAGAATCGTTATCAATCGTTTTTTCAGAGTCACTTTCGTTCTCCTTCTACTGTCTGCTTACATTTGTGCCGTTTACTGCGCACCGCCGCACACTTCACGCATGCTCTCACGCAATATATCTATCATGTCATCCACATTCTGTCTGTCAATCACCAGGGGCGGAACAAAACGAATAATATTGCTTCCCGCATTAATCAGAACAAGCCCGTTGTCCATGGCTTTAGTGATAATATCACCCACAGGTCTGTTCAAGACAAGCCCCTGCATCAATCCCACGCCACGCCTCGTCTCCACGCAATCAAATTCCTCCGCTACCTTATTAAGACAAGTTTCCAGATAGCTGCCTGTTTCCCGCACATTGTCCAGAATGTTCTGCTTCTCAAACAATTCGATAACTTTGCAGACTGCTGCGCAGGCAAGAGGGTTGCCTCCGTAGGTAGTGCCATGATCGCCCGCCACAAGGGAGTTAGCTCCGACTTTTTCTGTCATCAGAAAAGCGCCAACGGGCACACCGCAGCCTAAGGCCTTCGCCGTCGTCATCACGTCCGGCTTCACGCCGTATCTCTGCCACGCAAACATTTCTCCCGTCCGTCCCATGCCGCACTGGATTTCGTCCAGCATCATCAGAATGTCTCTCTCGTCGCAGAGCGCACGCACTTTGTGCATAAATTCTTCAGTCGCCGGGTAGATGCCGCCCTCGCCCTGAACCGTCTCAAAGAGAATCGCACAGGTTTTATCCGTCACCTGTTCCATAACACTGTCGAAATCATTCAGCTCGGCGAACTTGATATTGCCAATCATAGGCTCAAAAGCCTCTCTGTAGTGCGGATTGCCGGTTACCGACAGCGCGCCCATGGTTCTTCCGTGAAAAGAATGATTCATGGCGATAATCTCGTGGTCTGTCCTTCCATCCTTTAAGAATGCGTACTTTCTCGCTGCCTTAATGGCACCCTCGATTGCCTCCGCACCACTGTTTGTGAAAAACACTCTGTCCATGCCGCTAATCTTCTTAAGCTTCTTCGCAGCCTCAATGGCCGGAAGATTATAATAGTAGTTGGATGTGTGGATAATCTTGTCAATCTGGGCCTTTAATGCGTCGTTATACTCTCTATTATGATAACCCAAAGCAAACACAGCGATACCTGACACGAAATCAAGATATTTCTTGCCGTCCGTATCGTACAGATATACGCCGTCGCCTTTCTCGAAAACTACCTGATAGCGGTTGTATGTGTGAAGCAGCGCCTGCTCCGCCTCGTCAATATAATTCTGCATAGTAGCGCTCATAAATATATCCCCTCTGTCTTATCACTCCATCATTGCTGCCTTATCCGCATCAGCGATGATTGCTGTACCGATACCTTTATCCGTAAAAATTTCCAAAAGCAGGCAGTGGGCAATCCGTCCGTCCAGAATATGGACTCTGTTGACACCCTCTTTGATAGCGTCCGTGCAGTTGCTCAGTTTCGGCAGCATACCACCGCCGATACATCCACTGTCAATCAGCTCGTCAGCCTGAGACGCAGTCAGTCTTGAAATAAAGCTTGCTTTGTCGTTAATGTCTCTGTATAATCCTTCGATATCCGTCAGGAATACCAGCTTGTCCGCGCCCACTGCTTTAGCGATAGCGCACGCGGCATCATCGGCATTAATATTGTAGGTCATAAACTCACTGTCCAATCCCACAGGTGCAACAATCGGCAGGAAATCTTTTTCCAGCAAGTCATAAAGCACTTTAGGGTCAACGCCCACAATCTCACCCACGTAACCGATATCCTCGCCGTCCGGGCATTTTTTGGTACACTGTAAAAGTCCCGCATCCTTGCCGCTGATACCCACGGCACGAACACCCAGCTCCTCCACCATTCTTACAAGGTTCTTGTTGACTTTATTAAGGACCATCTCCGCAATTTCCATGGTCTCTGCGTCCGTTACCCTAAGCCCGTTTACGAATTTTGCTTCTTTGCCGACCTTGCCGACCCAACGGCTGATTTCCTTGCCGCCGCCGTGTACAATAATAGGCTTGAAACCTACCAGCTTAAGAAGTGTGACGTCCTTAATAACGTTCTTTTGCAGCTCCTCGTTGCTCATGGCGCTGCCGCCGTACTTGACAACAATAATTTTACGGTTGAACTTCTGGATATAGGGGAGAGCCTCTATCAAAACCTCTGCCTTACCCAGAATCTGATCCATTTCTTTCTGTTCCATAATTTTATATTTCCTTTTTATTTCGAATATTTTATTCTGTCGACGTTAAGCGATATTATGTAAACCAATTTCCTAACTTCTGTAATCCGCATTGATTTTCACATAATCATAGCTCAAATCGCATCCCCATGCAGTGGCCTCGGCATCGCCCATATGCATATCAACCAATACCCTGACCTCAGGAGATGCCAGAACCTGTGTCGCCTCCTCCTCGCTGTAGGAAACCGCTGCGCCGTCCTTATAGATGAGAATACTCTTCTCGTCATTCTCAAAATAAAGCTCTATCTTTTCGGGGTCGAACTCTACGCCCGAGTATCCAAGAGCACACAGGAATCTGCCGAAATTGGCATCATGTCCGTAGATTGCCGCCTTGCACAGACTGGATGAGATGACCGAGCGACTGAGTATCCGCGCATCCTGCTTGGTTGCCGCATGGATAACTTTTGTCTCAAAAAGTGCGGTAGCACCTTCTCCGTCTCCCGCCATCATCTTGGCAAGCGTCGTGTCGATATAGTTTAGAGCTTCCTTAAATTTATGATAATCTTCGTTCTTAGTCGTAATCTCAGGATTGCCTGCCATACCGTTGGAAAGCACCACCAGCGTATCGTTGGTGGAGGTATCCCCGTCCACGGAAACCATATTGAAAGTGTCGATTACGTCCTCGCTCAAAGCTTCCTGCAAAAGTTCCTTGGAGATTGCAATATCCGTTGTGATAAACCCAAGCATTGTACACATATTCGGGTGAATCATTCCGGAGCCCTTGCACATACCACCGACAGTCACCGTCTTTCCTCCCAGTTCAATCTGAACCGCCGCCTGCTTAGAATGTGTGTCCGTTGTCAGAATTGCCTCCGCAGCATCATCCGCCGCCTCTTTCGTGTCCGACTTGGCATCTGCCAGTTTCTCCACACCTGCCAGAATCCGATCAATGGGAAGCTGGTTTCCTATAACACCTGTGGACGCCACAAGCACCGCATCGGAATCTATGCCGAGAAGCTGCGCTGCCTTTTCCGCCGTTCTTTTGCAGTATTCGTAGCCTTGCTTACCGGTTGCCGCATTGGCGATACCCGTATTGACGATTGCTGCCTGCACATAGGCAGAATGTGACACTGCCTCTCGGTCCCAACGAACCGGAGCCGCCTTCACCACATTACTTGTGAAAACACCTGCTGCTTTGCAGGGCGTCCGGCTGTATACTATCGCCATATCTTTTCTGTTCTGATATTTGATTGCCGCCTCGACACCTGCTGCCTCAAATCCCATAGCAGCAGTGACTCCGCCTTCAATAACCTTCATACTGTCTTATAACCATACCTTTCTGTCAGCAAATCCGCATACCGACATAATTCGTACACTCTGCAAGCTAACTTTCTTATTTTAATACATTTATCCGCCAATGGGAAGTCAAATTTTGTTAAAAGCCGTAATATTCGCCTCATTCAGCGTGAAGTCATAGTAGTTTAAATCTTCCCGCTTCGTCCAGCCAATCTGACGCCAGAAGGCGTTTCCGATGTCATTGGCGGTAAATGCAATGAGAGATACCTTATTTATGTGCTCCGCTTTAAGTGCCTCCATGCAGAAAACAACCATCGACTTGCCGATTCCCCGCATACGATATTCTTCGGCCACACACACATGATAAAGGCATCCACGCCTGCCGTCATGCCCGCACAGAATCGCACCTACAATTTGGCCGTCCTCCACAGCCACCACACTGGTGCCCGGATTCCTCATAAGGAATTTCTCGACTCCTTCTCTGGAATCATCCAAACTTCGAATGGCAAATCCCTTGATGGAAAGCCAAAGTGCTTTCACTCCCTCGTAATCGTCTATCGTCATCGCTCGTATCATATCAAAGCATCTCCTTATTTATTCACCCACTAAATCCACTACTGTATAATCATGCTCCACATAGGGCAGAAACTTATCCAGTATATCTTTTGTTTTAATCTTTAAGCTGGATGTATTCACACAGGGATGGCATCCCACATACTCATCCCGAAAGATGTCCCTGTCAATCAACAGCCGCACTCTTTGATTCCTGTCGTTCATCAAACCCATTACACTCACGGAACCCGGCGAAATATTTAAAAATTCCTCCATATGCTCCGGTCCTGCAAAAGAGAGTCTGGCACTGTGAATCTGCGACGATAATTCCTTGGTCTTAAATTTCTTGTTTCCCGGCATCATTAAAAGATAGAAATCCGTCTTCTGGGCGTTGCACAGAAAAAGGTTTTTACAGATATGAATACCTAAAATCCGATCCACATCATGGCAGTCCTCCACAGAGGCAGCCACTTCATGATCCACTCTCAAGTAAGGGATTTCCAGTTGTTCAAGCAAATCATATACTGCCATTTCTTTCAAAAGTCTACCATTGGGGGACGGTTTTGCTTCTGTAGGCGACAATGCCATCTCTCGTTCTTCCATAAAAATTCCTCTCAATTTAAAATGTTACGACTGCACATGAGTATATCACGTGCATTTCACATGTGCAAACCTTTTATGTATGCATAATAATACAATACTGTTGCATATTATGCAAGTATTTTTTAATTTTATGCATATATAAAAGAAATATTCATTAAAATATGCATAAATTTGCACTTGCATTATGCACCGTATTGTTGTATATTGTTCTATATGTATTACATTTCATTATGAAACGGGAGGAGTTATCTATGAAAGAAAAAGTAGTTCTTGCTTATTCCGGCGGACTTGATACGACCGTTATCATTCCGTGGTTAAAGGAAAACTTTGATTACGAGGTTATCTGCGTATGCGGTAACTGCGGTCAGGCGGAGGAACTTGACGGCCTGGAGGAGCGCGCCTTATCCAGCGGCGCTTCCAAACTTTACATTGAAGATTTGACAGACGAATTCTGCAATGACTTCATTATTCCGTGCGTACAGGCGCATGCGGTTTACGAGAATAAATATTTACTCGGCACTTCCATGGCAAGACCTGTCATCGCAAAGAAACTGGTTGAGATTGCCCGTAAGGAAGGCGCTACCGCCATCTGCCACGGTGCAACCGGCAAGGGTAACGACCAGATTCGTTTCGAACTTGCGGTTAAGGCACTTGCTCCTGATTTAAAGATCATCGCTGCATGGCGTAATGAGAAATGGACGTTAAATTCCCGCGAGGAGGAGATTGAATACTGCCGTCAGCACGGCATTAATCTGCCTTTCTCCGCAGACTCCAGCTACAGCCGTGACCGTAACTTATGGCATATCAGCCATGAAGGTCTTGAGCTGGAGGATCCCGCCAACGAGCCAAATTTTGAGCATCTTCTCGTACTTGGCACCACACCCGAGAAAGCACCCGAGGAAGGCGAATATGTGACCATGACTTTTGAGAAGGGTATTCCCACCTCCGTAAACGGTAAGAAAATGAAGGTAGCCGATATTATTGCCACCTTAAACGAACTGGGCGGCAAACACGGTATCGGCATTGTGGATATTGTAGAAAATCGTGTAGTAGGCATGAAGTCCCGCGGCGTGTATGAGACACCCGGCGGAACCATCCTCTATGAAGCTCATCAACAGTTGGAGGAGTTAATCTTAGACCGCGATACTTACGCGCTGAAAGCTGATTTGGGCAATAAATTCGCCCAGATTGTCTACGAAGGCAAGTGGTTTACACCTCTTCGTGAGGCAGTGCAGGCGTTTATCGAGTCCACGCAGCGCTATGTAACCGGCGAAGTGAAGTTCAAATTATATAAAGGCAATATTATCAAAGCCGGCACCACTTCTCCGTACACGCTCTACAACGAGAGCATCGCTTCTTTCACCACGGGCGACCTGTACGACCACCACGATGCGGAAGGCTTTATCAATCTGTTTGGCTTATCATGCAAGGTTCGCGCTATGAAAATGCAGGAGAACGGCGAAAAACTGTTATAAGATAATAGCGCAAAAGAAAAACAAGCGACGCTGAATGGTAGCTACGGATAAAACAGTATCGCACATCAACTGAAACAGGGTAGCTGCCATAGGGATTGCCATTCAACAGAAAAAGACGAGCGAAAAGCATTATGTTGATTGCTCGTCTTTTCTCTTTCTGTTACGCAATAGAACACCATTTTTGAAGCTGGGAATATTCCAGCTCCCCGGCAACCGCCCTTTCCACTACTTCAAAGGGTATCAGCTTATCATTCCTCATCTTCCAATTCCTTTCTCAACTGCTTCAATGCTGCTTGTCTTTGATAGTTCGTTGTGCTTCTGCAATAACCGTACAGCTTGCCGATCACTTTATCCCTGTAATCGCAAAAGTAATACAACAGCACGATTTCCTGCCGTTGTTCGGACAGCTTGGATAAGGCAGTAGCTAATCGCTCATTGCCTATAATTACGGTCTGTCCCTGTACTTGAAATACAGTCGGCTTATATGCCACTTGGAAATATTCATCTGCTTCGAATGGCTCAAATGATGTTTCCGCGACGATGTATTCAAGAGATATTTCATGCCGCTGCTTCCTCTGTAAATCGCGGTATGCGTTGAGTGCTTCATGGTAAAGGACGGTCTTGCAAAAGCCGTTAAAGGTGTATTCGATATGCTCCTTGAATTGCTCGGAATAGCTCATACTTGCTCACCCCCCCCCTTTCTTCCCAGTAGGGGCTATTGCAACAAACGCCTACACGGCATAAAACCGCATAGGCGTTTGTTGAATACGAACTATAAAAATCAACTATATGATTTATGTGTTCATCTCTATAGCCGTAATGGGCTAATGTATGGCTATGGTTTTTTTAACCGTGAAATTATAGTCGTATTTTGTCGATACCGTTTTTGCAGCATGGCGGTTACCTCCCATTTGCCGCCATGTCTATTAGCTGTTAGCCATCATTTCTATTCAAGAGTAAAAAGAAACAGCAGCTTATATACCGCTGCTGGTTACAAAATTTATAAATTGAGCGCAAAGAATTGTCTGCCCAACAGCGGTTTTTTTCTTTTCTGCCGCTGGGCAGATCGTTCTTTCCTGTTGACAAGTTCATTATAGAACCCAAATATAACAGAAATGTCCGAGCTATTCTATAATTCGGAAAATAAACAAGCTGAATTGTTACAATACGCAGACATTTCAAAATTTTTTCTATAAAGGAAAAACAGCGAGGCAACCATAAGCCTCACTGTTCTTCCATCCATTTTGTTGAATTGATAAAATATCGTTATTGGTGTAGCTGATCGATCAATGACACTTTGTTTTGATGTCCTAATGTTATCCCTGTTACCACAAACGTACATAAAATTACACTTATACAATAAATCATAGCAATTCCAAATGGAAATTGATATTTTAAATACGACATAATCCCATTTTGCAAAATAGAACAAAGGATATTTCCAACAGCTCCACCAATTATCAAAGAAAGAAGTAAGCCTATTGTAGCTATAATCAGACCTTCATAGCGTACCATAGCAAAAAGCTGTTTTTGTGACATTCCCACCGAACGCATAAGAGCAAATTCTTTTTTTCGTGTTATGATACCTGTCAGAATTGTATTCATCAAATTCATTACTGCAAAACAACCGATAAAAGCAACCGCAACTATAAGTGCCATTTTCATCCCTTGTAAGAAATTCTCGTTTTGTGCAACGGCTCCCGAAAGGGATGTAAAGCTAAGTTCTGGGATTTCCCTTAAAATTTGTTCCAGTTCATTTTCGGCCTGTTCTTCTAAATCATCTGAAACCCGAACTGCATATTGATAGGTCGTGTCACACGATGCAAGTAGATTCATGCTGTCCAATGGCAACATCAACATATCGATTTTATCGCTGTTATTACCAATTTTACTTTCATTGAGTACAGCACCAATTTCAAAATCCATATTATAACTGGTAGTTCCATCGAAAACCTTTAGTGTTATGGTTTGTCCAACCTTTGCCCGGATATTCAAATATTTTTCCAGGCTATCAGGCCTACCAATGATTATCTGGTTATTGGCTGCTAAATTGTCATAATCCAGAGTCTTTCCATCTACCACACAGGATTGTATCAGTCCCATATCTTCACGGCTAAAGCTAACAATATCCGCATCGGATTCCGGTGCTTGAAGATCAACAGATACCGGAAGGTAATGGTATGCAGTGATATATTCCACCCCAGAAATGTTAGATAAGGAATCCTGCAAATCGTTTGCAAATGGATTTGCAGTTTGAACCTGTTCCAGTGAATTGCTTCGTAATAATTCATCACTGATATTGATTTGAAACTGTCCTCTCGGAAAACCAGACAGGGACATATCCTCCGCATTGATGGAAGAAAGAATTGAAGATGATCCAATCAGTAAAACTCCTGTAAGCACCAATGATGTGATGGTCAAGGCATTCTTTCTCTTGCTGTTTAATAGGTGTTTTTTTGCAAGCATGATCGGCGAGATTCTCTGTGAACGGACTATGTGTTTTTCTTTTTCTGTATTTAAGCCTGAATAACGGTAGGCATCTATGGGGGATACTGTCGCTGCAATAACAGCAGGTTTCTTTATAGAAAGTCGCACAGTCAAATAAATAAGGGCAGTAACGAAAGGCCATATCCATAACAGGCTGGTAAACTGAAATCCCTGTGGTACTAACAAATATGACAAGAAGGTGCCTGCAGCAAGACCAATAGGAATAGATATGACGGAAAGCGAAAATCCCTCACGAAATACGAGCCTCTTAATTTGCCTGCCTGTCATGCCGATCGTCCGTAATTGTCCATATTCTTTGATTGAATTAATAATTGCAATATAAAAGATACAATATATTACCAAGACCCCTGCCGCTATAATAATTGCTAAACCAGCGATTGCTGTACCAATTAAAAAAACAGATGGTTTTGAAAGATTGATATACGCTTCATTAATGGATGCCTCTTTTTCAATTCCTGCACTTCTGATTATTTCCCTAATTAATATTTTTATATCCTCTTTTGAAGTAGCTACACCGGTATTAACTCTGATCAAAACAGATGGCGCATATTTTTCCCAACCATCCTGTGCATTGAAATATTGTTCAGAGACAATAGCTGCATACAAAGTTCTGTCATTACCGGTAGCTGCCGTTTCCAAATATCCGGAAATTATAAACTCCGTTTCTTTCTTTGTATCGGGCATAAAAATTGGAATTGTATCTCCGATTCCGGCATCCACGCCTAAATGAGTTAAATAATCTTTTTCAATCAGTATTTCATGTTCCGATTCAGGCATCTTTCCATCCTCAACAGACAACCCATTCAAGATCAGGGCATCCGAATTAGCATAAGAAATGTTCAAACGGCTATTTCCAACTTTACTTGTTCCTATTGAGGCAGTTAGGCCAGTCAATATTACTTGTTCTTTGGTTTGGATATTTTCAAAATCTTCCTTGTCAACTCCCGAAATAAGTGCATGATAAGATCCTGTAATACTGTTCCCACCATTTTTGTTTACAGTTGCTATTCCCGATATCAAAAGTAACACAGTAGACATCAACATTGTTGCCAATGCGATTGCAAAGATGGTAATTCTTTTTTTGAGTTTCTCGTACTTCAATTTAGAAGAGGCAATTTTACGAGTGATCGCACTCGTGTCATTTTCAAAAGGCCAGATCATAGTCTGCCACCTCCGTTCCCCACAATCTTGCCGTCCTCAATCCGCACAATGCGGTCAGCAAGCTGGGCGATCTCATTGTTGTGGGTAATCATTACAATGGTCTGATTAAACTCCGTACTGGTGCGTTTCAGAAGCCCCAGCACATCGGCACTGGTCCTACTGTCAAGATTGCCCGTCGGCTCGTCCGCCAAGACGATAGCCGGTTTGGTAATCAAGGCACGGGCGATAGCGACGCGCTGCTGCTGGCCGCCGGAGAGGTTATTAGGCATATTCTTTAGTTTATCCTCTAAAGCCAACATCTGCACAACCTCGTCCATGAATTTCTGATCTACCGTATCACCATCCAGTTCCACAGGCAGGACAATGTTTTCATAGACATTCAAAATCGGTACAAGGTTATAGTTCTGAAAGATAAAACCGATATTGCGACGACGGAAGATAGTCAATTCTTCATCGCTTTTTTTCACCAGCTCGTCACCATGAACAATGACGCTACCAGAGGTAGGGGTATCAAGTCCACCCATCATGTGAAGCAGGGTAGATTTGCCGCTGCCAGAAGTTCCTACCACAGCCACAAACTCGCCCTGCTCCACAGAGAAATTAACACCATCCAAAGCGCGGGTGATGTTTGGCTCGGTGCCATAATATTTCTTTAGGTCAATCGTTTGTAAAACACTCATATTCAAATGCTCCTTTCGGGACTGCTCGCCCGTTGATAGAGCGATTATAAAACCCAAATGTCACAGAAATGTCCGAAGCACAGAAAAGTTTTCTCAAATATCATCTGAATTGTCACAAAACACGGACATTTCAAAATTTTATATGGTGGTTTCTATCGTCGCCACAGGGAGAAAAACAGAAAAGGTGGAACCTTTGCCGATTTCCGAAGTTACTTTAATATAGCCACCTTGCAGGGTAACGATCTCGCGTGCAAGATACAGCCCGATACCAACCCCCGGCTCGTCGAGCACTTCTTCCCGATAGAACCGCTGAAAAATAGACGCTTGATTGCTCTCTGAAATCCCTTTGCCTGTATCAGTAACACTCAGCTTTACATACATTTCCCACTGCTCCACCGAAACGCTGATTTTACCGCCAGCCGGGGTGTATTTCACCGCATTGTCCAGCAGATTAAAAAGTGCCTCCGCTGTCCATTTGCTGTCATGGGACAAGTGCAAATCCTCCGGACAATCTACCATCACGGTAATGTCTTTTTTCTCTGCGCTATAAACGATCCCACTCATGGCCTGCGCTAATGTATCAAACAATAGGCCGTCCCGCTTTTCCAGTCGGATAACCCCGGTTTCAAGCCGAGAAGTTTTAACAAGTGCTTGAAAAAGAAAATCCAGCTTGTCGGTCTGGTTATGAATGCCCTGTAAAAAGTCTATTCGTTCTTGATCCGTGACCGGCTTTGTAAGCAATGTATCTGTCACCATCTTTAGATTACTTACTGGCGTTTTCACTTGATGGGAAATATCTGATACCAGCCTTTGAAGCTCTTGCCGTTCCTCGTCCACCTTTCGGTGGTTTTCCTGCATAATACCGTATAATCGGGAAAGTCGGTGGCTGATACGGGCAAAAAGTGTTTCCGTATCGCTGATTTGTTTTGGCTCCTCATTGCCATTTATCATATTATCCAGCGTCCGGCACAGATCGTTAGTAAATACAGACAGCCGCTTGCTAAAGAGTAACACCAATAAGATAAGCCAAACAAGGGCACAGGCTGTCAGCAAAGCACCACCTAAAAGTATAAGCGCGTCGCTTGTCCGCACATAAAGTACAACGGTAATTGCCAACATGGAAAGCAGCGTCCCAGCTTCGATAAGCAAACATAGATTTTTAATAGATAGGCGTTTCAATTTCATTTCTTTTCGCCCCCATCCATTGATAGCCCATACCGTAAACAGTCTTAATATAAGTACCTCCGTCGGCTTCAATCTTACTGCGTACGCGGCTAATAGTAGTTGTCAAAGTATGCTCGTCCACATAATTTTCGTCTACGTCCCATAGCTTTTCTAAAAGCTGTCCGCGAGTAAGTACCTGCTTTGGATTTTTACGAAAAAGATTTAACATTCTGTATTCCATCAGGGAAAGCGTTAATGGTTTCCCGTTAAGGGTGGCAGTCTGCTCCGAAAAGTCAAGGAACAGTTTACCATCATCGTAAATATCTTTTGCTGGCTTGTGATGTTCCAGCATGGCAAACATGGCGCTGATTTTCCGTTGTAAAGCACCAATAGAAAAGGGCTTTGTAATATAGTCCACCGCTCCTACTTCATAACCGTGTATCTGATCGCTTTCTTGATCGTTGGCGGTCAAGAAGATTATCACGGTATCGGGGTGTTCGGGCTTAATACTTTTGCATAAGTCATACCCGCTGCCGTCCGGCAGGTTAATGTCCAGCAGGATTAAATCATATTCGTTGTTGCTTAATTGATAAACAGCGGATTTGACGTTAAAAACAGAAGTGATTTTATATCCGTCAGAGGTTAAATTATACGCCAATGTTTTATTCAAAAGACTGTCATCTTCGACAATCAAAATCCGTTTCATATCCCGTCCTCCTTTGTGTTTTGGAAATAGTATAACAAGCAAATGTCCGCGAAATGTTACAATACAACATTTTTATTGCTCTTATATCTTTTGTCTTTGGGCTTTTCCGCGTCTTTCGGTATCAGCCACATATAACCTATTTTTGAAACGCCCAGTATGCGGTTTTCCTCGCAAAGTTTCTGTACCCGTCTTTCTGAAATACCCCACTTTTTCGCTGCTTGCGGGCAGGACATATATTCCATATTTTTACCCGTCCTTTCTCTCAACATTTTTAGTATAATTATATACGGGCAGCCGAATAATAACAAGCCGTTGATTGTGAATTGCTTCTGCATTTGCAAGCGTATGTTTCTAAAAACTAATTTGAAAAATTTCACTCGAAACTTTGGCAAAATCGCCCTGTCCTGCGTTGTTGGTAGTGAGAAAAATTAGAGGGTTTGGGAAACTTCCCAACAAGTAAAAATGCAGCGCATTTTTACGGAAAGGGTACCCCTTTCCTATGCTTGCTGCGTAACTTCTCTTTCTTCAATCTACGAAAGGACAGGAAAGGAATGGAACGGAAACGAACAATCAAAAACGGGTGTATTACAGTAGAAAATCCTCTCGCCTATGAGCTTCCCGCGCGTGAGGTCGTTATCAAGTCGGGCAGAACGACATACCGATTTACAGGCAGCTATGACGGCAAAAGGAGCCTGCCGGACAAAGTTTTGCGGCTCATGGAACAGGAGCCTATTGCAAAAGAAAGCGAGAGCCGATAAAATGAGAGTATACAATCCTGTATTGGCAGACTGCCCGCCGATGAAAGGAGCAGAAATCATGTTAAGGCAGTCTGACAACAAAATTACCGCCCTGTATTGCCGCTTATCCC
>JAFLTE010000023.1 GCA_022510565.1 Lachnospiraceae bacterium | reverse complement strand
CAAAAGTTACAGAAAAGCTTCGCAACAAAAATGACCATGAACGAATTTTAACTGAGTTATCGGATGCAGATGCAGCGGTATTTTGCCTGCCCTTATATGTTGACAGCGTGCCGTCTCATGTCCTGCCTTTTCTTAAGGAGATGGAGCATTTCTGCAAGGAAAACGCTATATGTCTAAATCTTTACAGCATTTCCAATAATGGCTTTATAGAAGGAAAACAAAGCGAGCCTTTATTGCAAGTGTTTCAAAATTTCTGTGCCAGAAGTAATCTTAACTGGTGTGGCGGCATCGGAATCGGCGGCGGTGTCATGCTTAATGTTACCAGAATTTTATTTGTTGTGCAGATTGGAGTCCTTCTTCTGAATATGCTGCTAAGCGGTGTTCAAACAGGGAACTTTTTTCCGACAGAGTTACTTGCGGATTTTGGAGTAGATTTCCTTGTACTCCTTTTCTTAAATTTGGGCGTTCTTTTCTATATATTAAAAATGGGGATAGCCATCAATCAGGGAGGTTTTTACGGCAAACGATATACTCGTATCCTGATTCCGTCATTTGTATTTATTGTTTTTACAGACATTTTCTTTACTATTATTTCCATTTTAAAAGGAGGAATTTTCAAGGGGTGGCTTGCTAAAAAGTAAATTATTGTACCTGCATTAGTCCGAAATATGCAAGCCTATAAATGTATTTACAATTCCGATAAAAATATGTTATGATACAGAAAAGCATATTTTCTAAAAATGGGCGGCTGTGGTTACAGTTCGGCTCACTTTGTCAGATTCTTTCTATCTTCTAAATTTCAGAAAATCCATGCTTTTATTCCAATTAACATTCTATAAAAGCAGGAGGATTTGAAGCTTGAATTAGTTCTCCTGCAGTAAGGGAGGACATAAGATGAGTGAAACAAAAGTACAACGCAACTACAAAGACAGCATTTTTCGTATGCTTTTTAAGGACAGGGAGAATCTTCTGAGTCTTTACAATGCACTGAATCAGACGGGCTATACGGATGTGAGTGGACTGGAGATCACCACACTGGAGAACGCCGTCTACATGAATTATAAGAACGACGTCTCCTTCGTGTTCGATTTCAAACTGATGCTCTACGAACACCAGTCCACGGTGAATCCCAATATGCCGCTGCGGGATTTGTTCTATGTGGCGGACATCCTACAGAAAAGAACCTATGATAAAGATTTGTATGGTTCAAAACTGATCAAGATTCCCTCGCCCCGGTTCGTGGTGTTTTATAACGGAACAGACCCCCAACCGGAGAGGCAGACGTTAAAGTTGTCGGATGCTTACGAGAAGAAGCTTGATACTCCTGAACTGGAGCTGACAGTGACGATGTATAACATCAACTACGGCTGCAACGAGGAGATTATGGATGCGTGCAGGACGCTTAAGGAATATGTGATGTATGTGGAGCGGATAAGAACTTATACAAGGCAGATGCCCCTCAGTGAGGCTGTGGAGAAAGCGGTGGACGAGTGTATTGCGGAAGGTATTTTATCAGAATTTCTAAAAAAGAAGCGAGCGGAGGCGATAAAAATGAGCATTTATGAATATGATGAGGAACTACATCTTAAGACTCTGTTCGAAGAGGGGGTGGAGAAAGGAATGGAGCAAGGTAAAGGCTGTGTAAACAAGCTCAACGCTTTTCTCATAGATATGGGGAGGATTGACGACTTAAAACGCGCTACTCAAGATAAAACTTACCAAGAACAGCTTATGATTGAACTTTTCTCTAAAGAAATATAGAATATGTAAAATAATATTTAAATGACCGGACAGGTTTTGTCCGGTCATTGATGTTTTCTCCATGGGCTTTCCAACACTTACGATATCGCCATCGTCTTAATGCGCGCCATTGCGTTTCGCACGGCGGGAATGGCAAGAATGATGATCGTGATAGCCGCTTCGGAAAAAATATAGATTGCATTATAGGCGAGAGAGTAGGGGAGCGGAGCCCATCCGTCCCACGCATAAGCCCCGAAGAAAATCCAGCCCGAAATCACTGCGAACACATAGCGTCCCAGTACAGCGGCAATATAGCCTTTGATAAGTCCCGCCTTGGCGTTGGTGAAAATGCCGGATAAGCCCAGTGCACCGAAGGCGAGAATATAGTCTACTACAAGCTGCATCGGATACAACACGTACGGATCGATTAAAAGCTGCAGAATACCGTAGGCCACACCTGTCATAAGTCCTGCACCCAGCCCGAAGAAATAGCCTGCCAGACAAATCACCAGCATGGAGAATAACGTGATGGAACCACCGGTGGGGAAATGGAACAACTTAATGTTGGACAGTACCGTTCCCAGAGCAATGGCCATGGCACAGAATGCAAGCTGCTTGACTGTCAAAAGGCTCTTTTTGATAGTTGCATCAGGCGCTGCTTGTTTCGCGGCATATTTACGAGCAAAAATTATGGCACCGCAAAGCAGAGCGACGAGAATTACGACAAGCAGCATTTTGCCCGAAGTGGTGGGAACGTAGGTAGTTTCGTCCCAATCGTTTACAATAACATCATACAACATAAAAAATCCTCCTTTGTGGTGGAATAGCAAGGAGGGGAGAATAGGGTATATACACAGAATTATTGTATAGTTGTCTGTATGCATACCTTACATTTGCTTCCTTACGCCGGTGCTAACCGGTTCAAGTTATGAGGGTTAGAATGACGATTCGTTAAGCGCATTCAATCTCAGCCAAGGCTCCCCTAGCAAGTTATTCGGTTATGCGGCATGCGCCGCAGCAAACAATTTGTTTACTGTTACCTAATATAGAGTGTGACGCGAGAATTGTCAAGTGAAATTGTAAAGGAAGCCGCCTTATGCTATGATATATGAAGATTATTTTATGTAGCGGGGATTTCTATGGAAGAAAGAGATAAGGGCAGTTTTCTTAATAATGTGTTGGAGATTCTGGGTCCCTTCCTGCTATACTATGTGGTTTGCAATATAGCCTTTCTAATTATTTCCTTTCTGTATAGCACAGTGACGGAGCACCTCGGTGCAGGAGCGCAGGAGTATGCGGCAGAGCATACTGTAGAAATGACTCAAATAGTCAATATAATATCTATGATAGTTGCGGTACTACCCCTTGTTCCGATGCTGCGGCGGGAGCTGGAGAGACGAGCAACATCTGAGACACACCATACTCCAAAGGAGGCACACGAAACACAACAGGACAGAAGAATCAGACAGATTGCGTTGTCCGCACTTCCCGTCACGTTGTTGGCGGCATCATCTTCAGTAGGACTTAATATTCTGTTGGCCTTAACAGGACTTGCACAGTCATCCGCAGCCTATCAGGATGTGGCAAGGCAACAGTATAGTGTTGCGTTCGGAGCAGGCGCGTTTCTGTTTGGTCTGATTTCTCCGGTCACGGAAGAAATTGTTTTTCGAGGGTTGATTTATAACCGTATGCGGCGATATTGTCCGGCAGTAGCGGCAATCGTCCTGTCGGGTTTACTGTTCGGAGTCTACCACGGCAATTTGGTACAGGGATTGTACGGCAGCTGCATGGGCATTTTCTTAGCCTATACATATGAGAGACTGCACAGTTTCTATATTCCCTGTCTGTTTCATGCAACGGCAAACCTCGTAGTGTATACGCTGGCACAGAATGAGGAATTGCCTGAACAGCTTTTCGGCGTGCAGGGGTGTATTATTTTTCTTACAATTTCTGCAGTCTGTATTTTTGTAATTGAAAAGTGGAAGAACAAGAAAACGGATACATAACGTATAGGATGTATAAATGTGTCAAAGTAGGTAATTGTTTAAACTATAGGATGCAAATTGTCGGACAATGATGCGGTGAAAATAAAATAATCTAATTATCTGACAATTTAACAAAAAGTCTATATTTACAACTTCCATAAATAGGTGTATATTATGCTTGCAGGTCGCAAAGAAGCGCAATGTGTCTTCTTTGCGACCTTCTTTGTGTTGTAAAGTCGGATAAAGAGGAGTGATATTTATGTTTGATGTAAAAATGACTGTTCCGGAGGCTCCCCTCCACAGAATGGAGTTTGAGCATGACAACTGCGGTATCGGTGCCTGCGTGAACATCAAAGGTGTAAAGAGCCGTGAGACGGTGGAGAATGCTCTTAAGATTGTGGAGAACTTAGAGCATAGAGCCGGTAAGGATGCGGAAGGAAAGACCGGTGACGGTGTCGGTATTCTGACGCAGATTCCGCATAAATTTATGGTGAAAGTGACTAAGGAGCTGGATTTTGATATCGGCAGAGAGAGAGAATACGGTATCGGTATGTTCTTTTTCCCGCAGGATGAATTGCAGCGCAATCAGGCGAAGAAAATGTTTGAGATTATCACAGAGAGAGAGGGACTGGAGTTTCTCGGTTGGAGAACGGTGCCTACAGTGCCTTCCGTTCTCGGACATAAGGCAGTGGAGTGTATGCCTTTTATCATGCAGGCTTTCGTCAAGAAACCCGCCAATGTGGAGAAGGGATTGGACTTTGACAGAAAGCTCTATATTCTCAGAAGAACTTTCGAGCAGTCAACGGAAGTGACCTATGTGGTTTCACTTTCCAGCAGGACGATTGTATATAAAGGTATGTTTTTGGTCGGTCAGCTTCGAACATTCTTCTCTGATTTACAGGATAAAGATTATGATTCTGCGATTGCGATTGTGCATTCCCGTTTCTCTACCAATACGAATCCGAGCTGGGAGAGAGCCCATCCGAATCGCTTTATCGTGCATAACGGAGAGATTAACACAATTCGTGGCAATGCGGATAAGATGCTGGCCAGGGAAGAAACGATGGAATCCGAGCATCTGGCAGGTCATCTGCACAAGGTGCTGCCCGCGATTAACGCCTCCGGTTCCGATTCGGCGATGCTTGATAATACATTGGAATTCCTTGTTATGAGTGGTATGCCGCTGCCGCTTGCGGTGATGATTACTATCCCGGAGCCCTGGGAAAACAATAAGACTATGACTCAGAAGAAGAAGGATTTCTACCAATACTATGCGACGATGATGGAGCCTTGGGACGGTCCGGCCTCCATTCTTTTCTCGGACGGCGATATGATGGGAGCGGTGCTTGACCGTAACGGTTTGCGTCCTTCCCGGTACATGATTACGGACGATGACACCCTGATTCTTTCTTCCGAGGTCGGCGTACTGGATATCGACCCAACTAAGATTCTGGTAAAAGAAAGACTGCATCCGGGCAAGATGCTGCTGGTTGATACCATAGAGGGCAGAGTCATCGACGATGATGAGTTAAAAGAGAAATATGCTTCCGCACAGCCTTACGGTGAATGGCTGGACGATAATCTGGTGGCGCTTAAAGAGCTAAAGATTCCCAATCAGCGTGTGCCGGAGTTTACTTACGAGGAAAGACAACGGATGCAGAAAGCCTTCGGTTATACATACGAAGATTTAAAAACCAGCATCCTGCCGATGGCAAGGGACGGCGGCGAAGCGATTGCAGCTATGGGTGTTGATACACCTTTGCCGGTGCTTTCCAAGTCGCACCACCCGTTATTCCACTATTTCAAACAGCTTTTTGCACAGGTGACCAACCCGCCCATTGATGCAATCAGGGAGGAAGTCGTTACTTCCACTACGGTTTATCTGGGCAAGGACGGTAACTTACTGGAAGAAAAACCGGAAAACTGCAACGTACTCAGAGTTCATAATCCGATTCTGACCAGCACCGACCTTTTAAAAATTAAAAATATGAAATCGGAAGGCTTTAAGGTAGAAGTCATTCCCATTACCTACTATAAGAATACCAGTCTGGAGAAAGCCATCGACAGGTTGTTCGTGGAGGTAGACAGGGTATTTAGAGAAGGTGTCAACATTCTGATTCTTTCCGACAGAGGCGTGGACGAATACCGCGTGGCGATTCCTTCCTTACTTGCCGTATCTGCATTGCAGCAGCATTTGGTTCATACGAAGAAGAGAACCAGTGTGGCAATCATACTGGAAACCGCAGAGCCCAGAGAGGTACACCATTTTGCAACACTGCTCGGTTTCGGCGCCTCCGCGATTAATCCGTATCTGGCGCAGGAGAGCATTAAGGAACTGATAGATAATCATATGTTGGATAAGGATTATTATGCAGCAGTCAATGATTATAACGATGCGGTTCTGCACGGTATCGTGAAGATTGCTTCCAAGATGGGTATTTCCACAATTCAGTCCTATCAGGGTTCCAAGATTTTTGAGGCAATCGGTATCGATAAGGAGGTAATCAACAAATATTTTACCAATACAGTATGTCGTGTCGGTGGTATTACCTTAAAGGATATCGAGGATGAGGTTAATACGCTTCACTCGATGGCTTTTGACTCACTCGGTCTGGCTACGGATTTGACGCTGGACAGCGCAGGACATCATCAGATGAGAAGCGGTGCAGACGAGCATTTGTATAATCCGGAGACTATTCATTTACTGCAGCAGTCTACCAAGCGCGGTGACTATGAGATGTTCAAGCAGTATACCGAATCGGTCAACAGAGAAGACAGCATTAAGACACTGCGCGGGCTGATGGATTTCAATTATGCGAAGAAACCCGTACCGATTGAGGAAGTAGAGGGAGTTGACACGATTGTCACAAGATTTAAAACAGGTGCGATGTCCTATGGATCCATCTCCAAGGAAGCACACGAGACCATGGCGATTGCCATGAACAGACTGCACGGAAAGTCCAATTCCGGCGAAGGTGGCGAAGATGATGAACGATTGACCGTAGGAGTCGATGGGTTAAACAGATGCTCTGCAATCAAGCAGGTGGCCTCCGGACGCTTCGGTGTAACGAGCAAATATCTGAACAGTGCACAGGAGATTCAAATTAAGATGGCGCAGGGCGCTAAGCCCGGCGAGGGCGGTCATCTGCCGGGCGGTAAGGTATACCCGTGGATTGCCAAGACAAGACACTCCACACCGGGTGTGAGTCTGATTTCCCCGCCACCGCACCACGACATCTATTCTATAGAAGATTTGGCACAGCTGATCTATGATTTGAAGAATGCCAATACAAGGGCCAGAATTTCCGTGAAGCTTGTGTCCGAGGCGGGCGTAGGTACGGTTGCCGCAGGTGTGGCGAAAGCGGGTGCACAGGTTGTACTGGTGTCCGGCTACGATGGCGGTACGGGTGCAGCACCCCGCAACTCCATACACAATGCCGGACTTCCCTGGGAGCTTGGACTGGCGGAAACCCATCAGACGCTGATTCAGAACGGACTGCGTAACAAGGTGCGCATTGAGACAGACGGTAAGTTGATGAGCGGTCGGGATGTGGCGATTGCCGCAATCCTAGGTGCGGAGGAATTCGGTTTTGCAACCGCCCCGCTCGTAACCATGGGCTGTGTGATGATGAGGGTGTGCAACCTGGATACCTGTCCTGTGGGTGTGGCAACCCAGAATCCGGAGCTTCGCAAGAGATTTACGGGTAAACCGGAATATGTGGAGAATTTCATGCGCTTTATCGCACAGGAACTGCGTGAATATATGTCCAAGCTGGGCGTCCGCACGGTAGATGAGCTGGTTGGAAGGACAGATTTACTTAAGATGAAAGAGAACCTGTCCGAGAAGCAGAAGAAGATTGATTTGAGCCTGATTCTGTCTAATCCTTATGAAGGCAGCAAGGAGAAAGTAATCTTCGACCCGAAGCAGGTTTATGACTTTGAATTGGAAAAGACATTGGATGAGAAGGTGCTCTTAAAACAGCTTTCCAAGGCTATGGAGTCAGGACAGAAGAGAAGCATCGAAGTGGACGTGACGAACACGGACCGTACCTTCGGTACAATTCTGGGTTCTGAGATTACGAGGAAATTCGGCGATACACTGGCGGAAGATACATACCGCATCCTCTGTAACGGTGCCGGAGGGCAGAGCTTTGGTGCATTTATCCCGAAAGGATTGACTCTGGAGCTTATCGGTGATTCCAACGATTACTTCGGCAAGGGACTTTCAGGCGGCAAGCTGATTGTCTATCCGCCGAAGGGTTCTAAGTTTAAACAGGACGAAAATATCATTATCGGCAACGTGGCTCTCTACGGGGCAACCTCCGGCAAAGCTTTTATCAACGGTGTGGCCGGTGAGCGGTTCTGCGTGCGTAACTCCGGCGCTTCGGCGGTGGTGGAAGGCGTGGGCGACCACGGCTGCGAGTACATGACAGGTGGTCTCGTGGTAGTGCTCGGAAGCGTGGGTAAGAACTTCGCAGCCGGTATGAGCGGTGGTGTAGCTTACGTTCTGGATGAAGACAATGATTTGTATACCAAGATTAACAAGGCAATGGTTTCTTCCTACGAGATCACTTCCAAATATGATGTGCAGGAATTGAAGGATATGATTAAAGAGCATGTTGCCTATACCAATTCGGTGAAAGGCAAGGAAATCCTGGATAATTTCGGAGAGTATCTGCCAAGATTCAAGAAAATCATTCCTCACGATTACGAGCTGATGTTAAAGCTGATCGTTCAGATGGAAGAAAAAGGATTGAGCGCGGAACAGGCACAGATAGAAGCCTTTTATGCAAGCAGAGGATGAATGCCCGAAAAAGCAGCATTCTTCCCCGCGTGATAAAAATAGACGTTTCAGAATGGAGGAAAACATGGGAAAACCGACCGGATTTTTGGAATATGAGCGAAAAGTATCTAAAGACGTATCGCCAAAACAGAGAATAAAAAATTTTAATGAATTTCACGAACATCTTCCGATGGAAGAACAGCAGCTTCAGGGAGCCCGCTGTATGGACTGCGGCGTTCCCTTCTGCCAGTCGGGCATGACGCTCTGTGGTATGACCTCAGGCTGTCCGCTGCACAATCTGGTGCCGGAGTGGAATGACCTGGTATATACGGGCAACTGGAAACAGGCATATAACCGTCTGCATAAAACCAATAACTTCCCTGAATTTACATCCAGAGTGTGTCCCGCACTTTGCGAGGCGGCGTGTACCTGTGGCCTTACGGGCGACCCGGTATCCACTAAAGAGAATGAGTATGCGATTATTGAAAATGCATATGCCCAGGGTTATGCCGCACCCAAGCCGCCCAAGGTACGGACAGGCAAGACGGTGGCTGTAGTGGGCAGCGGTCCCAGCGGTCTTGCGGTGGCAGACCAGTTGAATAAGAGAGGACATCTGGTAACCGTATTTGAGCGTTCAGACAGGGTGGGCGGTCTGCTGATGTACGGCATTCCTAATATGAAACTGGAGAAGCATGTCATTGACCGGAAAATCAAGGTTATGGAAGAAGAAGGCGTAACCTTTGTGACGGGTACGGATATCGGTAAAGATAAGAAAGCGGATAAGCTCCTGAAAGAATTTGACAGGGTCGTGCTGGCCTGCGGGTCTTCCAATCCGAGAGATATCGATGCACCCGGCAGGGATGCGAAGGGCATCTGGTTCGCGGTAGATTTCCTCACCGCTAATACCAAGAGTCTGCTGGACTCCGATTTCGCGGATAAGCAGTATGTGGACACCAAAGACAAGAATGTAGTGATTATCGGCGGCGGTGATACGGGCAATGACTGTGTGGGTACGTCCATTCGGCACGGTGCGAAATCCGTAACTCAGATTGAGATGATGCCCAAGGCACCTGACACAAGAGCGGAGAACAACCCTTGGCCGGAGTGGCCTAAGGTCTGCAAGACAGATTACGGTCAGGAAGAAGCGATTGCCGTATACGGACACGACCCCCGCATCTATGAGTCCACCGTCAAGGAGTTCCTCAAAGATAAGAGCGGCAACTTAAAAGGTGTGAAAATTGTCAAGCTCACTTGGGAAAAAGATGAGGCTACCGGACGGATGAATATGAAAGAAGTACCCGGATCAGAGCAGGTGCTGGATGCGGAAGTCGTTCTGATTGCTGCAGGTTTCCTCGGCAGCCAGAAGTATGTGACCGATGCCTTTAAGGTAGAATTGGACCAAAGGACCAATGTCAAGACTGCGCCGGGCGGCTTTAAGACCAGCGTGGAGAACGTGTTTGTGACAGGCGACATGCATACGGGCCAGTCCCTTGTGGTGAAGGCGATTCGTCAGGGCAGGGAATGTGCAAGAGAAGTGGATGAAAGCCTGATGGGATATACGAATCTGTATGTTCAGTAGGGTGATATAAAATTTAGGACAGAGCTAAGAGAAGCGTTTTCATGGCGGGCGGCGTGACTTGAATGTCATGCCGCTTTTTACTTTTAGGTGTATAAATTATACACTTTTAGTACCTAATAAATATATGGAGAGGATGGCGTATATTCGATAAAATCACATTATATTGGAGTTGATGTGGTCTATGGGTGGGATATACCTAAAAAAAGAGTTTGGAAAAAGGCTTCGGGAAATCAGACACCAGCAGAATATGACTCAGGAGCAATTCGCTGAAATGCTGGATATCTCGATACAGCTATATAAGAAAATGGAGACAGGTGAAAATAATATTACACTCAGCACTTTGAATAAGATGAAGAATAAACTAAATTTTTCGGCAGATTACCTGTTGTTCGGTGAAAAAGATACATTGATGGAAGTCTGGGATAAGGCATTGACACTGGATAGTATGGATAAACAACTTCTTCTCTTTAAATTATTCTGTGAAGTATCATTAAACAATAGCCAAATTGAATTCAAAGAGGCTGCAGAGAAATATAATATGATTTTCGAGAAGATAAGAGAATTATTGAGCGATTGGGACGAAGATGGAAAAGAAAATCCTGATACTGGAAGATAATCTTAAGAATGCTGCCGTAATTAAGCAATTATTAGAAGAGTGTGAAAAAAATATAAAAGTATATATTGAAAAGGATTTAAATAACGCATATGCGTTAGTTATGCAAAACAAAATTCATCTTTTTATTATTGATATCGTTTTAGACACATCTTTGCCGGGTGACACGTCCGGCATCAAGTTTGTTCAATCAGTGAGGAATATCACCAGATATAAACATACACCGGTCATATTTATTACAGGATTACAAGATCCGGAGATTTATGCATATCGGGAACTGCATTGCTACGGATATATTGAGAAACCTTTTGCGATTGAACAAGTGAGGAAACTGCTTAGGGATGCATTGGATTACGACGTGGTCGATCAAAAGGATTGCGTGCTGCATTTCAGAAAAGACGGGGTTTTATATCCTATCTCATGCAGTGATATCATTTATGCTCAGAGCACAAATCATCAGATATGTTTCTATCTGGCTAATGGAACTAAATTTACCGTATATTATAAGACGTGCAAACAGATATTGGAGGAAGCGGAATATGACGAGTTCATCCAATGCAACAGAGGAACCATCGTAAATCGAAAGTATATCAGCAATATTGATGTCACAAACGGCGTAATTACAATGGAAAAAAATATCAAGGTAGATATCGGGATACGGTATAAAAAGAAGTTTATAGAGGCATTACAATGGTAGTGGGAATTTATCTTTTGTTTGAAATTTTAGCAGTCATTGTGTGCCTTTTTTGGTTGTATGGGAAAAAGTTAAGGGTAACATATAGAATGCTTGGCATGATATCCATACATATAGGATTATTCATATTATGTGACTACATTGGATATGAGAGCCTGTTTTCAATGTTTGTTTATCTGGTTGTTGTAGGGTATACATTGTTGGAATTTCGTACACCCCTCAACCAGGCGTTGCTCAAGGTTGCAATCGTGATATTATTGTGCTCAGGGATTCAAACAATATCGGTGGTTCTTTTCGAGACATTAAGGCATGGTATAATCGAAACAGCATGGGGATATATATGCACCAATCTTCTCATGCTTCTTATAGTATATTTCCTTTACAAAAAAATAAAAATTAAGGAAATCATAACGTATGTAAAAGGTGAAAGCAAAGCGGCCTCTATTCTATCGACAGGAATATTCTGCGTTGCTGCTTCTTATCTATTTTATGCAAAAAAGAGTACGGCAATTAATACAATTGATTATTTAATATATTTTGTCATGGCCATTGTAATTATCTTTCTGATAGGAACATGGGAAAAATACCGGTTGCAGATGAAGGAGAAAAAGATAGAAATTGAAGTGCATGAAATCTATGCGGAATCCTACCGGAAATTGATTGATGAGATACGGGTGCGGCAGCATGAATTTGATAATCACTTACAGGCGATTATCAATCAGCAGTTTACCTGCAGTACATATGAAGAACTGACGCGTGTGCAAGGCGAGTACATTGAAGCCATTACTTATGACAATCGGTATAACAAACTTTTAGGGCAGGGTAATTCTGTATATATCGCATTCCTGTACGGGAAATTTGTGAGCATGGAAGAGCAGGGGATAGGGGTTGATTATAAAATAAGTATCGGACAACTGAAATGCGAGATGCCTATCTATAAAATAATAGAGATTACAAGCGATCTGCTCAACAATGCATGTGAGGCGCTGACTTTGCCGACGGAAATTTCACAGCCTGTCTATCTGCAGATTGAGGAAACGGAAGATAATATACTGCTGGAAATCAGGAATGTAGGAGCACCGTTGAGCCCGGATTTTATTGGAGAATGTTTCAAAAAGGGATACAGCAAAAAAGGATCTGGCAGAGGTCTGGGATTGTATAATGTCAAAAATATAGCCAATCAGTACAGCGCTGACGTTCAGTTCCAAAATATAACAAACAACCATCATAACTGGATATCCTTTACGGTCACAATCCCAAAGCCTACTCGAGTAGAAGACAGGCTTTAGTATGGGATTATTGTTCTTCTGGATATGGATAATCGCCAAAGACAAGTAAACATGGATAATTCCTGTTGACTATCATCCCTAAACTTATGCACCAGCATAAGAAGGTTCTCAATTTCATTCACTCACCTCCCTGCAAATCTCTGCATTTTCCTAAGGATTTTTGCGATGACAAGCTGGGTAGTCTGCAATATAATAACCCAGCTTCCCACGATAAACATTTCATTGTTATCAAGACAGAACAAAATCAAATGCATAATAACTGTTATCAGAGATTGGGCGACCAATCTCTTTTTCATGCTGTCGGACGGCGGTTTGCGATAGATAGATTCCACAGGACCAACAAGACCGATTGCGGCTGCGCATCCGAGAATCAAAACCGCCATCCATATTTTCGAGATTCCAATCTGTGGCAGAAGATATATCGAGGCGCAGAAGAACATCAGTGACATAAATAAGCAGCCCCAATATGTCTTGGCATGCAATCCTCCGGTAGAAATTCGTAATATGCCTAATAATACCGCAGCATATATATACAAGGCGAAACAGTCGCGGAAAAAGAACGAAATAATCACAAATTTACTCAATTCCGAAAATAAAATCGTAAATGTATATTTAAGCTGTGCAATCTGATAGTCTGTAAAATCGTATTTCTTCTGTATCAGTGTAAACATTTCAACCCCCATACGCTGCTTTATAAGCTCATAATATAACGAACATAGGCGGGAATTCGGTTTCTAACGTGAAGTATGCTAAAAACAACCTGAAAGTCGTAAAAAACAGAAATTACTCTATTAAAGGATAAATTTGTCGACTTACGTTAAATATTTCGCAACTGATGCAAATAAAAATCAAACGGGAACTTAGAATGCTATGATTTCTAACATGTTGGAATATTTTGGGAACTATTGTTCCTCGTAGAATTGTGTTGAAATATGTAAAATTTACAGAAACGGATGGTGAATTTTATAGAAAATAAGGCTATTGGAGAAAGAATTGCGTATTTGCGGGTAAAGAATCACTATACGAGGGAAGCGTTTGCAGAAATCATAGGAATCTCGACCAAATTTCTCTATGAAATAGAAACCGGCAAGAAAGGGTTTTCTGCTAACACTTTGTATAAAATCGCGACATCATTCGGCGTAAGCTGTGATTACATCATTACCGGGAAATAGTATACGTGATTGTCAAACATGAACAGTTGCAGTGGAGATTACATACAACGGAGACGAAGATGAGAAAAAGGGTACTGTGCGCGATAATTATTACATTGATTATATACTATATCGGAAGTATCCATACTCAGGCAGAAGAAAATGACGGCATTGCCATGCCCCAATCCGGCATAACGGACAGTGGTGAACGGGTACAGAATATAGAAGCCGTCATGGTTAAAGAAGATTTAAACATTGTATTTGTGGTAGACCACAGCGGTTCCATGAATCAACAGGACAAGCAGCGGTTGATACCGCAGGTTTTAAAGATATTTGTAGATACAATGCATAGCGAAAATATGCGCATTGGGTATGTTGCGTATAATGATACAATTATCGCTCAGAAAGCGCCTGTTTCCGTACAGCAGGAGAGCCAGCGGGATATGCTGAAACAAACAATAGACAGTGCCGTCAATAAAGGCGAGACGGATATAGGTCTGGGTGTACGCGAAGCGTATCACCTGATGGATGGGTATGCAGGAAGAAAAATGATTGTGCTGATATCCGACGGCGAGACGGATTTGGCGCTCTCCAATACCGGAAGGACGGAAAGTGATTCCGAGAAGGATATTGAAGAAACTGTAGAACTCTGCAAGGCAGAGGGAACACCGATTGTCACGATTGCATTTGGTGAGGAATACGACGGTGAAGAGACAAAGTTAAGCAATATTTCCGGACAGACAGGGGGACAAAGCTATAAAGTACAGAAGCCCGATGAGTTAGCGTCCATTTTGTATGACTTATTCCATACCAATTTCAGTTATTCTGTCCGGGAAGTATGCGACAGTGTATATGACGAGGGAATCCAAAGAATAAATTGCGATACGGTCGGGGTGTCTTACGATGAACTGACGGTACTGTTTCTTTCGGATCAAGAGATTGAAGAAGCAGGGGTCGTGCATGGAGAGAGAAAAACTGCACCACAAATTATGGGAAATTATGCAGTATCGACTCTGATGAATTCCGAGAGTGAATTTGCGATAACGTTTAGCACCAAGCGCGGGCAGCAGATGAATGTTTTCATGATCGGAAGGCGAAACATAACGCCGGTAATTACATTTGACGGAGACATATATAAAAACAGAGAGACACAATTTCAAATCCGATTCATGGATGATCGGGGAAACGTGTTGGAGAATTCAGAGTATTATGAGGAGTTTCAATGGCAGGCCGAGTTTCAAAATCCGACGAACGGAACCGGGATTCCCGCAGAGCTTGAAGTGACGGAAAGTGGGATTGTAGGTCAGGTGACGTTCGAAAATTCCGGTAAGTACAGGCTGTATTTGACTACAGGGAAAAACTCGGAAAATGCATATGAAGTTCCTGAGATTAACATATTAAATACCCTTCCGGCCGGCAATAACAGCCACAGAGCGGAGCTGATGACTTATTCGGACGAACAGATACTGAATCTGGATGATTATTTTGAAGACGCGGACGGAGATTCTCTTAGTTATGAGCTGTTGGAGATGCCACAGGATGTAACGTTTGCGAGTATAGAAGGACATTTGCTTCATATTCTGCCACAGGGAAGAGGAACCGGTAATATTGTGCTGCTTGTCTCAGACGGAGAAGGCAGCCTTACAGGGAGCATTCCGGTAAGAGTCAGAAGCATATGGGAGGTATACTGGCAGATTATTATCCTGCTTGTGTGTATTGTCGGATTTATCATCATAAAGCTCATGAGCAGGATGATACATAAGGCAGCGGTAACAATGCCGCCCAAGGAAAAAGAGGAGTGCTGTTTTACCGGAAAAATCAACGCTTATTTTACATTATTGCCGGAGGGAATGGAGGAAATTCCGCCGCTTAATTACGCGCTGTATTCCTATAGGGACAAAAAGATTGTATTGAAGGATATGTTTGTGGAATATCCCGATCTCATAGACACGCTGGAACTTGACAATATTTACCTGTTTCCGGCAGAAAACAGGAAGATGATTCTCTACCATGACTGTGAAGCAGCCGTGATGATAGGCAATACGATTGTGTGCCGTAAGATACAGTACATGGTCAGCTATGGAAATGTAATATATATAACTTCCGGAGACGGGACGTGCGAACTGGAAGTGCATTATATATCCATGATTTAAAAGGAAGAGAGGTATAGGTAATGGATGTAATTACTCAAACAAACAGAACAATACTGTTTGAAGAAATCAATCCGGAAAAGAACGATCTCTTGACGCTGATTGGTGACGTGAAAGGGAAAAACAGTCTGGATGATGACAAGGTTAAGGAAATCAATGAAGAGCTGTTGGTTGGCAGTTTTGATGAATTCCTTGAGAAGTTTGCACCTGTGGTGTATTCCTTCTTTAACGCCAATAACCAGAAGGTTATGTACAGTTTAAAGAAACCTGAGAATATACCGGAGAACTGTGTCACGCAAATTCCCCTGAATATGGAAAACGACTTTCTGAAGATGCTGCTTACGTTGATTGAGACAAAAGGAGCCATGGGAATCGCCAACGTGGATTTTAAGTTTGATAAGATTCTCGATATGATTTCCCCTAAGAAGATCATGGATGACATCAGACAGTCCAGAAAAGAAATCCAATACGTATACGGACAGTATGAAGCACTGGATGACGGCGATCCGAAGAAACTGGACGTGGGAGACAAACTGAACTATATGTTTGAGCAGGCAAGCCAGAATTACAATAACGTAATGGCAATGCTTCCTCTTGCCATTGAGGACATTAAGACGAGACTTCTGCTGGGCGATACTGGCAAGGAGGAGGGCGGACAAGTCTTCAAAGCCGGATTGCTCAGTATGGGAGATGACGGCGAACTTAAGATACTGGAAGTGAGCAAGGAAGAAAACACGCAACTGGCAGTGGTAGATGACAGTGCTAATGCAGGATTGATTGAGGCTTTTCAGGAGGATTATGATGCCCTCAATGAAAATCAGTCTGACTATGTCAGGGAGTTGGTAGTGCGCACCTTCTGTCCGCTGACCTCTACCCTGGAAAGTGAGGTGGATATTCCCAAAGAGATAGCTAATTACAATAATTATCTCGACTTTTATAAGCAGACTAAAGATGACTTCGTTAAGGTGGTAAAACCCCTAATTGAAAAGATGTTGGGAGTCAAAACATTTTTTGATCAGTATAAGGTAAAAGAAAACGGTATGAGGCCCAAACTCCTTGTGACGAACACAAAGCTGGAGCAGCAGGTTAAGGCTCACAACCTGCCGCGCCTAGTGACTTACTTAAATACCGTCAATGACAAGAATGAGTTTGATAATACCATATGGTTTGCCATTGTTCCGAACGTCGAGTTGGAACAGAGTAAGGGTGTAAAGCTCCAAAGAATCCGTTTTGCGGGAAACGAAAAGGTTGAAAAAGATGACCAGAATACCATGGAAAGCCTTGCCAATCTGATGAATGCAATGTATCCCTACAGAGTCACTACATTTTTCAGTTTCCAGCCGGGAGAGGAGACAACCTTCAGTGCCATGGCATCCGAGGGAGTTGAGAAGTATAAGGAAAAATGCTCTCTTTTGTTGAAGAGAGAATACAGCGAATATGTAGTTCCCTGTATCCCTAATATTACCGTGATTCCCAAGGATAAATCGGGGCTGATTCTGGATAAGAAGATGGTGATGAGTGAGGAAGGTGCGGCTGTCCTGTCCAAAGAAAAAGAAGATATCATGAAGCTCTGGATAGAAGGTGTGTACATCGGAGCCGCTTATGTGGCAGCGGGTCTGACAGCGGCATGGCAGTGTCCCGGCTACTTAAAGGAGCGCTTCCCCAAAACTTCCAGAGATTATCCCGGTGTCAGATTTGATATTGAATCCGGAGATCATGCTCTGTGTACTACCACTACCATGACCAAGGAGATATCCGGATTTACCAACACGATTAAGAATGACATCAATGTGAACGGATTCGGATTCGTATTTTCTTCGGAAAATGCCAAGCACAAGGGCAAAGATATCAGGAGCATTATGGTATACAAGGCGCGCAACCTTCAGGTGAGCGACAACGAGTTTGAGCCGATTTACAAGACGCTTGTAAGTACTTACGTGGAACGTATCTTACGTTTTTACAGCAATGACTTTAAGAAAGATAATATATTGAAGTTCTTCAGCAATAATCCGGACAGCCAGAAGAGTAGGTGGGGAGCTGACCGTGATTACGTTAATTCAATCTTGCAGGGCGGAGATGAGCTGTCCTATGACATTGACGATACGGCAGGTATCTGCAACATATTGCTCACCTTCAATAATAATACCAAAAATCTTAAAGTGGAAATGAACAAAAAAACAAGTTAACAGGAGGAAGAAGAAATGGGATTACGATTAAAAATCGAAGGAAATGAATCTATTCAGTTGAATGAGACCATTGTAACAGGAGTAAATTTCGGTGCGGATATACCGAAGGATTCCAATGCACGCTCCACAGACCTGGGCGCTACCATCACCATCACAGGAAAGATTCTGGCGGCTGTAGGCGGAGAGGCCGCTGACGATACTATGAAAATGGCAAAGTGGGCGCTTGTTCCGGCAGAGAATGCCGACTGTTACAGGAAGCTGGAAATCGATGTGGTTTCCGCAGGACAGGTAGTAAGACAGGTTTCCCTGCCCAATGCATTTGTCATCGGTTATGAGGAGGACTTTGCGGATGAGTCCGGTATCGGCGTATTTACTCTTCAAGTTAAGCAGAAAAAGGACAAGATGACCGGACTGAAATTTGAAGGCGGATTTGCAGGCGAATAAGAATAAACAGGAAAGAGAGGAAACCAAAAATGGGATTCAGATTAAAAGTTGAAGGTGGAGCAGCAATTGAACTAAGCGAGCAGAGTATTACTTCCGTGAAATTTCGCACGGATATTCCTAAGGATTCCAACGCACGTTCTACGGATTTAGGATCTACTGTGGAGATTACAGGCAAAATTCTTACGGCGGTAGACGGGGAAGTGGCCGACGCAACCAAGGAAATCGGCAAGTGGGCTCTGGTACCGGCGGAGAAGGCGGATTGTTACAGAAAAGCAGTGATTGACGTTATTGCGGCATCGCAGGAGGTAAGAAAATATACATATCCCAATGCTTTTGTAGTGGACTACAAAGAGGATTATGGTGATGAGTCCGGTGTCGGCACGTTTAAGCTGACTATCAAGCAGAAGAAGGACAAAATGGCAAACGTTGCGGTAGAAGGCGGATATGCCGTATAAATCCAAGCGACAGCATGCGTGATAAATGTCTTATTGGAGAGAGGGAAAGCTGCCGCACAGGCAGCTTTCCTAATAAAGAGGAACTTAAATATGGATTATTACCGGATATTGATGGTGAACAGAAATGCTGACAGTGAAGAAATAAAAAGAGCACATCGGAAACTGTCACGTAAATACCATCCGGACAACGCGGGAGAGCAGTACAGAAAGCAGTTTGAACAGGTGCAGGAGGCATACGCAGTTCTGGGAGATGAGGAGAAGAGAGCTGCCTATGACCAAAGCCTGACGGGAAACACACAGGATGAACCCAAAGCGACGCGGGGGAAGAAGGGTACTCAGAAGGCCGGTCCGGATTACGGAAATATGTCTGCTTTTTTCAGCGGAAATTATCAAAACAGTTTTGAAAAATTCTTTGGTTTTAAATAAAAACGTGGAGAAAAAGATGGGTAAGAAAATAACGGATACTTGCATTATGCTGTGTGCAGCGGCACTGGCGGTTTACGTGGCGATTATGAATATAGCTATGTGGTGGAAATGCATTCTGTTTGTTCTGCTGCTTCTCACAGCCATCGTGGCGCTGAACAACTTGATAGACCAGTTTACACCCCACCGCAGAGAAGAAAAATACGGTTCAAATGACGGTAACAGAGCTGATGTCAGAGAACTGATTCTGTTGGATGAAAACGATAAACCAATCAAATCATGGGACCTTGCGGGAAGAGTATCCCTACTGATTGGCAGGGACAATCTGGAAGAGCCGGTGGATGTGGATTTGGAGGAATGTGAATACAGTGCACTCATAGATTATCAGCATGCAGTTCTCAATTACTGTATGGATGCCTGGTTTGTGGAAGATTTAAACTCACAGAACGGGATACGGGTGCGGAAGATAGATGACGGGTTATGCTACAAGATTATGAAAAACAGACCGTGCAGGCTGATGCCGGGAGATATACTCTACATCGCCAATACCAAGCTGTTAATTACCTGAGAAAAGAGAGGAGCAAAACACAATGAGCTTAATGAGATGTCCTAACGGCCATATGTTCAGTACCAGAAAACACGGGACAATATGTCCCTATTGTAACATGGAAACAGCTGCCTTGGAGGAGCCTAAGGCACCGGCGGGAATGGAAGCGCCCATAGAACTTCTCGAGGAAGAAGTGCCTCCGGTGTGCGGATGGCTGGTATGTATCGAGGGCGCCAGAATCGGTAAGGACTACAAAATTAAAAACGGCAAGAATTTCGTGGGCCGGGGTGATGACATGGACATACAGATACTCGGAGACAACGAAATATCCAGGAAGAATCATACCATCATTGTCTATGATGCCAAGAAGAAAAACACTGTAATCTTGCCGGGAGACGCTGCAGGGATAGCTTATCTGAATCAGGAGGCAGTGTATGTTCCCACTGAGCTCGTGCCGTATGACACCATAGAGTTAGGAAAAAGCAAATTTGTTTTTGTACCCTTCTGCGGGGAACATTTTGAATGGAATGATGTAAAAAAATGACAGTACAGGTAATTGCAGGTTTACTAATTATAAGCGTGGCGATAAGAAGTATCCTCCAGCTTACGGGAGACAAGGTGACTTACGATGCGACAGACGGAGTAAGCCAGACCACGGGTAATAGGGAAATACAGGCAGATGTCTACGATATTTCCATTTCGTCGGCAGGCAAACTGGCGGTATTGGCAGACGGAATCGGCAAAGAAAATACGGGAAAGGTTTGTGCCGATCTGGCAGTTAAGGAATTCGTGGAAGCGTTTTCTCTCTATAAAGTGCTCCATAATCCGGAATATTTTTTTCAGAGAACCGTATACAGCATACATATGAACATGCAGAAGTTATTGGATGAGCGCAACGGAGGCGCCAGTGTGGGTGCGGTATTTCTCTCTGACGGAAAGTTGTATTATGCCATGGCAGGACAGGTCAAGATAGCGCTTCTAAGAGGCGGGGAGTTGATTCCTTTAAGCGAGGGACAGACCGTGGGTGTTCTGGCACAACAGGCGTACAGGGAAGGAAAGATAGGAAGACAGGAAACCATATGGTTTATGGAGGATGAAGATATCTTTAGTTATGTGGGGAAGGACGGCTTCCATCAAATGGAGATATGCGAGGTTCCCGTCGAACTCAAAAACGGTGATTTGGCGGTGATGATGACTAAGGGAATCTACGAGGAAGTTTCCTATGCAGAGCTTGAAAAGATTCTGACGGATCCGCTCTTTACGCCGCAGGACAAGGCGGAAAGGATTGTCCGCCGGGCGGAAGGGTCTGTAGCTCGGGATAAGGAAAACGGAAGCGTTATGGTACTACTTACTGATGGAGCAATGAGATGAGAAAAGAAAATGCAGGTTTTCGCACAACATTCCTGTCGGAGGAAGGCTCCAAGCTGCTTAACAGGGATTATTTTGCATATATTGAGTTGGATAATTTTGCCTGCTATGTGGCTGCAGACAGTCTGGATGAGGAGAAAAGCAATAATAGCGCGGAAATAGCGGTAAAGTGCGTCCTGCGGGAGTTTGAGGAACATCCCTCCATGGCGTCCTTTTTCGTAAAGCGAAATCTGCGCAAGGCTCACAAGGAGCTTTTGGCAAATAATGAGGGTATGAGACTTCGGGCAAGTATAGCGGTAATTGTCACGGATTATATTAAATTCCGCTATGCCAGTGTGGGAAACACAAGAGCTTCTCTGGTTAGGAATGACCGAATCCTCTATGGCAGTAAAGACCAGTCTCTGACGGAAAACCTCGTAGAGGAGGAAGCGATTCCCAGAGATAAGGCAGCTCTTCATGAGGAGAGAAATAATCTCTACTCTTACTTGGGACAGAGAGATCGAAGACCGGACATTCAGATATGTAAGAAACGTCGTCTGGCAAACGGAGATATCCTGCTTCTGTATACCAGAGGTATCTGGGAGAACTGTGATACAGCCAATCTTCTGGAGTGTGCGAAGGACACCGCCACACCTGAGGATGTAGCGGACAATGTGGAAGAATTTATTCTGGGCAAAAAGCAGCCGGAGGTAGATAACTACACCATTGCCGTCACCTTTGTGGATAAAGTATATCTTGCCCCCAAAAGGCGCGGTTCCCTTAAAAAGCTTCTGGCGATTCTCATTCCCATTCTGGTCATATTACTGGCTCTTGGTATCACTTTGTTTGTGAGGCATCGAATCCGAGTGGGTAAAATCGCGGATATGGAGCAATTCATAGAGAACGGAAGAGAATATATATCCCACAACAATTACGAAAGAGCGGTGGAGGAGTACCGTCAGGCGGAGGAATTGGCGGCAACACTGAAATTAAAAGACGATAAGGAAGAAATAAGCACACTGCTTCTTCTTGCCGAGCAGATTATACTGGCGGACAGTGCTCTGGAGGAAGGCGATTATGAAAAGGCTGAGGAGTTGTATTACGATGCACAGAAACTTTCGGAGCAGGCAGGTGGCATTGCAGGAGCCTACCTGGCAAAGCAGCAGGATAAAGTTAACAAATACATTGAGATTTTCGAATTGATGGAGTCCGGAGAACTGAAAGAAGAATACGGGGATTATGCGGGGGCCATCGAATCGTACAAAAAGGCAAAAGCGCAGGCGGTTTCCCTTTATGACAAGGAGATTAGAGCTGAAGCCCTCGAGAAACTGCGGGCAGCAGAGGAAAGCTTGGAGAAACTCAGACAGGCAGAGCTGGCGGAATTGGAAGCGAATATTCAGGCTGCTATTGAAAAGGAGCAGGTGGCTCTGGATTTGGAGAATCAGAGCCTGATGAACGATAAGCAGAATGCCCTGGAACTGGAGACGAAAGGCAATGAGCTTATGAAAAATGAGGACTACGTAAGTGCCATCGCATATTTTGAAACCGCCATGGGTATGTATGAAAACCTTGGAATGTCGGAGCGTGTACGCAACCTTGAAGCACAGATAAAAGCCTGTAAAAAACTGGATGAGGAAGCCAAGCGAAAAGCTCAGGAAGAGGCTCAGCAGAAGTCGGACGAGGAAGCGGCAGCAGCGGAGGCCAAGGCAGCCGCCGAGGAGGCAAGGCAGGCAATCCAGGATCTTAAGGATGCGCAGAAGGATGCTGCAATTCAGGATGCACTGAAGGCTGCGGAAGAAGCCAAGCAGGCTGCGGAGGAAGCCAAGAAAGCCGCAGGAGATAAGAATGGCAGCGAAGACGAAGAGGATACCGAAAAGGGAGAAGACAGCACAGGACAAGGGAATGCAGGAGCAGGTGGCTAAGTATGCAATACACTTATAAGATATCTAAAAATCAGGAAGAAAAGACGGAAACCAAGGCTGTATATCGTCAGGAAGAATTGCAGGGCATGACCACCTATCAGCTCAGGGAGATATGCCACAGAGAGCGTTTGGTTGTGCCCATGGGAGCACGACTGGAGAGAGAAGAACTGCTCAGGTTTATCATGCGCTATCGGGGCGCAAGAGAATACCGCCACATCCAGGAGTATTCCGAGGGCGGACTGGAGGCGCTTCAGGATTTCATCAATAAGGTAGAGATGAAGACAGACGGTGTAACGGAAATCGCGTTCCCCGCTCATCTGGTTTTATATGAAGAAGAGGGCATTGAGCTGACCGATCATTATGAGGTCACAAGTGACATTCCGCTATACGAAGGGAACGTTCTGCTGGTAGATGAGAGGTTCCAGGTGTACACCTGTTTCTATTTAAAACAGGTGGAGGAAAACCGTTTTTTTCTTCTCAAAGGCAAAAATGTACCCATCCTGAAAGCGGAGGGGCATAGGTATTCTCTGTTGTATTTCACGAGAGAGGAAGTGTCGGAACTCTTATATGATCTGTACAACGGCAAACAGATCAGCATCCCCAGACAAGTACTCTGCGTTATGACACCTCTTCTGGCGGTGGACATCAGACAGCCTGAAGAGACGGAGCTGCCTCTGATTATTGATTTCGGAAGTTCCAACACTACCTTGGGAATTTACTGTCTTGATGGGAGTCTCCGTATTGTCATGACCCCTGATTTAAAGAAAGATAGCTATACGGAGAGCGAGATGCTTCCAAGCATCATAGGAGTTAAGGACGTTGAGGACGGCAAACCTGTCTACTGTTTCGGCTATGAGGCGAAAGAGCTGGCAGGACACGCTTATCAGGATGAGGACAGTCCCCTTTTCTACGATATCAAGCGCTGGGTCAGCGCACCGGACAGGACCCAGCAGGTGATTACCACCGATGGGGTGAAATTACAGTTAAAGAGAACGGATATGCTTTCTGCTTTCATGCATTATCTGATCGATACGGCACAGCAGCAGTTCAAATGCAGATTTAAAAATATCCAGATGCTGGCACCGGTACGGCAGACAGAGCGTTTCGTGGGAATGTTCCGCGAACTTCTGCCGGAATATAACGTGGAATGCACATTGGACGAAGGAATGGCCGTTCTTTTCCACAGTATATATGAACTGATTCAATCCGGGAAATATACGGAGGGAACATGGTATCAGGCGCTGATCATGGACTGTGGCGGCGGTACCACCGACCTCACTTCCGGAAGATTTCGGATTCGCAATAACAGGGTGTCCTACGAAGTGGACCTTGAAACAGGATATGAAAACGGCAACACCAATTTTGGCGGGAATAATCTCACATTCCGTATACTGCAGCTCTTCAAAATAAGGCTTCTGGCAGCCATGGGATATAGGCAGTTCCAACTGGACCTCGAGGCATTCTCAGGGTGTGAAAGCCTTGACAGACTGTATGAGGAGGCGGAAAGCATTCTGCCTACCCGGTTTGCGGAGTATGAGTTAAAGAGCAAGGAAGAGTACTTTCGGGTCAAGAATAATTATTACTACCTGTTTCGGACGGCGGAAATCATCAAGGAAAGTTTCTTCCAGAAATCCTTCCGGTACGAGTTGTGGATTAGGTCGGAAGGAGCTGAGGAAAAGCCGGATGAGATTATGATGGATAAATGGCGGCTTTCCGTGCGCGAGGAAAATAGAATCGTATCCCTGAGGAAAGAGTTCTCCTTTGTATTTTACCTGTATGAGATTGAAAACCTGCTTCGCCCCGATATCTACGGGCTTATGAACCGGTTTTTGGAGCATCTGTTTGTGGAGGGAGAACTGGCGGAGTACGGCATGCTGAAGCTTACAGGACAGTCCTGTAAGTCCCGTCTGTTTACGGAGGCGCTTAAAGAGTTCGTTCCGGGAAGACTGATTCGGAATCAACGGGAAGATGATGACGGCAGCAGACTTAAGATGTGTTGTCTGGAAGGGGCCATCAGCTATTTTAAGAACTGTAAGCTGGGGTACATGAAGATTAATCAGGGCTGTCGGGTGAATGCACTGCCTTACGAGGTTATGGCATTTACTCATGAAAATAAAGAGAAAATTCTGATTCACAGTCTGCGCAAGGAGCAGGACATCGGATATATTTCAAGATTCAAGATAGGAGAACAGCTTGATTTGTATCTGAAGGATGAAAAGGGCAATCCGTTAAAGGTTTATCACTTTGGCTATAACATGGCGGAGTTTACCCATGTGACGCAGGAAGATATCAATAGAAAATACGCAGGTACCGTCATTCAGGAAGAAACGGACACCATATTGGAGGGCGAGCTTAAATTTTTCGTCTGGGCATCCAAGGAAAAATGGGGCTTTCTGGTACTGCCCGTACTGCGTGAAAACGATCTGCTTCGTCAGGGGGAGGAAACTTTCTTTGCCTTTGAAGATGATACATGGGAAGAAAACTTTTTCGACGGAAGGAAGTAACATATGCCGGACATGGAGGAAATCATCAAAAATGAAGTGAATCAGATAAGCGGCCTTAAGGAGAGAGTGGCTTTTAAGGATATTGTGGAGCAAGTCTTCCTATCCCTGTATGAGACCAATCAGGAGATGTACCGTGTACTGGAGAAACGGGTTATGGAGGAACTTGCATTTGACATCAACCGTTATCGGATCTGCACGGGCGTGGTGGAAAGGGAATTGGTGGACAGATCTCATCACCTGCTTCTGCCTATGAGAGAGAGCGATTTGTTTCGTCAGGAATATGATGCGCTTAAGCTGACACAGACTCTTCAGGAAGAAGGGCAGTGCCATATTAAGACCCTATTTCTGGAATGTGATTACATACAGCTTGAAAAACTCCTGAACAAGAAAAAGACTACGGGAAAGATTGTCACAGAGAGAGGAGAATATCCGGCGGAGTTCTCCCTTCGGAGAAATACGGATTACCTTGAGGAGATAGCTCATCTGTATGAAGTGTTTACCGGCAACGGTGTCAGGTGGCAGACAGTGAATGCGCCCTACCTATACAAGTTTGTGGACATCTGTCTTACGGGAGAATTTCCCGATTTTCCGGCGGATGAGCATATCACGGACATCCAACCCGATCTTGAGGAGTTCTCTGATTGGGCCAGGGAGGGGTATGTTCCTCTGTGGAATGTGAGAAAACTTAAGCTTGCCAGTGTGGGGTTTCCTGTTCCGTGCGAGGATCACAAGAATTTTGAACATATCATTTCCATCAGAGAATACGGCAATGAGCACATATATCTGATTGATGATGACCGTCACATCTATAATGTGCGGCAGTTGGAAAACCGTCTGGTAGTGATGGGTGAGGAGGCGGAGGCCAGCAAATGGGATGTCTACATGATTATCAGCGGTGAAAACAGAAAATTTGAACGTTTTACCTATCCCGTCATGACAAACAGACGGAAAGAAGGTTTTATGGAATGCTTCTTCAGACGTCAGGGAATGAGCATTCGCACAGGAGCCGAACTGATTCGATTTATCAGGGAGTTTGATGTGGAGGAATATCTGGAGTATGAGGGGTATGAGCTCACTGACAGACAGGAAGGGCCGGAGGAAACTTATTCTATGAACAGTTTTATTCTGGACGAAATCAGGGATAACGAATACAGAAAATGTCTGCTCCTTAAGTTTCGGGGTAAAGAAAAGCACAGTTTTCTGCTCAGGGACATTATGAGCTATGTGGTATCGGAGGTACAGATGATGTATCCGGAGTATATGTGTGTAGGGGCGCTTAAGTAGGAGGAAGGATGAATTACTTATGGGAAATCCTGCTTCAGGCCAAGGAGCAGGGGATAGAGAGGACGAAATTACAGTTTAAGGCAGCGGATACCTACAGCCCCTACATAGAACTGTCGGAAGAATTCTTAAATGTAATCAGGCTGAGCGCTCCGTATGTAGTGGAAATCAATCCCTATTACCGCTTCCTGCCGGTGTTTAAAGATTTGTTCCATCCGGAGCTTTCGGATTATCCGGAGTTAAGAAAAGGACTTTTCCAAATCCTGATTCATCAGTTGGGGGAAAGCGACCTCAAGATGGGCATGACCAGAGAAGAATACTACAAGAAAATGCTGGGGCGGGAAATCAGGCAGGGAATTTACGGAAAGGATATGGCGGAGGCCTTCGGGCTGTTTGATAAGAATGAGAAGGAGATATTGCTTCAGGGAATGCTCACGATGTACCGCACAGGTGACAACTTAACCCTGTTTCGACATATCATGTGTGCGCTGATTCCCAACTGTATCGTCTATCACAGCAATGACGACCCCTACGAGATCCTGGTCTACATCGGCAGGAAAGAAAGCGGGGAGCTTAAGAGCAAAGTGGAATTCATACTGAAACAGTTTGTGGGAATGCGTTACCACGTGGATTTGTACTATGAATATCATTTCGGAATTATCGGCATTGAAGATGCCATGAGTGTGGGAGAGATTGCTATCTGTTAGGAGGAAGAGGCTTGTTTAAGTTTGAAAGTCCGGTATTTGTACATAAAAATATCCTGAAAAAGAATATGCTGGACGAGCTGCGTGATTATCCTCTGGCTATCAGCAGGATGATGTTGGCGGGGGACGGCAGCGGCGTACTGACAGGGACAGAAATTACATGGGAAGACAATGTTCTGAAGATACAGCCCGGGCTGATTTCCTACGGAGGGAATATCTACCGTATGGAAAATACATGGGAGATGGACTGCCCGCCCACAGACAGATTGACCTATATCAATGTCCGGTTTGTCACTATGGACTATGAGCGGGATCAGATGGGCGGAATCGGTGAGATTTTCTTAAGTGAGGATATGGCGGAGCACAATGGGATAGAGCTGGGGAGATTCCGTCTGCAGGAAGGAGCCAGGCTACGGACCGAATATGAGAATTTCGAGGACTATCGGACGGAATTCGACACCGTGAACCGGATTCATATGCCCTATATCTGTCCGGGCGGCACGGGACTGTGGCCTGTGCTTCTTGAGGAATACGCTTTGGAGCTGCTTGCAACGGGAACAAACAATCCCTATGACATAACGCTTGCCATGCAGCTGTTGGGAACGGGAGGGCAAGCTTCCGCGAAACTTCTGGAGTGGTATGTCGCCGGAAATAAGGAACAAAGGATGACGCAGCTTACCAATGGGCAGCTGTACGATGAACTGCTCCATATCCTGCGGGAGAGAAAGACGGGTAACAGCGGTTTCACTAAGCCGCAGAAGGGTACAAGACAGATGATACTGATTTGAGAGGGAAAGCCATGGAATTTGTAGATGAGCAGATTGCTATGATCGAGAGGGAAAAGAGAAGACAGGACAGAGAGGAACTTCTGGCCGCCGGCAGGGTGGACGTGGACGAAAATGTCTGCCGGATGTCTCTTGAGGAAGCACTGCAGGGAGTGCGGGAAGGAAGTCTGCTGCTTCCGGGGAACGAGAGATTCGAGTTCGAGGTCAGATATTATTTCGATGATAAGATTCCTGCGGTAGTCATCCGCAACTTTTATACAGGGGTACAGGAGGATAAGGACGTAGTCTTTCTGGTAAACCATGATCAGAATATCAGCCAGGTACTGACCGTGTCTGATAAGAAAATGGAGAGGCAGAGCATCGGCAAGTGGAAGAAGCAGCTGGAAACAGGCATGAACGCCGCAGGCAGCTATGCGGATATCACCAAGGAAGCAGTGCTGGAAAATTTGGACTATCTGATTTACCGCACTCCCACGGGAAAAGGGTGGACCTACAACCTGATTTTCCGGATTCGTACGGGAAGCGAGAGAATTGTGGGGAACTATAACTGCTTTGAGAAGGACAAGGATACCTATGGGCTCATGCTGGAAGCTCTCGTGCACAGGTTGAATGAGCTTCTGGCAGTGCCTGCGGAGGAAAAGGCGAAGGGAGAGTAATGCCGTGAGAAATGCAATTACCTATAAGGATTTGTATCTTTCATTGGGAAAGGTCATCTCCATAGAAGAACTTAAGGTGGTACAGAAACCTAACCGTCACGGGGAACTGCGCCTCTTAGCAGTGCTCGATTGCGAGCCGGACGAGATTTCCTATTATGAACTGCCGGATACGGTGACAGTCAATTACATGGATGACGGAGAGGAGCAAATCTTATTCAAGGGCATCATAACGGACAGCAGCATGAAACGCGTGGGAGAGCACATGCAGATTCGCCTTAAGGCCTATGATGCCACATGGTCTCTGGATAAGACCAAAAGAACCCGTTCCTTCCAGAATACGAAAAGGACGAATCACTCCGTCATAGAGGAGATCATGAAGGACTATCCGGAATGTATCTGCATGAAAAATATACCGGAGGAAGCCATCGGGCAGATCTGGTTCCAATATGAAGAGACAGACTGGGAATTCCTGTGCCGATTCGTGAGCCGCTATGCGGAAAGTCTGTATGCGGATGCCACCTATGAGGCGGCGCGTTTTCAGGCGGGACTGTCTCCGGAAAATATTGAGGTGAAATGGGAGGAATGTCCATACCGTATGGGTAAGGACTTAGAACAGTACGATATTCTTGCCCAAAACGGTTTTGCAGACTTAGAACCTATACAATTCGTGGAATACTTCATCGACAGCTATGACCTGTACACGCTGGGAAGTAGGCTGACCTACCGCAATAAGGAATGGTACATAGGCAGTCTGGAGAGAAACTTACGGGAAGGTCTTCTGGTATGCACCTATGAGCTGAAACAGAAGGAAGCCATGTCCGCTGTCCGTAAATACAGCAAACGCATCACGGGAATATCCGTGGACGGCAAGATTATACAGGTCAACAGAGATAAGGTCAGAGTCACCATCAACAATGACCTGACGACAGAACAGGGAACCTATTGGTTTCCCTTCTCCACGGTGGCGGCATCCTCCGACGGCAGCGGCTGGTACAGTATGCCGGAGACAGGAGACAGTATACGCGTGTATTTCCCCACTAAGGACGAGAAGGAAGCCTATGTCATCACCAAGCATGACAGCCATATGCCGGCAACACCGGGGACAGGAGGCGGCGCTTCGGGAGGTTCATCGGGTGGCGGCAGCTCATCAGGCAGCAGTTCATCGGGCGGCGGCGGTTCGTCAGGAGGTGGTTCATCGGGTGGCGGTTCGTCAGGCGGCTCCACAGGCGGCGGTGGTTCGTCGGGAGGTGCAGGCGGCGCAGCGGCTGCGGGAATCAGCGCAGCTATGGCAGCTGCGGGAGCTATGGACGCTGCCAAGGAGAAAGAAGAGAATCCTATGGATGATCCGAAGAAGAGAAATATCTTCACCAAGGACGGTAACAAAGTACAGATGGTTCCCTCAGGGGTACTCCTTTCGGCAGGCAAATCCAGTATTACGCTCCTAAAGAGCGGGAAGGTTATGTTCAATGCACCCATGGGTATCACCATCAATGCGGGCAAACAGCTTTCCGTCAGCGGAGAGAACGTAACACTGGAGGCGGGAACCGCTATAGAGCTTAAGGGAAGTAAAGGCTCCACTGTGAGAATTATCAAGAAAAACATCAATATACACGCTAAGGAAATCTACGAAAATTAAGTGAGGAATGATAGGGATGGCATATGGACTAAGAGACCTTAGGTTGACAGGTCTGCAGGTACAGACAATCTTGTCCGTTCATATTGAACACAGACCCGGAGAACACGGCAGGATGGAGCTTACGGCCGATCTGGGAGAGCAGAACGAAGACTTCCCCATCCATGAGACGGGAAGCGGTCAGAACGTGGTTCTCTACGGAGATAAGGCAGGAAAACAGGAACCGATTTTCAACGGTATCATCACTCGTCTGGAAATGGAGAGCGTGGGTAAGAGCTACCATGTCAGACTTATCGCATATACTGCCAGTTACCTTATGGATATCGCGAAGAAGTCCCGCTCTTTTCAGGATGTCTCCATGACTATGGGGAGTCTGATGTCACAGATTGTACAGGAATACGGTGGTGAGGCGGGAATCCTCTTTGCCGACGGAGCCATAGGAGAGATCGCGGTGCAGTATGAAGAGACGGACTGGCAGTTCCTGAAGAGAATGCTGTCGGGATGGCATCTTCCGATTGCGGGGAGTGAAGTACGCGACAAAGTCTGCCTGTACTGCGGTACGGCACAGATTCCCGAGAGGATGAACATCATATCTGTGGAGGAAAGCTGCAAGGATATGGACGGATTGTCCTATTGGCAGGAAATGGGAGAAGGTGTCAGGGATGAGGACTTCATACGATACAGAATCAAGCTGGACAACTGCATACCGCTGTATGCGCAGGTAGATTACAGAGGCAGAAGTCTGATCGTGACGGAAGTGGAATACCGCACCGTCGGCAGTACCCTCTATGAGTTCGTGACCCTGCAGAAGAGAGAGGGCATCCTGCAGCCGCCGATCTACCCCATGGAACTGGTAGGCACAGCACTGGAAGGAACCATTCTGAATATCAAGGGTGAGAAAGTACAGATTCACTTAAATATTGACGACGGATATTCGTCAAACGACTGTTACTGGTTTCCGTTCTCCACACCCTCCGCATCTTCCGACGGCAGCGGATGGTACTGTATGCCGGAAAAAGGCGACAAGGTGAGGATTTATTTCCCCTCCAAGAAAACGGGGGATGTGATCGCTATCAGTGCGGTGAGTACATACGATCCCGCCAAGCCGGCTGCAACAGCCTCCGGCGCAGGACAGGGCAATGCCCCGGCGGGAGGACAGGCAGGCACAAGTTCCTACAACGGCGGAAGCGGAAATTCCTACGACGGCGGTTCTGGTGGTGGCTCAGGCGGAGGGGGAGCGCCAGGCACAGGAGGCTCTTCAGGCGGTGGTGCGTCAGGCGCAGCGGCGGGAGCGGCAGGCGGTGCAGCTGCTGCAGGGGCAGATGCCAAGTCCAAGAAGAAAGACGGCAAGGACAAGATGGGAGACCCCACTACCAAATATCTGCGCGTGCCGAGCGGACATGCAATCAAGCTGACATCCAAGGGAATCGAGATTCGGTGCAGCGGAGGAAGCGTATATATAGAGATGTTAAAGACGGGAAGAATCAACATCAGTGCAAACGAGAATATACAGATTTCCGCCGAGGAGGATATCACGCTGAAGGCGAAACGTACCATGAGTGTACGGTGTAAGGAAACTTCCTATCTGTGTTCCCAGATGGGCGGCAGTATGTACCTGAACGAGGAAGGCAAGCTCATCATACAGGGAACGGAAGTACATATGAACTGATAAGGCGGGGAGACAATGACAAGACAAGAAGCATGGGAAGAATTTAGGACCGCTCATATGAAGGAGCAGGAGAAGTTAAGACAGGAGTTCTGGGAGAACCTGCAGGAGAGAATGAGAGAGCTGATGAGCTGCGTGTATGCGGCATTTGAAGAGGCGGCACGACAGGTAGAGATGCAGGAGAAAGAGGACTGTATGTATTTCCTCTTCGCCCTGCAGCGCTGTGATCTGTGTCAGGGCAAAGCGCTCGTCAGGCTGGACGTACTGGACATCGGATGGTACATGGATGAGGCGCCGGTCACGGTCTGCTTCGATATCACTTTCATCTTCCGTGAGTATATGGAGTGGAAAGAGAAGCTCCTCACGGACATGAGAGAATACATGGGCAAAATCAACCGGTATGACATTGAGAACCTGATTCAGGATGAGATCATGGTCTGCAATCAGCTCATCACCCATATGCTCCGGTTCGCTTTCCGCGACCTGGAACAGGAGGAGCACTTCGCAGCGATTCCCAAACTCCCCCTGTGGATCATCCGCTGGGGAGAATACAAGGACTACAGCGAGATAGCGCTCCAGGTGAACAGGAGCATCCGGGAGCAGGAAGAGTGGGAGGACAAGCTCCGGCTATACGAGTCAAATCCCAATGCATTCATGGCGGAGTACTGGTATAGGGGCAATCTCACCTTCGGCGACTGCAGCAGGAAGAAGATGTGTTTCATGGTGTTTGAGGAGTGCTCTCTGTCCAATATCGATTTTCGCAAGGCTGACTTGTCCGGTGCCAGATTTATCAGATGCCGCATAGAGAATTGTGACTTCTCGCGGGCGACTCTGCATCAGGCGGACTTCGAGGATTGTGAACTTCTGGAGAATCAATTCGAGGATGCCAACATGAATCAGGCAACCTTCTCACAGGAGGGATTTCGACCGGAGCTGTTTGACGAGGCACAACTTAATGTGCTGTATCTCGTGAGCAGGATAACGGAGGCAACAGTATGAAGCGATACTTTTTTATGGAGCAGGACAATACACTGATGGATGTGATCGGTCTTCGGGATTTCGATATCTACGGAACACGCCATATCTTTACCATAGAGGATGCGGACAGCATCAATGACATCACGGTCCTCTATATAGATGAGGATAAGGGGGAGTGTGCGCCTGACTTTATCAAGAGTCCGGTGTACA
>JAFLTE010000022.1 GCA_022510565.1 Lachnospiraceae bacterium | reverse complement strand
TCTTACTGTTCTTTGGTTTGTATCTGTCCGATACTCTCTGAAAATCTTTCTCTACGTAAGTTGCTCAGGCAACTTACTCAAGTTAAACCGCGTTAGCGGTTTTACTTATCTTTTAGGAATCTTTTCAGGGTTGCATTGCTGTTTATTTGTCAAGGTTCTAACGGAGAAGGAGGGATTTGAACCCTCGCGCCGCTATTAACGACCTGCACCCTTTCCAGGGGTGTCCCTTCAGCCATCTTGGGTACTTCTCCAAATATAGCTAACTGATAATACAATATGAATATAAGTCTCGATTGGAGAGGTATCTCCAAGCGGAGAGGGTGGGATTCGAACCCACGCGCCCTTGCGGACAAACGGTTTTCAAGACCGCCTCGTTATGACCACTTCGATACCTCTCCGGGTTCGCAGTGCACCTTCCTCACGGTCAGCGCAAGAAATATTCTAACAAAAATGGATTTCAGTGTCAACCTATTTAGCTAAAAAATTTTAACCATTTTTCCGCACAAAAGCTTCCGCCGTCACCATGTCTTCCGGCGTAGTAATTTTAATATTTTCATAAGAACCTTTTACCAGTTTAACCGGCGTATCCATAAGCGTCTCGACAACCATCGCGTCATCCGTGATTTTGACCTTTGCAGCGCTTAATCTGTCCTTTTCCCTCATTAATTTATCATATGCTTCTATAATAAGTAGAGTATTGAACACTTGCGGAGTCTGAATCTGCCAGACATAAGACCGGTCCGGGGTCTGCGACGCATACCCTTCACTGTCTGCAATCTTTACCGTATCTTTGACAGGCATCCCCGCCACACACGCTCCTGAATGTGCCACTTCCTTATAACAACGTTCCAAAATCTCTTCTGTCAGAAAAGGCCTGGCGCCGTCGTGTATAAAAACATATCCATCCCGGTTGGGTGTTTTTAACTTGTCATCTGCAATCACACGTAGAGCTTCATATACGGAATCATACCGTTCCTTACCTCCACCCACCACAGCATCTACTTTCCGAAAACCGTATTTAGTGACAATCTCTTTTTCTACATAAGAAATATCCTCCGCTCCGGTGACGAGAATACAGTCATCAATAACAGAGGACTCTTCTATCGCGTGCAGTGCATACCAGATTAGAGGTCTGCCGCACAAACTCATATATTGTTTAGCCACATCACTCTTCATGCGGCTTCCGCTTCCCGCCGCCAACACGACCGCGGTACATCTCTTCTTATTCATATCCGTCCTTTCTCAACCCCGGAAGAATGCATGCATTCATTCCCCCAGTCGCAGATTCGGCACCGCATTCAGATCGTAGCCATGCCGCACACCTTTGCAATATTCATAATATGCCGCTGCACCAATCATCGCTGCATTGTCGGTACACATGACAGGTGACGGATGGTAAAAGGCAATGCCGGCTTTAGCACACTCCTCTTCCAAGGCGCTGCGAAGTGCTGTGTTAGAAGCAACGCCGCCTGCAATGGCAAATTTATTAATACCGCATTCCCGCACCGCCTGCATAGAATGCTCCACCAGAACATCCACAACTGCTTTCTGAAAAGAAGCTGCCACATCTGCCTGACAGATTTCAATGCCTTTCATCTCACAGGAATTCAAATAATTCAGCACAGCAGACTTTAATCCGCTAAAACTAAAATCATAAACCGCATCGGCTACCTTGGCGCGTGGAAACTGGATCGCGTCCGGATTTCCGTCTTTTGATACCTTATCAATCTTGGGGCCACCGGGATATCCGAGACCGATAGCACGCGCTACCTTATCAAAAGCCTCGCCTGCGGCATCATCTCTGGTTCGCCCGAGAATCTCATATTCTCCATAGTCACTGACCCGCACCAAATGAGAATGTCCGCCTGATACAACCAGGCAGACAAAAGGCGGTTCCAACTCTTGATTCTCTATATAATTCGCACTGATATGTCCTTCAATATGATGAACTCCGATAAGCGGAATCCCCGAAGCGAAACTGATTGCCTTAGCGGCGGATACACCCACAAGCAGAGCGCCTACCAGTCCCGGTCCGTAGGTGACGGCAATGGCATCCATTTCCCGAAGCTCTGTGCCCGCTGTCTGCAGTGCCTCACCGATTACCTGATTAATTCTTTCTATATGCTTACGGGATGCAATCTCCGGAACCACGCCGCCGTATATGGTATGCAAATCTATCTGCGAAGATATTATATTAGAAAGAACTTCTCTGCCGTTTCTGACGACAGCCGCCGCAGTCTCGTCACAGGAACTCTCTATGGCAAGTATTGTGATATCTTCTTTATTGCACGCCTTATCCATGTGCACACTCTCTCCGTCCCACTAATCTTGTACCAATTCCCATCCGTATATCTTCCAGTGTCCGTCCTCATCTTTTCGCAGAACAAACTCTTCCATGGAAGCTGTCGTACCGTTGGTTCCCTGTTTCACATTGAATGTACAGTACATTCTGGCACAGGAATAACCGTTCTCCGTAAAATAGAACACATCGGTACTGGATGAAAGCGCATAGCTTGATATAGTATATTTACCCTTCTTCATATCGGCAATTTCACTGTTCAAATCATTCAGATAATCTTCCTGCGACTTGTTTGCTATAAGCTCATCGTCGTAGATGCCCTGAATTTTCTCAGCCAACTGGGTCAATTCCTCATCCGTGTACTCTTCATTGTAAAAGCACTGAGTAATCTCAGCAAAATATTTGACTACTTCCTTAGGTGAAGGAGGATAGCTTCTCTCCAAGTCTTTCATCAGGACCTTTTGCACCGCAGTAGCCTGTTTATCTGCCTCCGCTGCCACTTTGGATCTGTGATTTAAAGAAAAAGCAAAACCTGCAACTACTGCTACAAGAATTAGGCCGATAACAACAACCGTAATTATTTTGGAACGATTCATACACTCAGCTCCTTTCGCAATCTGACTTAGTAAATGACTTTACATCGCATATTAATCTTCAAATAAAAGGTCTACACTTCGTCCGTCTTTCGCTGCTATCGCATTGGAAAAAATGCTTCGCACATCCTTCATGTATTCTTCCGGTCGAACGAGGGAAGGACTGTAGTGTGTCAACCACATTTCTTTGACATTCGCTTTCCGGGCCAGCTCAGCTGCCTCATAGAAAGTCATATGCTTATACTCCTTAGCTTTCTGCTGCTTCTCCGGCTCTCCGTACATACCTTCGCATATAAAAAGGTCCGCCTCCGCAGCTCCGCGCACGATACTTTCCGTAGGTCTGGTGTCCGTACAGTACGCCACCTTAAGCCCTTTGCGCGGCTCACCCAAAACCATATCGGGGGTAAACGTACCTTCTTCTGTCTCTATTATCTCACCTTTTTGCAAACGATTCCAGTAATTTCTCGGAATTTTGAGTTTTTCTGCCGCAGAAACGTCAAATTTTCCCTTCCGCTCTACAACAATACTGTAACCATAGCAGAGGACATTGTGGTTTACCTTATAAGCTTCAATGCGAAAACCGTCAAAAGAGAGCGATTGTTCCGCCTCTGTCAATTCCATGCATCTGATTTCAAAAGGAAGCTCCGGCGCAATCACACGCAGAGCGCTTACGACCTTTGTAAGTCCTTTTGGCCCTATGAGCAGAAGTGGCTCCGTTCGCTCCGCATTGCCCATCGTGAGCAGCATACCCGGCAGACCACTGATATGGTCTGCGTGAAAGTGGGTAAAACAGATAATGTCGATGGGTTTCGGACTCCATCCCTTTTCCTTCATCGCAATCTGGGTGCCCTCCCCACAATCAATCAATATGCTTGTCCCATTATATCTCGCCATCAATGATGTGAGCCATCTGTGCGGCAGCGGCATCATACCTCCCGTGCCCAATAAGCAGATATCTAACATAAGCGCTCCTGTTCTGTTGCCGACTAAGCAATTAGAGCAGTTCTTTTCTCTCCCACTCTTCCACGGGAATCTCGAAATCTCCGACCAGTTTCCGATAACAGTCCTCGCACAAATCAAACTTGTGGCTTAAACCGTCCTTTGTCCCGAAAAAGCCGAAATCATGCTCTACATGGATACATTCTTCTTTAAGAAATCCATTGTCTACCAATAAATTTTTGCCGCAGCAGTTGCAAACTACCTTGGTCAGTTCTTTTTGTTCCGAATAAACGCGCATGACAAACCTCCTGTAATGTTACTTATTCCGCTATCTCTCATTTTATCAAACAAAATGTGTAACAACAGTGGTAATTGTTCCATACACTCCCTATCTCTTCCAGAAAATCATAGCGTCTTCCGTGGGTTTTTCATAAAATCCCGGACGTATTCCTTCCGACACGAATCCAAGTTTCTCATATAGGTGAATCGCTGCGTCATTGCTGACTCTGACTTCCAATGTGTAGGCTGTAAGTCCCTCACTGCTTCCCTTTTCCATCAGATGTGTAAGCATCCCGGTGCCGACCCCCTGGTTTCTCGCATCGGGCGCGACGACTACGTTCGTGATATTTCCCTCGCCTGCCGCCATCAGCACACCACATCCGCCGATTATCTGCCCATCTCTTTGAGCCACATAATATCTGGCATTCTCATTTGCAATCATTTCCAAAAATGAATCTGCCGACCAAGGCATGGAAAAAGTCTCCTGCTCCAGTCTGCTGATATAGGGCACATCGTCCGGTGTCATATCTCTATAGATAACCTTGTGTAATTCCTGCTCCCGTTCCCGTTCTGCCTGAGATAACCTTAAGTATTCGGGAATATGTTCCGCACCGCTCACAAATTTGCCCTGTGCATAGTATACACTTCCGAGTGCGGCGATACAAGCCGCAGATTGTCTGTTGCGGTGTGCCGGAGCCAAAGTGTAAGGTACCTGTAACACTTCCGCCATACGCTCTCTGAAAACCGGAATGCCGTCGCCCACGAAAACCACTTTTCTCCCGATATTGTTGAGGGAATCCGCAATCTCATCAAAAGAGAGCGCGCATTGTTCTTGTATGACACGCATGTCATATCCATGTTCCCCGTCTATAAACTCATAGATACCGGTATAGACCTGACTTCTCCTGGCGTCCATAATCGGACATACCACTGCGTTCGTGCCGTACATCTGATAGGCTAGCCCCTCCAGCGTGGGCACCGGCACAATCGGTTTCTCCATGGCAAAAGCAAGCCCCTTGGCTGTCGCCGATCCAATCCGCAGTCCGGTAAAAGAACCGGGACCCGCCGCCACCGCAATGGCATCTACGGAGGATAAGTCCAGTTCCACCATATCCCGAATTTCCTCCAACATGGGAAGAAGCGTCTGGGAATGGGTCTTTTTATATTGTATGGTATACTCTGCAATTAAATTATCATCTTCTGCAAGCGCCACGGACGCCACCAGTCCGGAGCTGTCCAGTGCCAATATCTTCATAATTGCACCCCTTTCAGACACAGTCAAAAGTCTGCGCTGATTAATTGCCATAACTTAATACTCTAATATTCCTCAATCGTAATCTTACGGTAATCATAGCCTTTGGCTAAATCCTTCTCAATAATAATCTGTTTATGTGCGGGCGGCAGTATCTCTTCAATCAGGTTTGCCCACTCAATCAGGCAGACACCGTCCCCGTAGAAATAGTCCTCATAACCAATCTCGTCCATCTCTTCCACATCACCGATGCGATACACGTCGAAATGATAAAAAGGAACCCTGCCCTCCTCGTAGACCTGCATAATCGTGAAAGTAGGGCTGTTGACCGCTTCCTCTATGCCAAGCCCTGCTGCCACTCCCTGTGTGAAAACTGTTTTGCCTACACCCAGGTCGCCGACCAGCGTATAGACCTCTCCCGCTTTTGCCTGCTGCCCTATCTGTCTTCCCAGTGCGAAAGTCTCCTCGGCGTTGTTCGTCTCTATAATTTTCATGTTGTTTCTCAACCTCTGATTTTTACTTTCTTAGGTGGCATATGGGTAGAAATAATCTCAATCACCTTATACTTGCTGTCTCCCAAGTCTTTCTTCGGGAAAATACAGGCGTTGGTAGGTGTGGTATACACTATGATACTGTTGAGCGTGGACACCGCCTTCACCATGCCGTCCCATCCCATCTGTTCCACAGTTTCATCCTGCGATACCTCAATGCCATCGTCGGACAAGCGGTAATGCAGCGGCTTCTTGAATGCGGGTGTGCCAAGTGCCTGCTGTCTGGATTTGATAAAAAGGGTCCACGGTAGGTACAGCAGAATAACCACTCCGATAATCAGACAAATCGGCTGTCTGTTGGATGCAAAAAGTACAAGCATCAGTGCGCCCACAAGCGTACCCATAATGCCTGACAGACTGCTGTATGTGTGACGCAGCATATAATCATATAAAACGTTGGCAGATATCTTAACGTCAAATTCGATTTCCATAAATGACCTCCACATAAAAATGCAGTCTCGCAAGTCTGCGTATCTTCCAACACAGTACTTGCACATTTTCGCTTCCCACAAGAAAGCACCTACGATGTAGGTGCTTTCTTTACTTATCTCTATTATACTAAAATTCATGCGAAGTGCAAGCATTTTACGGTGCTTTCGCATTCCACACCTGCAAGTCGGGAATCCAGAGTTGGGGATTTACTGTTTCCGCAGGTCCACTGCCCGTCACAACATCCAGAGTTGATGTATACCCGTCGAAATTGACATCATACATGGGAATCTCCACAAAACTGCCATCCAAGAAGATAAAGCGCACTGCAGCCTGCCCATTAGAATTATAATAGGTCGGCATACATACGCCGCCCGTCAGGTTAAAAATCCACTCCGCTGCTGTGTCGGGATTTCTGTACATTGCGTTGCGGTCTGTACCATCGCCTGCCTCCAAATCATACTGCGTCTGCTCATTGATTGCCTCCACAAATCCTCTCTCATTATAGTCGGTGAATCGGTACGCGCCTCCAACCCAATATGCTTCCTTAAATTCTTCCGCAGAAGAAATGCTGTCCAAAAACTTAATCGTACTTTTGGATACCCGATATCCATCCTGTGTTTTCGTAAATTCCAATTCTTCTTTCCATACCGCTATGTGAGGGTCGGATGTCCATGCATAATACCAGATTTCAGCTTTTCCCCCATCTTTACTGTTCTCTTCGTTCATCAGAAATCGGAATTCATCGGGCCACGGGCTGGAATATCCGAATGTATATCCTCCGTCCACTTGATATAACTCAATCACATCCTCAAATGCGGTAGTTTCATCAATATATAGGTCCACCAGAGCATCGCCATCCCGGTCACAGAATGTGTTGGCATAATCCGTAACAAACTGAATCTGTCCGGCTAACACATCATCATCCGCCGCACTTACAGGATTCATAGACAATCCGAACACAGCAGCTAACAGCAGAACCGACGCAAGTACCATCGCCACAACTGTCTTCTTATGATAGGACAAGATGTTTTGAATCCTGCTCTTGACCGCGCCCTCTCCGAAAGCAATCGGACAGCCGCCTAATTTCAATCTGTCGCAGGATAACGACAGCAGAGCATTGGAGTACTCTTTTCTCACATCATAGCCTATTTTCCGAATAACCGCCTCGTCGCATGACATCTCCATGTCCTTCTCCATCAGCTTATACGCAAGCCACACGATAGGATTAAACCAGTGAATGCACAACGTACCCCATGCCAGAATCTTGATGAGATAATCTTTGCGCGCCACATGAACATACTCGTGCTCCAAAACAAAACTGCGGTCTTGCTCCTGCAAACCGGCAGGCAAATAAATCTGCGGCCTTACGATGCCGAACACAAACGGTGTGGTGAGGCCTTCCATTTCAAGGACATCTTCCTTCATATGCGCCGCCCCATGCAGAGATTTGCGAAATCGAAGCGTCGTCCACAAGCTGTATACAGCCAGTATGACGATGCCTGCAAGCCAAAGATACCCGCCCACGGTAAACATCTTATGTAATCGCTGCGCCGCTTCCCATTCATAAAAACCCGATTCTGCTACGACAGCTGTAGCACCGTTTATTCCATCCCTATCTATTTCCTGCGTCCCATCACCTATAAGATGATGATTTCCATGCCATGCGATAATCCCACTCTCGCGATATCCGGTGAGATTCTCCTGAGAAATCAACTCGGTATCCATCCGAAGCAGACTGTAATCTCCCGATACGGACACAGGACACAGTAACCGGAACAGTACCACGCTCCACAGCAGATACGAAAAAATCTTCGGCTGCTTTCTCAGCAGGAAACGAATCAGAATCACCGCCGCAATACAGTACGTCGCCGTGAGACTCATATTACAGATTTTCATAAAGATTGCGCTGATATCCATCCACTCTTTCCTCCTGCTATTCCGTAAAATTATCTATCAATTCCTTAATCTCCGCCGCCTGCTTCTGTGTCAGTTTCTTTCCACCCATAAATGCTGCCAAAAACTTCGGAATGGAGCCGCCGAAAGAATCTTCTACAAACTCCCTGCTCTTATGCCCGTAAAACTCTTCTCTTGTGACAAGAGAAGTCACCGTCGCATTTTCATTCTTAAAAATCCCTCTGTCACACAATTTTTTCAGAACAGTGTAGGTAGTGGACTTTTTCCAGTCAAATTCTTTCTCACACAGCTTCACAAGCTCCGGTGAGGAGATTGGTTCTCTCTGCCAGATCAAGTCCGCGAACCGTGCCTCCAGTGTCGCCAGTTTGTATTCTTTCATAGTGCAGTTTCCTTTCTGATGTTTTCATGTATGTATTCCTTGTTAAATACGTTTATTTACAACAGACCGTGTGGATGGTCTATTATTAATAGACTGTATATAGTCTATCGCAAATAGACCGCATTGTCAAGCGCAGCCACACGACTTTTTAAAAAAGTGTTGACATCTCTTTACGATTACAGAAATTTCCTATAAAAAACGTGGCGAGAAATACTCCCGCCACGTCATACACTTTTTTAGTATACTTTTTTATCCAGTCCCATCCTTACGATAATCTCCTGAATCTTACGATACACCAACTGCTCATCCATCGTCAAAATCTTCCTGTTCTCCATCGTAATCTGTCCGTCGATGATGACCGTGTCCACTTCCGAACCGTTGGCGGAATAAGACAGTCCCGCGATCAGATTATTTCTGGGAGTCAGGGAAGGCGTATTCAGATTCAGAATCGCTAAATCGGCTTTTTTACCGACTTCAATGCTTCCTATCTCCTTCTCCATGCCGAGGGCTTTCGCTCCGTTTATTGTGGCAATGCGGAAGCCTTCCTTGGCGCTGACACATTGAGGGGTTCTGCCTGTCCCCTTGTGAATCAACGTCAGCAGGCTCAGTTCATGGAACATATTCAGACAGTTGTTGCTGGCTGCTCCATCCGTGCCGAGACATACGTTGATACCTTTCTCCAACATACTGCCCACGGGTGCGAAACCGTTTCCAAGCTTCATATTGCTTGCCGGATTAGTCACAACGCTGACATTCTTGGCCTTCAGGATATCCATATCCGCCTCATCTATCTGCACACAGTGTGCCGCCAGCGCTGGCACATCGAACAGTCCGCATCTGTCCGCAAGTGCAATCGGACTGCATCCGTATTTCTCCCGAATCTGTTCAATTTCACTCTCGCTCTCCGACAAATGCATATGGATTCCCATACCGTTTTTCTTTGCCTCTCCGGCGACGATTTTCAAGTATTCTTCATCGCAGGTATATGGCGCGTGGGGGCCCAGCACAAAAGACAGTCTGTCACAATCCTTGGCGGCATCTCTCTCCTCATATGCCTGGCGCAGCCTCATCTGTCCCGCCTCGTCGTTTCCACTGCCTACCAATCCTCTGCTGATTACCGCACGCATGCCGGATTCTTTGACCGCTCTGGTGGTCTGGTGAATATTCATCTGCATATCGTTAAAACAGGTGGTTCCGCTCTTCATCATCTCGATGATAGCAAGGTTTGCTCCCCAGTAAGTATCTTCATCCGTCATCTGCTGCTCGATCGGATCTATGGTCCCGAACAGCCAGTCCATAAATGACAAATCATCCGCCACATTTCGCATAAAAGACATATAGGAGTGGGTATGACAATTAATCAGTCCCGGAATCACGAGTCTGTCGGTTCCGTCAATCACTTTGTCTTCGCTGAAACCGGCAGGCATCCGGCCGATTCCCGTAATCCTGTCCTGCTCGATATAAATACTCGTCTCCTTTACCACGTCTTCCGTGCCCTGCGGCAGGATAGCCAATACATTTTTAATTACAATGCCCATCTTATTTTCCTCCTTATGATTTTCGACCGTACCTGATAAGCAATGTCCTCAGCAATACACATATAATCCGTGATTGGTACTACGCTTTATATTTTAACACCTTATTGGGAAAAGAGGAAGTGAGTTTAGATTCGTACTCCTTCAATATGAAGGAAACGGGCTATTTCATAGGCATAAGAATACAGCGGTCTGTCCAGCGCATCATCAGTATGCGCCGCCACCGTAATGGTCGGTGTCACGGCAGTAATAACGGCCGAGTGATAAAAGCCAACGCTTTGCGTTCCCAACTGCACAATGTCACCGGGCTTTGCCTCCCACTTGGACCCAACTCGTGCGTATGGACCAATCCCCGAATTGTTTATAAGGAACTTATATAAGAATTCAACAGCAGTCCATGAGGCGGTGCGGTCATAGGAAGACCGATAGTACCATCCATAAATCGGCGTAAAGTTCATTGTCTGCGCCCCTGCATAAATACATTGGGATGTAAAATTGGTACAGTCGCCACCAATATTTTCGAAATTATAATATGCAGAGTTGCGCCTCAGCGCCCATTTGCGTGCGTATGCTACCGCCGCATTTCTGTTATAAGGTATCTCTTGCATACATTCAACCTTTTTTATTATTATGCTATGCGGCAGTTGTTTCCGTTGTTAAGGCAGGGTCAGATTATACACATCAAGGCTCTTGTCATCCTTGCTTCATTCTAGAAATTCCAGGCAAGCATCCCAATGAAAAGGAACAAAACATTCAGCACTTTGATAATTGAATATGGCTTTACACCTTTTCCACTTAGTGACTCGGATAAATGATTACTGTCGATGTAAATTTATCATCAGTCGAAACATTAATATGTCCGCTGCTATCGATTATATATTCATTGCCATAAACAGAAAACGTATCACCCTCTTTAAAACCCACTTCTATCAAATTCATGTTGTTCAACTTTTCGATTTCCTTGTCAACATTTATTACATTTCCGGATTCCTGAAGTATATAATGATGCATTCCAGCTCCTGCATCCATGGAAAAGAAACCCGTTGTAAACCCGATACTTTTACATACTGACAGCACTTCTTCCCTGTTATATCCATACAAATCCTTACCCTGTGCCAATGCAGACAAAATGTTACTTGCCTTTCGCATTTCCCACTTATAGTTTGTACCCTTTTGATTTGTATTTTCTGCCAGCAAAGATTCTGAACACGCCCAACCAACTATACCGTTATTAACTGCCCATGTATACCGACTGCCGTTTGGTGTCGTCCATGCGTAATAACTCTTATTCTTTAAAACCAAAGAATTATTTACAGCATGAATCCCCGATAAAGAACCGGTGTTTATCTTAGGAACAGCATAATTAGGTACAATCTGCCTGCTGCCGTTATAATCAAAAGACATAACACCATATTCTTTAAAATTAGGGTCATATCCGCAGGAAACATTCTCTCCAAAATTTATCCCATCCAATATAGCTTTGGAATTATGATAATTATTGAAATAGAAGGACAACTCACTTCCGGATAAATTTACACCGCTGTCTATCAGCGCTGCTATTCTTTCCTTTGAAAAGTTTCGTGCGCTGTTTGAAACACTCAGACTATCCCGTTTCTTGCTGTTTCCGGTTTGTGATAAAATTTGAAGTGCTTTTTGCTGCCTCATCAACTTATTCGTTGATTTTGAATGAATCAAGGACCGACTCACTCCGTTTATACCTGTCAAATCTGTCTTAATCAATTAGCTTATCCTCCATAGATAATAACAAAATGCAGTGCAAAATGTATCCATTACCTATTTCATATATCGTCTATACATACAGACCCTTGAAGACCGATTGCATTAACCTCTCAATTTTTGTAACCAAATGACTACTCCTTTGAATCTCGATGATGAATCCATAAAATCCCTTGTCATCTATACGCCCTTCTGTTATAGTATCTGTATCGATAGCAAATCTCGTCTATCGGAATTCTATTATTTCGTAACAGGAGTCATGCTTCATTCTAGAAATTTCAAGCAAGCATCCCAACGAAAAAACATTATTACACACATTGATAATTGAATAAAGGCTTTACGCTATGATATAATATCACCAACGAAAGGCGGTGATTGGAAAGTGAGTGATAACATAAGTATGACCGATGAACAATTTGAAACATATAACAAATTATTGCAATTAGTCGATAAATTAATCACAGAATTGCCAAACGAAAAACAAAAAGATTATCAGCAATTAAAAGAAGACATTCTTTTGAAAAAATAATTATAGCAATCAACCAACAATTATCTAAGGCGTAAAGTCTTTATTGAATTATTAAGACTTTACGCCTTGTTTATTACAGCTTCCCGCACAGATATGCATAGGCATTCATAATTGTATTCTGGCGTTTTCCGGTAATAAAATAGAAATCCATCTGCTCTTCACTCTCGGCATGGATATAGGTTCCGTAAGCAGGAACGTCACAGCAGATAACGGAGCTGTCCGCTGCCGGAATGATTCCCCAGCCTTGATCTGAAAGTATAAAGGGCAGCTCCTCTGCGGAATCTTCATGGGAAATATATCTGGCGCTTCCGCGCAGATTCAATCCTGCCGTCTCTGTCGTACCCATGCCATATACGGTTTCTTTCTTCTGCCAGTCCATATAAAGCCATGTCTTAAATTTGCCGTCCGCTCCGCTTTCCAACTGTCGGCATTCATTAGAGCGCTCCGCAAGAAGCAGTTTCTTATCTCTCGTCATATAGCGGATTGCTCCGGTGGATTTATCGACTTGAATCCATAGTTCGTCTGTCATCAAATCCACAGTTTGACCGGATTCTTTATACATCCACCTCTTGTCGATGGATTTCACGGCGATTTTGTCGTTCATTCCGTCTTTAATCTGAACCCCTTTGGCGAAAGTCACCCGAACGATAGCGCTTCCGATCGGACTTAACCGCAGTACACCGTATCGACTGTGCAGATAAAGCCCGTCCTGCTGTTTCGTCACCCACCGCACAGCCAAATCAATCTTAGCGTGTCCGGGCGGACGAAGTTTCTCGGTGGCAGGCATATCGCCGAAGTTAAAAGCAGTTGTGACACTGATGTCATTTTTCATTTTTCCTGCGATTATGGAATCTTGCGGTTCTTGCTGCGTAATTTCAGGACTATTATTTCCGCGCTCCTTCATAGAGGTTTCAGCAGGAATAGTTGTTGCTTTAGCCGGTTTATTAACAATCGTCGGTTTTACATACTTATCTGATGATACAAAACCATCAGATGCTTTCTGTTCTTCCTGCGTGTATGCAGCGGGTACTTTTCTATTAGACTGCACATGGACTGCCGCAACTTTTCTTTCTTGAAGCAGCTCAGGCTTAATCGGGTCTGCAATCAGTCCCGTAAGGTTTCCGGTATGAAGCACACACAACTCATGGAGTGCGCGGGTGGCTGCTACATAGAGCAGTTTCGCGTGACCGTCGTCCACAGGATAATCCTCGCGTGAAGGGTCCATAATCAGTACCGCATCAAATTCAAGTCCCTTGGTGTATTCAACCGGAAGTACCATAATACCGCTTTCAAAAACAGCTTTTTCCGGGTCGCTTTCAATCACCTCCACGTATTGGGACAGCTCTCCCGCAGTCGCAGCGGCAGATTCCCGGTCGCGGCAAACCACGGCAATGGTCTCGGCTTTGACTCCTCTATCCGATGTTTCCGCCCCGGCCCCGTCATGCCCCGGCACGGTATTCTCACCCAGCCAACGCCTGCAAATATCAGCGGCTGTACGAATCAATTCCGTCCGGTCTGCAACCTGCTGCACATGTACAGGGTTACCGTGTCTGATAATGGGTTCTACGGGGTAGACCGAGAACTGCCCATGATGCAGTATATTGGTGGCAAAATCAGATATCTCCACTGTGTTACGATAGCTTTTCTTAAGAATCCCGAAACTGTCCATGGAATCTGTCAGGAGTAATTCTTTCAGTTCCTCCCAGTCATTTAAACCGTATCCAAAATGGATATTCTGCGATACATCTCCCATGACGGTGTAGGTGCAGCGATAAATGCAGAATTTCAGGACATGATATGCCATCATACCGAAATCCTGCGCCTCATCAATTACGACATGGTGTGCTTCACTGATGACTTCGGTTTCTTTGACTCTCTTATAGAGATAGGCGAGCGCTGCCAAATCATAAACGTCAAATTCCGTGTCGGGGATGTCGAAATATCCCTTTCCCCGCTGCCTGAGCAGAAAGTCGCGGTACAATTCAAAAATAGATTGTTTCCATACCTTACCTCCAAAGACCCCTCGGTATGCTTTCAGGATGGCTTTTCTCTCCGCCTCCGTATACTTAATGCCTTTACCCAGAAATTCCTCCTTTATTTTACCTCTCAGGCGTGTGTTCAGCATATTGATTTTACTTTGTATGGAGACAGTGGGATTTTGCTGAATATATCGCTCTATGGCACCACCGTCAAGCAGACAGACAAGATTCTTCGCATCGCCGGACTGCCCTTGTGTCTCATCATACACGCCGATTTTACCGTCTTTAATTCCCTCTACGAACTGCTTCGGATTCAGATATACGGACTCATGGGGAATGGTGTCATACTCCAATTTCCGGCAGTACTCCTCCAAGTCATGAAACCACAGAGAACTGCCCTTGATGCTCTCGGCAGCTTGGGGGCGGCTGCTTTCATTACGCCCAACATTACGTTCCGCTTTCCGAGTCATTCCTTTCTTATCTACACTCTTAATGCTGTATTTTTTGTCATCCCAATCTTCATACAGCAGTCTGACAAAAAGCTGCTCCATCGTCATCTGTCGTATGCCGTACACATCCAAGTCGGGCAGTACGCCTGTAATGTAATTAAGCAGAATTCGATTGCTTCCCACGATATAGAAGTCATCCGGTTTAAACCGCTCCTCATAGTTGTAGAGGATGTAGGAAATGCGGTGCATTGCCACGGTAGTTTTACCGGAGCCCGCCACTCCCTGCACAATAATATTGTGGTAGGGAGATTTCCTGATGATTTCGTTCTGCTCCTTCTGAATGGTCGCAACGATTTCACTTAGGACCGCCTGTTTGTTCTTGGCAAGGTATTTTGTAAGCAAATCATCGTTGGCAATCACTTCGCTGTCAAAATAGTCTAAGAGCTTGCCGGATTCAATCTCATAGGTACGTTTGTGCTCCAAATCAATCTCAATCTGCACATCACCCGGCGCTTCGTAGCTGCATTTGCCCAGCCCGTTCTCGTAGTAGGCATTTGCCACCGGAGCCCGCCAATCCACTACCATCCAGTGAGTTGTGTCTTTAGAGATGCCACCCTTGCCGATATAGATGGATTCTTCCTTGCCAAGTGACTCGTCACGAAAAATAATTCTGCCAAAATAGGGTTTACTTAAGGCTTTCTCATTTCGCACCAGCGCACGCTTCATGTGTTCGTGCAGGGTTATGGTATTGTTTAAGATGGTGTATACTTCCACATCATTGTCGTGATAATGCGCCAGCATCTCATCGATATCTCCCTGCATACGATTAACTTCCCGCCCGTAGTTCTCCAGATTATCCTTCACCACGTCAAGCGTCTTCTCAAGATAGTCCTCTTCCGCCTGCCGCGACAGACTTCGGCTCCTGTGTTGTGTACTCATGCATGACCTCCTTCTCCCAAACCTGTTATCTACATGTTTTATTTTAGAGAGAAAAGAAAAAATTACTAGACTTTTATTTTCTGATGTGGTAAACTACATACTAGAGTATCGAGAAAAATTAAGCGCTCGTTTGTGATAACAAACAAGCGCTTTTTCGTTTATATTTGATAATCATTTATTTACTCTTCCAGCCTGACAACATCTCCGTTCTTCACCTCTTTAGTGGAGGAGGAGATAATAAGACTTTCACTGTCCAATGCTCCTTCTACCGCCACAAAACTGTCATTTTCATCCAACACTTTCACATTAATCTGCTCCGCATAGTACTCTTTCCCGAGAATTCCCTGCCGTTCCTTGACTACATACACATAGTTTCTAATCCCTTCTGCATGAACCGTTCCGGGTGTAACACAGCAGGCATGTCTCTCACCCTGTTCCGAGTGTCTCATCGTTCCCGATAATCCCGGCATACCTACACCTTCCGGAAGATCAACGTAAACTTCGTAGCTTCCCGACGCAGAACCGCTCTCCGCCACATAATTAACTATCAATTCCTGCTCTTTGCCGCTCCCGTCCAGTTTGAGAGATATCGTGTCGTTTAAGCCCACGTACTTTTTCTGCTCCTGCGTAAGAACTGCCTTGAACCGACAGGGCACGTTATCATCTGCCAGCAGCATGAGTGCCGAATCGGAAGTCCGCCCTCCCGTATTGATATAGATGTCCGTAATCAGCCCGCCCTGTTTTGCATAAATCCGTCCTTCACCATCTTTAATTTCCTGAAAGCACGCTAATTCTTCCTGCAGGCCCGCCAGTTCCAATCGACTGACTTCCAGCGTGGCATCCTGACTGTCCGGTGCGGTGATATCTTCCACCCTTCTGCCTGCTTCCTTGATTGCATCATCCCTCCGCCCTTTCGCGTCCGCCTCCGCATATGCGGCTTGCTGCAAGGCCTCCAGCAAATCTTCGTTCGTCTCACCGCCGTTTTGCTCAGACATCTTATCCTCTATTTTGCTGACCTCATTGGTTGCCCTGCCCACCAGTGTGTCTTGACTCCTGGCAATCGTGTCATAATCCTCTCTGGCGCGCTGTTCCTCCCGTTCCCTTTTTTGTCTCGCCAATTCCTCATTGTACACAAGAGTATCAATCTGTACCTGCAGCCGAGAGATTGCCCTCTGTTTTTCCTCCATCATATCATCCAAATCATCCATATCCACGGTGAAAATTACATCGCCTTCTTCCACTCTGTCACCTGTCTGCACCATCAGTTTTTCCACCCGAAGGCCGCCCAGTGCTGTGACGGGAATCTTATCACCCGCAATGACAATCCCATCCACCTCCACAATGTGCTCCACATATTTCTGCCCAATTGACTCTGTAGAGACAATCGGCAGACGGGAGGCATAAACCGCCTTAGAAATTACCGTACAGAGCCACATAAATCCTAAAAACACATAGAATGCTATGACTATTTTCTTTTTCCTGCTTCCTTTCACTGCCTACTCCTCCACTTATTCTCCGCATTGCGGCGACTGTATTACTCTTTTAATCCGGAAAAAATAATACCCTGCTCCAGATAGTCCTGTCCCCATATAAAGACAAACACTGCGGGAATCAGGGTAATAATCGACGCGGTAAATGCAAATCCTGCCTGTTCCCATGTAATCTCCGGAAGATATAGCGACAACGGCCATAACGATTTATCTTCCAGAAATGCCATAGGCTGTTCCATCATATTCCAATATTCCAAGAATCCCAATACAAGTGTCGACAGCAGTCCGCTTTTGCCTAATGGCAGTCCGATTCCGCAGAAGATTCTCCATTCTTCCGCTCCGTCAATCCGCGCCGCCTCGAACAACTGTGCAGGAATAGCACGAAAACCGCCGTAAGTAAGAAAAACCGGCAATGTGGCAAAAACTGCCGGAAGAACCACCGCTGCCTGTGTATTAAGCATCGCCAGTCTGTTTAACACCAAATAGCTTGACAGCATAGTTACCTGAAAAGGCAGAAGCATCAACACCACATAAAGCGCAAACAGCGCGCGTCTTCCTCTAACCTGATACACGGCGAACGCCCACGCTGCGGGCACCCCCACAATAAGCTGCCCTGCCAGTATACATCCCACCATCTTCACGGAATTCCAAAACAACACGAAAAACTGAGGACTCATAAAAAGCAGTTTCCCATAGTTTCCAAACGTCGGATAGTCAGGCACGATTTTCCAACTGACAAACTCTGCCCCGTCGTAGAACACTGTTCCCAGATGCTGTTCAAGCTCTCCGCTGCTCATAACGGAGCCCGTCACCAGAAGAATAATCGGCAGACAGACAAGAATTGTAGGAAGTAGTATGAGGAAAATTGTAACGCCTTTTTTTATGTTTCTAATCCAAATTCTTAAGTTATGTAAACTATTCTTTTCTTTTCCCATAAACTGCGCTGCTCCGGGTCATAATATAAACACTCTGTTTCGACACCTTTTGTTTAATTCACGAATCCTGCTTATCCCACAGATGCTGTAACAGCATAATTACAATAAACAAAAAACCTCCCACACAGACGGTTGCCGCTGCCATCTTGTCAAAATCCAGATTGACAAACCAGTTATTAAACAAATGCTGCAGCAAGTACATATCCTGCTGCGGATAGGCACCCGCCACCAGATAGGCTTCTCTGTATATTTTGAAAGAGTTTAGAAAAGACAGAATCACGATAGTGTACAGACTGCCTTTTAAATTCGGAAGCACCACCCTGAAAAAACACTGCCTTTCGGACGCACCGTCCACTCTGGCCGCCTCCAGAAGCTCATTCGGAATTCCCAGAATGCCCGCCAGCCACAGAACAATCGTGTACCCTGCGTTTTTCCAGATATAGCTGAACACCAGGACCCAGAAAGCAGCGCTGCTGCCCAAATAGTCCTTATGTACCTCTCCCCACAAACCGCTCCACTCTCCAAGCCGTGTCAAGGCAAGATTTAAAAATCCCTGCCTGTAGAAAAACGCCTTCCACACGATAACTACCGTAGCCGTAGGTACGGCAAGCGGAAACAGGTACAGGGACTTAATACTCCCCGCACTCTTCATCCTGCTGACAGGCAGCGCAATCAAGAGCCCAATCACCACCAAAAGCGGTATACAGACCAAAGTGAAGCGGAATGTATTCTTAACCGCTAATCGAAATGCCTGATTGGCAAAAATCGTCCCATAATTCTGAAAACCTACGAAACGCTTCGTGACCACCGTGCGGAAGGAGCGTCCGAGCACATCCAGAAACGGAAGCAGTACAAATATCAACACACCCAACAGACTGGGCGCTATGAACATAGCAAAAGCCCTCGTATCTCTATGCTGTTTTGCACCGGATTTACGTGTTTTCATTGCTTTTCATTCTTTCTTCCGATTCGCGGCTGCAGTGCATTGATGACGCATTTTCCTACAGCCATCATCTTACCAAAACTGTCTCTAAAGATTCTCTAAAAAAAGAGTTGGCCCGGCGGCCAACTCTGCAAGAATTGTTTCACAATTCTTGTTGGCTCCACTTTAAGATTACAGCATTTTCCTATTACATAAAAAGAGTTGGCAGGAAGCCAACTCTTTACAAAAATTCTGCTTACTCGTGCCGCAGTGCCTCGATGGGACTTAGCTTTGCCGCTTTTCTGGCAGGATAAATGCCGAAGAAAATACCTACAGCCGATGAGAAAACTGCCGCAAACACCACTGTCGTTACTTTTACCTGTGCAGGGAATCCCAACATACCGCATATGCCTATTGCGCCCAGACTTCCGATGGCAATTCCGATCAGTCCGCCAATCAGCGTGATGATTCCCGCCTCTGCCAAAAACTGAAGCAGGATAGAATTGGTTCTTGCTCCCAAAGATTTGCGGATGCCGATTTCCCTTGTACGTTCCGTAACGGACACCAGCATGATGTTCATGACACCGATACCGCCTACCAGAAGCGATATAGCAGCCACAAAAGAGATAAACACTGTAATAACACTCAAAATACTGTCATACTGCGCCTGATAATCCGCAAAGCTCTCCATCAAAATCTTATTTTCTCCCCGCACATTATGCTTTCCTTCCATCAATCGGATAGAGTCCGCCGCAACCTGCGCGGAATTCTCTGCTTTCTGTGCAACGATATAGAACTGCGAGAAATCCTCCACCCAGAACCCATAACATGCGCCCAATGTGGAGATAGGCATTTCCACCTGCAGATAACCGCTGCCGTTCAGCATTGAAATCAGCGTTGAACTGTTATCCTGCCTGATGCCCACAATCGTCATATCCTGCGTCACATTATAGATTGTCACCTCAAAATCCATGCCAACCACGTCCGTTGTCCCGAAAAGCATCCTGGCGCTGCTTTCATCAATGACACACACTTTATTGCCGGCAAGGTAGTCGCTCTCCGTAAAGTATCTGCCTCTCACAATAGGCTCCGATGCCACACAGTACTGCAGCGCATCATTACCCGCGGCTACAATGGCATCAAAATAACCTTTGCGCCCTTTGGCACCTGCCCACATAGAGTAATAAGGTGTAGCGCCTTTGACATTCTCCACTTTTTCCTCAATCAGTTCAAAATCCTCATCCGTAAAGGCCACATCGTTACCCTCCACGGAATCATTGGTATACAGAACAATCTGTCCGCCTGCCATACTGTCCAGCTCACTGTTGATCTCACTTCTCATACCGTTACCGATAGAAATAATCAGAATGACGGATGCAATACCGATGATAATACCCAGCATGGTGAGAATGGACCTTCCCTTATTGCTCTTAATATTCATAAGCGCAATCTTAATATATTCCCATATTTGTGCCATTACGCCAACCCGTACCTTTCCCGCGTTCTTAAGACGTTTTTAAGTCTCATTGTGAAACAGCTTCTCCTGAGGGAATGGCTGTCACCGCCATTCCTTCTTCCAAATCCGCTCCTGTTGCCGCAATAACCTGATCACCCTCTGACAGACCTTCGATTACTTCGCTGTAACTGTCAGAAGTAATGCCTGTTGTGATGCGCTTCTTTACGACTACACCATTATCCACTATGAAGACAAAGTCACCTTCCTTATCCGAATTGATCAATTCAACGGGAATCGCCACTGCACCTGCCACCCTGGCTATATGTATTTCTACCCTGGCTTCTATTCCCAAGTAGATTGCAGAATCAGGATTATCTATTTCAATCTCCGCACCTACGACTGCCGCACCGCTGGCATTGGTAGTTGCCATACCGTTGATCCTGGTCACCTTGCCGTCATATTTCTGTCCCGCGATATTGATTGTGGCCGTCTGTCCTACCACGATCTTCTCCAAATCATATTTCGATACGGTAATCTCTACTTTCACCTTATCCGTACTCTCCAATGTAACCAGCTTTTCCCCTTGTATCGGAATTGCGCCCTCCACGACTGACACTTCTGTCACTATTCCGTTGAAATCGGCAAGAATACCGTTCTTGACCTCCTCCATGGAAGCCAGTGTTTCCTCACTGCCGAGGCGTTCCATCTGAGTATTAGCTTCCAATTGGCTTTTGCTGCCCGTGTCCATAGAACCGCTCTCGGCGCTGCTCTTCTGTGCCTTCATCTCGGAGCGATATTCTTTATAGCCGGCAATTATCTCCTGATAAGTCTCTATTTCTTTCTGCCAAGCCTGAATATCTTTGTTATTCTGCTGCTCATAACTGTTGTACTGTATGAGTTTCTGCAGATTAAGATATTCCTCGGAATCCGGTTTGTCCGACCAGTCAAGAAGAGAAATCTGCAGAAGTGTTCCCTCATGCGCTAAAGCCGCTTTTTTATCGTCAATCTTCTGCTGCAGCTCTTTGACGTAGTTCTCACTGTCAGCTATCTGCTGTTCCAGCACATCCAGATTTACATTGGCCTCACCCAACTCTGCTATGTATTTATTATTTTTATATATCGAACTCTCATAGCCGCCCTCGCTTGCCTGCTGCTTCAGTTCTTCCATCTGCCTGGCATTCTCCAATGCGCCAGCATCATATACGATGAGTGGCTGTCCTTTCTTGACGCTATCCCCTGCTGCCACACTCACACTTCCGATTTTCAGCGAAAGCGGAGCAAAGTAGGTTTTTGTCTCCTCGCTCTTGACTATGCCGCTCGTATTCATCGTCTGCTCGATATCCTGTATCGTCACTGCTTCGGTTTGAACAATCAATCCTGCATTCTTAGCGGATATTGAGGTGGTTATCCTGAAAAGCACAAATAAAACCACCACGCCGCCCAATACGCATCTGCGTATGATTTTCCTCTTTTTCTTCTTATCCATAGGCGTTCTCAGTGTCTTCTCCTTCTTGGTTTCAGTTTCCTTACTCATGTTATCCTCCCTTGTCATATCTAAATATCCTCTTTGGCTCATCTTTAAGCTGTCTTATCATCATTTATATAATCTTCCACAATCCTGCCGTCCATAATTCTGATAACCCGCTTCGCCTGTGCTGCAATTTCATTGTCATGCGTAATCAGGATAACCGTCCTGCCTTCTTCATGCAGTTTCTTGAGAATCTCCAAAATTTCCTTGGTGGATGCGGAATCCAGGTTGCCGGTAGGCTCATCGGCAAGGATAATCGGCGGTGCCTGCGCTATGGCTCTGGCAATGGCTACTCTTTGCTGCTGACCACCGGACATTTCCGACGGTTTGTGATCCTTGCGGTTCGCCAGCCCCACTTTATCCAACGCCTGATCGGACAAACGTGTCCTCTCCCTCTTGGATACGCCCCGATAAATCAACGGCAATTCCACATTCTCCAATGCCGTCAGGCTTGGAATCAGGTTAAATCCCTGAAAGATAAATCCGATCTCCTGATTACGGATGTCCGACAGTTCGTTGTCCGTAAGACCCGCCACATCGTTACCATGCAGATAATAGTTTCCGCTGGTGGGCACATCCAGACAGCCCAACATATTCATAAGCGTGGACTTGCCCGAACCGGAATGCCCGATAATCGCCACAAATTCCTGCTCCTCAATCGTCAGATTCACATGGTCTAACGCCTTCACTTCATTTTCACCGGGATTATAAATCTTGCAAATATCCCGAATCTCAACCAATGCACTCATATCTCTCCGCCTTTCCCACACACTTTCTATAGTCCGTAAAATTGCACTCACATAATATAAAACGGATAATCGATACATTTGTCTTCAGACTCGTATAAAAGATAACGTTCTGAATTATTCCAATCATTTATACAATCCATCAGCATCCTCTGTTAAATTAGCAGTTCATTCTTAAAATCATATTGAACGAACCTTAACTTTATCTTAATTCGATTTGTCTGTCATATTCCATACTACTTTTGCGGTTTGAGGGAGTATTTTGCATGTTGTAACGGAGTATTTTCTTCCACATAAACAAAAAAACACACTGACGCAGTCAAAGTCGTCAGTGTGTTTTCATTATTCAAACAGATTTCCTCCGAAACCGAATTACGTCGTATGCGTATTGTCGGTCGCATGCCGTCTGGCAGGAATATGTGCATTCTTGAGAATCGGACTAAGCGGCTTATAAATCAGCAGCGTAACCACAGATGCCGCCACGCTCTTGATTACGTTCATAGGTGCCACCGCGAAGCACACAAATGTTGTAATGCTGTTTATGTGACCGTTAATCTCTGTTCCCATATTCAGAATGACATCCATAGGCATTCCAAACAGGGCGGAGAAAGCCGGAAGCAAATATATCCCGTTAAATGCCGTGCCGAACACTGTCATAAATACAGAGCCCGATATGCAAGACAAAACTGCCGTCTTCTTTGTCTTCCTAAACATATAGACGATAGACGCAGGCAACACCAGGCTGCATCCAATCACGAAATTCGCCAAATCACCGACAAACGCAGTGCTCGTACCCTTAATAACCAGTTTCAACAAAACCTTGCAAAACTCAATCATCACCCCTGCTACCGGTCCAAATGCGAACGCACCGACTAATGCGGGAATCTCGCTGAAATCCAGCTCATAGAAAGGGGGCGCAATAAAGGGAATCGGAAACTCAAACAAGAACAGAATCACCGCTATTGCGGAAAAAAGCCCAATCATCGTGATTTTCCTCGTACTTAGAATACGCTCCGTAATACCGTCCCGCTTGTATACATACTTCTCTGCAGCGTAGGCAACTGCAAACAATGCCGCTGCCACACCCACACAGACAAGCACAAACGATACGTTGTCTGAAATACTTTGTAATAATCCGTTACTCATAATTTTCCTCCATTCCGGAAAAAGTTCTTACAAAAAACCCCGAAACATAAGTTTCGGGGTAATAAAGTCATGCAAACAGTTTTCCGTATGCTAAAGCACACGTATCTCTGCCATTTCTTCTCTCATCCAGACTATACTGTCGGTTTTGGAATTTCACCAAATCAGCCGTCACAACAGTGAAACAATGCTTCTGCCGTAACGGGTCGCGGACTATACCGCCGGTAGGGAATTACACCCGACCCCGAAGAACTTTTCCTGTCATTTAATTGTTATGTGGCGTTCCACATGAAGAAGTATACAACAGATTACGCCGCTACACAAGTACTTATTTATGCATAATCTGTTCAATCCTTAAAACAGGCCGGTAACAAACACAGCCAAAATACCTCCGATGGAAGAACCCACCAAATTGACAATCAGCTGGTAGGACCAATCTACCTTCTCACCATCTTTGGTGGGGAAAGGAATGATTGCAAACCAAATACTGCTGAATACCGAACGCATCGCGTTCATACTGAAACCGGTGCTGTTCAATGTCAGGGCCAAAAGCGCAACCACTGCAAATCCGACTACGCCAATCTGTAACGCTGCGGAATCACCGCTTGTAGCCTTCAGGCAAGTGAATACAAGGAACAGGAATGTGAATGTTGCCAACACCTCCTGTACAAAATTCAGCGGTACATTCTTCTCGACCGGATATGCGGAGAAGATACCTCTCTTCGGTACACCCTGGGATGCCTTAAACGAATCATAGAAGAAAATCAGACAAATAATCTCGGCACAGCCCGCCGCCAAAAACTCCATCAATAGGTAAATCAGCGCATCCCCAACAGCCAGCCCACCAAAAATAATATTGCCAAATACAACGCCCGGATTGAGGTAAGCGGGACCACCCATGATCACTGCCGTAGTCAATCCTAAACCGACCGCAAGACTCCATGCAATAACAAGCTCTACATAATTCAGAGAAGACACCAGAGTCTTCTTCAGCGTTACATTACACATATAGGCATAACCGCCTAAAAGAAACACAAGACTCCCCACAAATTCTGCTACATATGCCATTTTCCTACTATCCTTCTTTTGTATATTAATATAATAGCTGAGTTATTTTGTATTGTCTCTTTAGTCCTGCATGGACTCTACTGCTTCAGAAATCTTCTTGACAATCTCCTCCACTGCCAGATTTACCTGTGCACTCTGCTCAGAGAGATTCCTTACCTCCTTCGCAACCACGGCAAATCCTGCACCACGTTCACCTGCTCTGGCTGCCTCGATACTCGCGTTCAGCGCAAGAATATTCTGCCTGTTCTGAAGCGCTCTCAACTCTGCGGTCTTTATAGTGATTTGCGCCACAAGTTCATTGGTAGTGGACACGCCCGATGAAAGTTTGTTGATGATGACATCATTCTTCTTTCTTGCATACTCAGCATTGATAAAATTATTCAAAACCTCACCCAGAAGATAGGCGGATGCATTGATTGCTGCCTCCGTACGAACATTAACCTTGTGCAGTGCCTTAATGTACTCCTCTTCATCCACGCCTATTTCTCTCGCAACCTGACGGAACTTTTCCTCGTCCGGCTGTTCCGGAAGAACCTGTCCACCGATAACGGAGCCAACTGTCTGACCCTCCACTATCAAAGGAATACCAAAATCAATCAATCCCGCATGACAATGGTACACACCCTGTCCTTCTCTGTCACATTTTTCACATCTTGCACAGCCTTCCTTACTTCCTCTGGTCAGCTTAATGCAGAAATCCGTAAAATTGTAACACTCGGAAATATATTTTCCGTCACTGCCCACTGCCACAGTTGCCAAACCTGTTGCAGTAGCCCAGTTCGACATAAGTCTCTCGAATTCTTCCATGTTAGTGAAGTCTTTTATTTCCATATGTACGTCTCCTTTGTGGTCTCTTACTTCATTATTCGACTATTTTATTATACTATGGTTTATCTGCATTTTGCAACTTAATTTCTATATATCTGTTTACGTTTAAAATTGTTTCAATTGACTTTGCGCACCAAGTCGGAAATCTTGCTAATGTGCTCCATCACATACTCATATCCGCCCTCATGATGAGGAATACTGCAGTTCGTACAATCTTTAATTCCTTGATCGGTATAGCGGAAATTCCCGCCGCATCTCTCACCTAACACGTAGAGCGGACAATAGCAGAACAGGCAGTTAAATTCCTCTGCATCCTCTACCTTGTGACAAGGATAGTACTGACATGCCTGATTGCTGAAATACTTCGCACTGTTTTCTTTCATAGCGTTATTCCTGATTGATTTTCATAGTAAGTCCAATCCGCTTCTTCGCCACATCCACGGTGAGCACCTGTACATCCACTACATCGCCCACACTGACCGCTTCCAGCGGATGCTTAATAAACTTATTGGTAATCTGCGAAATATGTACCAATCCGTCCTGATGTACACCAATATCCACAAACACGCCGAAATCTATGACGTTACGCACCGTGCCTTTTAAGACCATTCCCGGTTTTAAGTCCTTCATATCAAGCACATCGCTCCTAAGAATCGGTGCGGGCATATCGTCACGCGGATCTCTCGCCGGCTTTTCAAGCTCCTTTAATATATCCGTCAAAGTAATCTCACCGATACCTAGTTCCTCGGCAAGTTTTTTCTTATCTTTAATTTTCTTCTCCAGACTGCTTACTGTCATCTCCGGTTTATCGGCATTCTCTGCTGTACCTTTTCCAGAAGTGACAGTTGTGTCATTATTTTCCAGTGTCATGCCACCCATGGCTGCCGCCAATGCCTTACCCATAGCAGTATTGGTGTTGCGGATGACGATTTTCTGCTGCGGCTTCTTCTTCTCTTTGGCGGGTTTGTCCTTTTTACCGGCCGCTTTCTGTGCCGCGGCTTTCTTCTGGGCTTCCTTTACATCCTCCATAGTCAGTCCCATCTTGTCAAGCAGCTTCTCAGCTGCCTCGTAGGACTCCGGATGCACACTGGTAGCATCAAGCGGATTATCGCCGTCGGTGATGCGCATAAATCCGGCACATTGCTCGTAGGCTTTGGGACCTAATTTGGCCACCTTCAGAAGCTGTGCCCTATTGGTAAACCTACCGTTCTTCTCGCGGTAGTCCACAATATTTCTGGCAATCACTTTGGTAACGCCGGAAACATACTCCAGAAGCGAAGCAGATGCGGTATTCAAATCCACGCCCACTTTATTCACGCTGTCTTCCACCACGCCGTTTAACGCCTCACTTAACTTCTTCTGGTTCATATCGTGCTGATACTGACCCACGCCGATGGATTTCGGATCAATCTTCACAAGCTCCGCCAGAGGATCCTGCAATCTTCGGGCGATGGATGCCGCACTCCTTTGTCCCACATCAAAATTCGGGAATTCCTCCGTGGCAAGCTTGCTTGCAGAGTACACGGATGCACCCGCCTCGTTGACGATAACATACTGCACCGGCGTATCCAGTTCCTTTAAAAGTTCCACAATCACCTGCTCGGACTCTCTGGATGCCGTTCCGTTGCCCACGGAGATAAGGGACACATTATATTTCTTAATCAGCTTTTTCAACTCTGCTCTCGCTTCCGCAACTTTATTCTGAGGTGCGGTAGGATAAATCACCTTCGTGTCAAGCACTTTGCCGGTCTCATCTACGACAGCCAGTTTACAACCTGTTCGAAAAGCCGGATCCCAGCCCAAGACCACCTTACCCGCGATGGGCGGCTGTAAGAGAAGCTGCTCCAGATTTTTACCGAATACCGATATTGCGCCGTCTTCCGCCTGCTCCGTCAGATCGTTTCGAATTTCTCTCTCGATGGCAGGCGCAATTAACCTGTCATAGCTGTCGGAAATGACTTCCTCAAGAATCGGAGATGTGACATGGTTGTCATTTTTAATTACCTTGGTGCGCAGATATTGCAAAATACGCTCTGTAGGTGCTTCCACCTTGACGACTAAGAATTTCTCATTTTCACCGCGGTTGATTGCAAGCGTCCTATGCCCGGCAACCTTTTTAATAGGCTCCTCGTATTGATAGTACATCTCGTAGACGCTCTCCGCCTTCTCGTCCTTGGCAGCACTCACCAGCTTGCCCTCTTCCGTCGTAATATTTCTGATATAGATACGGTAATCCGCCTCATCGGAAATCATTTCAGCAATAATATCCTTCGCGCCCTGCAGCGCATCCTCAACCGTCTTAACGGCTTTCGCCTCATCCTCGTCCTCATGGATATACTTCGCCGCCTCATTCTCAATCGGCTCGGTGCTCTCCTGTGCCAAAATAAACTGCGCCAGCCCGTCCAGCCCCTTCTCCTTCGCCACGCTCGCTCTCGTCTTTCTCTTAGGACGATAAGGACGATATAAGTCCTCTACCACCACCATGGTCTCCGCCGCGATAATGCGCGCCTTCAATTCATCGGTCAGCTGGCCCTGCTCCTCAATGCTCTTTAAGACCTGGTCTTTCTTTTCTTCCAGATTGCGTAAGTAGGTCAGCCGCTCGTCCAAATTACGCAGCACCTCGTCATTGAGAGAACCTGTCGCCTCTTTTCTGTATCGTGAGATAAAAGGGATGGTATTTCCCTCATCTATCAGATTGACGGCAGCCTCTACCTGCCATTTGTCTACTTTTAATTCCTGTGATAACTTTAAAATAATATCCATAATTTCCTCCATAGCAAGAAGTGATTCGCTAACCTTAACTCCTTGTTTCCACGTTGCTGTCCGGTGTATATCATATTTTACACAACATTAAGTATACCAGATTTTACCGATTTCGTTCAAGATTTATGTGGCTTTTCAGGAAAAAGTGTGATATACTATGCGCAAGTAGGCAAATAAGCGCTGAAAGCGCGTGCTTGCGAGTCTAAATAGTAAAATCAGTAACAACGCTGCAGGCGCGTGCCTGCGAGTCGAAAACTACCAGAAAGGCTGATGTAATATGATTGGTGGAATTGATAATTCATACAACAATTACGCAACCAATTTCAATACAGGTTCCTACGCAAATGCGAACTCTTATGGGTCTGCTTACAATGCAGCCGGCAGCGCGGCTATAGGTGCTGAGCAGCCTGAGGAGCGCGTGATCATCCGTAATCCGGGTGAGTCTACGGAGAAACAGGCAGGCAGAAAATCTTCTCCCGCCGAGTGCGAGACTTGTAAAAACCGTAAATATCAGGACGGCTCCGACGAGGACGTGTCCTTCAAGTCAGCTGCCCACATAGATCCCAATGCAGCGGCATCCCGCGTGAGAAGTCACGAGCAGGAGCACGTAAGCAACGCTTATAAAAAAGCAGCACAGAATAACGGTAAGGTTGTCTCCTGCAATGTAGCAATACACACGGCAGTATGTCCGGAATGCGGACGCACCTATGTATCCGGCGGTACAACGTCCACACAAATTAGATATTTTAATGAAGAAAATCCTTATCAGAAAAACATGAAATCTTCGGATGCGGCTAATAAATACCGCGGAATGAATGTAGATATCGCATGTTAGAAGGATATTCGGTTAACAATTCAGGATTTTAACCACTATATTTATACCAAAGAAAAGTCAGGCCATACAGCCTGACTTTTTATCATCTTAAAGATACTTTATCAATTCTTCCCGGACACCATCCATACGACTGTCGGACAAACCGAAGTCCATTTCCTTGTAGCTCCATGCCGCCCTGGCAATCTTGTACTTTTCAAATACGCTGTTGATTACTTTAAACCATTTTAACGCATCCTCAGGTGTAGCTCTGTCAATGACTCCGTACTCTCCGCAGTAAAGAGAGGTGCCGTTGTTCCTAGCCGTTTCCATCGCTTCGGCAAAAAGTTTCTCAAAAAATTCCGGTGTGATATCCATGTCTTCAAAATTAGTTTTCGTATCCGTTAAATTTTTCACCCACGGTGCTCCCTGATGTGTGAATTCCATCGGCGAATAGCAGTGGAAATTGTAAATCACCTTATCATCGTAAGGTTTCTCCAAATCCTTCACCGCTTCCGGACTGTTATTCCAGTAGCTGCCCAACAGAATCAGTGTGTCGGGCGCATATGCACGAATTCTCTTAATACATTCGCGAGAAATTCTATTCCACGTATCACTAAACCGCTGCTCCGTCACTTCGTTCAACAGCTCGAAGGCTACATTTTCCGTATCTTTGCCAAAATGCTTTGCCAATTCTTCCCAAAGTCTGTAGAAACGCTCCTGATACTTATCATTGTCGAAGAATCCTGTTTCCTGTTCACCTTCGTCAAAAGAAAATCCCGCCGTCTTGTGCAAATCGATAATCGCCTTCAGACCATACTTCTTAGCAAATTCCAGCGCTTTTTCAACACGTGCAAAACCGCTCTCATCAAAGCTTCCGTCCTCATTCTCAAGAACGTTGTAATCAATCGGAATCCTCACATGGTCCAGTCCCCAGGAAGCTATTTTCTCAAAATCCGGCTCAGTGATAAAATGATTCAAACGTTCCTCACTGTAATCACACTGTGAAAGCCAACCTCCCAAATTGATACCTCTGTAAAATCCTTTTTCCTTTAACATAACAGTGCCGCCTTTCTATATTTATAGGAAATCCTAGCTTACATTAATCCAACGCAGATACGCATTGATAAAAGGATCAATCGCGCCGTCCATGACCGCATTGACATTACCCGACTCCTCTTCGGTTCTGTGGTCCTTGACCATAGTGTAAGGCTGCATGACATAGGAACGTATCTGATTACCCCAGCCGATTTCCTTCACATCGCCCCGAATATCGGACAGCTTCTCCGCATTCTCCTCCTGCTTGAGCATATACAGCTTAGCTTTCAACATCTGCATTGCTTTATCTTTGTTCATATGCTGGCTTCGCTCATTCTGGCAGGTCACTACGATACCCGTCGGAAAATGCGTAATACGGATAGCCGAGGATGTCTTATTGATGTGCTGTCCGCCGGCGCCACTGCTTCGGTAAGTGTCCACACGGATATCCTCATCCCTGATTTCCACATCCACGTCTTCCTCAATATCCGGCATAACATCCAGTGACACGAAGGATGTCTGTCTTTTGCCCTGTGCGTTAAAGGGAGAAATACGCACCAATCTGTGAACACCCTTCTCGGACTTAAGATACCCGTAGGCATTCTCGCCGTTAATCTGGAAAGTCACAGACTTAATACCGGCCTCGTCACCGTCCAGATAATCGATTACCTCAAGCGCAAACCCTTTGCGCTCCGCCCATCTGGTGTACATGCGGTAAAGCATACTGCACCAATCGCAGCTTTCCGTTCCACCCGCTCCGGCGTTCAGTTTTAATATCGCATTATTTCTGTCATATTCTCCTGACAGCAGCGTACTGATACGGATATTCTCGAATGTTTCTTTGAACTGCTTAAGCTCTTCCTCGATATCCGGTATAATGGCAGGGTCATTGTCCTCATACCCCATCTCAATCAATGTCAGGATATCGTCGTATTGACCGATTAAGCCGTTCATCGTATCTACAACATCTTTCAGACTCTTGGACTCCCGCATCTTCTGATTGGATTTCTCCGGGTCATCCCAGAAGTCCGGTGCCTGCATTTCCATCTCCAGTTCTTCAATCCTCTTCGACTTATTATCTAAGTCAAAGTGAATCCCTCACTTCCGCTAAGGGACTTTCGTAGCTTAAAAGCTCGGATTTCATGTTATCCAATTCAACCACTTAACGTCACCTACTTTCTATATTACTTATTTTTTTATCTTTTTATTTGCGCCCGCAGCATTGTTTATATTTCTTGCCGGAACCACAAGGACACGGATCGTTGGGGTATACTTTAGCTTCCATACGCTTCACGGGACCCTTCTGTAAAGTATCATCCTTGTTCGTACCCGTAACCTTAGCAACCTGCTCTCTCTCCACCTTCTGCTCAATCCGGACACGGAAGAGAAGCCGTACAGTCTCCTCCTTGATGTTCTGCGTCATGTCGTCAAACATCTCATAACCGTTCAGCTTATATTCCACAAGCGGGTCTTTCTGACCGTATGCCTGCAAACCTGCCCCTTGACGAAGCTGGTCCATATCATCAATATGGTCCATCCACTTTCTGTCAATTACTTTCAGAAGAATGACACGCTCAATCTCACGAATCGCTTCCGGTTCAGGGAACTCCGCTTCCTTGCTCTCGTAGAGCTTCACCGCTTCTTCTTTTAACTGTTGCTTTAAGCTGTTCTTCTTAGGCTTCAGCACACGTTCTGCATTAACCGGCTGCAGAGGAACCGTAGGAAGAAGCAGGGTATTAAGCTCATTGTAGTCCCATTCCTCGAAATCATTGTCATCACCGATACAGGTATCCACGCAGTCTTCCGTGATATCCGTAATCATCTTGTAGATGGCATCGCGCATACTCTCGCCGTTTAATACGCGTCTTCTCTCTTCATAGATAATTTCTCTCTGCTCGTTCATAACCTGGTCGTACTCTAACAGGTTCTTTCTGATGCCGAAGTTATTGTTCTCTATCTTCTTCTGTGCCGACTCGATTGCTTTCGTCAGCGCACCGTGTTCGATTTCCTGTCCCTCCGGAATGCCAAGCGCATTAAACATTGCAATCATTCTGTCGGAGCCGAACAATCTCATCAAATCGTCTTCCAACGAAATATAGAACTTGGATTCACCCGGGTCTCCCTGACGACCGGAACGACCACGCAGCTGATTGTCAATACGCCTGGACTCGTGACGCTCTGTACCGATAATCATCAAACCGCCTGCGGCTCTTGCCTCATCATCCAATTTAATATCCGTACCACGGCCAGCCATATTGGTGGCAATCGTCACCGCTCCGTGAATACCGGCATCCGCTACGATTTCAGCCTCCATCTCATGGAACTTCGCATTCAAAACCTTGTGCTCAATTCCACTCTTCTTAAGCAGGGCACTAAGTTCCTCGGAAGCGTCGATATTAATCGTGCCGACCAGCACGGGCTGTCCTTTGGCGTGGGCTTCTTTCACCGCCTCGACGATTGCTTTGAGTTTCTCACGTCTTGTCTTATAAACCGCATCCTGTCGGTCGATACGGGCAACAGGCACATTGGTGGGAACCTCCACCACATCCATACCATAGATGTCTCGGAATTCCTTTTCCTCCGTGAGCGCTGTACCTGTCATTCCTGCTTTCTTTTCAAATTTATTAAAGAAATTCTGGAAAGTGATGGTCGCAAGTGTCTTACTCTCCCGCTTCACCTTCACATGCTCTTTCGCCTCAATTGCCTGATGCAAACCATCCGAATAGCGCCGTCCGGGCATAATACGTCCGGTAAATTCATCGACGATCAGTACCTGGTCGTCCTTCACCACATAATCCTGGTCACGGAACATCAAGTTGTGAGCCCTGAGTGCCAGAATAATATTGTGCTGAATCTCCAGATTCTCCGGATCCGCCAAGTTCTCAATCTGGAAGAAGCGCTCCACCTTGGAAACACCCTGCGCGGTCAAATTTACCACTTTATCTTTCTCATTGACAATAAAGTCGCCCGTCTCCTCGCGCTCCACGCCCATGATGGCATCCATCTTCGACAGCTCTTCCATATCCTCACCACGAGTCAACTGTCTGGCCAATATATCACAGGCTTCATACAGCTTTGTGGACTTACCGCTCTGACCGGAAATGATAAGCGGCGTACGTGCCTCGTCAATCAGCACAGAGTCCACCTCATCGATAATGGCATAGTGAAGATCCCTGAGAACAAGCTGTTCCTTATAGATAACCATGTTGTCACGCAGATAATCGAAACCGAGTTCATTGTTAGTCACATACGTGATATCACAGTTGTACGCCTCTCTTCTCTCATCGGATTTCATGTCATTTAAGACAACTCCGACTTTCAACCCAAGAAATTCATGTACCTGCCCCATCCACTCCGCATCACGCTTTGCCAGATAGTCATTAACGGTGACAACATGTACACCTTTGCCATCCAGCGCATTCAGATATGCAGGCAAAAGACAGGTCTGGGTCTTACCCTCACCGGTCTTTAACTCAGCGATACGGCCTTGATGCATGATAATACCGCCAATCAACTGTACCCTGTAATGCTCCGTGTTGAGGACTCGCCTTGTGGCCTCTCTCACCGTGGCATACGCCTCCGGCAGAAGGTCGTCCAAAGTCTCCCCTTCGGTCAGTCTTTTCTTATATTCTTTCGTCTTGTCACGCAACTGCTCGTCCGACATCTCCATCATCGTCGGGCGAAGTTCCTCTATCTTCTTAACCAGCGGCTCGATGCGCTTGATTTCCCTCTCGCTGTGCGTGCCAAATACTTTCTGTACTAAACCCATGATTTAAACACTCCTAATATACCATTGCCTTCTCTTCGCCGTTTAATACGCGCAAACCACCCTGAACAAGTGCAAGCAGCTCATCTTCGCCCGGATATACGGTCATGGGAGCAATCCATCCTGCCTGTGCTTTAAGACCGTCCACTACCACTTTGTCATATGCGATACCACCGGTTACGATAATCTGCTCAACTTTTCCTTCCAGAACGCATGCCATGGAACCGATGTCCTTGGCTACCTGCCTGATAAATGCATCACGAACTTCTTCGGCTTTCTTATCGCCCTCACTTACCATCTTCTCCACATCGCGCATATCATTAGTGCCGCAGTAAGCGTTAAATCCGCCGCCGCCCACAATCTTCTTATATACTTCCTTCTCCGTATACTGTCCGGAATAGCACATCTTAATCAGTGCACCGCTGGGAACCGCGCCCGCTCTCTCGGGAGAAAATGCTCCGTCACCGTCCAGCGCATTGAACACATCTACGACTTTGCCCTGTCTGTGTGCGCCTACGGACACACCGCCGCCCATGTGTACCACAATCAGGTTCAAAGAAGCATAATCCTTGCCCACTTCCTTGGCATAACGCTTAGCTACCGCTTTCTGATTCAACGCATGGAACACGCTCGTTCTCGGAAGCTCAGGCACGCCTGAATAGCGGGAAATCGGTTCTAACTCGTCCACTACGACAGGGTCTACAATATAAGACGGAACACCAATCGAGTCGGCAATCTCTCTCGCCAGAATACCGCCTAAGTTAGAGGCATGCTGCCCCTGCTTACCAATCTTTAAGTCCTGAAGCAGATCGTCGCTGACCGCGTACGTGCCGCCCGGAATGGGTTTTAACATACCGCCGCGTCCCACTACCATGTTCAGGGACTTAATGTCGAAATCTTTCTCTTTCAGAAGATTTATAATAATATCCTTCCGAAAATCCTTCTGATCTACGATGGATGCGTACTGTGCAATCTCCTCTGTAGAATGTCTTAAAGTCTCCTCAAACAGAAGAGTTTCATCCTCGAATACTCCGATTTTCGTTGATGTGGAACCGGGATTGATAATCAAACTTTTTACTGACATAATCTCTTACCTCCTAATTCATCTTGGACATTGCTTCCGCAACGACTGCGCCCAGCGCAATGGAATTAACCTTCGTCTCAAAATCATCGGAGCGGGAAGTCAGAATAACCGGAGCCTTCGTGCCGGTCAGAATATTACCGTTCTTCACCTCCGCCGTATGTACGAGACATTTGTAAACCAAATTACCTGCGTGAATATCGGGGAAAAGAAGTACATCGGCATCACCCACAATCTTTCTGCCCTCTGCACCTTTATGCTTCGCGGCCTCGGGGTCAATGGCAAGGTCTAAAGAAAGCGGACCGTCCACTACACATCCCGTAATCTTACCTTCGTCGCACATCTTAGTCAATTCATCTGCCTCCACAGTTACAGGCATCTTAGGGTTGACTACCTCCACAGCCGCCAGAGGCGCTACTTTAGGATTCGGAATGCCGCATGCATGGCAGATTTCCACCGTATTCTCAATGATATGAACTTTCTCTTCCAGTGTAGGATAGGTCAGGAATGCCACATCGGATAAGAACAACAGATGATCCACGCCCTTTACCTCAAACACACATACGTGGGACAAAGTCTTACCGGTTCTTAAACCAACCTCTTTATCCAGCACACTCTTCAGGAATGATTTTGTATCAATCAAACCTTTCATATACATATCAGCCTTACCGGTATGTACAAGCTCTACTGCTTTAAGTGCTGCTGTGTAATCATCCTTCTCATCTATAATCTCAAAACCGTTGATATCAACGTTAGCCTCTGCTGCCACCTGCTTAATTTTGTCTTCATCGCCAACCAGAATTGCCTCTGCGATATTGCGATTCTTCGCTGCTGCTACCGCTTCCAATACGGCACTGTCCTGCGCAACCGCTACTGCCACTTTCTTGACACTGCACTCAGATACTTTAGATATCAGGTCATTAAAACTCTTACTCATTTTAATCATTCACTCCTTTTACTTTATCATCGTAATATGCTGTGGGCATCCAAAAACCCCACAGCTAACATAATAGCACTACTATGCATAAAAATCAATTTATAACTGTTCCGCGTCGCATATTTATATATGACGCGCAGTATTAATAGTGGAACCCTAAGCATGGAAGTTGAACACAATTACGATGGGACCAAAATACAATGGCATTTCCAAACAGAAAATGCACGAGAAAATTTGGAGAAAACCCAAAAAATATGTTATAATTTAAATCAGCAAACAAATTAGTAGGCAAATTGAATTTTATCTTTCTAAACTTCTCCATAACAATTAGAACGACAAAATTAGGAGGCGTAGCTTGTGAAAAATAAGAAAATAATTATTTGCTTCTCAACAATACTGACTTTACTTTGGTTTTTTCCGATTACAGCTTTCGCAAATTCCTCATGGATGTGGATATCTGAGACACGCCCCGACGATCTACTACCATTTGTGATTGCAGGAACACTACTTATAGAGATACTTGCTGTAAGATTTGTGGCAGGGATAAATAATTTTAAAAAGATTATTCCTGTAACAGTGATATCAAACCTTGTGTCATTCGTTGCGCCTTATCTGTTAATGTTTATTACGGTGCAGACGGAAAACTCAACGGTATCAAATGGCACCCTATTTACATTTAAAGATGCATTAGAAAAATGGCCATTCTACACAGTCGGGTTAGCATTCCTTATTATGACATTAGCCTGTGAGATGCCTATCGTTTATAACGTTTTGAAAAAAGAGACAAAGCATCGTAAAAAACTGGCATCGGTGATAATAGGATCAAATCTGCTGACTACGGTTTTGACGGCGATTGTTGAAAGAACGCTGTGTTATGGAAGATGGTAAGGAGTCGATTACAGTAAATTACACCTCTCTGTCATTGATTCCGCTTCCTATATATTTTTAAATAAATCTGTTTCACCCACTCCTCCCATATACTTCACCAGCTGGTTCCCCATGCAGCCCCTCGCCGTCGTGTACAGTTCAAACGTAATCCAGCTCGGTTCAAAGCGGTACGGGTATATGCCGATCGTCTGCACCACGTTCTTCTGTTTTCTTTCAAACACCCACGAATCTCCCTTGTATCCTTTATATCCAAATCCAAAGGGTGCCATTGCTTCTCCTATGTATTTCCTGACCAGTTTTCCACGATTTAGTTTCATTTTTTATTCTTTTAACTTTCTTTTATGATATATCAAATCTGATGTCTGTTCCGGTCCTTAGGACTGTTTTTTAATGCTACAATAAGATTAATTTGGTGCAAAATTTCTCATAAATAACTTTCATACCTAATACCCTTTAATATCTTTCTCAGTCATATATTTGCGCGGATAAAATGACTGCGGTAACAATCTATTCCTCACAACCGGATAAACGGGATACCAGTCCTTTATTATATAACAATCTAATTTCTCATCAAATGCCATATGATTCTCTTTGCCCTTATATTCCACAATACACAAAAATGTATTATATCGCTCCGCCGGTTCATACGCCTCAGGTAACTTTTCCCCTTCTAATATCACGTCTGACACCTCTGCATCAGAAAAATAACCACTTTGATCTCCTACTATACTCCATCCTGTCCCCGTATAATGAACTTCTCTGATCAAAATATATTTTGTATATTTGTTAAAATCCTCCTCTTTTAACGCATATTTTACCGGACTTATCCATGCCATTGATATACCAATAGTAATCATGGCAAAAACAAGTATAGTTCCTAAAATAATTATTATTTTCATATATCGCTTATTGAACATGAAAAATATAAAAATTGCAAATATAAATATCATTAACGTAAAAATTACGAAAATTACTTTTTCCTTAACCATCATACATACTCTTTACTGTGGGCAAAACTCTACTTGATAAGCATTATTACCTTCCGTGGGTAATGATGTTTTTCCACCAAATACATTAACTTTGTATATCCAACTCCGTATTATATTCTGTGTTATAGTTATACCCAAGACTAATAATACCATTATTCTTAACGAGTCCATGCGAAAAATGGATATACTGCTTATTTTGTCTTCACTTCTTATTACACTATTATCGCCCTCCGTTTTTCCTTCCAAATAATCTATTAATTGTTCTTTATTTTCAATAAAAACTAAATTAACATCTCTTGCATTTGCACTTTTTTTAAATTCTGATTTATTAAGTTCGCTCCAGCCATTATCTGCTTGACCCAGGTGACTTTTTCGTCAGTATTTTCTTCCTTCCATTCACTAATCTGTGCTAATCCTGCATCTATAAATTCATAACAATACTCTCCGTCATCAAATTCTGTTTGTCTATATATTCCGCCTGATATTACATTTTTTCTAATCCTAATGGATCAAAATAATTGATAGGACTATTAGTACAGTATGTATACCTGTTCAGGGTCACGGGTTCTGCCCCGTTGCCCGCTACCACATCCTGTGCATGGAACCGCCCCGTCTCCGGCCTGTATTCCCTCGCCTGGGCAAAGTAGGTC
>JAFLTE010000021.1 GCA_022510565.1 Lachnospiraceae bacterium | reverse complement strand
GTTCATCCTGAGCCAGGATCAAACTCTCGAATAAAATATGATTTCATCGGAGATGAAATCGCGAGTTCCTGCTCCGCAGGACCTCGGTTCGTCAAAGATGAAATTTTATCCCATCTTCATAAAATCGAATTTGTCTCTGGATTCAGAACAAGCTTGGCTTCTTCCAATCCTTCTTACTGTTCTTTGGTTTGTATCTGTCCGATACTCTCTGAAAATCTTTCTCTACGTAAGTTGCTCAGGCAACTTACAAAGTTAACTGCGAAGCAGTTTACTTTTCTTTTAGGAATCTTTTCAGGGTTGCATTGCTGTTTATTTGTCAAGGTTCTGATGTCTTGTGTCTGCTATTAATCAAACACGCAACGTTAGTATGCTATCACAACCAGCGCCAACCGTCAAGACCTTTTTTTCATATTTTTTAAATATTTTCAGTCTTTGTTGTTTCGCCGCGTTGGGTCTTTTATTTTATCATTTATTTTCACTGTTTGTCAAGACGGGGAATTCGTATTTTTACCATACAGATAATACAAATTTTTTTGACACTGTGAAATTTGTATTCATCATATAATTTTTATGTGGACACAAAATGTTCTTATTTTCAACACAATTTGTCCTCAAATGATTAATATAATTTTCTCGTGCTGTACGCGGCATACAATTGCGTAAATCTTAAGAAGGGAGACAATACCCATGACTTATCGCCATGAATGGAAGCACGAAATCAATTTATCCGATATGATTTCACTTAGACAAAGATTACGTGCGGTAGCCAAGACCGACTCGCACGCCATAAATGGTGCATATGAAATTCGCAGCCTTTACTTTGACAACCTTTCGGATAAGGCTCTGCGTGAGAAATTGGACGGTATAGGCAGACGCGAGAAGTTCCGCATTCGATATTATAACGGCGATACTTCCCTTATTCATCTGGAGAAGAAAAGTAAGCTCGACGGACTTGGGACAAAAGAAAGCGCTGTCTTGACCAAAGAGCAGGCACAGGCAATCGTTGATGGGGATTACGTATGGATGACACACACCGACAATCCTCTTATTGCAGAGCTGTACTATAAGATGACGGTACAGCAGCTTCGTCCGAAAACCATCGTAGACTATACGAGAGAACCGTACATATTTCCCGCCGGTAACGTCAGAGTGACATTAGATTACAACATTCGGACCGGTCTGTTGTGCACCGATTTTTTAAATCCTGAATGCGTCACGATTCCCGCAGGCGAAACACCTATTATTTTAGAGGTAAAATGGGATGCTTATTTGCCGGATGTCATACGTGATGCCATACAACTTAGCGGACGGAGGCCATGTGCCTTTTCCAAATATGCAGCCTGCCGTATTTACGGCTAATAATATAAATATAAGAATGGAGAGAAAAAATGATAACTTTTAATGACATTTTCAAATCAAAGTTTCTGGAAAACGTTACAAGTGTAAGCGTGCTTGATATGCTGCTTGCGATGATACTTGCTTTTGCTATTGGTATGTTTATTTTCTATGTGTATAAAAAAACTTTTTCCGGCGTTATGTACTCATCCGGTTTTGGCGTGACTTTAGTGGCACTTACCATGATTACTACGCTGGTGATTCTTGCAGTGACTTCGAATGTAGTTCTTTCACTCGGTATGGTCGGCGCTTTATCTATCGTTCGTTTCCGTACCGCTATCAAGGAGCCATTGGACATTGCGTTCTTATTCTGGTCAATTGCGGTAGGTATTGTTCTGGCTGCGGGTCTGATTCCCCTTGCCGTAATCGGAAGTATACTGATTGGTGTGTTCCTTTTAATTTTCGTCAACCGCAAATCCTACCTCAATCCTTATATCGTGGTAATCAACTGTACAGACCATGAAAGCGAACAGAGAGCAACGGAATTTCTAAGAGGACAGGTCAACCGCCTTGTAGTGAAGAGCAAGACCGTGAGCAAGGGTTCCATTGAACTGAACGCTGAAATTCGTATGAAAGACGACAACACAGACTTTATCAATACTCTTGCGGACATGGAGGGTATTCGCAATGCTGTATTAGTCAGCTACAACGGCGACTATATGGGTTAAGGAGGACTTTTATGTCTACAAATAAACATATAGACAAAATCTGTTGCATTACGATAGCTGTTGCATTGGTTCTTACTATAATATTTATGAATGCCGGGCAACTGGGAGTTCAGGCGATGAGCACCGCCGTGGGATATGCTTCCAGGCTGTTTAATACTTCCACGGTTCATAGCATTGACATTGTCATGGACGACTGGGATTCATTTATTGAAAACTGCGCGAACGAGGAATACGTCAATTGCACGGTTATCATTGACGGCGAGGCTTATCGCAATGTGGGAATACGTGCGAAAGGCAACACTTCCCTGACCGCTGTAGAATCCTATGGCAATAATCGATACAGCTTCAAAATAGAATTCGACCACTACGACGACGGCGGCAGCTATTATGGACTTGATAAGTTGTGTCTGAATAATATTATTCAGGACAATACTTATATGAAGGATTACCTTACCTATCAGCTTATGCGGGAGTTTGGCGCGGACGCCCCACTGTGCAGCTACAGTTATATTACGGTAAACGGTGATGACTGGGGTCTGTATCTGGCAGTAGAGGGAGTCGAGGAAGCTTTTCTTCAAAGAAATTACGGGAGCGATTACGGACAGCTCTATAAACCGGACAGCATGGATATGGGCGGTGGACGCGGCAACGGGCGCGGTTTTGATATGGAGAATTTTGACAGACCGTTTAATCGGGGTAATGAGCGCAACGGCGACAGGCCATTCAATGACTTCAGTGGTATGAAACCCGAGGAGGGTATGAACTCCGACCGTGGCATGGGCGGCGGACGTTCCATGGGAAGCAGTGATGTCTCACTAATCTACTCCGATGACGAATTTGACAGTTATTCCAATATATTTGACAATGCCAAGACCAGCCTCACCGACGCTGATAAAACACGGCTGATTAGTTCTTTGAAAGAAATGAACAATGGTGAAAATATTGAAAGTGTCGTCAACATACAGGAGGTAATCCGTTATTTTGTGGTACACAACTTCGTGCTGAACTTCGACAGCTACACCGGAAGTATGATTCACAACTATTATCTGTATGAAGATGAAGGGCTGCTTTCCATGATTCCGTGGGACTATAATCTGGCCTTCGGCGGCTTTCAATCACAGTCCGATGCTACGGACCTTGTGAACTATCCCATTGACACGCCTGTATCGGGCGGCACGATCGATTCCAGACCGATGCTTGCATGGATATTCGGGAATGAGGAGTATACAGAGCTGTACCATCAATACTTTGCGGAGTTTATCACACAGTATTTTGACAGCGGATATTTTGCGGACATGATTGATACCGTCAGTGAAATGATTTCGCCCTATGTGGAAAGCGACCCCACAAAATTCTGTACTTATGAAGAGTTTAAGAACGGTGTAGCAACACTGCGAGAGTTTTGTCTGCTGCGTGCTGAGAGTGTAAACGGGCAGCTTAACGGAACGATTCCTTCTACTTCGGATGGACAGTCTCAGGATTCTTCCGCATTCATAGATGCCTCAAACCTTGTCATCTCGGATATGGGTGACATGGGCAATATGATGGGCGGCGGTATGCATGAACAACGCAGATAATAAAAAGAGTCGGCTCTAGGAAGCCGACTCTTTAATACTTTATCATATTTATTCATTTGGTCTGTAATAAAACCGTCCAAACAATTCCTCTGTTCTTATGGCGTTCACGAACGCTCCCTCATCCGCTTCCTTGACTGCGCGGATTACTTCTTTGCTCTCTTCCTTGGAAACCACAGAGTAAACTATCTTTCTGGCATGATGCTCATAAGACCCTTCCGCACTCATAATCGTCGCGCCGTGCATACTCACTGTATTGATTGCCTCACAGACTGTCTCTGCATTGTTTGTCACAATAAAAAGTGTCTGCTTCTGATATCTGGTGTAGAGCATACGCAGCATCTGCGTGGATGTATATTGAAAAATAATGGAATACAACGCCTTGTCAAATCCGAACAGCAGTCCTGCTATCATAATTATAACAATGTTAAAAGCAAGGATAAAATTCCATGAATCCACACCCTTTTTCTCCGAAAGAAAGATGGAGATGAAATCCGTCCCTCCCGTGGTCGCATTCATGGACAGACACAGGCTGATCACAAATCCATTGATAATACCGCCGAAAATACTAATCAGAAGAAGATCATAAGTAACTGCAATGTCCGGTATGACATCCGTCAGTATAGCCGTCAAAATAATCATTAAGCAGGAGTACAGGGTAAACTTTTTACCAATAAACCGAAATCCTATATAAATCGGTAAAATATTCAGAAGCAGATTGATCAGTGTATACGAAACAGGGGTATTAAAAAATATCCTGAAAATACTCTGTATAAGTATGGTCAATCCGGTTACACCGCCTGGGTACAGACCTCCTGTACTGACAAAAGTCTTGATATTAACCGCCATGATAACCGATGCGAGACAGATAATAACAATTCTTTTGCCATCCTTTTTCAAATCAAAAGTCATAGTGTATATCCCCGTTTACCATGCCGCACTATTCAACCGACAAGCTATCGCTTACAATTAGTTGTTAGCCATCTCACAAAGCTCATCCAACATCTTCGGAAGGTCTGTCTCCATATTTTCATCTGTAAACTGACAGGTGCCGACTTTCTTGTGACCGCCGCCGCCGTACTTAAGCATCAGACTCCCCACATTTACGTCGCTGGTCTTATTAAGAATGCTGTATCCGACTGCTGCAGAGCATCCCTGACCACCCTTGCCGTTGACAATCCATGCAGAAATATTCTGCTCGGGATACATACTGTAAATCATAAAACGATTACCCGTATAGATAACATCCAGACCTCTTAAATCGGTAATAATCACATTGCCTCTGATTTCCGTGTGCGCCGTAACCATCTCTTTAAATTTCTCGGTCTGCTCATTGTATACTTCAATACGCTCCCTTACGTCAGACAAATTCAAAATCTCTTCTGTCGTCATGGTGCGGCACGCCTCAATCAGTTTTTCCATAAGCTGATAGTTGGAAATCGTAAAGTCACGGAAACGTCCGAGTCCCGTTCTGGGATCCATCAAATAACCGACTAAAATCCAACCTTTGGGGTTCTGGATTTCGTCGATGGTAAGATTACCTGAATCAACCTTATCAACCGCCTCCATCATATCGTCAAACTGCGGAAATCTTTCTCTGCCGCCGTAATACTCATAGATTATTCTGGCACAGGAAGGAGTGATACGACTCTCGCCTTTGTATTTACCCTCAAGCTGCAGTCTCTCATGCTCACTGGAATGATGATCAAACCACAAACCGCATCCTTCCACATAAGGAACATTGGCAAGGCAGTCATCCTCTGTAATCTCAATCAATCCATCTTGTAAATCCTTAGGGTGCGCAAACTTCCAATGATCGATAATACCTGCTTCCTTCAACAGCGCACCACACGCAAGCCCGTCAAAATCCGAACGTGTAACTAACCTCATACTAATCCTCCATCTTAACCTTATAATTTTCTAAAATCTTATCTATGACTATTATTCATTTTCTCCAATATCCTGAGATGCAGCTATTGCAGAAACAACAGAAGATACAACCGCAATAACAACGGGAATAATCACTACTACCAAACCGCCTGCCAACAATAAAAACATAACCTGCCTCCTGTACGCGTATCGTAATATATTTGTCACATAAGTAATCTACATTATGCATAAATTCATTTTTATTTTACACGTAATTTTTTTATATTGCAACAAATATTAAAAAGAGAAGTGTTAAAATTAACACTTCCCGCTTTTTCTATTCGGTAGATAAGTAGGGATAACGGAGAAGGAGGGATTTGAACCCTCGCGCCGCGCAAGCGACCTACACCCTTAGCAGGGGCGCCTCTTCAGCCTCTTGAGTACTTCTCCACAGTCTGAATAATCCTCTACCAATATAAAGTTATGCGCTTTGTAACAACGCAAATGTTATTATACCTAAGCTATCTTTGTTTGTCAACGCTTTCCTAGGATTTTCTATATTCCTGAATAGCAGTCTCGTACAAATTATTTCCTTCCGCATCTATCACAACAATCACCGGAAAATTCTCTACTTCCAGTTTGCGGATTGCTTCTGTTCCAAGATCATCATAGGCGATAACTTCCGAGGCCTTGATTGATTTGGAAAGCAGTGCTCCCGCTCCGCCCACTGCTGCAAAATACACTGCGCTGTTTCTGACAATGGCCTCCTTGACTGCATCGGATCGTTTACCTTTGCCGATCATTCCTGTTAGGCCGAGATCCAGAAGCTGGGGCGCATATTTATCCATACGGCTTGCTGTCGTAGGTCCTGCCGATCCTATTGGTCTCCCTTCCCTGGCCGGAGAAGGTCCCATATAATATATTACATTATTCTCAAGTGAAATCGGAAGCGTCTCACCTCGCTCCAATGCTTCGTACATTCTCTTGTGCGCTGCATCTCTGGCAGTATAGATTGTGCCTGTCAGATAAACGTAGTCTCCGGCACGCAAACCTCCTGCCGCCTCCGGAGTGATGGGTGTCTGTATATGCTTTTCCATCTCGAAGAAAATGCTCCTTTCACAACAACCTAAAGAATACGAACGGTATGTCTGTTCACATGACAGCAAATGTTGACTGCCACCGGCAGACCTGCTATATGGGTCGGATAAGTATTGATATTGACAGCAAGTGCAGTCGTCGTACCGCCCAGTCCTCCCGGCCCGATTCCGGTCCGATTGATACACTCCAGCATTTCTTCTTCCAAATCCCTGACATAAGGAATATCAGAATGCTCATTGGCAGACCTTGTCAAGGCTTTCTTTGCCATCAATGCACATTTTTCAAATGTGCCGCCTATACCTACTCCCACTACCATTGGCGGACAAGCATTAGGCCCCGCATCCTTCACTGCGGTGAGGATTGCATTTTTAACACCCTCCATGCCGTCGGCAGGTTTCAACATAAAGATCCGACTCATGTTCTCGCTGCCGAAGCCTTTCGGTGCAACGGTAATCTTCAGCTCATCTCCCTCAACCATCTCGTAATGAATAATAGCCGGTGTATTATCCTTCGTATTCTCCCGAAGCAGAGGATCTGCAACTACGGACTTCCGCAGATATCCTTCCACGTATCCCTGTCTTACTCCTTCATTGACAGCCACTTCTAAAGAACCGCCCTCGAAATGTATATCCTGCCCTATCTCCATGAAAATTACAGCCATGCCGGTATCCTGACAAATCGGTATCATGTCCTCGCCTGCAATCTTAAGGTTGTCCTGAAGCTGACACAGAATCTGTCTGCCCAGCTCCGACTTCTCCGTATTAGCTGCATTTTTCATCGCCTCATCCATATCCGGCGCAAGGAAATGATTCGCCTCAATACACATTTCCTTAATATTCTGTGTGATGTCCGACACATCTATCGTCCGCATATATTTGTTATGTCCTTTCCAAACGCACGTCAGCCTACGATTGTATTCTTAATCTCTTCCAGTTCTTCTTCCGTAAGTTCACCCGGTCTCCAGCCAATCTTCTGCCCGTCGGCCTGATATCTTGGAATCATATGCATATGAAAATGAAACACAGTCTGTCCTGCCAAATCACCGTTGTTCTGAACAAGATTAAGTCCCTCGCAGCCGAGACGTTCTTTCATTCTGTCCGCCATTCTCTTAGCCAACTTCATAACCTCACCCGCAGTTTCTTCCGGCAGCTCATGCAGATTTGCATAGTGCTCTTTCGGTAAGATAAGGGCATGTCCCTTCGTTGCCGGTCCTAAATCCAGAATCACGCGAAAATTATCATCCTCATATAATGTCTTGGACGGAATTTCTCCGTTTGCAATCTTACAGAAAATACAATTTGTATCTTTCATATCACCTACTCCTTTCTTACACCAAATACAAGTACCTGATCCAGTGCACGCAGCACCTTAAAATCACCTTTCATCTTCATATCACCCGCCATAAAGGAATTCTGGAATGTATTCTTGCCCGATACAATATTGTTCAGCACTTCTCGCGTAATCTGCATTTCCACATCCACATGGCTGCCCTCGCCGTAATAGCACTGAAGATTTCCACCGTTAAACTCAATAATAAGCGGTGTCTTCTTTTCCTCTATCACTAATTTATAATCTCCCGACAGGCCGGGCTGGGGTCTGAAATGTTCTTGGATTTCTTTTAGGAATTCCGTTGTGTCCTCTTTCTCACTGCTGCCCATCATGTCCCTGAACATGCTCGCAAGCTCCTGAATATCCGCTTTCTGCCGCTGCACATAGGTGTCATCGGATACATACTGAGAAAGCTGCTCCGACTCCTGCGGCGTAAAATTAATATTCTTTGTGATTGCAATTTTCTGTTTTACAGCCTGATTGCTCGTGGGCAGACAAGCCATTTTCTGATTGATGGTTCGATATAAGTTTTCCGCCTTTTTCTCTATAATGCGAATGTATTCTTCATTTTCTTCTAAAATAGCCGTATCCGCAATATATCCGCAGAGTCCTTCACAGGGAAGACCACCCAAAATCTCCCATGCGGTAGTCAGGTTCAGCTTGCCGTCCCGCTCTCCGTATGTGGTTGACATAACTATTGGCAACATGTAAATTTGACTGATTTTCTCCTTATCTCCGTACAACCAGCAGGAATCTAAAAACTGTTGCATATATCCTCCTATGCCGTACCATTCAACTGTGGTCGCCAGAATAACACCGTCAGCATTCTTTAAGCTCTGGGGCAGCGTGGTTATACTATTCTTCAATTCATAGAGCTGAAACTGCTCTACCGTGACGCGAAGCTCCTCCAACACTTCTTTCATTTTATTGATAACAAAAAGTGTGGGATCATCCATCAGTCCTCTTCCGCCGTAATAAATGTTAATTTTCATTGAAATCTCTATCCTTTCTTGTCCCGGTCTGCGAACGCATAATCATAATGACTGCTGCTGCCGCAAATCCCATAAGGACACCTCCTATGTGAGCTGCATTATTGACATTCGTAGAAGTAAATCCACTATAAAGGGAAAACAAAATTGCAAAGGCAAGTCTGCCTAACGTCATGTATTCCAGCTTACCATGATTCAGTATTACCAGAAACAGCAGTGCTCCTTCCACACCGAAAACCGCACCGCTGGCCCCCACGGAACTATAATAATCCCCCAATAAAAGTTCATATCCCATGGAAAAAACATTTCCTGCAATGCCCGAGAGAAAATAAAGAACAATATATGGAATATGACCTATTTTTCTCTCCACTATTTCACCAACATAATATAAAACTATCATATTGCTGAAAATATGCTGTACATCCGCGTGTAGAAACATCGACGTAATCATGCGGTAATACGAGCCGTCCTCAATGACTTCCATCACACCAAATGCACCTTTATTATATAACAACTCTCCGGAAAATGTACATATCAGAAATACAATCACATTGACTGCCACAAGACAAATATTAACCCATGGCGTTGCGGCAATTCGCTCTCTGGTCCATTTACTCCGTTTCTGTGCTTGCCCTTGTGTCGGCGACGCATAGGCGTATTCCGTATCGTATGGCAGCTTTGTCATAAACTCTTCCAGAATCGTCTTCCATCCATAAAAATCTGCCACCTGATTTTCGTGTATAATCAACCGATTACTGCCCGTATCAATCATCCAGCAAAAGCTGTCGCTGACACATAACTTCTTGGCCGCCTCCGTATCCTCACTGAGAATAAGAGACAGCATATGCACGTCCGTCTCTCCTCTGGCACGAAAAAACTCCGTACCCTTCTTCTTCATATGCGCATATTGCTCCTCGGTAATATGCATTCCTTTATGGTAATCTATGACTAATATAGCCGTAATTCCCTGACTTTCCATGCGATAATAAAAGGCATACTCTGAGAGATTGGTTGAAATTTTATCGTATCCGGCTGAGTAAAACAGATATTCAATTTGCCCTAATTCCATGACTTACTCCAAATCTTCTCCGGCAAAAACAATTACTCCTTTGAGGTTATCATTTTCGGTATGTCATGTCAAATAAATTACGTCCTATCGATAACAATAATTTAAGTTGCCGAATCGCACTTCGTCTCCCGGTTCAATCTCCACGGTTTCCTGCGGTTGCATGCGCAGCCCGTTCTTAAAAGTACCGTTGGTAGAATTCATATCCGTCAGCAACACTGTATCCCCCTGCCGGTCAAATCGGGCATGAATCCGGCTGACGGAGTTATCCGCAAGCACATAATCTACACAGCCTGCCATTTTCCCAACCGTACAGGGAAATTGCTTTAATTCGATATGTCTTTTATTCTTTTTATCCATTGCATATAATTTGTATTCTCTGACTGCGCTTTCATCAAAAAACACCGTATTCCCGAAATCATTACTTTTCTGTGGTTTATATTCCGGCATCTCCGAATTTATATCATGATTGATCACGTTTTCAAGAGATGGTAAATTTATATCCTGCGAATAATCCTCCATTGCATCTGCGTCTTTTTTGCCGTTTAGCGATTCCTTTTTCTTGCCGCCTGCAAATATTCCCGCAAGACATAAAAGCAGACAGGCACCCATAGCAGCTACGACACCATAAAGGATCATTTCTTCCCTTTGCGCCAATTCATACATACTGCGGACGGCTACTGCACCCACAATACCAAGAGCCGACAGTGCCGCAAAAACCGGATAGAACAGATTTCTACGAGTCGTTTCCTTTTCTTCTTTCTCCGGCTCCCAATACTTAGCCTCAACATTAAAATCTTCTACGCTAACTGCGTCTGATTCCCGCTCTTTCGTCTGAATCGGTTCATATAACGTCTCCTGAATTGTCTCTGCACTGTCTTCCAGTATTCTCAGCGCATCCTCTATGAAAAAGCAACTTTCTTCTGCCATCTCATAGATACGGTACATATTCTCCGTCAGGTTTCTGTCATCTGTGTCGATATGCTCTAACAGAAAATCCATTAACGGCCTATATGTATTGGATTCTTCCGCCTGATAATCAGGATAGTATAGTCCGACATATTTCTTATCGGTAAGGTCATAATAAATATGTTCCGGAAGGAGGACTAATCCCGCTTCCTCCATAAAATAACCTGCCAATTTTTCGTAAATTCCATGAATCTGGCACAAAATGTCCTTGACCTGTGCACGAGTCATCTTCTTATCCCGATACAGACTATTCAATGTAGTTCGCGAACTGATATCATAATAGTAATATGTACTGCCGTTAATGTGCCGCACGGAGCACTTAAGTATCTCCCCTATCTTACCTGATGTAAGAATTTTATATTGGTAGCTTCGCACTGTTTCCTGCTGGCTGCACTGTAATATCATGTAGTTATGTCCGTAATCCCTGTAATATTTTGGCTCTAACATATAACCCTCCCATCCTTATTAACTTCCGTCTGCAACTTATTGCAAACGAATCAGTTCACTATATTGCCTATCCATCTGCTTTTACGTATTATATGCGTCGGATTGATAATTTGCGCCCGTGCCTTCGTGCGAATCAACCACCCGGAGCGGTCGGACATTGTAAATGCCGCCCGTATCGGAACCTTCACCTGGCACTCACCCGTCACATCTGTAACATTGCCGCTACGGTCAACACTGCCGCGTACTTCGCCCGTCGCGAAATACTTTTTGCCGAACTGCTCCTTCATATGCGCGTTTATATAAGGCACTACATTATCTTCCTGCTTCTGAATGCTTCCCCGAAAACAAACTGCATATGCATCTTGAAAAAGTACACACTTATCGTAGGAATAAAATGATAAATAAATTAAAAACATAAACACAAAAACTGTCCATGTGATAATGAAAGATGCTTCTATCGTCATGTATCCCTTTGCTCTCTTTTTTATAAACATACAACTACCCCCATTCCTAACAACAAGAATGGTGCAAAAGGAAGCCGGTAATCCTTCGACACCTTTTTGAGCACCAACAAGGCAAGCACCATGAACGAACCGGATACAAGCCCAATCATCAGAATCAGGAAGCATTTCCATAGGCCCATAAACAATCCGATCATCACAAGCAGCCAACCGTCTCCATACCCAACTTTCTCACCACTGATAAATCCGAGCAGCCAGAACATCACGCCCGGAATAACAGATAAAGCTGCCGTCTTCCACGTTCCGTCACCGGCCAGCCCTTGCATACGCAGCACAATGGCAGCTATGATTCCCAACCATACAACCGCAAGCGGAATTTCTCTCTCCAGACCGTCATACAACGCACATATGCCCATAAGCACAAACATAAGTATCTCTATCCACATTTAGAACATCTCCCTCTTCCGCCAACCTGTGACAGCGGAACCGTATAAATCGTCCGCTTTAATCCCGAACAGTTAATTCGACTGTGATAACTGCTGCCCTGCTCCGTAATATAAACCTGTCCCATACCTGTGCCGGCACCACAAAGTTCACACGGATAATATTTGCCCCCTGATTGATTCCGCCTTTCGCTTACCGTGATGGCGGGAATCGATTCGACTGACGGATTCAGATAAGTACAGTTGCGATCCACATGATATACCGTCCCTGTCTCGGTGATAAATACCATAGGCTCCTCCTGCTTCTCATCACTGACAAACTGTGTCACATCATATCCGGTCCATGCCCTGCCGTAATAACGCTGCGATATGCTGAATCCGCTAAATCCCATGATGCCGGAGAAGGGCTTAACCTTGTAGGAAACCTGAAGATCGATAATGTCCCCCTCATCCATAACTGAGGAACCCGCAAATGATATTCCGCTGCCCCCACCGACAATACAGGATTGTTCCAAATAATTCCTCCCCACATACCCCAGAATACTCCCCCGTGCATATATATGAGTCATGGCTACTCCTGCCAGACTATCCGGCAATGCGCTTCCTACCGTTCGTTCATAGACATACCCTGCAAATGCCATTTTATTTCCCGTTTGGTGCAGTGCTGCATTAATTCTGCTTTGCATGCCGATAATATTGATTGCAAACAGAATGTTGATGACCGCAAAAAGAAAAAGAGGCAGTGCAAAGGCGGCTTCCAGTGTCATGGAGCCTTTGATTCGCAAAACATTTTTTCTTCGGAAGATGGCAAGAGACACCCTCTTTAGCGACCTGCAAAAAGATAGAATCATTTGACTGCCTTGATCGGTATCAAGATATGCCCGGAGAGAATGTGCTGTCGATTTTTTAGATTTATTGTGCATGAATCGTAAAAAGGGCATCTTTTGCCACCTCCCGTCTTTAATAAAATCCATAACATCTGCTCATTTCACATGTATAACCGAACACACTCGATACGGACAAATCTGCCTGATAGGTATCGAAACAGGCATCCATTCGAAATCTTGCATTGCCCACTGTCCTACGGATATCCATCTCCATAATATCCATAGCACGCATTGTCCTCGTGTCCTTATTTTGTAAAAAGAGCATAATACCCAAATATTCCTGATAGTTAAGTCCCCTGCCTCCGTCATCCTGTGTCAGACTGCCTCTCACATCTTTGATACTGTTGATTCCTGTTTTCCAGTCTGCAGAGGATTTATAAATCGGTACTCTGCCTCCTGCAAGAAGCGATTTGACATCCTGTAAACTTTCCACATAAGCCCAAGCAAACAGTATGGTGTACTTTACAGGTTCCGCCAATTCGGGACACAGGCACACAGCCGTCAACGCGAGCGCCATTGCTTCCGCCTCGGCGATTTTAACACTGTCCGTGAGAATATAGAGAACATTGGCTGCCTCGCGCCATCTAAGCAGTCTCTTGGCAACATACTCCAGATTCCGCCAGTCTGTATTCTGACCCGCCAGAATATATTCCAACTGGTATTTTAGTAGCGATTTATCCATTTCCTGCCCGTAGTAACCACATTTCTCAAACAGGTACGCCTGAAAAACAAGTTCGTTCGGCTCTCCGGATACGGCTGCTGCCTCCGAGCACATACCGGTTCCCTGCATACGCGCACGGTGTGAAATATAATCCTCCACCGACACTTTCACCGCTGATACCGAAGAAGGATCTTCCAACACCAGATTCAACACTCCGCTTCGCCTTGTGGCATTGGCTATATCCGCCGGATTGTCCAAGGGCACTTCCTCATACTGCCCCTCTCCTACTTCCTGTAAAGGCAGTCCAATCTCATCGATTTGTGCCTCATAGTTTTGCCTTTCTCCGTCTACATCTTTTGTTTCCAACCCATAACTTTCCAGCTCTGATACGCCTGAACCTATCTTCTCCAAAATTGCACCCATTGGATAATCCGACATGTAGTCTGTGACTTGCCTTTTTAAGACTGCCCCATAATCATCAGAGGCAATTGAATACTGTTCGATGTGCACTTTTCCCACATCCATCGCCAGGAAATCCCTGATTCCGCTAAACCCTGTAAATCCCGTATCAGGATGTAAGTTTTTCTCCATATAATTTCTTAGATGTGCTTCTGTATTACCGATATTCGCATAGTTACCCCCATATGACATATCCACAAACAGCAGATCATACTGCTCTAACAACTCCCTGTGAAACTCTGCCAGAACAGAATTCATACCGATATCCGCCACGCATTCGAACTTCATGCGCACAGCACTGATTCGTGCCCCTTCTATTAACGTAAATACAAGGGACAGAATCAATGTGAGGGATAATGTAAGGAATACGGTTATGTATCCTTTCCTCATGACATTATCGTGTTGCTGTCACTGGTGATTTTCTCAAAAACCTTCTCCACCAGACTGCGCAGCTGTGCTTTAAAGATAATGACCAATCCAATCAGTACCACAATAATCAGTATGATCTCCACAGTTCCCATGCCTTCCTCTTCCTGTAGGAATTCCCGCATGCCTTTTAAATGTCTTTCCTTTTTTCTTTCTTTCATCTTTTCTACCTCCTTTTGTTTACTTAACCCGCCGTGAAAGAAAAATACGCCGGTATCATTATAATTACCATGACGATACACAACATCATCATCATCGGAAGAAGCAATTTTGTACCCGCCTCTTCTCCTAATTTTTTTGCCACATTTTTCCTCTCCGCAAAAGCGCTGTCAGCCTCCTGTCTAAGCATATACAGAAGATCATTACTTCCCTTTCTGATGTTCTGTGACAACAATGTGCTAAACTTCATGTAAACCGACACCTGACATCTCTTGCCAAAATGGTCATAAGCCTCACTCTCGGCTCTGCCGCTTTGCAGTTCATGGCACATAATCAAAATTTCTTCATAGACATATCGCCTCCTTTCTTTCCGATACTTTTTATAATCCTCACCCATTTTTATAAAGGCATTCCTGATTGTCATCCCCGCGCCCATATAGAGTGTCAGCTTGTTAACAATCTCCGGATAATCCAACAACAATTCTTTCTTTCGCTGCTCCAATTGCCGATCCAATTCTCTGCCCGATCCCCAATATAGAAACCCTACCGCCAATATGATCAAAAGTAATAAGTATCCGCTGCTGTCCTCAACAATCTCTCTCCACACGATAGGTTCTGAATCCACACTTTCGGGCAGCACCATAGTTTCCTCGCTCGCGGTGCGCTCTTGCTGTGTGTGCAGCAGTTCCTCTATTCGGTTACGCAGTACTTCCCTATAGGTATATACCGCAGGATTTACCTGTACATACATCTGATGATCCCAAGACTGCTGCCTGTACCGAAAATGAGCTGTCAACATTACTACGACACCCTCTTCAAGTTCTTCATTATCCACGGCTCCGTCTGTGTTAATCAGCGCGTAACTGTTGCTCTCCCATGATAATTCAAAGGGATACCCTTCTATCCGTGTTATGAGATCCAAATCATACCGCACATCTTCCAAACTGATATTTTGTCCGCGTATTACCTCCGGAAGAACTTTCACCGCGTCCTGATACAACGCTTCGGCTTCCTCCCTCGTATATTTACGTTCCTCCACCACATATTGAAAAATTTCTTCCTCTTCTCCCTCAATCTGTGCCGCCAACTCAATCAGGGCATCGCCCTGACCGTATGTATTTCTCCATATATAGTTTCCCTCCATCAGAAGCGGACTGCTGCGGGCACTACCCCATGCTGCGATACAGATAAGAACTCCTGCAAACAATACAAAAAGTGCAGTACTGTACCGGGACAGATAATATTCCCTGACCTGCGCCGATACGGACAAGGTGGGCTGTAAAGTTTTCAATTTATCCTCTAATTGCCGTCTGGAAATGTCTTTCCTCCAGTCATGCCTCCTGCCCCTCGTATTGTGATCTATCTTTTGTATATTTCGCAGTATATAGGCTGCCATTTTGTGAAAGGGATTGCGCCCTTCCTCTTTAAACGCCAGAAAAAAGAGCATCGCGTAAATTACCAATATGGCTATGTATATATAAATCATGCTATTCCGATTCCTCCTCACACTTCGATATCCACGATCCGTTTAGACAACAGATATGCTGCCAGATAAAAACCGAGGCACACCGTCATAACAACGATACCGATCAGATTATGGTACAACACATCAAAAAAGCCTTTGGATGTACTGCCCACATACAAGATAATAAGAAAAGGCACCATATTCATAATTTTCTGCTCCATTTTCTTGGAGCTGATCATAAGTTGGATTTCCTTGTCCGTCTCCGTCTTCTGCTCAATTACCGCTGCCGTCTTAGAGAGGATGTCCGTCATATTGCCGCCGCTTCGCTTGGCAATGATAAAAACATCCGCAAACTGCACTATGTCCGGCAGACCACTCCGCATACCCAGGTTATATAAGAGCTGCTCGAGAACAATATTATTATCCAGCCCGACCATTATATGTCTCAATTCCGTACAAATAATTCCTTCCTCGCCGTAGAGCATTGTCATATCCTTGTAGGATTCCCGGAAAGCATTCTCTATAGAATATCCCGCTCTTTGATTGGCTGACACGGTGAGAATCAAGTCCTTAAACTGCATACTCAATTCCTGCCTTTGCTTTTTGGCAAGCTCCTTCTTTTTCTCCCGAAAGAAAAGATACAGAACAGGCAATAGACCTATACAGGCGAGCCACGACCGGTAAAAGAAATATCCAATCACCGCCACGAGAAACAAGCCTTGTGCTGTATACCATATTCGTTCTTTTGCCTGCAGCCGATACTCATTGTAATCCGGCAAACTGTAATTTCTCGACATAGGTTAATTCTCCCCTCTTCTGCATAGATCCCAGTACTCTTCCCTGTGCATCTTCGCCCGTTTCCACAAACTCATACAGTGGCTTCATTATAATTTCGCCTTCCGCAAATCCTTGCACTTCCACGATTTCCAACACCTTGCGGGACTTGTCCCGAAGCCGCCCTAAATGTACGATAATATCGATTCCGGAGGCAATCTGTTGCTTGATTGCCGTAAGGGGTATCTCCATTCCCATCAAAATCATATTTTCCAAACGGCTTAACATATCCTTGGAACTGTTGGCATGTCCCGTAGACATGGAACCATCGTGTCCTGTATTCAGGCACTGCATCATATCGAAGGCTTCTCCTCCCCTGACTTCACCGACGATAATGCGGTCCGGCCGCATACGCAGCGAGGTCTTAATCAAATCCCTGATCGTAATCTCCTTACAGCCTTCCACATTAGCGTTACGCGTCTCCATGCGCACCAGATTGGGGATACCTAGAATCTGCAGCTCGGCACTGTCTTCTATGGTGATAATCCGCTCCTCCTTCGGAATAAAGTATGACAACGCATTCAAAAAAGTGGTTTTCCCCGAACCTGTTCCGCCGCTGATAAAAATGTTATATTTCGCACGCACCAATTTGCTCAACCAGTCGCATACTTCCTCAGTGACGGAACCGAATGCAACCAAATCTTCCATCATAATCGGCTTATCGGGAAATCTTCGTATCGTCACAATCGGCCCGTTTAGTGCAACGGGGCTAAGCACCACGTTCACACGGGCTCCGTTGCGAAGTCTTGCATCGACAATCGGCGAGGCCTCGTTGACTACTCTGTTGCAGTCCGACACAATCTGCTGAATGATATTCTGCAACTTCTCCTGACTGTCGAATCGCAACTCACTTTGAAACAGTTGACCATCCCGCTCTATAAAGATACAGTCTGGACCGTTGATCATAATTTCCGTAATATGTGGATCATCCACTAATTCCTGTAGAACATCCAGTTTACGGATTGCATAAAACAGCTCTTTGCGAAGCTTATTACGCTCTGCCAAGGTCATGGGTACTTCTTTGCTCTCTCTGACCAGCACTTCATCAATCAGTTCCTGCATCTGTTCATCAGAATGCTCTAGGGAATAATCAATATTTGCCTCCAGTTTTTCTTTAAGCTGCTGCCTGCGTTTTTGTTTACTCTCCATACAAATCCTCTCTCACAATCGCTTTCACATAACTCGCCAGCTCCCCATGAGTCATTAGTTGCAAGTTGACGGGAACCTCCTTAAACGTTGGAAAACGGCACTTTACGGTCTTGTCCGCAATTTCCTCCAGTTCATTGAACTTCAAAATCTGCTCATACTGGTTGATTTTGGCTACCGCAAAACTGTCTTCCTTCGTAATCGTGTATATCTTATAGCATTTATGCAGTAGATCAAAAAGTCCATCCATGCTGTCATCAAGATCCAGAATAATATATTCATACTGTCCGATTCCGGCTATGTATTCACACAAATCCCACCATTGGCTTCCGCTTGCTTCCCGCACACCTGTAAAAGACTGTACGGGTGGTATGTAATCCAGGCCATTGATATTCTGTATAATGGAAGGCAATCGGAGCGGCAGCTTGTCTCTGGCACATCGAAAATAATACATAAGATCCATTATATCCATGGAGAATTCCCGTTTGAGCATCTGACCGAATCCCGAATAAATTTCAAAATTGATGTACAGTGTTCTGTGCTCTTTTGCAAGGATCTGTCCCATGGTCAACGCAAAAGACGTTTGCAGGCACCTTTTGACAGGAGAGTAGATACCGATTATTTTTACTGCCGTATCAAGTATGACTTCACCAAGACTTAAGTCAGGCAGATCTGTAATTGATTCGGACAGCGCCTCCACTATCTTGTCCGGGCTCTGAAATTTACTAATGCAGTACATATCCTCTCGCCCGGACATATCGTTTTCCAGCAAAACAAAAATTTGTGCCGCTTGCTGCCTGATATACTCTTCGCGCAGCATTCTCAATGCACTCTCCGCGATGAGCAAGATCTCTATCTTTTTCTGCTGTACAAATTTCTGCAGTTCTTCCACTTGCGTGAATAAATGTAACGTATACGGAAGCCTGACCCGTTCCAACATATACTCCGTCAGTCTGAGCGCATAAGCCTCTTCTGTATCGCAGATTGCAAAAATCTTATGATTCAAATCACACCTCCTGTTCGCAGTACTACGCTGAACAAGATCGGAACTGTAAAATGTATCTTGTTTCTGCGATACTGCTTATAATCCTGTACCGTATGTTCTCCGTATATCTTCCACTGCCGCGTCCGCGTTACATCCGATACATATGAAAGAAAATAATATAACCTCTCCCTGCCGTTGTGCTCTACCAAAAGTTTAACGAAAGAACATACAGCACCAATCACAAATGACATGATTATAATTGCAATCAATTCCTTTACCTCCACGAAACTGCCAATCATTATAAGCACCTTAATATCACCGGCACCCATCGCACCAATCATAAACAGCGGATATAAAAGCAGAAATGCAAGAAGCATGGAGACAACTATATGCCTGATATCAGAACCATGCCATAGACTGCCCAAAACACCGATTACGATGCCGAGCAGAACGAATCCATTAGGAATGCGGTCAGTTTTAAGATCTGTAAGCACCGAAAATAACAACAGTAAAAGTAACAGAGATTGATAGTAACTCAGTCCAATAAAATCACCTCCACATGATAAAATTAATCTGACTCAATGAAATACGTGGAATGAATTTCCCGATGCCGTCCGGCAATAGAGTGAAACACTATATGAAAAAAATGTCTCACACAGAATTTCTTGAGTTGTTGTGAATTGAATTATAAACAGCTTTTTTTGTCTTGTCCAGACATATTTTGTGAAAAAATATTTTTTGTGAAAAGTCTACAACATTTTAAAAAAATGTATTCCGTAAAGTACCATAACCCCCGGAAATCCAAGGAACCCGGATGTCAAAATTGTGAGTGGATTAATTCCGACCGCAATGGCAATCTGTCTTTGTGCAAACAAATAATTTAGAAAATATATTCCGATGGTTCCCATAACCGCCCGCAGAATAAAGTTAACCACCCACTCCACTTTTCTTCCCATGGCACCGATAATCAGTACGACTGTGCACACAGCCAAAATCGCCAGCATTCCACCTGCATTTCCCATATGACACCTCTTAAACAGTCTTGTCTGCTAATAAGATATGCCCCATGTCCTGCTAATATTCCATGAATATTTATCCAAATTTTACCTATACTTTAATAAAGACTATGGAAAGGTATGGTAGAGATATGAAAGTTTTTTTCCATCAAAGTTCTAATAATTCCGTGGATGCAGACATCATTGTGGACTGCCGGAAATTGTCACTGCATGAAGAATTGGCACAGACAAGATATGCTTTGGAGATTGCTTACTCCAACTTCGACAATGTGACCGAACCTGATTTAATCGACTGCTACATCTATGAAGTGAACGCTCTTTTGAAGCGTTATAAATATTTAATAGAACAGGCAGCAGATAAAGACCTGCTGCCCGAAGAAACACAACTTCTGTAATTTATTATACCCGGAAACCTCTGTTGGAAGCGGAATCCGAAATATTTTCCGTCAGGTTATTTCTGCCGTATGTGAGTCCGACGTAAACCGTCTGCGTATTACTCATAACGGGACCCGACGTGTCCTGATTCTCAATCTGCTGATAAGCTTTGTGAAGCTGCCCGATAACAAGGCGGACATGCTCAAGACTCTCCTTCTCATAATGCGAGGACGCTTTGACCAACTCTCTGTTTACATACAGATAAAGCTGTAAAAAGTTCTGCGCCAATTCATAATCAAAGTTCAGGGATGCCGTCAGTTCGTTCATGCATCCACGAATCTTACGGATTGCGCTCCGAAACTCCATCTTATTATCTGCAGACAGCGCCTCCTGTGCCTCATCGATATAGAGCAAAACCATCTCGTACAGAATTGTAATCAACTGCGTTTTATTTGCCTGAGTAATCCGCAAGGTATACTCTTGTTTTAATTCCGTAGTCATATCCTCTCTCCTTTATATAGGCAATCTGCGTTTATGTTTTACTGTAATAACTGAAGCACCTGAGAAGGTCTCTCATTCGCCTGCGCAAGCAGGGACGTTGCTGCCTGGGCAATTACCTGCTGTGTCGTATAGTTCGTCATCTCTTCCGCCATATCCACATCCATAATACGGGAATAAGAAGCCGTCATATTTTCGTTGCTGACATCCAGATTGTTTACCGTGTGCTCTAATCGATTCTGATAAGCTCCCAATCTGCTTCGTGCATCCGATACATACTGAATCGCACCCTTGATTTCTACGATAGCCTTGTCACTGTCCTCCTTCGTAGCTACAGAAGTTCTCTCTATACCAAGTCTGTCCAGAGAAATTGTGGGAATACGGATAGCGAGCTGCTGTCCTTCGTTAGCGCCGGTCTGCATATCCATAGCGCCGATACCGGTAATATTAAGGGTTAACGCTTTGCCATTGTTCGGCGCAACGACAATCTCATTGTTGGCGTCTACCTGACTATAGTCAACAGCAATCGTTATCTTAAAATCCTGATTTCCCGTAATAACCACTTTATCCTGTCCAACTTCCGTGATTTGCACTCCCTCGGGGAACTCCGGACCGGGTTTAAAGCTTGCCTTGGTCTTATCCAAATCAATGCTGCCGTCCTCATTATAATATACAGTCAGCGCATCTATTGTATATTCCTTGGCCAGTACTTCGTCACTGTAGTAATCTACTTTAGCAATCTGACTATCCGTATAACCTCTCAGGTCAAAACTTCCGTCTAAGATTGGCTGACCGTTAAATTCCGTATCGGTAGAAATTCTTGTGATTTCCTCTTTCAGCTGCTTCATCTCAGCATTGAGCATCTCACGGTCCTCTGTGGTAAGCACCCCATGCGCACCCTTAATCGCCAGCTCGTTCATTCTCTGCAACATTTCATGTACTTCCGTCAACGCACCGTCTGCCGTCTCAATAATGGAAATACCTCTGTTGGAATTCTGAGTTGCCACGGATATACCCGTAATCTGTGCATGCATTCTTCTGCCGATTGCATAGCCTGACGGGTTATCCTTAGCCGCCGTAATCTTCAAACCGGATGACAGTCTCTTCAATGACTGTGCCACCCTGTTGTCCGCTGAATTTGCTGCATTATTTGCGTACATTGCCGCCGCGTTATAACTTATTTTCATATGATTTCCTCCTTTATGCCGCTACAGAAGTGATAAACGCCTTAGCGATTCTGTATAAGTCTGCCGTGTCAATCTGTGTCCCCTGTGACTGCTCTTCTTGCACGTAAGCTTCCACGTTGCTTTCCTTGCTGTATACGATTGCGATGCTTCCCGCTTTAAGCGGCTCTCCGGTCGTCTGTATACCGGTAAAAAGCTCTTTCTGCAAAAACGTCTCCCTCTCCCTTAGCCTGAGTGTTCCGTCCTCGGTGTCACAGGCAATAACCCCGGATACGGTATGATTTTTTACAGAAAACTGTGCTGTTACCCGTCCGTAACCTGTAGCATCCATGACCGCAGTCACTTTGCCGTCCTCGGTGCCGCCGTGCATAATCTTAAGATTGATTGCAGTCCACTCGCCCTGAATCTCCACCGGAATCTGATAGTTCTCTTCTCCGGCAAGGCCTCCCGCGAGCGACAACTGCTTACTGCAGCTTTGCAGGGTTCGCAGATCAAGATAAGATATGCTTTCTCCCTGCGCTTCCTCCAACATTTCGTCAAAGGTGTTCCGCATATTTTCATAGGCTTCGGTCGCACTGTCCTTATCGGTCAGTTTATCCAACAGTTGGTCAGCTGCTTCCTTTACCTTATGTTTATCGGCAGATTTATCAATATCATTCAGCTTTTTAAACAACATACTGGAATTTTTCCGAAGCTGCATCGCCGCATTCAGATGATTCATCGTAATGGGCTGTCTGTACGCCAGCAATTCTCTGATTACCGAATCTTCCACTTCGCTTAAATCACTGTACTGCTGCATCTGCTCTCTCTGGTATGCGCTCTCCAGCTCCTCGTCCGCAAGCATCCGCTCAAACTCTGCTACGAGTTTCTCCTGCTGTGCACTTGCATTCTGCGCGTCAGCATCTCCTATACCCGCATCGGCAAAGCCGCTTAGTATCTGCTCAGTAATGGTCTTGTTCAGAGCAACCCCTTCCACGCCGTTAAAGGCATCATCCACGGTATAATCCATACCTTGTTTCCTGGTGCTGCGCATAGCGGTCAACAGATTGCTGAACGTAAACTCTGCACCTTCCTGAAAAACACTTCCCACTGCCGCATCGTCGGTCTTCTCAATCTGCCTGAACATACGGTAGATACCGATGTATGCTTCCCGCTCCTGCTCGGTGATATTGTGATTTTTCTCCAGCTTATACAGGAATTTACTGAACTTCTCTTCCTGATTCGCGGTCTGTACTTCACTGTCGTCCAAATATTTATTCAAATCTTCTACAGACATCTTCAGCGGATTTCTGCCCTCACGAATCATCTGTAACGTAACCGCCGGAGTCATCCTGCGCATAGCGTGGCGCAACTCCATATCATATTTCTTGACTGCGTCAAGATTTTCCCCGGTAATATCCATACTGTTATATCCCAGAATACGGACAGCTCTGCGGTTTTCCTCGCTCGTCTCAAGCCCCATATCGGTGAGAATATCGTCCACATTGCGGAAAGCCTTGCGAATGGAGTCTCCCATATCTGCTCTCGGCGCTGTCATCAGTGTTTCATAGGACTCTCTGGCAGCTTCATACGCGTTCTTAAGTGCCGTACCGTTTGTATGTACACTGTCCAGTGTGAACAGCTCATCCTCTGAAATGAACTCGGCCAGAACCGCCGCCGGCAGATAAGGAATCTCCGCCGTTTTCTGCTGTGTCTGAGCATACAACTGTGCTTTGTCGGCTGCATCCGCAGCGTCGGATTCATTAAACAGGGCTTTGTTCTGCTCTTCCTCTATACGTTTTAACGCCTCCACCAAGTCTTCCAATTCCGCAGTGTCGATGGAATATCCGCTCTCCAAGAGCTTACGGTTCGCCTCTATGGTCATCATCAGTCTGACTTCTTCCAACTGCCGCCTGGCACTAATCTGCTCCGGCGTACCGTCCGCGATACCGTATTGTTCTATCCGTTCCTGTGCTTTCTGCAAGTTGCGCAAGTTTAGCTCTTTGCCATCGGCAGCGACTTGATCTACTGCCTCATCACTGATGCTTTCATAAGCTTCCACATAATCGGCCGCTTTCTCCAGATTGCTTCTGCCGTCCGCCAAATTTGCGCTTCCGGCGCTCTTACCGTCCGCGATTGCCGCTGCCACTGCGGCAAGAATCTTTTCTTCATCCTGCGGCATCTCAACCTGACGAATCTCGTGCAGCCTGCCTACAGACTCGGCTGTCAGCGGAATGCCCGACTCAATCAGCCACTTCGCCTCCTCCAGATTCTCATCCGTGACTTCCAGTCCGGCTTCCTCCAACACTTTCTCCATCCGCGGCTGTAACTGATCCCAGTGATACTCCTCCGCTTTCTTAGCGTAATAACCACCCGCATCTGCGGCATAGTATCCGTGGCTCTGTCTGTTATCGGAAGTAGAGCTGTATCCGGCGCGATACAATTCGTCTACCGTAGGCTCCATACGGTTTTCCACCATATATTTCACGGTACCGTCCTCAGGAGTCTGCAGCTTGCTCGCCTTATCGTAAGCCTGCTTGGCATTCAGCACATTCTCTTCCGTGACCGGAATATCATGCTCTTTAAACTGCTTACAAAGCTCCCTCGCAAAAGTCTCGCTTCCCGTAATCTGCTTAAGCGTCTCCGCGTCCAAATCATCCGTGTACCCGACAATATTTGCGCCGCCTTTTATAAGCTCCGCCTTAATTTTATCGACAATGGTAACAACCTCTCGCACATCCATGTCACCCGGATGATAACCGTCTCTTTGCAGACGACGAAAATCTTCCTCCGACATAGTATTAGACATAACTGTCATATAGTCTCTCTGCGTGGCTACGTCAATAACCCCCGCATCCTGCATAACCTCTTCTGCGGTCTTTCCGTGACCTGAGTAAGCGTTGTTATCCATAACTGTGCCAGAAATGTCTAATGCGTAATTACCCGTCCGCTCCGTCTTGTGCGTCTGGGTATTCCTATATGCGGTTGTTGCCCTGTCTACATTCTGATTCGTTGTGTTGTGATCAAAAGTAATCTTCATACAAATCTCCAATGCAGAAATTGAGCTTCGCTCAATTGCGAGATTTGCTTCGCAAACTCGAAAAGAGCGAATGTTTAAAAGGGCGAATGTTTTCCACATTCACCCTTTATTTCGGCATAGTTTTGCACTTTCTTAACCTTTTATCAGAAAATAAAGACAGCAGCCGTGTACGGAGGCAAATCAAAAGATATATTGTAGTCCTTAAAATTACAGAATCCCTTGACCGCACTTATCTCTGCCGGAATTTCGTGTCCGTTGCCGCCGAAGCGCTTATCATCACTGTTTAACAGAAGTTTATACTTCTTTTTCTTCGGCACTCCGACCATATAATTTTCCCACATCATGGGGGTCATATTGATTACGAACATAATATTGTTCTTGCCCGTCTTATCTTTTCTGTAAAAACTGTATACACTGTGGTCATTATCATCCGCATTCAGCCACTCAAAGCCGTCCCAGTTATTGTCTATGGAGTACATGGCCGGATATTTATGGTACAGATTTAAAAGCTCCTTCACATACTCATGCATACCTTTATTCTGCTCTTCACCCAGCAGATACCAATCCAATTCTCTTGCCTCGCTCCACTCTCTCTCCTGACCGAAGTCCTGACCCATAAAGAGGAGCTTCTTGCCGGCATGCCCGAACATATATGAGTATCCCGCGCGCAAGTTCGCATACTTATCCACAGGATATCCGGGCATCTTATTGACCATGGAACATTTCAGGTGCACTACCTCGTCATGCGACAGCGGAAGAATGTAATTCTCGCTGCTGTTGTAGGTCATGGCAAATGTCATGGCATAATGATTGTTTTTACGGAAGTACGGGTCAAGCTTCATATAATCACAGAAATCATGCATCCAACCCATATTCCACTTAAAACTGAAACCGAGTCCGTCCTCCTCTACTTTACCCGTTACCTTGGGCCACGCTGTAGATTCCTCCGCAATTGTCAAAAATCCGGGATATGTACCGAGTATAACGGAATTGAGATGTTTAAAAAATTCAATAGCATCCAAATTCTCATTGCCGCCGTATTTATTCGCTACCCACTGACCGTCCCGCTTGCCGTAATCCAAATACAGCATAGATGCCACTGCGTCTACACGGATACCGTCAATATGATACTCTTTAAGCCAGAACAGTGCATTGGCAATCAGGAAGTTCTTGACCTCGGTTTTACCGTAATTGAAAATTTTCGTTCCCCAGTCGGGATGCTCTCCGATTCTCGGATCGGGATGCTCGAAGATACACTGTCCGTCAAATCTGCCAAGACCGTGCGCATCCGTAGCAAAATGTGCCGGAACCCAATCCAAGATGACACCTATTTTATTGCGATGCAATGTATTCACCAAGTACATGAAGTCATCCGGCGTACCATGCCTGGAAGTAGGCGCATAATAACCGGTCACCTGATATCCCCAGGAGCCGTCGAACGGATATTCCGCTATTCCCATAAGTTCAATATGGGTATACTTCATTTCTTTGAGGTATTCTACGATTCTGTCCGCAAATTCCCTATAATTATAAAAACCGTCCGGCGTGCCGTCGGGATGCTTCATCCATGAACCGATGTGACACTCATAGATTGCCACGGGTTCCTTCGTGTAGTCTTTACCGTTGCGGCTTGTCATCCACGCGCTGTCACTCCATTTAAATTTGCTGATATCGTATGTCTTCGATGCATTGCCCGGACGCATCTCCGCATAATTGGCAAAAGGATCCGCCTTGTACAGCTTCTCCCCCGAAGGCGTATGAATCAGGTATTTGTACAATTCATTCTCGCCCACACCCGGAATAAATATTGTGTAGATGCCGGATGGTCCAATCTTCTGCATCATATGCATCTCTTCATTCCAGTCATTAAAAGTACCGATTACGTGCACACTCGCCGCATTCGGTGCCCAGACCGCAAAGAACATACCTTTTACGCCGTTTTCCATGGACGGGTGTGCGCCCAACTTCTTATAGATATCATAGTGAGCGCCCTGTCCGAATAAGTACTGGTCATCCTGCGAGATGAATACCTGTTCCACCTCTGTCTCTCTTACCTTGTTTTCTTTTTTTGCTGCCATATTGTCCCCCTAATACTTTTTTAATAATGCATGAAATCTTTTTCACGCAGTATAATCATGTCCTCTTCATCATACCTCTTTGCCAACAATATATCCATAAAATGTTTCGGTGTTTTTTTATTGGCGTAATGAATTGCCTCATCAACCAACTCCCTGACTTCAGCCATGCTGACCTCGTGGTCACTCGTCTGTCTGTCCGCAATCCTTGTGTGAAGCGCTAAAATGCCGAACTCGTCGATAGAATACTCCATCTCTTCAGCGTACTGCTTCGCATATGCCACGAGCGCCTCATCGTTGAGCGGCTCAATATCCACACGCAGATTAAAATTGTTATTAAGTGTACTATTGTCTGCAAGAAGCTGATTGATATTCTTTTTCTTATCAATCATAATGAGTAACAATCCCTTGTTATCTTTTTCCAAATTCTTAATCATTAACGCCACCGTGAGAGGTTTTAACCGGGACGCCTTCTCTATAATCAGTGCACCGTTATCTAATCTGTCAAAGGTCTCCGCCACATCTTTTCTATTAAGAACGTTAGCAGATATTTTCGCCACCTTACCCGAGAAATTATTGTCGTTAAGCTGCATTTCCTTAATAAGTGCCTTGGCTAACGTCAGTGTTGTGATCTCCTCATCGCCGGTAATAATTACATTTCCCGTGCAGGAAGCAAGACTCATGTTATCCAGCGTATGTACCAGTTGCTTTTTGGAGCGGCGGTGGTGGGCAAACTGCCCGAAAAGTTCCTGCTCCTCTGCCGTCAACTCACGTTCCTGTATATTTTTCTGTCCGCCGTCTTCCTCTGCCTCAACTTCCTGCGCTACAGATTCTTCTACGGATGCTGCTGCCGTCGGCTGTTGCTCAGGCGTCGAAATCTCTACCGCGTTTTCCTCCACGACAGACTCCTCTATCTCTTCCAATTCCTCCACGCCGTCATCCAAATCTTCTTGTGAAAGTTCTATCTTGGATGTCACACTTGCCGCAAGCTGCTCTGCCTCAGACTTCACCACATCTAATGCGGAATTGATGGTATCGTCATCGTCCGGCAGAATTACTTTCTTGATTGTAGGTTTCTGGTCAGTGTCCTTCATGATTGCAGCTACAAACGCACGCTCCAATTCTTCCAGAAGTCCGTTCTTAGTCGCCTCGTCAAAATCCGCAAAGAGATTGCCCGTATGTGCCAGAATGCGCTGTCTTACTTCCTCCATGCGCCTCTCCTGACTTGTCTTCTTCATCTCCTCCCACTCAGCCATAATATCATCAATGCTGAGCTGACCGGTAATCTGCTTCTCCACGCGGGATTCCTCCGGCACCACGAGACTGATCTGTCCGTCGTATTCCTGAGACAGGAAATTGTCATATTTCGACGGTTTCGCATTGAGCGGGGTCAGCACATCACTACCTGTCGCAATAGCCTGCTGTGCCTCTTGCTTCATCTGCTCTACAATCTGCTGCGCATCAAAAGATGCCGTGTCCTCCTGCGCAAGCTGGAATCCAACCTCCTGAAGTTCATCCATACTCATAATCTTGGCGTTCTCAGGCTGTTCATCAACAGGAGTGTCATCCTGCTCCTCAGCCACATCTTCTTCCGGCTCAGCCTCTTCCTCTTCTGTCGGCTGTGCTTCCACTGCCGCTCTCTCCGGAAATTGTACAATGGATGAATCCCGAATCTGTTCCTCCACTTCTTCGGGGTCGGGCAATTTAACTGTCTCCTCCAGCAGAGGCGCGATCAACGATACCGCAAGGGAATCTTGTTCCTCATCATCACTCTCTGTATCTTCTATATTATTATCTGTATCCTCGACATCATTTTCAATTTCCTTATTCTCTGCCTCCTCGACAGCCTCTTCATTCTCCGAGATTTCCTGCGGTACATCTTCCTCCAGAATTTCCTTCATGCTCTCCGCAAGCGCCATCTGAAGATTAATGGTATTGTACTGCCCCACATCGACAGTCTTGACCTCCGGCAGCTCCATGGTCGGTACGGCAGGCACTTCCTGAGCATTCGTATCGTCTTCGGTGTGTTGGACCTGTCCGACCACCCTTGTGTCACCTGACACATCGTCCGGACGGCTCTCCTCAACATCCTCATCCTCCGACGGCTCTTCTCCGGCCTCCCGCGCTTTAACCCACGCATCGTATCTGACCTGCTGCTCATCACTTAACGGTCCGTGCAGCATCTTTAATTCCAATGCTTTAATGACATATTTACCGTCACCGAACCAGAGGAACATCTCGTCACATTCCTCCACACATTTGGTGGTCAGTCCGATTCGATGGTACAAATACGCCAGTTCGTATGCCCATTTCTCCCTGTAATCACGCTTCTTAAACTCTTCCAGAACCGCAATTCTCTCTTCCAGACTAACATCCTGTGCTTCGTAGAGACGATATTGCAGAATATATCTTCCTGTATCTTTCGGTGCAATCTGCACAAATTCCTTATAATACTCAATAGCCTGCACATACTCTTCCATCTTAATGGAAAGCTCGCAGAGAGAGTACACAATCAAGCGTCCCGTAGGATGCTTCTCATATGCCAATAACAGAATATCTTTACTCTCCTGATACCGTCTGTTAATCTTATATAAGTCACTGATCGTGCAGAGCATCATAACACTTTTGACTCTTCGCCAGTCAATCGTATCGGCTATGCTGACAGCCTCTGCAAATTCTCCCTCTGAAATCAGCGCCTTAATCTCATCGGCACGTACTTTATATTCATATTTATCCAAGGCAATCACCTCATTGTCTATTCCCGCGGTTATTCGGCATTTTATACCTCATTGCCACGAATTTTTCCACATAGTAACCCTATTTTCACTGTTTTAGTTTACCATAGCCGCCTGTTAATGTAAATAAAATATACGAAAAAATAGCATCTCCATTTTAAAAACTTTCTGGTAAAAATACACCAAGATATGGAGATGCTTCCGCACATAATCACTCTATATTGTATTTTTTGTATAAAAATCGGTCTGGGCTTATGTTTCGCACAGCCTGTCTGACAGTTCGGCAAACTGTTCTAATGTTAACGTTTCGCCGCGTACCGTCCGGGACAGCCCCATCTGCTCCAGTACATCTTCCACCTGCTGTCTGCTGGCACCCAGATTCCCTGCATTCGACAATCCGTTTGCCAACGTCTTTCTGCGCTGGTTAAAAGATGCCCGAATAACAGCAAAAAGCCTCGCCTCGTCCCGCGTCTTCACCGGAGGCTCCTCATAGCGCGTCAGACGGATTACCGTGCTGTCCACATTGGGTTTTGGCATAAAACAAGATGCAGGCACCCTCGTAATAATCTCCGGCTTCGCATAATATTGTACCGCCAGCGACAACGCACCGTATTCTTTCGTGCCCGGTCCCACGCGCATCCTGTCTGCCACCTCTTTCTGAACCATGATTGTCACGCTGCTTAAGGGCACCCGACTTTCAAACAGTGCCATAATAATGGGTGTGGTAATATAATATGGAAGATTCGCTACCACCTTCAAAGGTTTGCCGCCATGCTGCGCCACAATTTCGTGAATATCCACTTTCAGGATGTCTTCGTTGAGAATCGTGACATTATCATAATCCGCCAATGTTTCGTCGAGAATCGGAATCAGATTCCTATCGATTTCCACCGCAATCACTTCTCCGGCTTCCTCCGCGAGACGCTGCGTCATCGTGCCGATACCCGGTCCTATTTCCAGAACGCAATCCTCCCGCGTAATATCAGCTGCTTCCACAATTTTATCCAATATACTGTTGTCGATCAGAAAATTCTGCCCAAATTTCTTCCGAAAATCAAACCCGTATTTGGCTATGACTTCCGAGGTGCTTTTCCTATTTCCTAACGTTGCCATGTAAAACCTCACATATATTATTTGAAAAACAATCTCTTAGCGTTCTCTGCGGTAATCTCCACCACTTCCTCATAAGAAATTCCTTTAAGTGCTGCCATCTCCTGTGCCACATAGGGAAGATTCAGGGAGGAGTTACGCGAGCCGCGATGGGGTTCGGGTGCCAGATAAGGGCTGTCCGTCTCTAACAGTATTCTGTCCATAGGAATGTATTCTACGGCTTCTTTCAACTTCTTGGCATTGCGAAACGTAATGACACCGCCTATGCCAAAGTGATATCCCATTTCAAGATACTCGCGCGCAATCTCCTTTGAATAGGAAAAACAGTGTATTACACCCTCTATCTCTTCCGCATGGAGCGTACGCATGATGTCCAATGTATCTTTCGCCGCATCCCTGGAATGAATAATGACGGGGAGTTTTACTTTTCTCGCCAGTTCCAGTTGTCTCTCAAACCACAGCTTCTGTATCTGTGGCTCGGGCTCATTCCAATGATAGTCCAAACCGATTTCTCCCACCGCCACAACTTTATCAATGCTGCACTGCTCACACAGCCACGCAAAGTTCTCCTCATTCAGTTCACCCGTCTCACTGGGATGTACACCCATTGCACCATATATAAAAGGATATTGTTCCATAAGCTGCAGTGTATTTTTGCAACTTTGCAGACTGGCTCCTATATTGATAACCCACTCGATACCATGCTCCTTAAGGGAAGCAAGCAATTCTTCTCTATCCTCGTCGAATACCTCATCATCATAGTGTGCATGGCTTTCAAAAATCATTTTTTCCTCCTATCTGAACACATATAAAAAATTTCTCAAAAAAATACTTGCAATGCCTGAAACATTATACTATAATAACTCTTGCGTGTTGCAAGCACACGTAAATAGGACACGCACCGCTAGCTCAGTTGGTAGAGCACCTGACTCTTAATCAGGGTGTCCAGGGTTCGAGCCCCTGGCGGTGCACTTGTGAGAACTGATTTTGGAGTGATTACACTCTGGGGTCGGTTCTTTTTTTCATCGGCATTTTACACAGGAAAATACCGACAAGAAGCAGAATCGGAAACGCTACGCCCGCCAGTATTCCTTTTTTTAGATCATCGCCGAGCGCACCCGACACCATACCCACCACCGTAGGACCTCCGGAACATCCCACATCGCCCGCAAGCGCCAGTAGGGCAAACATCGCTGTGCCGCCTCTTGCGATGGATGCCGTCGCCTTACTGAAAGTTCCCGGCCACATGATTCCCACCGACAATCCGCACAACGCACAGCCCACAAATCCGATAACCGGATTCGGCACAAGGGAAATGCATAAATATGACATGATGCATAGTATACTGCTGCCGGCCATAAATTGATTAAGCTCAATCTTATCACCATACTTGCCGTAGAAAGCCCTGGCGCTTCCCATTAAAACAGCAAACAACATGGGGCCCGCCAAATCCCCCACGGTCTTGCTCACGCCCAATCCAAGTTCCGCAAAGGTAGAAGCCCATTGGCTCACCGCCTGCTCACTGGCACCGGCGCAGACCATCATCAACATCAGGACCCAAAAAATCCTCTGTTTAAAAAGCTCTCCAATCTTCATTCCCTGCTCGCCGTCCTCTATGAGAGAGGCAATGGGAACTTTCATAAAAAGAAGCATATTGGCAAAAGGTACCACCGCCCAAATGCACGCCATAACTTTCCAATGATCAATACCGAACAGCCTAAAAAACAGTGTGGAAATAATCACAACCGCTACATGTCCCCAACAGTAAAAGGAGTGGAGCAGGCTCATTGCTTTCTCCTTATTATCCGTAGGACACGCTTCCATCACGGGACTTACAAGTACCTCCAACAATCCGCCACCCACCGCGTATACGGTGACAGCCGCCAAAAGTCCCACAAATGCATTCCCGCATAAATCCGGCAGAATCGTCAACAAAACAAATCCCACCGCCGCGCATATATGAGCAATCACCATAGACGCACGGTAACCAATCTTGTCCACAAAGGTGACAGACAGTAGATCAATTAATAGCTGCAATCCAAAATTAAAAGTGATTAACAGCGTAATCTGTGTCATGGGAATCCCGTATGTACCATGAAATGTTAAAAACAACAGCGGAACGAAATTGTTAACAATAGCCTGCACGATATAACCGACAAAGCACGCATAAATCGTATAATTATATTTTTTCTCCATGTCAATACCTCTGCAGGATGCCCATAAATCGAAAAAGGTGTCCACCTAATATCTGTCTAAAATGTAATTCCGAGAATCTCCACCGCGATTCCCGCTGCTACACCTATCACATACAGTAACCCAACTATGCGTAAATTATCTCTGCGTTCGTCATTCACCCTAAACAGCACCAAAAGTCCTACACCTGCTCCGGATAAAAGCCCTGCAATCATAGCTCCGGCACTCAATACTCCGCTTAAATACAACTGTGTAAGAACGACTGATGCCGCACAGTTGGGAATCAGTCCAACCAATCCCGCGATCACGGCTCCGACTATCGGCCTGCCAAGAATCACACTGCCCATCACATCCTCGCCGACCCACGCGATTAAAAAATTCAGCACCAACGAAATAAGCAGAACATAAATAAAAATTTCTACCGTATGATGCAGTGCAGATTTCAGAATCCCATTCTCACAATGACAATGATGCTGCTCACACAGATGACCAATCTGCAGTTTCCTCTCTCTCTTTCGAAAAATACAGTCAACGGCAAAGCCTGCGACAACTGCCACAATCACTTTCACCGCCAGTACCCTCACAATCATTCCTGCCCCAACATTCGCAGATATCATAATAGGAAGCATTTCATCGGAAGTGGATAAAAAAACTGCCGTCAGCGTTCCGACCGTAATGATTCTGCCTGCATAAAGATTAGAGGCCGCCGCCGAAAAGCCACATTGCGGGAAAATACCCAGGACAGCACCGATTACCGGTCCGCCCTTGCCCGCACTGCGAATGGCTGCCTGCATCTTATCTCCCGCTTTATGCTCCAGATATTCCATAACAAGATATGTAAGAAACAAAAACGGAAGCAGCTTTATACTGTCTATTAAACTGTCTAAAATAACGTCAATTAACATACTGTGCTTCTTTCTATCGTCAAAACCACTTTACACACTAGGATACCGTTTCTATACACAAAATGCAAGGCAAAACGATAATGCCAAATAAAATATATATTAGAAAAAATTACAATTTCACACAATTTTTAAAAATAATAATTGATTATTGCGTTAAAATGTATTACCATAGTATGTGTGGGTTTTGTCGATTTTGGACAAATAAGGGAGGTTCTTTCTATGGAAGGCTTAAAAAACGTAATGGAAGAGGCGGTAGAGTATCAGCTTAATAAAGTATTGTCTACAATGCCTGGTGTATGTTCCTGCGAAAAATGTCGTCTGGACATGGCTTCTTTTGCGCTTAACAGGTTACATCCTCAGTATGTGAGAACGGACACCGGTGCTCTTTTTCAAAAGCTGAATAATTCCTCCCAACAGGCAGAGGTAGAAGTATTGACAGCGGTTATGTCCGCTATCGATATTATCAGCCAGCATCCAAAGCATGATTAGTGATATAGGATTATTCCGTTACATACATATAATAATAAAGTTAAAGAGCCGGTGAATCATCCGGCTCTTTTCATTTCCCTGTAATTTTCTGAGTTTCTCTTAGGAAACAACACCTTCCTGACGATGCACTGCTTCCTTAATATAGGTCTCCACCTCTTCTTTCGGAATAGAGAGTGCCAGTGACATCTCGCTGTAGAGCAGCTCTTCAGCTTTGCGCAGATACTGCTCGTCGGATGAGAGCACCTTCTTACCTTCCTGCAGACGACTCTGCTTGCGCAGGTGAAGGGTCTTAATAATCTGTACCAGACTGTGACAGTCATAGGTACGAATCGCTTCCTTGTACATCTGCTCCCTGCTCTTCTCCTCCTGAATCCAGACAGTTTCAATGGAAGTAATTCGCCCAACCAATTCTTCCGCTTCCTGCTTATTCATAATCTTGCGCATGATCACTTTATCATTGTCTACCGGCGTGTAAACCGTGCTCCCCCTCTCAAAAACAGGCTCCAACACATAATATTTGCGTACCTTATCCAATCTGTCGATTGGATTTCCCGTAACGTTGACGACGCGGCAGACACCGTGTCCGCCGCACATAATTAATTCATCTTTCTTAAACATGGGAATCCCTCCGTTTCAACCATCGTGTGCACCGAAAATTCCCCTTACTATATATTAGTTTAACACTAAATCTCCACTTTAGTAAACGTTTTCTGAATATTTATAGAATTTTCGGCATATTCATGACAAAACGGAGGGATGTTTTGTGAAAAAATCCTATTCAACCGCCCATATTCTGTTTATAATGACATTTATTTACACTACATAACTGTTCAGATATTTCTCCTGCTCAGGTGTCAGCACATCAATTTCTTTACCGAGGAATTTAAGCTTACGCTTTGCCACATCCCTGTCCACTTCCTCGGGCACGTCAATCAACTTATCCTGAAGTGAATTGCCATGCTCTACAAGATACTTAGCGGAAAGTGCCTGAATCGCAAAACTCATATCCATAATCTCCGCCGGATGCCCGTCACCCGCTGCCAGATTCACCAGACGACCTTCCGCCAAAACGAAAATCCACTGTCCGGTAGGCAGCTTATATCCCATAATATTCTTGCGCTGTTCCTTCTTCTCCACCGCATTCGCCTTAAGCCATGCCATGTCAATCTCACAGTCAAAATGTCCTGCATTACAAAGGATTGCGCCCTCTTTCATCTCCGCGAAGTCTTCTTTATCTATGACTCCGTCGCAGCCGGTTACGGTAATAAAGAAATCTCCTACCTTAGCCGCCTCTTTCATAGGCATCACATCAAAACCGTCCATAACTGCCTCAATTGCCTTAATAGGATCGATTTCCGTTACAATGACTCGTGCGCCAAGTCCTTTCGCTCTCATGGCCGTGCCCTTACCGCACCAGCCGTAGCCTGCTACAACCACGATTTTGCCCGCTACAATCAAATTAGTCGTTCTGTTAATACCGTCCCACACGGACTGTCCGGTACCGTATCTGTTATCAAAGAAATGCTTGCATGCGGCATTGTTGACACGAACCATGGGGAATTTCAGTTCCCCCGCCTTGTTCATGGCTTCCAGACGGATAATTCCCGTAGTTGTCTCCTCACACCCGCCGATAATATTCGGAATCAGGTGCGGCATTTCCTTATGTACCATCGTTACAAGATCACCGCCGTCATCGATAATAATATTGGGACCTGCCTCCAACACATGACGGATATGTGTCTCATATTCCTCCTGCGTGGCATCGTACCATGCATGTACTTCCAGTCCCGCTTTAACAAGAGCCGCTGCCACATCGTCCTGCGTGGACAACGGATTGGAACCGGTCACATACATATCTGCACCGCCCGCTGCAAGTACCAGACACAAATATGCGGTCTTAGCCTCCAAATGTACGGACAAAGTTATCTTTTTACCCGCAAAAGGCTTACTCTCGGTAAACTCTTTCTCCAAGGTGCGAAGCAAGTCACAGTTTCTCTTGACCCACTCGATTTTTCTCTCACCGGATTCGGCAAGATTAATGTCTCTGATTTCACTACTCATCGATAGCCCTCTCTCCTAGAAAAACATATCTTTATACCAAGTTACAGTCTCGGTGTATGCCTTATATATGGTATTCGTATCAATGTTATGTACAATCAGCAGTCTGCCTACTTCCTGCCAGTCTGCATTCTCATAGGCAAGTATAAATTCATATACACTCGCCAGTTCACCCTTATGATTGATGAGCGCTTCCGAAATGTCCTTCGACACATTCACCCGGCTAAGTGCCTCCGGCAGCGGTACATTCAGTACAATATCCATGACTGAGAACAGACCCAGCAGGAATAACTCGGATGCCTTGAGTGCCAATCCGAATGACGGTGCCAGACACTCAGCAAACTTCGCACGCAACAAAGAAATTCGCGTGATTTCGTTCGGTCTGTCGGCACAAAGCTCTTTCGTAAGTACGGTATTAATCCACTTCTTCAACTCTCTCTGTCCAAGAATCGCAGCGGCATGACGGATGGAGGTAACTTCCGAATTCACAGCGATACGATTGACCATTTCAAGCAGTGACAGAACAAGCGCTGTATCGCGTCCGATGATATCCGCCGCCTCTGTCAGCTCATAATCAGCATCGTTTACAATCTTCATCAATTCCAGATAGTTGACCTTCAGCGGTTCAATCTCCGTCTGCCCCTTCGTGACGGGAATACGATAAAACTTACCTTCGAAGATATCAAATGCATCATCGTCTTTCAGCTTGTCAAACATCTCCTGATTTTCCACATTGCCGACACAAATCTTAATGTTAGGATACTGATGTGCGAAGTAAATTTTCGCCTTTGACACATCCACCCTCTTGCAGTCCAAGATGATATAATCCATCACATTAAGGATGTCCTTATAATTCTCAAACTCCGCTACGGGAAGCTTCATCATGGCCAGCTGATAACCGTTGTCCTTCAATTGTTTGAGCCTTTTTTTGTAATCATCCCTATTGGAAATAGAGTTATCACACAGCAGGACCAACCTGTCCTTCATATCGGAAGACTGGGACTCAATATCCGCAAAGACATTGATGGGGCCTATCGGCAGAAAAACCTTAGACTCCGGCGACAACGTATCAATGCCGATATTCTGTATAATATCCAGACCGTCTATTCTGCCTGCGCCGTCAAGCACAGCCATACCTGCAAGTTCAGGGTTGAGCAGGTAATTTTCTTTCTGCGAGAACAAGGAATAAGCACTTACCTTCATGTCCTTATCAAAAAATGGTATCAATGTTGCAAGCATATTATTGTCTCCTTTCGGATTATTTACGTTTATCAATGAAATAATTATATCATAAAGTCGAATACTTGACAAATATACTCTAGGAAAAATAATGGCGATATGCTAAAATATTTTCATATTTTAACAGAAAACGGGGGAACACCTATGAAACTGGTCGTTTTGGAAAGAAACAGCGCGGGAACGGATCTTGACATATCCTGCTTTGAGAAATTCGGGGAAGTGACATACTATCCGAACACGGTAGAAGAAAATACCGCCGAGCGTATCAAGAATGCGGATATTATCATTGCAAACAAGGCACCTCTAAATGAGGCCACCATGAAGGATGCTCCGAATGTGAAGCTAATCTGCCTGTTCTCGACAGGCTACGACAGCGTGGATGTGGAATACTGCAAGAGCCGCGGAATCAAAGTTGCTAACGTAGTCAATTACTGCACGCCTGCTGTGGCACAGCACACGCTTCTCTTAGCGCTTATGCTTACCGAGAAGATTGCTTTTTATGACCAATATGTGAAGTCGGGAACCTACAGCGCGCAGGACAGATTCTCCAATTTCGACAGAATTTTTAACGATCTGGACGGCAAGACCTGGGGTATTGTCGGCATGGGCAATATCGGTCGTCGTGTGGCGGGATTGGCACAGGCATTCGGCTGCAAGGTCATCTTCTATTCTGCATCGGGTCAGAGCACCTGCACGGAGTATGAACGTGTGGACTTCGACACCCTGCTTAAGGAATCCGACATCTTATCCCTGCACTGTCCGCTCAGCGACAGAACAAGGGGCTTGATGAATCAGGCTGCCTTTGAGAAAATGAAAGAAACGGCGATTCTCATAAATGTTGCCCGCGGTCCCGTGGTGGACACACAGGCACTCTATGATGCATTGATTAACAATCGAATCGCCGCAGCGGGTCTTGATGTGCTGGAAAAAGAACCGATGACCAGAGACAATCCGCTGGGTAAAATTCAAGACAGCACCAAGCTTATCATCACACCGCATATGTCTTGGGCAAGTGTCGAATCCAGAACCCGCCTTATAGGGGAGGTTTATAAAAATATAGAGGCATTCTTAAATGGCGAAAGCCGGAATGTGGTGAATAACTGATATATGAAACAGCATTTCCCGACGTTAATCGACGAGAAGAAGTGATTAATCGGATTTAAGGAGAATAGAGATGGACAGACGAAGAAGTTTGCTGTATGTAAGCACGACGCTTATCATAAGCGGCGTCATGGCTGCACTGTGTTCATGCGGAGCACGTCCGGAAAATGCAGAAGCCCCACAGATAGAAGAACTATCATCAGATGAGATACCGTCAGGGGAACAACAGTCCGCTGAACAAACTGAAATCACGGATGTCGAAGAGCCCGAAAAAACGGAGGACGATTATATGTCTGAATTTGAACAACTCACAATTACACAAAGCTATAAGGGATTAACGGATACTAATCCACTGATTACACAGCGCTTTGGTGCAGACCCATATGCCCTTGTGTATGAGGACCGTGTATATATTTATATGACCGCAGATACTTTTGAATACAATGCGGCCGGAAATCCGAAAGAAAATACCTATGGTAAAATAAATAAAATCAATGTAATCTCCACGGATGATATGATAAATTTCACGGACCATGGTTCCATAAATGCCGCAGGATCCCAAGGGAGCGCTAAATGGGCCCGCAATTCTTGGGCACCTGCCGCCGCCTGGAAAGAAATTGATGGCAAGCCGCAGTTTTTCCTTTATTTTGCAGATGCAGGCGGTGGTATCGGCGTATTGCAGGCGGACAGTCCCGTCGGTCCCTTCTATGACCCTCTTGGAGAAGCCTTAATCAGCAGAAATACACCTAATTGCGCAGATGTGCTCTGGCTGTTTGACCCCGCGGTATTGATGGACGATGACGGAAGATCGTACATTTACTTCGGCGGCGGCGTTCCCGAAGGACAAATTGCAAACCCCGGTACTGCAAGAGTCGCAGAACTTGGTGAAGATATGATCACCATTATCGGCGAACCGCGGACAATCGATGTCCCGTATCTTTTTGAAGATTCGGGTATTCATAAAGCAGGGGACAAATACTATTATACATACTGTACCAACTGGCAGGTAGACGAAGCGGGTACGGAAAAATATGGTTTTTACAATGGGGAGATTGCCAGTATGGTGAGCGACAGCCCTATGGGTCCTTTTGAGTTCAAGGAAGTCATTTTAAAAAATCCCGGAAGTGTATTCGGGTTAGGCGGCAATAATCACCACTGTGTTTTCAATTTTCAGGGTGATTGGTATATTACCTACCACGCAAGGGTACTGGAAAAATCCATGGGCATAGAAAAAGGCTACCGCTCAACACATATTGACAAGTTTACCATGGAAGAAGACGGCACAATCGGCACAATCAAGCAGACGCTGGCGGGCAGAGAACAGCTGAAATATGTAGATGCATACACAGAAAACAGAGCCGCAAACTTTGCTGTTATGGGCGGCATAGATACTGTTGCCGCAAACAGCGTGACAAGCGAATGCGGCAGCGGAGATATGGCACTCGGTGATATCCAAAGCGGTGATTTTATCAAAGTGGTCGGCGTAGATTTCGGAAGTACGATACCTTCTTCTTTCTCTGCAACCGTAAGAAATGCGGCAGATACTCAAGCGGAAGGCGTAATCCGAATCAGTATTGACGGCCTTGACGGTGAGGTTCTGGGATATCTTCCCGTTTCCGATCTTCCGGTAGGGGAAGATTTTACGGAAATTACAATGCAGCTTACGGGCAAGGCGGACGGCGTTCACGATTTGTTCTTTGTCTTTAGCGGTGAAGGTTATGAGATAGAAAAATGGCAGTTTACTAAGCAATAATATGGGATAAGCATATGAAAGCCGGGAGTATATCACTCCCGGCCTTGATTTTTATTATAAGAATTATTTCATCTTGGTCTTATGCAACTATCCATACTTCGATTACAACTCATCCAACCCTGTAATGATATGATCGACCTGTGAATATCCACTTTGATTTCTTTCAGACTTTTTGCGCGCCTCGCCGTTCGCTTTCATTGTTTGCAGGTATGCTTCATTATCATATATTCGGGAAACGGCGGAGAACATACCGTTCCATATATATTGAACCATATATCCTTCTCCATTCTCGTCCACAAAGACAAATTCTACACCCGACCCGGTTTTTACACCGTCATATACATAATAATTTACATAGCTCTCCGCATATGTCGTCACATCCACCCCGAGCTTATCCGCCATAAACGAAACTGCGGCATCTCTCAATCCGGGAAGCTTTTCTTTCATCTCATCAGGTGTGACGTCGATCTTCATGGCATCAACCATACCTCCGCCGCTGTAATATGCTTCTACCAGACTTCCGTCTATGGGACTGATATAAAAGTAATAATAATTCCGGCTCTGCTGCGACCAATTTACCATATACAGGTTATTCAGTCTCGCATATGAGCTCTGATATTCATCCAGATAATGATTGAGCTCCAGGCCTTCTCCGGTAATGCCGTAAATCTTTTCAAGCCATTTCTGCGCTTCCACGACTGCTTCCTCTTCGGTGATGCCGCCCTCGTCCACGATCTGCGCGATCTGCTCTTTCTCTGCCTGCTCCTTAGCCGCAATCTCATCGGCATATTCTTCCTCATACCGCTTCTTAAGAGCATAGTTTCTCTTGACATCAAAATCAATGAGCTGTAGAAGCTCCTCGTCGGTAAGCTCTCTGTCCGGCAGATAGAAGCTGCTGGTGGTCGTCAGATAGCAAAGCTCCAATTTCTCCGCCTCCTCAACACTGTCCACCTGCGGCAGTTCGCCCTTCGGGAATACGCCCTGCTGGTACTGAGTATACAGCTCGCTCATGCGGTCTCTCTCCTCATCTGTATACTCTCTGATATAACTGTCGGCTCCCACTTCTTGGCTATCCAGCATCTCCACCATTTCCTGATGTTCTTCCTCCGGTATCTCTTCCATGCGTTCCTGCACAAGTGAAGAGACGAATGCCCTGACCGGAATACCTATGATACCCACCGCCAGAAGTACACCTGCTGCCGTAGCAGCGACACGCGGAAAGCGGGAAATCTTTTTCCTGTTTGCTTTCGCTCTCGAAGAGTCTGTTTGCCCGCCCTTCGTTCTTTCCAACACGTTTTGCAGAATTTCATCCCGCATGTCTTCGTCTATTTCTATATTGTTCACCGCGTTCTTTAAATCCTGTAATTTCATAGCCTCTACCATTCCTTTCCCTAATCTGTTAAAGTGAGTTTCAATGCCTTCCGTCCTCTTTCCAGTCTCTTCTTGACTGCATTTAGGGAAATTCCCAATATATTCACAATCTCCGTTGTCTTATATCCTTCTATATAATGAAGGTACACAACCGATTTAAGTGATTCCGGAAGCTGCACCAATGCTGTCAGCACTTTGCTCTGTTCCGGCAACTCGCAGTAAGCCGATATTTCCTCCAATTCCGCCTGCGGATGTCTGAGCCGGAACCTGTGGATATCTCTGCATCTGTTTACCGCCACTTTGATCAGCCACGCTTTCTCATGATCACTGTCACGGAAAGCGGGCGCATGCTCGATATAGCGGCAGAATACATCCTGTATCACATCCTGCGCATCCCACTCGTTACCCACGATAACTAGGCAGATTTTGAAAAGCATATTGCTGTATTCTTCGACAAGTTCTTCTGCTGTCAAGTTATCCCCCTCCTTTCCAAAACATTGCGCGCTTTTGTTT
>JAFLTE010000020.1 GCA_022510565.1 Lachnospiraceae bacterium | reverse complement strand
GATTCTGCTCCAGGTCGGTTCCATCGATCATAATCTTCCCTTTATCAAAATCATGGATTCCGGTGATACATTTTAACAGAGTCGTCTTACCTGCACCGTTATGTCCTATGAAGGCAAACAGATCTCCCTTTTCCACATGCAGCGAAATATCCTTGATGCCTTTGTCCGTTCCCTTGTACTTCTTCTCCAGATGCTCAATCACTATCATCTTCACGCCTCCCTGTCCGTTTTTGACGGATATCATTTCTTTTTGTATCTCCATTCTATAACATTACGTAAGGTAACATGCAATAGAAAACGTAAGGTGATTTTCTGATTTTACGCAAAAGACTTGTTTGTTTCGGAAATGATATCGGAAATAGCCTTCTATTAATATACAATTCTCTTTAAATACTGCCAAGTAAAATCATATTTTCAATTCCGATAAAAACATGTTATGATACAGAAAGTCAAATTTTGAATTTCTTAAGAAAGAATCGAGCGGAGACGATTAAAATGAGTATTTATGAATATGATGAAGAACTGCATTTTATGACCCTGTTGGAAGAAGGTCGTGAACAGGGTCTCGAGGAAGGTGAAAGACGTATAAACAAGCTTCAACTCTATCCTTATAGACCTTGGCAGGATTGATGACTTAAAGCGCGCCACTACAGATAAAACTTATCAGGAGCAGCTTATGAATGAGTTGCTGCCTGAAGAAATTCAGGCGCGATAGTCGCAATATAGTTAGCTTAGTCACAGATTCTCATTGTCAATCATCCGGTATCCTATACCGATTTCCGTAAAAATATACTGAGGATCAGCAGTGTTGCGCTCCAGCTTTCTGCGAATGTTAGCCATATTGACACGCAGAATGCGATTGTTGCTGTCCGCATAGGGCCCCCACACGTGTGTAATCAACGTGTCATAGGTGATAACCTTTCCGGCGTTGTACGAAAGAAAAGTCAGAATTTTATATTCAATCTGTGTAAAGTGAACGATATTTCCATCCACAGTAACAATATGCCTGTCATAATCAATCACCAACCCCTTTGCTTCATAGCGGCCTTGTCCGGAGGCTGCCGAACTGTTATTTAGTGCACAGCGGCGAAGCGCTGTGCGGATTCTTGCCATCAGCTCGGGAGTTCCGAAGGGTTTGGTAATATAGTCGTCTGCACCTGCATCCAACGCTTCTACTTTTTCCCGTTCTTGTGCTCTGGCAGAGATTACAATAATAGGAATATTGCTCCACTCCCGTATATTGTGTATCACATCGATTCCATCCATATCAGGCAATCCCAAGTCCAACAGAATTAAATCCGGACATCCTGAGGCGGCGAGCGACAGACCGCTTGCGGCGTTATTCGCAAAACTCACTTTATAGTTTTGTGCCCGAAGTGTAGTTGAAATAAAGTTACAAATATTTTTCTCGTCTTCTATCAACAAAATTTCTTGTCTAAGATTCATCGCTTATTTCTCCTTTGGGTAATGAGAAGAAAAACTCAGTGCCCTCTCCATGATTCTTGGCATTTATGGTGCCGTTGTGCGCAGTGATAATCGTTTTGCATATGGATAATCCAATTCCCATTCCTTTGTTGGAATCGGATACGCTGTTACCAATATAAGAATTGCCGTCAAAGATATTTTTTAATCTTTCCGGCTCAATACCGATACCATAGTCTCTCACACGAAAAATCACATTCTCGTCATCATCATCCACTTGACAAAGTATCGGCCGTCTGCTTTGCGAGTGAACGATAGCATTCTCCAATAAATTGATAAGGACCTGTTCTATGAGAATAGCGTCCATAGGAAGAAACAATAGTTCGTCGGGAACAGAAACATCTAACGATACCCCGGGCATTCTTTTTTTTAGGCGATTGATAGCAGCAGAGACAATTTCCTCCACAGATTCATCGGTCTTCTTAACAGTGGAAGACTGATTGTTGATTCGGGTTACGGAAAGTAGATTTTCTACCATATTTAAAAGCCAGTTGGCATCTTCATGTATGTGTGTGACAATGGCGTTTTTCTCATCCTCTGCCAACCAAACACTGTTTTCCAGGTAGGAGGAGCTGGCGCCGATAATGCTTGTCAGCGGCGTTCGCAGGTCATGCGATATGGCACGAAGCAGATTCGCACGCATCTTTTCTTTCTCTGTTTCTGACAATAATTTATCCTGCTCGGCAATCCGCAGGGCCTGTTGTTTCATATTCGTAGTCATGGTACTGATGAAAAGAGTTACTCCGAGCATTTCCAGAAATGTGACGGGATAGCCGGAAAGCGTAAAATTCAGTTCAAAATATGGGTAGGTAAACAGGTAATTTACACAGATAACCGCAATGATAGAAAAAAACAATCCCGGCAGATATCCGTCCGTATAACGTATAATGATAATCAAAACAAGAATGTAAATCAGTGCAATATTTCCGGAGTTCTCCGGTACAAAATTAAAGAACCAAAATGCCATAAGCGTTGCAATGACTACACCGAGCATGAGAATAATGAAGCCTCGTACGTTAAAAATAGGTTTCGATATTTTGGTGAAAGCGGGCATAGCATGCGACTCCTTTGCAGTTTATTCGAGCTTTATGCCTATATTATACCTTTTTTCATGTCATAGGAAAACATGGTGTGCTGCTAAAAAGGTGTTAAGAAAGAGACAAGAAAATATCAAGAAGACGTTAAAAACACGTTAAAAAAGCAATAAAAAACTGTTAAATAGATGAATTGCATGCTAGTATTCCGGTAAAGCTTATGTGTAAGGAGGAAATGAAATGCATATAGATGTGTGGTCCATAATCACGATTATCATTGTTGCAATCGGATTTTTCGGTGGAATCTGGTATGAGCATAAATAGGCATGAATACGCTAAGTAAAAGGGATTAATCCATATAGCAAGAGCAAGTCGCAAGAGAAAATAATCTCATTGCGGCTTGTTCTTTTGTGTGAAAATGAATGAAAATATGAAATTATGTTCCTATTGATACATAGTGTAGCCGTATTTTATACAGCGATAAATTTTCCATATAATCACTGTCGGCAGGCTGACCAGCAGATAACCTGCGCTGAGCGCACCGGCCAATCCCCCGACTACAGAAATAATCATCATACCGATACTCATGAGATTGCCCCTCTCTTTCTTATGTTTTCACATTTATGCCTTTTGTTATTATAGGGCAAGAAAAAGTCCGGGGAAATCAAAAAAGCGTTTTCTTAACGTAAGCTGAGCAAAATCCAAACATTATGTTAGCACGAACGCTAATCCGCCAAGCCCATCACTTCATCTACCGGCAAAGCCCACACTACGCCGTGTGCTTTCGTTTGTAAACCGCATGCATCCATAATTGCTGCCATGGTATCGTTCTTCTTTTCTCTGGGGACAACAATCATAATAAAATCCTGCTCCTCCTGCATGGAGATGCCAAAGTGATGACTTGTACGCTCGGAGCTGCGCCGACGCCCCTTCATGATTGTACCGCCTTTGGCTCCTGCTTTTCTGGCAGCATCCACCACGTCATCGCTATAACCGCCTGTCACGGAAACCCATATCAACGCATACCCTGATTTCTCTTTCACCTCTGTCTCATCTCCTTTCAGCGGACTCCCTGCCCCTTCTTGCTTTTCATGATTCAGTAATTCTACAACACAACTCTGCATTCCAATCATCGGAACGGTAATTGCGATACCGCCGCCCTTATGTCGAAAGGAAAGCTGCTTATTCATCATCTCAAACAGCGGCTTGACCTGTGTTTTGGGCAGGAATGCGCCGGTAAGCAGCCTGGTAGTGCCCCGCAGTCCAAAAATATCCATCATCTCGGATGGAGCCGTTCCTTTGCCTCGGAATTGAAAGCACATCGGAATATCCATAGAATCGAAAACCTCTTCCAGTTTTTTCTGGTCTTCTTCCCGCGTAATCGTAATAACCATTCTTGGAACAATCTGTGGATTTTTTTGCTCCGTCATATTTATTCCTCCTCAAAATCAACAACTGTATCTTCCAAAAGCATTTGCATAGGCTGACTAATCGTTTTGGTCTTATGCGCATATACAAGCCCCATGACCTGTATCGCAATTAACGGTGCCAACGCAACTAGCGCCACGATACCGAAAGCATCCGTCACTACATTGCCTCCCACTGCCGTACACGCTCCCATGGCCAACGGCAATAGGAATGTTGAAGTCATAGGACCACTGGCTACACCGCCGGAGTCAAAAGCGATACCCACAAAAACCGACGGTACAAGTCTGCTTAAGATAAGCGCCAGCATATACCCCGGTATAATAATCCAGTAAATATTTATACCGGTCAACACACGTGTCATTGAGAGCGCCACCGCGCATGCCACACCGATAGACATTGATGTATTCATCATTTTATATGATACCATGCCGCCGGTGATTTCTTCCACCTGTTCGTTGAGTACACGCACAGCCGGCTCCGCTTTTACAATATAATATCCTATCATTATTCCGATTGGAATTAAAAACCATTTAAATATGCTGCCAGCCAGTCCTCCGCCGAGCAGACTGCCGACAGGGGCAAATCCGACATTAACACCGGTGAGAAACATAATCAGCCCAATGACGGTATACACAAACCCGACAATCATTCTCGTCACTTGACGTCTTCGGTAACTGCGTGTAAAAATTTCGAATATGATAAACACACCAATCACCGGAAGAATACTGCGCAGCACTTCCACCCCATAATCCGGAGCGGATGACAGAAATTCCCTGACCACATCATGTGTCGTCACAAGACGCGGCACCTCCACCGCAGTATAGACGGCCTCCGAAGGATGATAGAAAATACCGAGAAGCAAAACCATGAGGATCGGTCCCACACTGCACAATGCAATCAGACCGAAACTGTCATTACTTCCATCCTTATCGCTTCGTGCAGCAGAAAGACCGATACCCAGCGCCATGATAAACGGCACTGTCATTGGACCGGTAGTAACACCGCCTGCATCAAAAGCAACCGCAACAAACTCAGGAGGAGTAAAGACGGACAGTATAAACATAAATATGTATAATCCTATCAGCAGCAATGAGAGGCTGACTTTAAACAGAATACGCAGAAGTGCAACAACAGTGAACACGCCTACACCTGCCGCCACAGTCAGAATCAGCACCATGTTCGGAATAGCAGCCACCTGATTTGCCAACACCTGAAGATCAGGCTCCGAAATCGTAATGATTGCTCCCATCAGAAAACAAATAAAAGCCATCAGCCAAATATTACTGCATTTTACCAGTCTACCGCCGACTCCCTGCCCCAGAGGTGTCATTGCTATCTCTGCACCTAATTGAAAAAAACCCATTCCTACAATCAACAGAACGGCACCTGTAAGGAACAAGACAAGCGTACTGATTTCCATCGGCACTAAGGTCATACTTAAGACCAATACAATCATCGTAATCGGCAAAACACTTGAAAGGGATTCCCTGATTTTTTCTTTCAATTTTTCATTCATGACTGCTTAAAATATCCTCCCTTCCTAAATAACACTATATAAATTATCCTACAAGAAATTGGGAAAAAATAAAACCCAAACGGGTGTAAAGAGTTTGTTAAGAAATAGAAGAAAGTTGCCTGGGCAGCAGTTACAAAACAAGGTGACATCGGAATGCATACCCAATGTCACCTTATATATCATATGTATATTTATAATCTCTTTATTTCGGCCTAACCGTCAGCTTCTTGATAAATCCGTCTGCGTCAGCCTCACGCACGGTGGCAATCGCCATGATATTGTAGCCGCCGAAGTTTGCAATAAACTCAGCCTGCTCGTCGTTTACAACCTCAGCGCCGAGGATTGAATACTGGCGAAAACCGAATTTATTTCTGAAAAACATATTGATGGCCTCTCTGCCGTATATGTGATACTCTCTCTGATTTGACGAATTGGAGCAGTAGTCGCAGAGAATACCGTCCTTTGTAAAAAGCTCCGCAAGGCCTGCGAAATCTTTGTTTTCCATAGCTTCTACATATTTTTCTATAGGCTTCATAGTCCGATGTCCTCCCTTCTTAATAAACCTTCTCGGAATTGAGAAGTGCGTCCGTGCCACCATCTACAAACAATACATTGCCGTTGATACCGTTTGCCTTGGGTGAAACAAGGAAAATCATAGCTTCTGCAATTTCAGAAGGATCCATCAGCGTTTCAAGACCATACTTGGTGGGAATCGGCAGGGCATTTAACGCCATCTTTGCGGAAGTTGACATGGTTGCCGTCATAGCTGTGTTCACATTTCCGGGAGCAATCGCGTTGATTCTCACGCCATTGGCCGCCCATGATGCGGAGACACGTCTTACCCAGCGCGCAAGTGCGTACTTTGTTGACACATACATACTGTTGCCGACACTCAGATTGGAGGAATCGAGCTCTCTGACAAGCTCAAGCACACGGGCTTCGTCACCGATATTGTTGAGAAGATCTGCGATATCCATTCTTCCCGCGCCCTGCGAGATTGTGTTGGATGCAGTCACGACACAGCTTCCGTTCTTTTTCTTCAAGAGGTCATACGAGCCCTTTGCGACAGCGATTGTACCGAAATAGTTGAGGGAGATAATCAGCTCCAGATTTCCACAGGCACCCGATACACCCGCATTACAAATCATACCGTCAAGTCCGTCGGGACACATTTTATGTAATTCATCTATTGCGGTCTTTCTGCCCTCCTCGGTAGCGAGGTTTACACTGATATCACCGCCCTTAAGGTCGATATTGATTACTTTGTGTCCGTCATTTTCAAGCAGTTTCTTCGTTTCGGCGCCTATACCGCTGGACGCGCCCGTAATTGCATATACACCCATTTTTACCTCTTTTCCGCACTGTTACCTGTGCTGATTAAATTGAATTGCCAGATGAGAAACACACAATACCGCTTTCCAATCAGTCCCATCTCCCAATCATTTTAATTGTACCACAATTTACAGAATATATTAATTACTTTTTTACTTATCTGCCCATTTATCTGACATCTTTATATTTGTCATCCTTTTTCCCAAATATCTTCTGGTACCCGTAGGTGAGATTTCTGTTCAGTTCTGCTATTCGCTGCATGTCGCCTAATTCCGCAGTATTATGCTCACCGTCTGTCACCCTGCTCGGACATGCCATATAACCGCAATCCGCGCAGACATGGCAATAACTGTTCTTTCTTTCTTCACATAGCGCAGTCAGAAAAACTACTGTTTTCTTCGGAGTCAGCATATACGCCTGATTATAACTTACTTCCTGCGGCGCAAGAAGCCTGAAAATCTCTTCCATCCGACTGAAAGGAATCTTATCACCCACAAACTGAAAATCAGATACCCACTTGCCCGTGTGCGCATGTATACGCTCTGCTGCCTGTTCATAGGCTGCGCGCAGAAGCTCCATGCCGACACACTCTGCCATGTAGCTCTCTGAAAGTCTCTCCTTATGCATATATCGATTCTGTAGTTCATCCATCTCGATGCCGAGAGTCACAATCACAGCCAGCCGCTCGGATGACAATTTGCCGCTGCACACTTCTCCGTTTTCCTCATCCTGCACGAACACTTCGTAGTACACTGTCGGAGAAATCTTTTTTTCTACCAGACCGCCTACCTGTTTAAGCAGTTCTAAATCATGCTCCTCGAAGTGATACCGCGCCAAAATGTCTTTATATTGTTTCTCCTGTAAATATAACTGTAGTTTCTCCCGCATTCTTTAACCCCGACACAAAATAAAATCCTCACTTGCACGCAAATGAGGATTTCTTATCTTTCATATGTAACTCCATTCTTCCTACGCTGTCATGAACATTCCGTAGGCATTCAGTGCCTGCTGCATCTGATAACTGATATTGCTGTTGCCGTTATCACTGTTTGCATTCGCGTTCTGTGCTGCGTCTGAACTTGCAACTGTTTCCTGCGCTTGTGCGGATGCCTGACTAAACTGTGTCACGGAAGCTGCGGAAGTCTGTGTGAGCTCCTCTTCTTCCTGAGTATCCTGTGCCGGTCGCATAATTCTGGCAGCATTATTCTGTCCCCGCTGCATCTGCATCTCCAGCATAGACTGAAAGTCAAGCGTCTGTCCCTTCTTAAGCGGATTAATATTCTGATTCTCATCTGTCAGCTCGCTGTAATCAACTTTCTTATCCAACACATCATCGGATATCTTGGACAGTTTGTTCATGCTCGCCGCACTTACAGTATTCGTGTTATAAACATAAGGCTGAAAATTGTATGCGCCTATCGCTCCGATTGTCATACGATATTCCCTCTTCCTATCATCAAACCAGATTAACTTCTGTTACTGACTTTATTCTATTACTAATTTTGGAAATATACAACCCTCAAATTTAGATTTTATTTTTCCTCCACATCTATCGCTTCCGCCTCCTGTTTGAGCATCTTAGCCGTGCGGTAGACTCTTGACACAATCCAGATATCGGAGATACCGTCGTAAATTAAGAAAACACCTATCATCATCACTGCCGTATCAAGTGCCGCAAACGGCTTGCAGATAAGCAGTACACCGAATCCTACCGTGAGAAGACCTAAGATTAGTGCCACCCACCACTTATCGTATTTTTCCTTGCACAGGCTCACCGCCTGTTGTAAGTTGTTGACTCCGTGCAGTGCAATCACAATACCCACGATAATCGGGATGATTGCAAGCACTTTATCCGGTTGTAACAGAATCCAAATCCCCACCACAGCCAGAACAATCCCCATAATCAGGTTCATCTGTGCATACACGCTGCCGTCTTTTGCCATAAAATACGCCGCCAGACGCACGCCGCCGCCGATTAACAGTACTGCACCGATTGCCGTACACACAATCTGCATAGACAAATCCGGCCAAACCACAAGCACAATACCCAGTAAAATACACAGCACAGCGGAAATCACAACATTTGTCTTAAGTTTCTTTAGAAAAGTCACATAAATCCCTCCCACCTCTTAAACCTTTTTCTTTTCATAAACAGCAAGAACTATTTTATAAAGACCGTACCCCAGTATGGCTCCCAGACAATTTAACAGAATATCATCCACGTCAAAAGCACCGAATGCGCTGAAAAGTTGGAACACTTCAATGCCCAGCACGAACGTAAATGAATTTAGAAGCACATCAGAAAACCGCCGCAGTTCATCGGACAGCAGCGGAAGTAAAAAACCAAGGGGAACGAAGACGAACAGATTGCCCGCCAGATTCTCCACACTATTCAATCTATCCGCATAGACTATATACATTTTTATCGTCCGGAAAGGCACGAAATTCGCCGTTCCAAGTCCTTCCAGAATAACATCCTTCTGCCATGTATCGGCAATCGCACGAAGTACCTCAAGCGGATACTTGAAGATAATCACCTTGATGACAAATATAATATAGACAGCAAAAAAGAGTTTTAATAACTTCGTCATCCGACTTCCCACGGATTCTCTTTTCCCTCCATATATAATTTACAGCTCATCAATGAATCTTTTACCACAGTTTCCACGTAGTTTTTCGTGTAAAACGCCATATGATGAGAAACGATTACATTGGGAAAGCTGCGGAACATAGCAAGTTCCCTATTCTTTAATATATCCGATTTGTGGTCATAATAGTATAGTCCGAACTCATTTTCTACTACATCCAGTCCCGCAGCGCCGATTTTACCGTTCTCAATCGCCTCGATAAAAGCATCCGAGTCAATCAGAGCGCCTCTTGCAGTATTGACAATCACTACCCCGTCCTTCATCTGCGCAATGGTGTCCGCGCCGATTAAGTGATGATTCTCCTGGGTCAGCGGTGTATGCAGTGTGATTACATCCGCTTCCTTCCATATCTGCGCAAGCGGCACATATTCGGCATACTGTTTCACTTCCTCTTTTTCATAGAGGTCATATGTCAGAATGCGGCAGCCGAAACCTGAAAGACTTCTCACCACCGTGGCACCGATTCTTCCGGTGCCAATGACTCCTACAGTCAAATCTCTTAACTCTCTGCCGTTCAAGCCGGCCAACGTATAATCCTGAAGTGCTGTCCTACCCAGGATAGCACCCATTCTGCGAATGGACATGAGGATAAGCATCACCGTATAGTCCGCTACACCGCCTGGACCGTAAGGCGCGTTTCCCACCTTAATGCCACACTCCTTGGCAGCTTCTACATCAATATGGTCATATCCGATGGTTCTGGTTGTGATGTACTCCACGCCGTTGTCGCGGAATGCGCGTATAAGATTAGCATCAACCTTGGATGTAATCACGTTGACACATCTGCTTCCTTTACTCAGTGACACATTTTCCAGATCCGGCGCATCCGCACATAACACCAGCTCCATGCCCAGTTCCTTCGCATATTCCGTAAAAAGTTCTTTTTCATCAAATGGTCTGCAATTATAAACCGTAACCTGCATATCTGTTCTTTCCTTACATTCTTGTTCTTCTTTTTAATTTTCTGATTTATTGTCATCCTTGTTTCTATGCTTAATCTTCTTGAGAATCTGCGGCTCTTCTATTTTAAGCTGAGAAGCCATCTGTACCTCCCGCTCTTCTTCTTCCTCATTTGCCAATTCTGTGCGATAGATATTCTCCACTTCCCGCTCATAGTCTGTGATGATCGCGATATCCTCGGGGCGAATCTTGCGAAACCTGTTAAATCCTGCTGCGAGAATCTGCAGACTCTGTTTGGTGGTGTCAAACGCACCCTCCTCATAGAGATTGACAACAATAATACCAATGGGAACCGCTAGGATCATGCCAAGCACCCCGGCTGCCTTATATCCGATAAAAAGGAGAAACAGTGTGGGGATAGCGTCCATACCCATGGAATCTCCCACAATTTTGGGCTGAATAACCTGGCGTACCAACTGCCCGACACACCAGACAATCAGCAATCCCACTGCCATTTTATAATTCTTTCCGAGTATCTCGATGATGGCCCATGGAATCATGATTGTGCCCGTGCCAAATACTGGCAGTAAATCCATGAAGGCAATTCCAAGCGCCACCAAAAGCGCATATCGCACATGCAGCGCCAGCAGTCCGATTACAAGGAGAAGATAGACCCAGAACTCTATTTTCAGCTGTGCCTTGAAATAACCTCCCACTGCTTTACGCAGACTCCTGCGTATCAAGTTAAAACGATATCTGATGCTGTCAGGCACATATTTCCCTGCCACATCGGACACATAGCTTTTGTCCGCCACAAAGAAATATGCCGATAAAATGCACATAATGGAACCGAGAAAAATATCAGGGAGCTGACTGACCATATTGCCTACTGCCTCAAAAGTCGGCGTACCGGCATCCTCCATCTTATTACTGAAGTAAGTTCCCATCTCTGTACCGATGTTGCTTAACGTATTTTGCATATCCGCGGGAAGTCTGTTGTATACGCCCTGAAGGTTTGCTCCAATCTGGTTAAACTCCGCCATAATACCTTCCCACAGCTTCGGCAGCTCATTGATGAAGCCGATTAGCTCCTGTATGATTTTGGATCCGACGGCATAGACAAGAAGAATCACCACCGCCAATACCGCCACGATTACGATAACCGAGGCACCCTTTCGCCTTACTTTTAACCTTACCTCAAAAAAACGCACCACCGGAGACGCAATGCATGCGATGATCCAGCCGATTACAAAGGGCAAAAAGAAGTAAATGCATCTGGGCAAGAGAAAAATGCATAAAAGTAATATGACCAAAGCAGTCAATATATTCAAAATCACTTTCACATAAGTCGTGACAGATTGCCTCATAGAGCTTCCTCCGCTAAAATTTTATCTAACAGTTCGTATATCTCATCCCTGCCCTGCTTCGACAATGCAGAATAAGGAATGACAGTCGTGTCATCTACAACATCAAGCGTGTCACAAATAAGCCGAACCTGCTTTGACACCTGACTTCTGTTGATTTTGTCCAATTTTGTCGCTATGATAATCGGTTTGTATCCCCTGTCCAAAATCCATTCATACATAATTCGGTCATTCTCGGAGGGCGCATGACGAATATCTATCAGGAGAAAGACTGCTTTAAGCTTTTTGGATTGATGCAGATAATCCTCGATCAATTTCCCCCACTGTGCCTTCACCCGCTCATTGGCGGTGGCATAGCCGTACCCCGGCAGGTCCACGAAATACATCTCATTGTTGATATTGTAATAGTTGATGGTCTGAGTCTTACCCGGCCGGGAACTTGTGCGCGCAAGTGATTTACGGTTCATCAGTCCGTTAATCAGAGAAGACTTTCCCACATTGCTTTTTCCCGCGAAGGCAATCTCCGGCAACTTGTTTTCCGGCAGCTTGCTTGTAACTCCGCACACAGTTTCCAGATTTACACTCTTAATAACCATATGATACCTCTCATCCATAAAATACCACAAACGCCGCCGATAATCGGCGACGTTTTCCTAGGCCCTTTTCTCAGCCTGCAATAAACTGTTGCGATAAGTGATACGTGGTTTGTCCTTGCCGTTCACCGCATCTTTGGTCAACACACATTCCGCAATATTATCATCCGACGGAATCTCGTACATAATGTCCATCATGACATCTTCCATGATGGAGCGAAGTCCTCTGGCACCGGTCTTACGCTCATATGCAAGGCGGGCAATCTCCTCCACCGCATCTTCCTCCACATCCAGTCTCACTTCATCAAACTCAAACAGTTTTTTATACTGCTTAATCAACGCGTTCTTCGGTTCTTTCAAAATGCGAATCAACGCTTCTTTATCCAATCCCTCCAGTGTAACCGTAATAGGTACACGTCCGATAAACTCAGGGATCAGACCGAATTTCATTAAATCCTGCGGCACCACTTCCTTAAGGATTTTACCGATGTCCTTGGTGCTTTTCTCCACAATCTGCGCGTTAAAGCCAATTGAGTTGCGGTCCAATCGCTCCTCCACGATTTTCTCCAATCCGTCAAAAGCGCCTCCGCATATAAAGAGAATGTTCGAGGTGTCAATCTGAATCAATTCCTGATGGGGGTGCTTCCTGCCGCCTTGCGGCGGAACACTCGCCACCGTTCCCTCGATAATCTTAAGAAGGGCCTGCTGTACACCTTCACCGGAAACATCTCTGGTAATGGATACATTCTCGCTCTTCTTGGTAATTTTATCAATCTCATCAATGTAGATAATACCGTACTGCGCTCTGTCAATGTCGTAATCCGCTGCCTGAATGAGCTTAAGCAGAATATTTTCTACATCCTCACCCACATAACCCGCTTCGGTAAGCGTTGTCGCATCCGCGATTGCAAAAGGTACATTGATGATTTTTGCTAACGTCTGTGCAAGATAAGTTTTGCCTGAACCCGTAGGTCCGACCATAATAATGTTGCTCTTTTGCAACTCCACGCCGTCTTCATCTGGCGGAGCCATAACGCGCTTGTAATGATTGTACACGGAGACGGACAGTACTTTCTTCGCGTCGTCCTGTCCGATCACGTAGTCATCAAGAAATTTTTTAATTTCTACCGGTTTTAAGAGATTAATCTCCATCTCCTCTACTTCCGGCTCTTCCTCGTACTCTTCCTCGATGATGTCCGCGCAGATATCAACGCACTCGTCACAAATATATACGCCCGCAGGACCTGCAATCAGTTTCCTGACCTGGTCCTGCGTCTTGTTGCAAAAAGAACACCTCACCCTGTCATCAGAATTCTTTCCTGCCATTTTAACGTTCCAAGCCTTTCTTCTTAACTATAACCATTCTTACTCCGATACGGCGCTGGCATGATTGGTGATGATACGGTCAATCAGGCCATATGAAAGCGCTTCCTCGGCGGTTTTCCAGTTATCTCTCTCCGTATCCGCCATAATGACCTCGAAGTCCTGACCTGTATTCTGTGCCATGATTCTTGCCAACTTCTCCTTGGTTGCAAGGATATGCTTCGCCGTGATTTCAATTTCCGTGGCCTGTCCCTGTGCGCCGCCTAACGGCTGATGAATCATAATTTCCGCATTGGGAAGCGCCATTCTCTTGCCTTTAGCACCGCCTGCCAGAAGGAATGCACCCATGCTTGCCGCCATACCGATACACACGGTAGATACGTCACACTTAATGAAATTCATGGTATCATAAATTGCCATGCCTGCCGTAACAGAGCCGCCCGGACTGTTGATATACAAATGGATATCTTTCTCCGGATCCTCAGACTCCAGAAACAACATCTGTGCCACAATCACACTGGCAGAAGTGTCGCTCACTTCCTCACCCAAGAATATAATTCTTTCTTTTAATAATCTGGAATAAATATCGTAAGAGCGCTCTCCCTTAGAAGTCTGCTCTATGACATAAGGTATTAGTGGCATCTTCATTCCTCCGTTTCTATTTCTTACTCTCCTTGGCATTCTCTGCCACGAACTCTGCTGCCTTTCTGACAGCCAAATCCTGCATGATATTTTTCTTTTCTCTTTCGCCCATGAGTTCCTTTACCTTAGCTACATCCATCTGGTAAACTTCCGCCATGGTCTCAAGTTCCTTCTCATAGTCTTCTTCACTCGCCTCGAGATTCTCTGCCTTAGCAACTGCCTCCAACACAAGTCTGGACTTAATACGCTCTTCAGCCTGCGGTTTCACCTGTTCTACCATCTGCTGATAGTTGGTACCCGTAAACTGGAAGTACTGCTCCATAGAAAGACCCTGCATTGTGATTCTCTGAGCAAACTCGTCCACCATCTGTCTCTGCTGTGTCTCAAGCATTGCATCGGGAATCTCCATCTCGGAATCTTCCACCGCTGCTTTAACCGCCGCCTCTTCTCTCAAGTTCTTCGCATCTTTTTCTTTCTTCTCGGTCAAATTTTTCTTTACGTCTTCTCTGTATTCAGCCAGAGTATCGAATTCGGACACTTCACTTGCGAACTCATCATCCAATTCGGGAAGTTCCCTCTCCTTAATCTCCTTAATCGTACATTTGAAAACGGCATCCTTACCCTTTAAGTTCTCAGCCTGATAATCCTCAGGGAAAGTCACTTTGACTTCCACTTCCTTGCCAATCTCGGCACCTACAAGCTGTTCCTCAAATCCAGGGATGAATGCGCCGGAGCCGATGGTCAGAGGGTAATTCTCGCCCTTGCCGCCATCAAAGGCCACACCGTCTACAAAGCCCTCGAAATCAAGCGTTGTGATATCGCCGTCTTTGACCGGTCTGTCTTCCACCGTGATATTTCTCGCATTGTTCTCACGTTCTCTGTTAATCTCAGCGTCAACTTCTTCGTCTGTAACTTCCGTGTCAATCTTATCAATCTTCACGCCTTTATACTTACCTAACTTCACTTCAGGCTTTAAAGCCACCGTAGCGGTAAATATAAAAGGCTTGCCCGACTCAATCTGAGTTACCTCGATTTTCGGGGAAGACACAATATCTTCCTCACACTCTTCAAGAGCCTTATCATAAGCATCCGGAATCAATTCATTGGCAGCGTCCTCATAGAACACTTCCTTGCCATACATCTTCTCTACCATCTGGCGCGGTACTTTACCTTTTCTGAAGCCCGGAATGCTAATCTGATTTTTCTGTTTCTGATAAGCCTTCTCAATTGCTTTCTCCAAATCTTCCGCACTGGCTTCAATGGTAAGCTTCGCCATGTTCTTTTCCAATTTTTCTACCTGTAAACTCATTCGCTGGGTTCCTCCTTACAACTGTATTCACATAATTACAGTCATTTAAGCATTATAGCACAAACTTTCCTAAAATACTAGTGTGACTTTCACTCCGCGCAATAATTTCACATCGTCCTCCCTATGCGTCGTGACGAGAAGTGTTCTGCCCCTTAAATGCTCCATCAGAAACTCTGCGCTGCGAAGGCGATTTTCCTCGTCCAGTCCCGCAAAGGGTTCGTCCAGAATCAACAGCTCCGAGACTGACATGACTGCACGTATCAGTGCAACGCGCCGACGCATACCGCCGCTCAATTCTTTGACCGGTTTGGTCAAGCAATCTTCCGGCAGTATTTTAACGGCCTCCCGTCTGATATATTCAACGGTCCTCGCCCTATTCATGCCACATTCGCTGTTTTCTTTATGCCAGCTTTTGTCCTTCCCTTTTCCCATACCCAGCATAATGTTACAGACAGCATCATACTCCTCACATAGTCTGTCCTCCTGAAAAACCATGCCCGTGTGTGCCGGCATTCCCGTAATTGTTCCCTCATAGCCATTATCCAATCCGGTCAATATTCTGAGAAAGGTGGTTTTTCCTGTGCCGGAAGGCGACATCATGAGATATCGCTGTCCTTTTTCCATGGTCAGACTGTAGTCCCGCAGAACAGACAATTCACCGAAAGATTTGTCTATATGCGATATTTGAATCGCCCGTCCCACAGTCTTGTCTTCCTCTGCATCGTCCGTACCTCGCAGGTCTTCCTTGTGCGCGCTTCTTACGCCTGCTATCGGATAAGGTTTCCATTCACCGAATATTTTTATCAGTAGGAGCACTGCCTTTTCAAACAGATAACTGATTAAAACAATCACTAGCGTCCATGAAAACAGCCCTGCCGTGTCCAGATAGATTTTGGACATATAGAGACGTTCTCCCAATGAAAAGTCCGGCAGCCCAATCACTTCCGCCGCCACTCCCGATTTCCAGCTCATACCGAGCGATATCTTCAAACAACTGCTCAAATAGGGCATCAAAGCCGGTCTGTAGATATAGAAGAAACGGTTCAGTCTTCCCATACCAAACACTTTTGCCATCTCCAAAAGTTTTACATCCGCACTTTTTAAGCCCGCAATCGTATTCACATACACATTGGGAAACACAATTAAAAAACTGATTAAAAAAGACAGCTTGGAGGAACCGAACCAGATTAAAAGAAGCACTACGAAGGATGCCACCGGTATGGATTTTAACGTCACCATCACAGGCTCCAATAACTCCTGTGCAACCGAAAACCGATAACTGACAGCACCCAGCAAAAGACCAATACAAAGGGCCAGGAAAAATCCCAGCCCGATTCTTGCGAAAGAACAGAAAACGGTTTTGAAAAAATCCGGCTGCATCATATTTTGCACAAAGGTCCTTAGAACCTGCACGGGACCTACCAGGAGAATGTGATTGTTCGTCCATACCGCCGCGATCTGCCAGACGATAAGCCAGAACAATATGATAACCGCTTTCCTTATCTGTTTACGCATCTTATGTTTCACTGCATACTCCCATTTATTTTATTAAAGGATTTTATTTTATATAGTAGAAATCATCATTCGGCAGACTGCCGCCTATAGAGGATGCATCCTGCTCGAACAGCACTTCCAGATATCCTGACAATGCCGTCTTCATATCATTTCCGTCTATATAGGTAATATTACACTGCGGCATGGCCTTGACAGCCACCGGAGCTTTCTCGATAATGCCTGCTGCCGCAACCAGTTCCGCCGCCTCTTCTACATGTTCATTGGCGTAATCCGTGCTGGCCGAGTGTTCCTCTAAGAACTTATCTACTGCTTCCTTGTGTTCTTCCAAAAAAGCATTTCTGACTACCGTCACTCCCGTCACAAGACTGCTGCCGCCTTCACCCTGCACTGCAGCCCACTCCTTCGTTAAATCAAGCACCACGGCTAGATTCTCATTCTGTGCGCATGCCGCTGTCACAAAAGGCTGGGGCAGTACACCGATAGCCTCCGGTGTCTGTGCCAGAACCGCTGCCACTTCCGTAGCTTCAGACTTATATTCCAGTGTTACATCTGCTGTCGTCAGTCCGTTTTCTTTTAACAGATATTGCAGCACGTAATCCGGCGTGGTTCCCTTACCTGTCAAATAAATCGTCCTGCCCTGCAAGTCCGACATAGTCCCAATTGTATTGTCACCGGATACCATGTATAAAACACCCAACGTGTTAATGTCGATGACAGACACGCCGCCGTCCGTCTTGTTATACAACACACTTGCCACATTCGCAGGCACCAGAACAATGTCCAAATCTCCGGATATCATGGAGGGCAGTAACTCGTCCGCCGCTGCCGCCATCGTAAATTCATAGTTGTTGGCCGCCTCACCTTTATCCGCCTGATCCATCAGATAAACAAGTCCCATGGAAGTAGGACCTTTCAGAGAGCCAATCTTTACATCCTGTGGTTTAGCATTACCATCTGCACCGCATCCGACTAACATCGCTGCAGACAGTGCAATACTCATCATTACCGCTACCGCTTTCTTTTTCATACTTTTCTCCTTTTCCTTCTGACCAGACAAAACTAAAGCGCGTCTGTCAAGGCGCACTTCATCCATCCAAGCGTATGTATTTCAGCGGCCTTCCCTCTTAGCAGACATCCTTCGGGATTCTCTTCGAGCGTCAGAATATGTTATTGATTGGGGGTATCCCGTCAGCCCATGCTTTCGGGTAACCTTAGCATAGCGACTTGTAAATATCTGTATGACATTATGCCGTACGCTGTACTATTGGCTAGTATACTACACTTTATGAAAAAAAACAACCCGCCTGAGTTTTCAGACGGGTCATTCTTTTAGCTGTTCTTAAGCTTATTTCATCTGCTCTTCCTGGCTCTTGATCATTCTACGAACCATCTCACCACCGATAGAACCAGCCTCTTTGGATGTCAGGTCACCGTTGTAACCCTCTTTCAAGTTAACACCTAACTCAGATGCAACCTCAGTCTTGAAACGATCCATAGCTGCCTTAGCCTCAGGAACTTCAACTCTATTAGTCTTGTTGCTTGCCATTTCTTTCACCTCCGAAATACATTTGAATGGATTCATTTGCATGAATCTTCATTCTGTTATCTATATTTGAGATAAGCGCTATTGTTATACGCTTATCCCAGAAGTGTTTTCTGTACCGTCAAGACACTGTCTTGTCGGTGCAGCGATTCGTAACCGAGTCCTGTAATCTGCGAAAGCGTTCACTATATCGCTTATCTTGATGTTAGTATGTTCGGATAAAATGAAAATATTATGGTAAGTTTAACCAATTTTATTGATACACAATTGTCTCCGCCATTTTCTGCGCCGCTTCCCTACCCTGCAGTTTCTCTAAAACAGCAAGTCCGAAAGGAACCGCTGCGCCCATACCGCGCCCCGTAATGATATTACCGTCGATTACGGCCGGCTGCTGCAATACTTCCGCACCTTCCAGATGACTCTCAAACGTAGGATAAGAGCACGCTTTCTTACCTTTTAAGATTCCTCTGTGTCCCAGAATACTGGGCGCCGCGCAGATTGCTGCAACGAGTTTATTCTTTGCCACAAAAGCATCTACCTGCGCTATCAGCGGCTCACAAGCCTCCAGATTCTGCGTACCCAGCCCGCCGCCCGGAAGAACAATTAAGTCCAATTCATCAAAATTTACTTCATCAAGCACTGCGTCCATCTCTACCTTAATATCGTGCGAACCGGTTACGCTCCGCTCGCCCGTAATGGACACCATGGGCGTGTCCACACCTGCTCTTCGCAGAATGTCGACCACCGCCAACGCCTCAATCTCCTCATATCCCGTTCCGAAAAAAACTGCTGCTTTGCTCATAATTACCTCCATTCTGAAATACTGTCTGCGTTTATTATATCACCGGAAGTTTAGGTATGAAAGCCATTTTATTCTTGACAGATTTAAATTCTCTATGCTATCTTACTTGTACATCGCTAGTGTTTGGTCTATGTGGCCGGTTCAAGCCATATCCGATGCGGCATTTCGCCGAGAATTCCAAACTGACGGTTTATCGTACATTTTGTCTCACCTTGACAAATGAATAAGACTTTACACCGCCATGAAATCCCTTTATAATAATGTGTATAAGGGAGGGTGAAAGGATGATTGAGATGCCAACCGATATTCAATTTAAAGATGAACTGCGAAAAGAACGAATCCGAATTGAAGATGAATTAGAACTGCTTCGAAACAAGGATTATGCGCAACTTGAAAGAAAACTTGAACGTGACCTGCAACGAGTAATTGATGGCTTAGAAAGCTAACTCTATAAGTAACTATGAAACTAAGGTGTGAAGTCTTAAAATACGATAATACTTTACGTCTTCACCGATAGGAGCCGCCATGGAAATCGAACGCAAATTTACAGTGAAAGAATTACCCAAAGATTTAGAGAAATATCCATGCCACATAATTGAACAGGCATATTTAAATACCGATCCGGTTGTCAGGGTACGCAGACAGGACGATGAGTACTATATGACCTATAAAGGAAAGGGTCTTCTTGCGAGGGAAGAATACAATCTCCCGCTAAATGAGACTTCCTATTATCATCTGCGGGAAAAGGCCGACGGCAACGTAATTTCCAAGAAACGCTATGTCATACCGATTACAGAACCGACATTTACGTCAGATAATTTTAAGAACATTGACCAGTCCGGTCTATGTGTGGAACTGGATATATTTGATGCCCCTTTTGCACCCTTGGTCATCGCTGAGGTGGAATTTCCTTCCGAGGAGATGGCTAACGCCTTCATGCCTCTTGACTGGTTTGCTCAAGATGTAACACATGACCCGGCATACCATAATTCAAACCTAAGTATATCTCGCGGTGGACTCTCTCTCCACTAATTCTGCGGGAAGTATAATCTGCTGATGTTCCTGACTGCCCGCTATCACATCCAGAAGCAGTCCGATGGTTTTCTTCGCCATCTCCTCTACCGGCTGCTTAATCGTCGTCAGCTTCGGATTATAATATTCTCCCATTTCGATTCCGTCATAACCCGCTACGGAAATATCTTCGGGAATGCGCTTACCTGCTTCCAAAACTGCTCGACATACGCCGATTGCCAGAGAATCCGATGCGGCGTAGACAGCCGTCACCTGCTCTCCCGATTCAAGAAGTTTTTTAGTCGTCAAATAACCATTTTCCATGGAAAAATGGTCAATCTCATCCTGTACATAGCATATCAGCTCTTCCTTTACGGGTACACCACGACTTATAAATGCTTCCTTGTAACCTTCAATACGTTTCCGCCCAATCGCTTCCTCCGGTCCCTCTGTGATAAAGGCAATTTTCTCATGACCTAAATTAAGCAGGTATTCTGTCATTTTACGGCTTTCCAGGCGGTCGTCTACCGCAATGCTGGAAAATCTGACTTTGCCAATCCAATCGGAAATATCGACGCCGATTGTACTGAATACAATAGGAACTTTCAGCTTATTAATTTTTTCTTCCGAATGATTGAATCGTCCTCCCAGAAAGACAATGCCGCGAAGTCTTTTCTCCTTCTCCAGCTCCAATGCCACATCCACTTCATCTTCGTGTGCTTCTACATGGCGCAGGACCAGAGCATATCTGTTTCGCTGCGTCTCTTCTTCAATAATCTGAATCATACTGCTGAAAAAGGGATTGGTAATACCCTTCACAAGTACGGCAATACATTTCGCGTCCGTACGCTTCAGATTTCTTGCACTGTTATTGGGAATAAATCCGGTCTCCTCTATGACCTGCATAATCATCTTGCGTGTAGAAGGATTAATATCCGGATGATTATTAATCGCCCGCGATACCGTACTGACTCCTACTCCGCACTGTTTTGCGATATCTTTGATTGTAATTTCCGCCATGTCTGCTTCCTATAATATATACGCTGACAGCTACTATCGTAAGACTGTCAGCGCCTCTCACCATATTTCTATATTCTACTTGCATATCCTGCCGTACAACTTCGTCATCTCATAAATGCGTTGTGCCAGTTCGTCCGTAAACGCCCCGTCGAGCATCCGCCACTTCCAGTTAATTCCCAATGTGGAAGGAATGTTGATTCTCGCCTCCGCACCCAGTCCCAGATAATCCTGCATAGGAATGACACACGTGTCAGATACACTCGCCATCGCTGCTCTGATAAATTCCCACTGTATATCTTTTTTACCTCGGAAATTCAAATATGTTTTCGCGAACTTCTTATCTCTGCGGCTCAGTTGACTATACCAGCCAATAGTTGTGTCATTATCATGGGTTCCCGTATAAACAATACTGTTGGCCGTATAATTATGAGGCAGATAATCACTTTCCTCCCTAGGGTCAAACGCAAACTGCAAGATTTTCATACCCGGATATCCTGTCTTCTTAACCAAATTGATGACTGACTTGGTCAAGAATCCGAGATCCTCTGCAATTACGGGTTTATTGCCCAGCTGCGCCTTCATCGTCTTAAAAATATCATATCCGGGGCCTTTTTCCCAATGTCCGTACTCTGCCGTGGGGTCACCGTAAGGAATGGAATAATACTCATCAAACCCACGGAAATGATCTATGCGCACAACATCATAAAGTTCATAGCAATATGCGATGCGCTTCATCCACCATGCATAACCTGTCTTCTTATGGTAATCCCAGCGGTACAGAGGATTACCCCACAATTGTCCTGTTGCGGAGAAAGCGTCCGGGGGACATCCCGCCACTGCCACCGGAGTCAATGTATCATCCAATTGAAACAGTTCCGGATTCGCCCATGTGTCTGCACTGTCAAACGCCACGTAAATGGGAATATCACCAATGATTTGTATCTTCTTTCTGTTTGCATACTCTTTCAGTGCAAACCACTGTTTCGCAAATAAATATTGCTGGAATTTATAAAATGCGACGTCCTCCGCATATTTCTCACGATAATGTTTCATCGCCGCCGGCTTGCGCAGCTTGATATCTTCATCCCACTCACTCCAGCTTACACCATCGAATGAATTTTTCACTGCCATATAAAGTGCATAATCATCCAGCCAATAGCTATTATTTTTTACGAAAGTCTGATAATCCACATCTTTTTCAATGTGGCTGTTACGAAAAGCAATCTTTAACACCTTAAATCTGGAAAGATAAATCTTCTCGTAATCCACATACTCATCGTTATCTCCGAAATCACACTTTGTACAGTCTGCCTCGGTAAGATATCCGGTTTCAATAAGTGCTTCCAAATCTATGTAATAAGGATTCCCTGCAAAGGTGGAAAATGACTGATAGGGAGAATCTCCGTATCCGGTCGGTCCCAGCGGCAAAATCTGCCAGTAAGACTGTCCTGCTTTCTCTAAAGAATCAATAAATTCATATGCCTGTTTAGAAAAAGTACCTATCCCATATTTGGACGGAATACTGGATACAGGCAGCAAAATCCCACTTTTTCTCATAATATTTAAATCCTTTCACAATTTTGGTACCGTTATCGGTAACGTTTCCAATAGTCTTGGTACAAGTATATGACCATATTATATTTTTGACAATAATGTATTTATATCTTTGCCGTTTTTCACAGAAAAACAGCTATCTCTTTATGGAAAATATACAAAAGCTGCTAACCCTATTGAAATAGACTGACAGCCTACTTTATACAATGTCAACGACTCCAAGTATATGGACAGAGTATCTCTGCCAACTCCTTGACGGAATTAAAAATCAAATGAGGCTGCACTTCGGAAGCACACACATCTTCCAGAGTTGCTTCACCACTCAGGACAAGTATGCTTTTCAGCCCGTTGTTTCTACCGGCAGCAATATCCGTATAGAGGCGGTCTCCTACCATGGCGATTTCTTCCCTTTTCGAATTCACTCTGGTACACAGATAATCGATTATATCCCCATTGGGCTTACCAATAATTCTGTCCGGGTAACGAAATGCCGATGCATGGATAAACGCATGGATAGCGCCCGCATCGGGAATAAAGCCGCTCTCCGTAGGGCAATTATAGTCGGGATGGGTTGCCAGATAAGGGAGCCCTGCCCTGACATGGTCACATACCAGGCACATCTTGCGATAGTCCAGCGAAGTATCAAAAGCCGTCACAACCACATCGGGATGCTCCTCCACCAATATAATCCCGGCTTGCTCAAACTCTTCCTGCAGCATAGGATTACCTAAAAGGAACACTTTAGCACCCGCAAAATGGCGCTGTAAATAACAGATAGTCGCCTGTCCCGATGTGACAATTTTTTCTTCTCCCACGTCAAGACCCATACGCCGAAGCTTGTCCACATAAACAGCCGCGTTTTTAGAAGAATTGTTGGTCACAAAGACGTAGCTTCTTCCCGTTTCCTCAATTCGATGCAGAAATTGAAGTGCTCCGTCAATCCACTGTTCTCCCAGATAAATAGTTCCGTCCATATCCAGCGCAAAACATTTTACTTCCGATAATATGTCATTTTGGTCCTGATTGACTGCGGGTATCTTTGCTTCCATGATTCTCTCCTTTCAAAGCGCCTTTAATATAGCATATCCGGTAATACTGCGCAAGGTTATTTTATACATAACCCAAAATGCTTGACAGAAAACCGTATGAATACAATAGTTCGCTGTTTACCTAAACTGTGAAATGTTGTAAAATAACATTATACAATGCCGCTTAAATCAGCAATATATTACGAAAGGGAAGGTTACCCATGAAAGAACAATTATACACAATTCCGCTAAACGATGCTATAAACGCTAACGATGAATGCCCGTTCTGCTTTATCGAGCGAAACGTGGAACAGGACATTATCGATTTCGTGTTGGGCTCAGGCTCCTCCTATATGGAGAGTGACATCCGCGAGCAGACCGATCGGGCAGGCTTCTGCCGCAGCCATTTCAAGAAAATGTTCGACTACGGCAATACGCTGGGCAATGCATGGATTCTAAAGACTCACTATATGCGGATTATCAATGAAATGCAACAGCAGTTTAAGGGCTATAAACCTGCCAAAATATCCTTAAAGGATAAGTTCAGGAAACAGACCGAGCGTCAAAATCCTATCGGCATATGGGTGGAAGAAAAAGAAAAATCCTGCTATATATGTAATCGCTACGCCGATACATACGAGCGCTATCTGGATACCTTCTTCGTAATGTACAAGCGCGATCAGGAATTCCGCGATAAAGTAAAAAACAGTAAGGGATTCTGCCTGCACCACTTCGGCGATTTGTGTGAAGCCTCCGATAACCGTCTGAGCGATAAGGAAAAAGCAGAGTTTTACGAGATGGTATTCCCGTTAATGGAACGGAATATGGAGCGTCTGTCCGAGGATGTAGCTTGGATGGTGGAGAAATTCGACTACCGCAACAAGGATGCCGACTGGAAGAACTCCAAAGATGCCATTCAGCGCGGTATGCAGAAGTTAAAAGGCGGCTATCCCGCAGACCAGCCGTACAAGATGAATAAATAAAGTAAAGGACATCGGCTGCGTACCGGTGTCCTTTTAATATGTGATAAAATATCTGTGCAGTAATATGTTCACAGACTGTTCTGCAGCTTACATAGCGTCCATAGAGCTGTCGCCGTCATCATCATCGAAGAACTCTTCTACTTTTACTTCGGCTTTGTCCGCTTCTTTTTTCACTTTCTCGGCAGTCTCTTTTGCAGCGCCTACTACCTTATCTGTTGCTTCCGCCTTCGCCGCCTCAATACCTTCCTTAAAATCTTCCGCCTTATCTAAGTCTAAATCGACATAATTTCGATCGCTGTCTTTCTCCGCTTCGTCATCTTCCCAATCGTCGTCAAAATTATCGAAATCATCGTCGTCGTCGAAATCATCATCCACAAAGCGATCCTTGCTCTGCAAATAATAATATGCACCTGCAGCAACGGCTCCGATAGCTGCTGTTACCATTAAAAATTTACCGAATTTTTTTGCCATGAGAGTTCTCCTTTCACCGTCTCTTTCTACTATCAATATACTAATACTATTTTACCAAAATGAAAAGGGAATATGTACAAAAAAATTTGTTTTTTTCGCCGGCGCGATAAGATACACAATATCTTGTGTTCAAAAATTTTTTTGAAACTAGTTTTTCCCCAGACATTGAATCAACCTTTTTTTTGTGCTATATTAAAATTCGACTCGCAAAGTCAATATACACGATTTTGATAAGAACATATATACGTTATATATGCAATGGAATGGAATGAAAATGAACGAGAAATTTTTTGATTTGAAAAAAGAAAAGCAGGACCGAATGATCAACGCGGCTTTGAAGGTGTTCGCGCAAAACGGATACAAACACGCAAGCACCGATGATATCGTGTCTGAGGCAGGTATCAGCAAAGGACTTTTGTTCCACTACTTTGGAAGCAAATTGGGTCTGTATACCTTTTTGCACGACTACAGTGTCCGCTTTATGAAATTGGAATTGACCACAGGAGTCTCTTCCTCCGTGAAGGATTATTTTGAGATCAGGAAGCAGATGGAGTTTGCCAAGATGCAGGTTCTCAAAAACTATCCCTATATGCAGCAGTTCCTTGACCGCTGCGCTACAGAGAATGTAAGCGAGGCGCTTGTCGCAATAGAAGGGCAGCGCGGTGTTATACGGGAGGTGTACGCCGGTTTAAAGGAGCAGGCGGACCAATCTCTTCTGGCAGACAATGTATCCTTTGAGAAACTGGATGCAATGTTGGATTACACCATTACTGGTCTGATGTGTGCACGTTTCGGTGACGATTCTTTCCACCCGGAAATGCTCTATGAGGAGACCGTGTCCTACCTCGATATGATGAAGCAGATTTCCTATAAGAGATAGATTATGATACCCAATCGGAGCACACATAATCATGCGTAGAAAAAAACGTTCGGAGTCCGAACATTCTAAAGATCCCAACCAAAAAGAATATTCCTTATTCAACAATATGGCATATATTATGAGCGGCACATTCCGATATCAGAAAGTGCTGCTTCTTATACTGCCTCTCAAAATTATCACCTCAACCGCGACAACTTATCTGCCGTCCTTTGCGCTCCGTTCCGTGATCAACAGAATCACCGAGCGTGCAGATTTCCGCTTGCTTGTGTATACGGCACTGTTTTATACGGCTGTGCGGCTGATTTCTGCATTAATCGGAAATATCTGCGATGCCAATATCTGGTGGCGGCTGCTCGACTCACGAATGCACTTTATTATGTTAAGAATCCGCAAAGTACTCTATATGGATTATGAGTACATCGAGTCTTCCAAGGTGATGCAGGCTCAGCAAAAGGCACAGCGGGCGACGGGCGGCAACAATAACGGCGTGGAGGGCATGATGCACTCCTTCCAAAACCTAATGATTATGCTTGCAAGTTCATTGACTGCCATAGTCATTATATGCCGGCTCTCTGCATGGGTCCTTCTTCTTGTTCTGGTGTATGGCGTTTTGTACTATCTGAATATGGACAACACGAAGCGCAGGGACAAGATTACATGGGATGAATGCACACCTTACTGGCGTAAGCAGTGGTATATGCAGAATACCATGACCAATTTTACATACGGCAAAGATATCCGGCTGTTTTCCATGAAAAAATGGATACTGGGCAAATACGCTGAACTGCAAAACATTCTTCACGGCCACATGCGCGATGCCAAAAACCGTTGGCTTGGCTGCAGCATGATCAGCAACACGCTTGCCCTCCTTAATACTGCTGCAATCTACGGCTATCTCGCTTACCGCGTCATTATGACAGATGTGTCAATTGCAGACTTTTCCTTATATTTAGGGGCAATTGAAGGATTTAATGAAACGCTGCGTCAGGTGTTCAACACCGTCACAGATATGCGGCAGCAGTCCCGTGAAGTCAATGACTTCCGTACTTTTATAGAATACCCGGAGCGCCAGGTTCTCGTCGAGGATGACGGAGAACCGCCTGCTCTTCTTCATATGGAAAAATATGTCTTTACCTTTGAGAATGTGTCCTTCAAGTATCCCGATACAGAGAATTACGCATTGAAAGACCTAACCCTGACGCTCGAGGCGGGAGAACGCCTTGCCGTCGTGGGGCTGAACGGCGCAGGCAAGTCAACCTTCGTCAAGCTGCTGTGCGGACTCTATGTGCCTACCGAAGGGCGTATTCTCTTAAACGGCATTGATATCAGGCGTTATGACAAACGAGAATACTATGAACTGTTTGCTCCCGTATTCCAGAATATCGAACTGTTTGCATTTCAAATGTGTGAGAACGTGTCAATGCGCGATATACAGGATACGGACACTGACCGTACGGCTGCGTGTCTACGTGATGCAGGTCTTTCGGAGAAACTGGACACACTGCCGAAGGGTGTGGAGACACAGCTTCTTAAAGTCATTCACGACGACGGTATTGACCTGTCGGGCGGCGAGCGACAGAAACTTGCTTTCGCCAGAGCCCTTTACAAGAACTCGCCTATCGTCATTCTGGATGAGCCTACTTCCGCTCTCGATGCATTGGCGGAGTACAGCATGTATATGAATTTTGACCGGCTGATTGGACAGAAAACGGCCGTCTATATCTCACACCGCCTCTCCTCCACGCGCTTCTGCGATCACGTGGCGATGTTTGAAGGCGGAAAGCTGGTTGAATACGGTACACATGAGTCCCTCATGGAAAAAGGCGGCGCTTACCGCGAAATGTTCGATGTACAGGCACAATACTATCAGGAGGAGGACGCTGCGAATGAATATTAGAAAAGTTCTTCCGCTGGTACGAAAATTCGCGTTGTATGCATGGCAGTGTAAGAAATCCTACTTCATCTTCTATGTGCTTAGTATACTTGTAAATATTGCAGCGCCTTTTGTTACAATTATTTTTCCCGCATATGTGATCGATGAACTGATCGGACAGCGCAGAATCTCCCATATCGTGTTGTATGTCGCGCTTACGGTAGGACTTACCTGGGTCTGTAACTGCTTAAGATCTTTCTCCGACCTTACTAAAGAAAAGTATGATGACCTGTTTGGTCGATACTTGAACATGGTGCTGTCCGAGAAGTGTATCGACTTAGATTTCCAACACACGGAGGATACGAAAGTCTTAGAGCAGCTCGAGAAAGCCAAGACGGGAATCGACTGGTATTCCGGCGGGATAAGCGGTATTCTCAACACATTCGGCATTCTATTGACCAACATAGTCATTATGTTCGGAGTAGCAGCAATCCTGCTTACCGGCGCACCCGTACTGATTGCTGTCTATGTTGTTTGTATTGCAGTGGATACCGTGCTGAGATTCTATATGAATAAAATTGAACGGGAGGCTTTTCTTAAGCTTTCTAAGGTGAACCGAATCTTCGGCTATCTGTTCTGGGAGCTGCAGGATATCCGTTTTGGCAAAGATATCCGCTTATACGGTGCCGAAAAGCTGATGGAAGAAAAATGCGCGAAAGAGAATAACTATCAGACAAATGCCTATAAGACCCAATCTATGCAGTCTCTCCCATACGATATGGCTTCCACACTGATGGGCATGGTACGCTATATAGCCGACCTGCTTATCTTAGGTAAGAAAGCCTTAACCGGGGAAATCACACTCGGTGCATTCACAATGTACATGAACGCAGGAAACGCCTTCCACCAGAGTCTGAGAGGCATTGTCTGGAATGTGCAGGATTTGTACCGAAAACTCTCCTATGCCAATGAATTTGTTATTTTTATGGAATATCCCAATGCGATTCGCCACGGTGAATTGCTGCCACAGACGGACAGAGAACATACGATTGAATTTCGGAATGTCAGCTTCACATATCCGGGCAGCGATATCTGTGTACTTAGGAATATTAACATCACGCTTCACGCGGGCGAGCATATCTCCATCGTTGGCCTAAACGGCGCGGGCAAGACGACTTTCATCAAACTACTGTGTCGTTTGTATGATCCGACGGAAGGACAGATTCTGCTCGACGGAACCGATATCAGGGATCTGGTTTACGAGGAATATGTCAGACTGCTGGCTGTTGTCTTTCAAGATTTTGAGCTTTTTGCCTTTACGGCACGGGAGAACGTCACATTGACGGAAAGCCACGCGAAGGCCAGTGATGTACTTACCAATGAGGAAAAACTGGAGAAGGAATATAAAGAGCGGTTTACCAAGAAGAAACGGCTCGCCGATATCAATACCGATTCCGACGCGGGCACAGGTACATCATACCCACATAGCGATACACGCTTTGATAATGTAATTAAACAAGTAGGATTGACAGAGACACTTTCCGACTTAAAGTACGGCGCGGATACATTTATTATGAAAGGCTTTGACGAGGAAGGCACCGAACTGTCAGGCGGTCAGAAACAGAAACTTGCCATAGCCCGTGCGCTCTACAAAGACGCTCCCATTGTCATCTTGGACGAGCCGACGGCAGCCCTCGACCCGATCGCCGAATATGAAATATATAACCAGTTCAATACACTTGTAGGAGGAAAGACGGCAATCTATATTTCCCACCGTCTGTCTTCCTGTAAGTTTTGTGATATCATCTATGTGTTCGTGGACGGTGAAATACAGGAACACGGCACGCATGATGAACTGGTGTCCGTAGATAACGGATGTTATGCAGAGATGTTTGCGGCACAGGCGCAGTACTACCGCTAGTTCCACACTTCTTTGAGGAGTGCGATTCCTTCCCGTATTTCCTCCGGTGTGAGCGCTCCATAGCCGAGGATCAACATGGCGGGCTCGTCGGTTTGCCCGCTATCGCAACTTCCGGCTCCGAGAGCATTCGATTCGGAATTCTTCATTCTGAAATCCTGCATCCGATAAATTTTGACTTTCACATCCGCCGCCATACGTGCCAGTTCTTCCTCCTCACGGTGTTTTCTATCCGTGAGGATTATGTGCAGTCCCGCATTGCTGCCGGATATGCGAAAGTCTTTCTCGAAGGGTTTCAGCTCATTTAGAATCAAGTCATGTTTCTCCCGATAGAGTTTCCGCATTTTATTTAAATATCGCTCGAAATAGCCATCCCGTATAAATTCATTCAGAATGGTCTGGTCGATTCGCGACACGGTGGAAGAATAGAAACTGCAGCGGCTGCGATAACGCTCGAGCAGCGGATAAGGCAGTACCATATAACTGATACGAATCGCCGGCGCAATCGCTTTAGAAAAAGTACCGATATAGACTACCCTTCCGTCCGCATCCGAAGCCTGCAGTGAAGGAAGGGGTTTGCCTTTATAGCGGAACTCACTGTCATAATCATCTTCAATGAGATAGCGTTCCTGCTCTTCCGATGCCCACTTGAGCAGCTCCATACGTCTGCCGATAGGCATGGAAACTCCTGTGGGATACTGATGGGAAGGCATCACATACGCTGCCTGCGCATCTGTCTGCCGCAGACAGTCAACTCTCATGCCACTCTCATCCATAGGTACAAAGGATACAGGATATGCACAGGATTGAAATATTTTATATGCCCTGACATATGTGGGGTTTTCCATCGCTACATGAATATGCCGCCCCAATATTTTTTCCAATAAAAGAAGCAGGTAATCATTCCCTGCTCCGATAATAATCTGTTCCGGCTCACAATTCACCCCACGAGAGCCATGCAAATAACGGCATATCGTCGTTCTAAGCTGCAAATCTCCCTGCGACTCCCCGAGCGAAAACATTTTACTATTGGCATCCACGAGAATACTCTTGGTGATTTTTTTCCATGTGGCATACGGAAAATACCGCATATCAATGGCGTTCGGTGAAAAGTCATAGCGATATGCAGGCTGCCTTTCACTTTGCTTCGGCTTATATGTCTTAGCATTGGCTGTTTCGCCGAGTGCATACAGTTCCTCGAATGCACTGACGAAATACCCTCTGCGGGCTCTCGCTTCCACGTAGCCCTCCAGGACAAGCTGCTCGTACGCCATATCCACCGTCGTTCTCGACACCTGCAAGTATTCCGCCAGAAAACGAGCTGACGGAAGTTTCTCATTCTTAAGCAAGTTTCCCGCCTTTATCTCGTTCCTGATATACTCGTAGATTTGCTCATACAGTGTTATATCACTCTTAGGGTCTAACTGAATATGAATCGGTAATTCTTTCATATATTTGCGGCTGCCAATTATTTTTTGGTAGCATTCTTTTCCTTGATTTTCTGCATCAACATCTCTTTAACGTCCCTCGCCTTGTCCTTCATGCGGGGATTAGCCGATGTAGACTGCAGGATACCCGTGACCAGACGGCTGGATACATCGTACTGCTCAAAGCGCATGGCTGTTACGGCAATCACATAGTCCACCGTGGGTTCATCCATACCGCACATCGGGAAAGGTTCAGTCTGCCTTGCCGCCAGAAAGCCCTCCAACGCATTGCGCAGGAATTCATTTTCTTCCTCCTCGCACTGCTTCTTCTGTGCCTCATAGTCCGGCAGATTCTTGTCAAGATGCTCCGCTTTACTGCGCAGAAGCCATGCAGTTTTCAGACAGATATAAGCCTTCTCGCTTGCTCTGGTCTGTTTTACAATGGCATTGGCAAGCGTCAGCTTATACCGCTCCAACGCTTCATCGTATGTATAAATCTCACGTTCCTCCTGCTGGGGTTTGAATGTCGCAGAGATCCTCTCCCTGATATTCTTCGCCTGCGGCGATGTCACAAACTTAAAGAATCTGCTCAGAGCCGCATATCCGCAGGTCGGACACATGATGATATCATATTTCAACATATCAATCTGCTCGTAGCGCGGCCGAAGGTCTAAATCGCTGCCCAACAGCTTCGCCTTACCGACCTTAACCGTTCTCGCCTTAAAATCTCTGTCACAGATAGGGCATTTAAAAGCCTTATCGAACAAGAAATCCTGTTCCTGTACCTTCGATACCGCCTTGCCGTCAGGTCCGACTTCCTTCTTTTCATCTTTCTTCTGTGACTCGTACAGATCCATGCTCTCTAAGTTACTTAAGCCAAACTGCTCTAACCCAGACAATAATCCTGCCATTGTACTTCCTCCCCGTTGTAGCTATGCTATCGTTATCTTTTATTTTCTCATAAATTTACTGTTTCGGCAAGACAAAAGAACTCTTTAGTGAAACAATTCTGTTCAACACAAGTGCATTGGGCTTGGAATCCTTGCTGTCCACACAGAAAAACCCCTGTCTGACAAACTGAAAACTGTCGTATGCCTTGGAGCCTGCCACGGAGGACTCTATATAACATTCCTTCATAACAGTCAGGGAATTGGGATTTAAATTCAGACTACCGTCATCATTGTAAACTCCCTTTTCCTCATCAATAATATTTTCGTACAGCCGAACCTCCGCCTTGACTGCATCCGCCGCTGATACCCAGTGTATGGTTCCCTTGACCTTGCGCCCGTCAGGACTGTTGCCTCCCTTGGAAGCGGGGTCGTAGGTACAGTGCACCACCGTCACTCTGCCGTCGGCATCTTTCTCGCAGCCGACGCATTTGACAAAATACGCACCCATCAGACGAACCTCGTTGCCCGGGAAAAGCCTGAAGTATTTCTTCGGCGGCTCTTCCATGAAGTCATCTCTGTCGATATACAATTCCTTTGAAAAAGAAACTTCCCTCTTGCCGAGAGCCTCGTTCTCCGGATTATTCACGATTTCCAGCTGCTCCGTCTGACCCTCAGGATAATTGTCAATCACAAGTTTCACAGGGTCAAGTGCCGCCATAATACGAGGACACTTCATCTTCAAATCCTCTCTGATACAGTACTCAAGCATAGAGTACTCCGCGGAGGAATTGGCCTTGGACACACCGCACAACTCCACAAACAATCTGATAGATTCCGGTGTGAATCCCCTTCTTCTGAGCGCTGCAATCGACACGAGACGAGGGTCATCCCAACCGTCCACAATACCGTCCTCCACCAGTTTCTTAATATATCTCTTGCCGGTGACCACATTGGTCAAATACATCTTGGCAAACTCAATCTGTTTCGGCGGATGTGGGTATTCCAACTCTTCCACTACCCAATTATACAGAGGTCTGTGATCTTCAAACTCCAATGTACAGATGGAATGTGTAATCCCCTCAATGGCATCCTCTATCGGATGCGCATAATCGTACATCGGATAAATACACCATTTATCTCCTGTATTCTGGTGAGACAAATGCGCCACACGGTACAGAATCGGGTCGCGCATATTGATATTGGGTGATGCCATATCAATCTTTGCACGCAGCGTCTTCTCGCCGTCGGCATACTTGCCCGCCTTCATCTCCTCGAAGAGCCGCAGATTTTCTTCCACGCTTCTGTCTCTGTTGGGGTCATTCTTGCCCGGCTCGGTCAACGTACCCCGGTACTCCCGCATCTGTTCTGCAGTCAGCTCTGATACATACGCCTTGCCTTTCTTAATCAGCTTCACCGCACCTTCATACATTTCGTCAAAGTAATCGGATGCAAAGAAAAGCCTGTCCTCAAAATCTGCACCAAGCCATCTGACATCCTCTTTGATAGACTCCACGAACTCACTTTTCTCTTTGGTCGGATTCGTATCGTCAAAACGCAGATTGAACTTGCCGCCGTACTGCTTCGCCAAGCCCGAATTTAAGATGATACTCTTGGCATGCCCTATATGCAGATAGCCGTTAGGTTCAGGCGGGAATCTGGTGTTGACGGTGTCATAGACACCTTCCGCCAAATCCTTATCAATAATCTGCTCAATGAAATTTCTGGAGACTACTTCTTTCTCCGTCGTCTCCTCTGTTATATTCTTATCATTCTCACTCATAGATACTCCTCATCTTCACACTCTGCCGTGCAATCTCGAAAATGCTTCGCATTTCCCGAGACACGTAATATCTCATTGCTTACGCGTTTCGTATATTCCATATACAAATGCCACAACGTAAATCATTTCAACAAGAATTGTATTGCAAGTCTTGCAACGCAGGCTGCTAAGCCTGCGTTTATTTTACCACAAGCACACTAAAATAGAAAGACAAATTTCTTAAGCCTTTGACATGTTCTCTCACGATTACCATTGTCCGGTCTGCCGCACATCGGTGGCAAAGCTGTTAATTTCCTCCAATGTGTAAAGCGGCATTCGATAGATTGTGCGCCCGTTGACAAGATAAATCTGCGCATGCACGCTGTCATATCCCAGCAATCCGTGCAGGTGTGCCAGAATCTCACCGTCCTGCGCCGTGAGCAGATAAGCATCAACAGAACCCCACAGCAAGGCATAGTCATCACCCTCTGCATAAGTATACCCGTTCATCACACTCTCCAAACCATTGTATTTTTCCGGATTTTGAGTGCGACTGTCCGCTGTACAGAAACTCGTCGAATTTAAATCCTGAGCTATATCCAATTCGGTGATTCTGCCATCCTTATAGACAATATACAGATGTCTCTCCTGCTGATACTCGTTGAAGAACATCGTCTCAATGTATTGGAAATTAATATAACCGGGCTGAAGCGGGTCTGCTCCCCCGTCATAGGTGAAGAACTCTTCCCCCTCACGGTAAAAGCGCAGGATATTTTCCTTCTTGTCCGCCACCGCATAGAATTCCAAATCATCTGCCGCAGCTACAATATCGTTATAACCCAGACCGTTCTCAAGCTGTATCTCATGAATGGACGACATATCATCCAAATCAAACACATACAATGCATGACTGCTCCGCAGCACCAAACGCCGATGTTCTCTGTCACAGCCGATGTAATCAAAACTTCCGTCCCGTTCAAGTATGGCGGACTTCAGACATGTACCCGTCTTCGGCTCCAGAATGAGCATTTGCTTGCTTGTCAATAATGCCAACATTTCTTGACCGTCACAGTCAACAAACATCATGGACTTATAAGATGAATCATCTTCGTATCTCCATAGACGTTCTCCCGTGCCGGTATCGAACAATTCCACCGCCGTAGAATAGCTGTCATTGTAAAAGCGCACAGCCATGTATGTGCCGTCACCGCTGAATACGGATGTTGCGTAATAGACATCACTTTCATGAAACGCCTCCACCCCCACCCCTCTGGCAGTCTTATATACAGTCACCTGCCTGCTGTTATAGGGCAGCGTGACGCAATAACCGCTGCCGATATCAAACTCTTTCACATTCGTGGAAGTACATGCCGGGAACAACATACCTACCATATCTTCCCTACGTTCCAAGTTAAGGTAATGCCATACACCATCCCTTGTGAAAGCCATGAACAACTCATTTGTATTGGCATACCACAATTCCGTTACTTCTACGCCAAGAGCAAATATATCGATATAACTGCCATCCCGTTTATCCAGGACAACCACATCACTGTAACCGGAACAGAGCAGATATTCACTGTTATCGTTCTGCCCGCAGGCGATATCGTAAAGCCAGCCGCTGTGCCGCTCATAAGTCCAGACAGGTTCACTGCTGCCGTATATCTCAAAGGCCTGCAGATGCCCCTCCATATCGAGTGTTCCCAGTACGGTATCCGTCCCTGCGTTGCGATTGCTGGCGATATAGATTCTATCCTCGTCGAATATGACTGACTCCACATATTCATAATCGATGGGATATGAATTAAGCCCAGCGCCGCTCATCGCATCATAGACCGCCACCACTCTTCTCTCTTCTGAGTCTGTGTATGGCGACGACAGTGTGACTGCCCAATATCTGCCGTCTTCGCTGCACACAAATTCAGTCAGGGCGCGGGCTGCCAATCCGTCCATATCCCATTGTTCCTCATAAATGGTACTGCCATCCGCACAGTCGATTGCCCGATACCATTCGTCTGTCAACACAATCGCCCATTTCTGCTCCTGTAATACGATGATACCCACATAACCTGTGCAGGAAATGCGGTAAGCTTCCGCTGTACTGCCTCCTGACAAATCATAAAGCGCCACACCATCCTCTACGGGGCAAAAGACACCGTCTTCCCCGAAAAAGGCAATCTCCTTCTCCATACCTGAGCTGATCCCATTGTACATCATATCAAACACGATCCGTGCATTTGTGTCATCCGGCTGCCATACAACCATCTGCCCCGACGCATCCACCGTCAGAATCCTGCTGCCTTGCGGTGACAACTTCATAATTCTGATGGTCGTATCCGTCTCAAGAATCCTGTCGGGCAGGATCTGCTGTCCATTCTCATAGAGGTACAGACTGTCCGTCAGAGCGTATATCGCTTGTGCCGGATAATCTACTCCCTCCTCTATACCGTTCCCGTCGGATAAATCGAGAAGTGCATCCTGCGCGATAGCGATTGCCCTCAGACGGTCACCCTCCTCTAAATATCGCTCCGCCTCATTTGCTCTGGAGATGGCGGTGTTCCGCTTGGCTTCCCTATACTGTGCCTCAATCTCCCTGGCCTGCGCGGCAATCTCATCCGCCTGTGCCTGTATCTGCGTATTCTGCTCCTTAATCTGCGTATTCTGGTGTCGGATTCTAAGCGCCATCGTTGTGCTTACAATCCCGAATAACAGACACGCCGCACTAATTGACACGGATGTCGCAACAATTTTACGGATCCTCTGCTCCTTATGTCTCTGCTTTAAATCATCATAATTACAGTCAAACATCGGGGCTACCAGACGCAGCAGCTCACTCTTGATTTTCTTCCGCATCTCCCTGCGGTCCGCTCCACGCACATCCGCCGCCAACGGCTCAACCGGTATTCTCTTTTTAATGACACTGCCGTCAGGCTGAGTTTCCTCCACATCCCGATAGAGCAGCTCCTCCGGAAAAGAGGTGTCCGGTTCTCCCTCAACCAGTACTGCCAGCACATGCTCCCTGTCGTGCATCTCAATAAAGGTCTCTATCTCCTTACGGCACCACATTGACTCAGGCAGTCGAGGCGAGCAAATCACAATCAGATATTCCGAATTTTCCAATGCCTCAGTAATTGGATCTGCCAGATTCGTCGCCAGCGGCAATTCCTCTTTATCACGGAACACACGCTGAATCCTCGTCTTATTGACCAACATAGCCGCGCTGTCTTCCTCAGCCTGATTCCCTTCTTCGCCCTCTCCGACCTGAGCAATCTTGCGCCGTGCCACATTCCTCGGAAGCTTAAAGCTTTCCAACTGTCTATGCAGTGTCTCCGCCACAAAACTGTCCGGCTCCGAATGTCTGTAACTGATAAATGCATCGTATATAATCTTATCTTTTTCCATCATTAAATTCTACCTCTCACCTTGCAGCACTTTACAAAACAATTAATGAATCTCCTGCTCTCCCGAATGTTCGGGATGATGCTCCACAGAATCATAGGTTTTAAAGAATATATCACGCTCTACCACGTAAATATCATGCCTGTCATCACACCGCACAGCCAGATAATCGCCCTCTTTACCGAGCATATATTTCTCTTCGTCCCACGCGGTAAATACCTTGACTCTCCCGGTCAACTCCTTTGCATGGATATGTGTGCCGCCGCTGGCAATACACATTTTGGCATAATCCGAAAGCTGCATGACTTCTCCGGTCGCCCGATTATGTATGGTGGGCTCGTAGATCATGTTGCGATGGGAATGTACTCCGTTCGTACAATAAGGTTCATTGGTAACCGTGTAGCTTTTTTCAAACTTTTCCCTTCTGTTAGGATACACCTCACCTTTAATACCAATCATAATCATTAAATCCGGCTCCACCGTCATATCCACATCACCCTCCAGTGTTCGGATGGTAATCGGCGTTCCCACCGGCAGAACATCCACAGCCTCCACATATCCGAGTGGCACCTGTTTCTTGACATAAGATCCCATATCGGACAAATCAATCTCATACTCCTTGGCATAGATAATCTGACAATTATCAAAGTAATCGTTCAGACGTTCACTGAAGAATGCCTCAGAATGCAGAGTGGGATAAGAATTCTCATACAAAGTCATGCTGATAAAGCCGCCTGCTTTCTCCCTGTGTCCGCCGCCGGAACCGACACCCTCAGCCAGAAATGCCGCCAACTCATTAGCCTGTACCTCTTTGATACAGCTTCTGACAGAAAACTTATATCCGTCCTCTAAAGCGTTATAAACGACACAACTGTCCACCTCCGCCACCTGAATAAGAAAATCGCTGATCAATCCCAGAATATTTGGGTCACAGGGCTGCGACTTAATAATTGCATAGCGGTAATCATCATTGTAGATATACCGTATCATGGCTACACCCGCAATCTCCATCTCATGAAGCGACAGATTAGCATTTCTAAACCGCGTAACCAGTGACTTCTCACAGGGTACAGCTTCCCTCATATCCATGTCGAGAGGATTGTAAATCTCAGCGAATTGATTCGTATCCGTATACAATCCATAGTAGAGCGCTGTGCCCACTTTGCTGTCTTCTATCTTATAACCTGCTTCCCGCAGCATATGCCACACGAGCGTAGAGCAGCTCCCCAGATGGGGGTTGATTTCGCTCTTCTCCACATCGACAATCTCTGTCTGATGGTGGTCGATAATCGCCACATCCTCCGCAGGAAGAGATGTCACATTACCTGCTCCGTACTGACAATCTACGGTAATCAACAGCTCTGAGATTTTCGCCTCCGTATCCTGTCCCGTATACGTCTTGATATCCCCGATGTATATGATGGGGATATGCAGTTCCTCCACCATCAACAATAAATTGGACTTCTGAATCTGGTTTCTTCCGGCATACACCAACTGTACGTTTTTGCCCAAACTCAGAAAATAAGTGTACAGCGCAAAGCCAGAAGCAATGGCATCTGCGTCCGGATTGTCGTGGCATTGAATTGTTATGGATTGATAGTGGTGTAAGTCTGTTAATTTCATGGTGTTTCCTCCTCGTACGAATCAAATCCGTATTGCTGCATTATGATGTCGTAAGATTCCTGTGTGATAGTGCCTTCCTCCAGCATTTCCTGCAGTCTTTGAATGAATTCCGCCTGCATCTGTGGGTTCGCTTCAAACGAATCCTTCATCCATTCCTGCACCTCAATTTGATTCTGTTTTTGCAATTCATTTTGCTGTATCATCCATTCCTGCGTTTGCTGCTGCCGTTTTAGTCTGTCCTGTTCCTTTCGTTGGTTATCCAGAGTAACCATATATCTTAAGAATACTGTGAGAACAACATTTGCAGTCAATATGGCCGCCCAACTAAACCCCTTAAAATTTGGCTTGTTTCCCTGCTTCTTGGTTTTATAAGCCACTTTTATCTTAGACCTGGCATATTCAACCGAGGCTATATCCATACTTCTTGTCGAATCGGTAGGACCATATATCTTAATATAACCGGTTATTATATCAAGCTGCTCATTCATATATGTATATAATTTCTCATTGATTTGTTTTAGAAAAAAGCAATCTCCGAGCTCGCGCAAAAACTTTTTCTGACTGATGACAGGGAGCAAATTCTCCTGATCAAAAAATTTCTTCCATTCTTTAAGCTTAAAATTGTTCTGCCAGGACAATGACTGCACTTCATGTATGGCGGATTTCAGCCTTTCTTCTTCTGCTATTTTCTCTTCTTCCCTTTGCTGATCAGCAACCGCCTCAATATCATCAAAAATCGTTCGCTCCTCGTCTTCCCGTGTCCTATTTGGTTCTACAGGCGTACTCGGAAAAAACTGCGGCATCTCTGTCGGCTTGTATGGAGCCTGTTTTTTCTCCGGCGTTTCGATTGCCTCAGCCGGCGGTTCCCTCCGATCCGGTGTACCGATTGCTTCCCCCGGATTCTGTGGCTGTTCCATCGACTCAGGCACCGCGGAAGGTTTCTGCTTTGGCTCTGATGCGCTTTTCATCGCATACTCATACGCATCATGAATCCGTTTCCACTCCTCAGGCTGTTCTTCCGGATGATACTGTTTCACAAGCTTTGCATAAGCCCGCTTTATTGTCTTTCTGTCGGCAGTTTTTTCGATACCCAGAATTTCATATGGGTTATGAATGTCAGTTAGCATGTATAATCTCCTTATGTATTAACTTAATCAGTGTCGGAATCATCATAATTTTCTTTTTCCCAGGTTCTGAATTCATCCTCTATCTCTCGTTTTTCCTGAGTCTCTTCCTCTGTTTCCTCCTGATACCAGCTTCCATCCTTCCAGTCATTTTCAGAAAGCTTGATAAACTGATTTACCATTCCCTCTACGACCCCCAGATAGACCATCATATATTTCTGCACCCGTTTCAAACTACGGTTGTCCCGTCTCACCTCATAACGAAAATATTCCAGTTTCCGTCCGATCTCCTGCTGCAATTCTCCGGTGCACTGCATATAAAGACGGCTTCCCCAATCCATGATATACTGATTTTTCTCATCCTTTGCGGGACTAATCTTAATCTTTTCGAACTCTCGCAGCTTTGCCTGAATCTGTTCTTCTGTCATGGAAAGATCTTTATTGACGATAACCATCTGCTTATGTTCCTTCGTAGCAGGTATATCTACCTCCACCTCCAGAATGCCGTTGATATCATAAGTGAAACGAACGCATATGGGCATTTGCACGGAGAGTCTCGGCGGAATCTCTATCTCCAGCTTTCCAAGTTCCAGGTTATCCGCTGCATACAGGCTCTCACCCTGATAAATCGAAAGCGTTACCAGGGTCTGATAATCTTCATGCGGAAAAAAGGTATGCTGCTTGCTAATTGGCAGCGCACTGTTCCTTTCAATCATATAAGACATTCGCAATTCGCCCGAATTGGCATTATCGTGGACCCCTATTCCCAATGAAAACGGGCATATATCCGTAAGCAGCATATCCTTAACCTGCTCATTTCGCTCCTTGATACCGGCGCAGACGCCACAGCCAAGCGCTATGACATGGTCCGGGTCGATTGTTTCAATATCGTTTCTCTTAAGTACATGTGCCAGATACTGCTGCACCAGCGGCATCTTACAAGAGCCGCCGACCAATACTACATCACTGATTTCTTCTACGGAGATGTGTCCGTCCGCCATCACCTGCCTGATGGGTTTACCCATCCGCTCGAAAATACGGGCACAGAAGTTGACGACATCCTTTCTGGAAATTTCCATTGTAGCATTGATTTGCGGACATTTTACCGTCATCTGTGCCGTTTGACTTTCCGTCAAAGCACGTTTGCACTGTTCTGCACACATGCGTACAACCCCTATTGTCTCAGGGTCAAGTTTCGAGACATCCACCTTTTGTTCCTTTAAGAAATATTCTGCAATCATATCGTCGAAATCCTGACCGCCCAGTCTGTTATCACCGCTGATGGCCAGAATCTCTATCACATTATCAAAACAGTCTACGAGAGAAACATCCAGCGTACCGCCGCCGAAATCAAATACCATCATAGTCGCCTCTTCCACCTGCTTCACATTCTGACATGCGAGAGCTGCCGCAGATGGCTCGTTGATGATACGCTCTACTTTCCAGCCCGCAATCAGCCCGGCTCGTTTAGTGGCATTTCGCGCCATATCATTAAAGTAAGCCGGAACGCTGATAATGGCTTCTTCCACCTCTTCACCCAGGAAACGCTCTGCATCTTCTTTCAGCTTCTTCAAAACCAGAGCAGACAATTCTTCAGGTAAAAATGTCTGCTTTCCCAGTTGATATTTCTTGGAAGTTCCCATGAAACGCTTGAATACACTGGCAGTTTCATTAGGATGAGTTGCCAAACGCTCTTTAGCACTTTTCCCGACATAGACGGTTCCTCTAGCATCCACGCTGACTACGCTCGGCGTCAAATATTCTCCTAAAGCATTGGGAATCAGAACGCTTTTGCCATCCTGCCAGACTGCCGCCAGACTGTTTGTTGTTCCCAGGTCGATTCCTATAATTTTGCTCATAGCTTTTCCCCTATTTTGCCAACTTATAATAAAGTCTCTTCTTCACGCTGAATCATTTGTTCCGTTTATACTTTTCTGTGCGGCGCACATCGGCCTACCTTACCCCAAATAGTAGCCTCAATAATAATACCCTGAAAAGAAATAAAAGGTTGCATTTTCTATACTATTTTTAGGAATTTGATTAAGTCCTTCGCGGCGTGCCGCCCTGCCTTACACCGAATTTTTCCCGCATGGCAATCAGTCTTTCAATCTGGTCGTCGGATAACTGCTGCTGTCTGCCAAGCAGCTTGTCCGTAATCAGCAGTATCTTGGCATAATATTCCATAGATTCCAATCGATAATATGCCGCATAGGGTTCCTCCGCCCACGTCACTGCCCCGTGATTGGCAAGCAGTACTCCGTTGTGGGTATGACAGTATGGTGCAATCACTTCCGGCACTGCCTCCGTGCCCAATTCCGCATAGGGTGCAATCGGTACGTCCCCCAGCGTAATCACCGCCTCCGCCAGAATCGGACTGTCAAGCGGAATCCCCGCCACCGCAAAGCTCGTACAGATAGGTGGGTGTGCGTGACAGACGCTTCTCAAGGCTTCGTTCTCCCGATAAGCCCGCAGGTGCATCTTAAGCTCGGATGAGGGCTTATATGTACCTTCCAACACGTTGCCGTCTAAGTCTACCTTGACGAGCATTTTCTTCTTCATATAGCCTTTGGACACTCCCGTGGGTGTCGCCCACACCTCATTCCTACCTGTCCGCACGGAGATATTGCCGTCGTTCGCTGCCACAAACCCTCTGACATACATCCGCTGCCCGATATCTATAATCGCCTTCTTTGCCTCTTTTTCTGTCATATATTCCATAAAATCTACTTCCTTTCTCCCGCTTTCCTCTCAAAAAGCTTCTTGAAAGACTCTTCATAGGGCGCTCGTACCACGCCGTACTCTGTAACAATACCTGCAATCAAATCATGATCTGTTACATCAAAAGCGGGATTGAACACTTTCACGCCCGCAGGTGCCATAGGCTTCTCATACCACATATCCGTCACCTCGTGGGCAGGACGCAGCTCAATCGTGATGTCCCCGCCGGTGGGCGTATTCATATCGATAGTTGAGGTGGGTGCGCACACATAGAAAGGCACATTGTAACGCTTCGCTACCGTGGCTACCACGGACGTTCCAATCTTGTTGGCGGTATCACCGTTAGCCGCCACTCGGTCACAACCCACGAACACTGCGTTGACCCAACCGTTTCGCATGACAGTGGCGGACATATTATCGCAGATTAGCGTCACGTCCACGCCGGATGCCTGCAACTCATAAGCAGTCAAACGTGCGCCCTGCAAAAGCGGTCTGGTCTCATCCGCAAAGACCCGGAAATTGTATCCCCGCTCCTGCCCCAGATAAATCGGTGCCGTGGCTGTTCCATACTTACAGGTAGCAAGCTGTCCCGCATTGCAGTGGGTCAAAATACCGTCACCGGGCTTTACAAGTGTAAGCCCGTGCTCTCCGATTGCCTTACATACACGGATATCCTCTTCCTTCATGGCAATGGCTTCTTCCCTTAGTTTCTGCTTGATCTCCGATACGGGCAACGCTTTATTGTCCGTACACACCCGCTCCATCCTGTTTAATGCCCATGACAGATTGACAGCCGTAGGTCTGGCAGAATTCAGATACTCCTTCTGTCTGCAAAATTCCTGATGGAATGTATCGAAATCCTGCGCCTCTATTCCCTTCGCCAGCAGATAAATACCGAAAGCCGCCGCCACACCGATTGCGGGCGCACCGCGCACCTTGAGCAGATAGATGGCATCCCAAATTTCCTGTGCTGTACACAGATTGACCAATTCAGTCGATATCGGTAATTTCGTCTGGTCCAGAATCACTAGCGCACTGTTCTCATCGTCCAAAGCCACTGTCTCGTACGCCATGATGTTTTTTTCCTGTGTTGTGTTGCTCATATTAATCTCCCTTTTCAAAAGTGTCCCTACGATAAACGGGAATTTATCTCATAACATTTTTATTTGTAAGCTATATACTCATTCTTTGTCATTGAACAGATAACTAAATCATTTCTATCCCCTGACACTAAGTCAATCCTTCTATCCCTTAATCGTCCATCTTGGTGGAATCCCATATTTCCCAATAGATTCGCTGAAGCGATATTATGCTCATTATATTTTGCTTCAATCATATATAAATCTCTATTCAATAAATACTCATACATAATAACATTTACAGCTTCACTTGCATAACCATTTTTCTGGAACTTTTCTCCAATAACATATCCTATTTCGCCTATCTTTAACTGTGGATATGGAATATCTACTGTAATATATCCCACCGCT
>JAFLTE010000002.1 GCA_022510565.1 Lachnospiraceae bacterium | reverse complement strand
GGTACAGTATGGTAGTATCTATTGCAAGACAGCTTGTGGTCCTTCTTCCTGCTGCGTACTTGCTTTCCCTGTCGGGCGATGTCAATTATGTGTGGTGGGCATTTCCGATTGCGGAGTTGATGTCGCTGCTTATGACGATCATTTTTATGATGCAAATTAATAAGCAGGTGATTCGACATATCGGGGAAAGTGATGAAGTGGTGCATTATGACGAAGCGAACAATCGGGCAGAAGCATAGAACAGCGTGGCAAGCCGTTGACATCGTGATGCGAAAATGATATGATACTTGGGCGGGCGGCAATCATGCAGCCCGTATCTATGCGGATGTGGCGGAATTGGCAGACGCGCTGGATTTAGGTTCCAGTGGGCGACCGTGCAGGTTCGACTCCTGTCATCCGCATTTTTATTTGTAAAAGTGCCTATTATCGGCACTTTTTTTGTTTAAGGAGACAGTTATGAGGAAAAATGATAAATAGACGAAAACCATAGCAAAGGAGGACCAATATGGATCGATTAAAAGATAAGGTAGCCGTCATCACCGGCGGCAATTCCGGTGTAGGGGCGGCATGCGCCAAGCTGTTTGCGGCAGAGGGTGCAGCCGTTGTAATTACGGCTCGAAGAGAAGCGGCGCTTAAGCAGATTGCAGATGAGATTCTGCAGTCGGGAGGGCAGATTCTTGCCATTTCCACCGATATTTCCAAGCCGGAAGACCCGGAGCGTTTGATGCAGACCGTCATGGAGAGGTTTGGGAAAATTGACATCCTCATCAACAATGCAGGGATTCTGGAAGAGGGATTAAAGCCTATTGACAGATTTACCGACGAGGACCTTGACCGAATTGTGGAGACGAATCAGAAGGGAACGATGCGGTGTATGCGCGCTGCCAGCAGTCGGATGTCTGCGGGTGCAAGTATTGTCAATGTGGCCTCTGTGGCCGGTTATGCAGGATGCGGCGGTGCCGCCTATGTTTCCTCTAAGGCGGCGATTATTGGTGTGACCAAGCATACTGCACTTCGTTTTCAGGCGCAGGGAATCCGCTGCAATGCAGTATGTCCGGGAACAATCGTGACTCCGATGACATCGGACATGAAGGCGGACGCATTGGATCAGGATATGTTCGGCGCGATGTCGACTCATTCCAATCTTCGCACGCAGCCGTGCATGCCGGAGGATGTAGCGAATATTCTTCTTTTCCTGGCAAGTGATGAGTCGCGCGCCATGACCGGTCAGATTATTGTGACGGATTTCGGTGCAAGTTTATAATTGGGCAGTAACAGGGCGATAATAAAAAAGTCAGGCGTGAGTGCCTGACTTCTTTATTATACGAGTTATGCTGTACTAATTATACGTAACTTGTCCTCTCGCTCTTTCATGGTCACGTATTCTTGCGTAAGCGTCCTGAAATTTATCGAGAAGCTGTTCGGGAGTAAAACCGGACAGATTTTGGTTTTGCATATAAAGCATTGCCAAAGCCTCAAATTTATTTGCGGGAAAAGCTGTGAAGGATGTATTCTCTGCCATAGTCATCGTTCCTTTCTATAGTATTCAATCAGTGCTTTGTTACTTATAGTATAGGTGATAAATAAGAAAAATTCAAGAATTCTATGAGAATATGTGGAAATCGAATATGTGGAAACAGCGATACAAGCATTAAGGCAGTCTGACCGAAAATACGCTTCCGCCGCCGGGATTGTCCTGCACGGAGATTTTACCGTGATGAGCAGTGACAATCTCATAAGCGATAGACAGACCTAATCCGAAGTGTCCTTTGGTGCTTCGGGATTTCTCGGCTCGATAAAAGCGCTCAAAAATATGGCGTTTGTCGTCGTCAGAAATTCCGACCCCTGTGTCTGTGACTGTGATTTCAAAAGAACTTCTGCGCTCGCGGTGATAGGCAAGAGCAAGTTCAATGCAGCCACCCTCGGGCGTGTAGCTGACCGCATTATGCAGCAGGACAGACAGTACTTGGGCAATGCGGTCGGAATCGCAGGCACAGCGTATCAGAGGCATGTCGGGAAGTGTCAGCGACAGCGTAATACCTTTCTGTCTGCACAGTGGCTCAAAAGCTTCGTATGTGTTGATGCACAGAGTATCTAACTCCACGGATTTTTTCTCAATGGGGAAGTGTTTTATACCGGAATGAGCTAACATCAGCATCTCATCAATGAGGTTGTTCATTCGCCGTCCCTCTTTGCGAATGGTGTTGAAAAAGCCTGCCTGTTCTGCGGCATCGGCACTCCGGCAACATTCGCTGCTTGCCAGAATGACGGACAATGGGGTGCGCAGTTCATGGGATGCAGCGGCAATAAACTGCATATGTCTCTCCTGATTTTCTTGTAAGGGTTTTAATAGTTTGCCCGTGAAAAGGTACGCAAAGATGAACAGCGCCGTGACGGTACCCAGATTCATCCATAAAAAGAGGATACGTTGGTTTCGTATTGATGTGCGAAGATCTTCCAGAGAGTGGAGAATGATAATTTGTGACAGTGATGTATTTCTCTCTATATCAATTAAGGCACAGAAATAGGAATTACCTGTGGTAGGAGAGATAAACTCATATTCGGTATGCCAAACCCCTGAATAGCTGCTGCCTTCAGTTTCAACCTTCTCTGTCTTAAACATGATATTATATGCATCCAAGCTTTCCGTCAACAACATTTGACTATATGAGTCAACTGGATTGCGCAATGTATTGTAGAGAAAAGGAACGCCATTGTCAATGACAAATATGCTGTACCCGTTCCTGGATTCTATTCCCGCAAGCCACTGCATGGATATATAAGTAGATTGTTCCAGACTGATGACGACAGTACCGACATCATTTTCAAAAGAGGCAAATTGATTATTGTGGAGATTTTTCTCCGATATGCGCAGATATGACAGTGACATAATAATCATGATGGCAGCGGTGGTTCCGCCGTACAATATAGCAAAAAATAGGTGTGCCTTATGAAACATATAGCTTATACCCCACTCCTCGAACTGTTTTAATCTGCAATAAGCTGCCTACCGTTTTCAGCCGCCGACGCAGGAAGTAGATATAGTTGTCCAGATTGCCGTCCTCCACATCACTGTCCGGTCCCCATACTTTTAACAGGAGCATCTCGCGGGCGAGGGTCTGCTCCGGCATATGCAGGAAACTTTCCAGAAGACTGCTCTCCCGTTTAGATAAGGTAGTGCTGCCTGAGGGGCCGCTTAAGCACATATCCCGTCCCGACCAAGTGACATCATGGCAGGAGATAAGGTCGGACTGTGGATTTAATGTGGTGGAGCGTCTGGTAACGCATCGTATTCTTGCCAACAGTTCTTCAAAATCAAAGGGTTTTACAAGATAGTCGTCCGCGCCTAAATCAAGCCCGGAAATTTTGTCCTGCACTGTTCCGAGTGCCGTAATCAGTATGATGGGGACGTTGACGGACTGCTGCCGTAGGGTTGAAAGCACCTCCGTGCCTTCCAGATAGGGCAGCATGCGGTCCAACAGAATCACATCGTAAATATTCTGTTCGCCGTAGTAGAGAGCCTCTTCTCCGTCGTAGCAGGAATCTACGATGTAGCCCTGTCCGTTAAGCTGCCATGCCAACGCTTTATTCAAGTCTCTGTCGTCCTCTGCCAGTAAGATGCGCATGGTGTATCAAATCCTTTCGGTGAAATCAGACCCTTATTTTGTTCATACCCGAACGTTGTCTGATTGGGAATGATACAATCTTAACATATGAATCTTTAAAGAATCTCTAAGAATTTCTTAATATATCTTAGAGAAATATTAGAGATTTTTTTGGTATGCTGTCTGCAACATCATTAGTATAGGAGAGGAAGACAGTATGTTGAATAAAGGAAAAAAGAAGATATTATGCCTCCTTCTTGCAGCAACCATGATATTTACATTGACTGGCTGCGGAGGAGACGGCGATGCATCGGAAGTGACCGGTGCGGATGCGGGAAATGCGGGCAACAGTGCGCAGCAGAACAGTGGTCAGACCGGAGATGCCGCGGATGCGGGCGGGCAGACGGCTATGGGACGCTATGTGGAAGAGGAGTTTGACCTGTCGGAACAGTTGTCGTGGCCCCGCTTCATGGGTATGCGGGAGGACGGCAGTATTGTGATTTTGGACAATAATACGGGACTGCTGGTATCTAAGGATAAAGGGATTACTTGGGATGCAGAGACGCCGGATTGGTTTACTTCCATGAAGAATGAGAAAAACTATATTGGTGAGATGACGATGGCGCCGGACGGGACGGCGATAGTTGTCTATGATTCAACACCGGATGACAATGATTATAATCCTACGGTAAAGCTGATTCTGCCGGACGGGACTCAGGTGCCTGCAGAAATCGCTCTGACTGAGGAAGATATGTATGTTACACAGGTTATTGTAAGCGATGAAGGACGTATTTTTGCAAAGACTGTGGAGAGCATCTATGAGCTACATAGGGACGGCAGCAGCGAGAAAGTTTTGACACCTGAGTACGCTTCCTGGATTTGGGTCAAAGGGAATCTGATGTTTATAGACAGTGGTTGGGATGCCTTTGAGAGACCTGTCATCTATGACTTGGATGCGGGGGACTATGTGGAGGACAATGTACTCAAAGAGTTTACGGAGGACAATTATAGCAGCCGTGATTATAACGGTTCGGACTATGGCACTATGCAGTTGATGCCCGGCGATGATGATACGGTTTATATAGTGGGTTCGAAAGGAATCCATCGCCACGCAATCGGGGGAAATATGGTGGAGCAGCTTGTGGACGGTAATCTGTCCCTTTTGAGCAATCCAAACTATAGCATTATTTCTATGATACAGCCGGAAGACAACGTATTTCTGGTACTTTGCCCCGGCAGTAAGCTGCTGCGGTTTACTTACGACCCCAACGTGCCTTCCGTGCCGGAAAATATGATTACAATATACAGCCTGAGAGAGGATAATAACATCAGACAGGCGATTTCGCTCTATCAGACACAGAATCCGGACACCTTTGTCTCCTATCAGATTGGCATGAGCAATGGAGATGCAGTGACGAGGGAAGATGCCGTGAAGAAACTGAACACGGAGATTATGGCGGGAACAGGGCCTGATTTGATTGTGCTGGACGACTTGCCGATAAGCTCCTATGCGGATAAGGGACTGTTATTGGATATGACCGATTATCTGTCACAGTACAGTGCGAACGAACCACTTTTTGATAATATAATAGAAGCCATGAAAATCGACGGCAAGGCGTATATGGCGCCTGCGATTATAGAAGTTTCGATGATAGCGGCCAAGGGAGAATATATAGATAGTGTGAAAGACCTATCAGATATAGGGGAAGCTGTGGAGAAAATGCGTAGGGAGCATCCTGGAGAAAATATTATCGGCATATGCAGTCCCGGCGACATGATGAAACGGTTTGCACCGACCAGTGCTCCGAAGTGGATTACAGCAGACGGAACATTGAATATAGAGAGCATCGGAGAGTATCTGGAACAATGCAAACGTATCTATGATGCACAGATGGATGGATTAGACGCGGATACCGCTCAAAACTACACGGGGCGCAGCGCGAGGATGGCTTCTTTCTATGGTATTGACGAATATATGGTGAATTGGAGAATATATCTGGATATTCTTAATTATATCTGCGATGAGCAGTATCTGCTGTCCGGCTGGGTGGAAGCAGGTTATGATTACCAACAGGTGATGTCTTTAGATAAGGTTAAAGAGTTTGAAGATACGAAGGTTCTGCCTATGGAGGGACAATGCAGTAATGTATTTATGCCGGGAACGATGCTTGGCATCAATGCTGCCTCAGGGCATATCGATGCGGCGAAAGAATTTATGGACGTATTCTTATCCGCAGATGTGCAGAGTTCCTATGAGGGATTCCCGCTCAATCAGGAGGCGTTTGATATACAGTTTACGCCGAATAAAGATATATTGCAAGAAAACGGTGAGTATACATCCTGGGCGACTACCGATTCGGAGGGGAATATGGTATCTTTCTCAGTTTACTGGCCTGCAGATGAGCAGATTGCGGCATTTAAGTCACAACTCGCTTCGGCGGATACGGCGTATATTCCGGACAGCGTGCTGGAAAAGGCGGTATTTGACAGCGGAGTTGAATATATAAGAGGGGGAAGGACGCTGGAGGATGCGCTGAGCTCGATTGAGAGAACGGTAGCGATTTATATGGCGGAGTAAGGAATCATGTGCTATGAATACAAGCTGCACAATTATCAACCGATGTTGATGATTGCGTAGCTTGTTTTCTATAAACACATTGAGTATAATATCGTCATAGATAAGAAAAACTGACCGGATATGCATGACAGTCGAGAAGAGGACAGATTTTATGACGATAGACTTACGCGGAGAATGGGAGTTTTGTCTGGATGCGGATAAGGTGGGGATTGAGAACAAATATTACGGGCGTACGCTTGACGATACAATCATGCTGCCCACCACCACCGCCGAGGCGAAGAAAGGAATACGCGGGGACGCGAAGGAGACGGGATACCTGACGGAAACCTATCATTTTGAAGGCTATGCATGGTATTCCCGTATGCTGGAGATTCCCGAGGAACATGTAGGAGATTTGGCGCAGCTTGTAATCGAGCGGACGCGGATCTCCTATGTTTGGTTGGACGACCGCTTTGTGGGAACACAGGATAGCTTTGCTGTGGCCCATAAATACGATTTGACCAAGTATCTGACAAGAGCGTCACATAGATTGACTGTAATGGTCAGTAACGTGGATTACAAAACTTCCGGAGGACATATGACCTCCCCCGATACCCAGACCAATTGGAACGGTATGTTGGGGCGGATTGCGCTTGAACTGGAGCCTGTGGTGCGGGTGGAAAACCTGTGTGTTACAGCCCGTGCAGAGAGCAGGAATCTGGAAGTGCGCTTTCACACGGAGTTTTCTTCCGCATTTATGGAAGGAAACAGCTTTTATGCAGGGGATGATTTTCCTGTAGAAGAGCGAAAAAATGCGGAAAAACAGGATGCAAAGACGGTACGGGCGCATATTGTGTGTTGTCCTGTGGAGTGTAGAGAAACTCTTGCAGAGACTGCTATAGAGTTAGAGCTGCCCTTACAGAGCGGAATCACAGAGCACACTCTGCGCATTGACATACCCGCAGAAAAGGAAATTGCCCTGTGGAATGAATATACACCCAATCTCTATGAGGTGACGGTGAGTGTTTATCGAGGCGGTCAACAGATTGTGACAGAAGCGTCAGAAATAATCGGTTTTCGGGATTTACATACGCAAGAAAGGACATTTTATCTAAATGACCTGCCTGTCATGCTGCGGGGAAAACATGACGGCATGATTTTCCCGTTGACTGGGTATGCACCCATGGATAAAGATTCATGGAAAAAGCTGTTCGGCATAGCGAAAGAGTACGGAATCAATCATTATCGGTTTCACACTTGCTGTCCGCCGGAGGCGGCTTTCTCGGCAGCGGATGAGATGGGAATCTATTTGGCACCGGAACTTCCTTTTTGGGGAACCGTGGCGGGTGAGCAGGAGAGCGACAGCGAGCGGGCAGCCAGAGAGTGGCTTTTGCAGGAGGGCTTCCGTATATTGCAGGCCTTCGGCAATCATCCGTCATTCGTGATCTTTTCTCTCGGGAATGAGTTGTGGGGAAATCAGGAAGTACTTAATGATATTTTAGGACAGTATAAGGCTGCGGACAGTCGGCACTGGTATGTGCAGGGCTCCAACAACTTTCAGTTCTGTCCTGCCATATTGGAAAATGACGACTTTTTCAGCGGTGTGCGGTTTGCCAAAGAGAGGCTGTTTCGCGGCTCCTATGCCATGTGCGACGCACCGCAGGGGCATATTCAAGTGAATATACCGGATAACTGCCACAGCTATGATGAGTTTATCTGCCCAATGTCGGAAGCCGGACAAAGGATTGCGACGGAATCGTTAAACGAAGGCGAAACGGAGAAGATAACGGGAGCGAAGGAAGCAGGAGCTGCGCAGACCGAGGGTGAGATTGAGATTCAGTACGGAACCGGAACGAAGAAGGTTCGGGCGCAGGCGGGTGATGAACTGATTCCCCATGTGCCGGTGGTATCTCACGAGATTGGACAGTATGAGGTTTATCCCGATTACACCGAGATTGAGAAGTATACAGGTGTACTGCAACCGGAGAATCTTCGTATTTTCAGAAAACGTTTGGAGGATAAAGGAATGCTTCACATGGCGGAGCGTTTCTTCAGGGCGTCGGGGCATCTGGCGGTGGAGTGTTATAAGAGAGAGCTTGAGACTGCATTTCGGAGTCGGGAGCTTTCGGGTTTTCAGCTATTGGACTTGCAGGATTTTACGGGGCAGGGTACAGCACTTGTGGGTATCCTGAATGCTTTTATGGAAAATAAGGGGCTGGTGAGCGCAGAAGAGTGGAGGCAGTTCTGCAATGACAGAGTTATCATGCTGTCATTCCCCACCTATGTGTATCAGGCAGGCGAGCAGTTGGCTTATGAAATCCTGCTGTGTGATATGCGGCCGGATGAGGAGACGCCTGTGGAGATTACCGTGGAGCTGGCGGAGTGTTGTGGGGAGGAACTTTCGGACAGCCCTCGGCATGGGTCATGCGCAGACAGTGACAGTAAGTCGATGAGAGGAAAAGTCGGCAAGGTATATGCTCAAGCGGTGCACAACAGCACTATGGAACTGACCCGCCTAAAAAGCTGCGGGCGCGGCAGTCTCACGCTGCCCGACTGCGCCGAGCCGAAGAAATATCGGGTGACGGTCAGGGTGACAGAGTGTGGAGAAGATACCGCTTGTGGTGGCAGTAACGGCGTGCCGGAAAGGGGCCTGTCAAATCACTACGACATCTACGTATACCCTGCGGTATCTAAGATAAAATCGCCCGGCACATCAAATGTTCTGGTTACATCCGACAAAGCACAGATGCTTGATGCCCTGCGTGTGGGTAAAAAAGTACTTTATTTTGGCAACAGTATCAGAGAGGAAATGTCAATCGAGGGCACATATTGTACGGATTTCTGGTGCTATCCGATGTTTGCATCCATCTCCGAGAGCATGGGCAGACCGCTTCCGGTAGGTACCATGGGCTTATGTATGGACAAGAATCATCCGATGTTTACACGGTTTCCGACGGATGGATGTACTACGCCTCAGTGGTGGCGGATTGTGACAGATACAAGGATTGCGATTCTGGATGGACAGCCGGTGGAGCCGCTTATTTGGATGATAGATAATTTCGGAAGAAACCATAAGCTGGGACTGGTCTATGAGGCGAAGGTCGGTGAAGGCAGCCTTCTTGTCTGCCAGTCGAATCTGTCGGACACAGACAGCCCGGAGGTCAACTGGCTTTACAACAGTCTGCTTACCTATGCAGAATCGGAAGATTTCAAGCCACGGCAGGAGTTAGAATCACAGTGGCTGGACAGTGTATATTGAGGTAGAAAACTGTGGCGGGTGTGTTCCCGCCACATATGTAATGTTGATTCTTTTCCAAAAGCGAAAATACCCTTGACAATCTAAATTTCGTCTGATACGATACAGACTATCAGATATATTTCATCATGTGCGGAAAGCACATTCATGACAAGTTCTGTCAGATTCCCGGTAGAGATTCTGGTAAAAACAAGTTACAGAGACAAGAAACTTCGTTGGATAAAGCACATTTGTACACCCATAGAGTGTATAGGTAAAGACTATTTTATGACTTGCATAATAAGTTGTTATTTCGTATAATAAAGTCTAAAGAAACGACTCTTTTCTCTATAACAGAATTAAAATCTGTAATCATTTTGAGTTGCAGCTATTCAACGGAGAAAGGAGAAAACAGTAATTGACGAAAGAAAATGTAAATACGCCCTATGACGATGCGTTCCGTACGCTTCTGGTCAAATGTCCGATGCTTGTGATCCCGCTTATCAATGAGGTTTTTTATGAGGAGTACGGATTGCGGGAGAAAGTGAATGTGTTCCATAACGAGTTCTTTGTCGGGAACCGACACCAGAAGAAGCGCATCACGGATTCCCATATCGGCATACGGGATAAGCGTTATCATGCGGAGTGCCAGAGCAGCACGGACGGCACCATAACTGTACGGATATTTGAGTATGATGCCCAGATCGCAGCGGAAAATGCGCAGACGGAAGAGGATGAGACGACTTTTACTTTTCCCTATTCCGCGCTCCTGTATCTGCGGTGTCCGGCAGATACCCCACGCACAATGCGTGTGACATATAAAGTGCCGAACGGTTGTATCTCCTATGAGATACCGATTTTAAAAGTGCCGGAGTATACGTCAGATGAGATTCTTAAGAAGGAACTGTATTTTCTGATTCCGTTTCATATCTTCGCGTATGAGAAAGAATTGGAAAAGATAAATGACAGTCCTGAGAGGATGGAAGATTTATTGCAAGTCTATAAGAGATTTGCGAAGGCATTACAGCAGAAAGTGACAGAGGAAAGACTGACCGAATACGAGAGACAGATGATCCGTGATATGACAGTAAAAGTAGCGGATAGTCTTGCGTCCAAATGGTCAAACGTGAAGAAAGGAGTTGAAGATATCATGGGAGGAGAAATACTGGAACTGGAAGCGGATAAGATTTTAAATCGTGGGATTGATATCGGCAAGGCAGAGGGCAGGACAGAAGGTATTATCAACAGCATGATTTCATTAGTACGCGATGGACTTCTGGATTTGTCGGAAGGTGCCAAACGAGCCAACATGACGCGGGAAGAGTTTGAACGAAAGGTCAATGATGTATGAATACATGAGAAAAGAAAGAGATGGACTAATAACCCATCTCTTTCAAGTTATGTACCAGACCTACATAGAATTCCCTCACGTCAAAGCCGGGGATGTTCTCCCGGTTCAAATCAATCATATCGCCGTGGGAGATGCCTCTGCCTTTCGGAACGGTCAGATATGTAAAACGGCTTCCCCATTTCATGCTCTCCACAGATACGAGTCCGTCATTGTCACCGTCAAAGTGCTTCACCATAGGATAGACCATATTCAGAGGAAATCTTCCGCTGGAGGCGCGATTCATCTTCGTTCCCACGCTTTGGTAGTACACTCCGGGGCAGTCGGGCATCTTGTCATTCATGCCCTCGCAGGCAGATGCCGTCAAATCCTGTACAGCTTCCAGAAAATCAGGGTCGTGGTCGCCGAAGCGTTTCAACGTCGCGTTATACTTAGAGGATACGCTGTGACATACCTTGTCGGGGATTTTATTAAGCAGATAATCTGCAAAAATGCATCCGCGGTGTGGCGTGTTCACGGTAGTAAGAGATGCCACGCAGTCGGCGGCACCGCATACGGAGATGGCATAGCGGCTGTCCAATCCGCCTTTAGAATGTGCGATAATATTCACCTTGTCACATCCGGTCTCTTTCAGGACATCCCTGATACGTGCCGTCAGTTCTTCACCGCAGCGTGCAACGGAAGCGGCGGATTGCTGGTTACCGTAATAGATATCCGCGCCGTTTCTTTTTAGTTCGGCGGGAACTCTGCCCCAGTAATTAAAGAAGCGGAAATCACGGAAAAACACACCGTGGACAAGCAGAATCGGGTAGCGCGTTTGGCATTCCTGATTTTCGGCGCGTATTAGGTTCAGCAGATACTTTTCATTCTCATACAAAGCCTCATCGCCTGCGATACGGATGATTCTGCACAGGGCGTAAATCTGGGCAACGGGAATCCAACCGCAGATAATGCCGATGATACGCCACTTCATACCGAGCTGTACGGAAGTCAAATAGACCCGTATGATGCCGTTCCAGAAAAGAACAAGCTCTACCACAAAAGCGACGATCAGATGGCGTACCCATACCAGCGGATAGCTGGATCCGAGGTTGCTGTCTGCGTAAATGTGTGTAACAAGAATCGCGATAAGAGACGAAATGGAGAAAACACACTCTATCACTGTAGTTGAGAGAAAAAGCTGTAAAAGAGAAGCACCGTCCTCCAACACTTTATTTCTTGTGGTTGAGACTTTGCGCGTTGTAAACGTGGGAAAGAAGTTGAGGTACGCAATCAGGATATAGCCGATTGTCTCTATAACCTTACAGGCTGTGGGAAATACCGTATCGATGTTCCCCGGTATAAAAAGATGCGTACATACAAAGCGGATATTGAGTGTCGCCAGTATAATCAATGCGGATAGTATTTTAAGTGGTGTCTTGTTGGGTATTCTCATTTGTGTTCTCCTACCAAATTACAAAATAATGCTGTAATCGCAGTGGCATACATAGGCAGTTGCCGGGCCTGGCCTTTATGTTAGCAAATTAAGTATTGCATTGCAAGGGCTCTTGTGTTAATAAGAAATAAGGTACAATTTTTGAATATCTCTAAATGTATATACCACAGCTAAAGGAGTTAGTCTCAAAGTATGGCAGCTGCAACAACAATGACGCGGGAAGAACGCATGGCGACGGAATCCATCGGCAAGCTGATGGTGAGCATGACGGTTCCTGCCATTCTCGCGCAGATTATCAACGTTCTATACAGTGTGATTGACCGTATCTATATCGGACTTATGGCAGGTGTGGGTGCCAATGCGCTGACCGGTGTGGGCGTTACATTTTGTATCACCATGTTTATCTCGGCTTTTTCGGCTTTTATCAGCAACGGAGCCGCACCTCTGGCAGCAATCTGGCTGGGTAAAGGTGACAGGGAGCATGCGGAGAAGATACTTGGGAACAGTGTTGCTTTCCTGCTGATATGCACGGCGGTATTGATGGTGTTTTTCTATGCCTTCCAGAGACCGCTGTTATATATGTTCGGTGCCAGTGATGCAACAATCGGTTATGCCACGGACTACCTTTCCATCTACCTTTCCGGAACGCTCTTTGTGGAATTGGCGTTGGGCTTAAATGCATTTATTATCTGTCAGAGCCGCTCGAAAACAGCTATGATTTCAGTGCTGATTGGGGCGATAGCCAATATTGTGTTAGACCCCGTTTTTATTTTCGGACTTCATATGGGAGTTAAGGGTGCGGCGGCGGCTACGGTCATCTCACAGGGATTAAGTGCCGCGTGGGTGCTTGCTTTTCTTTTCGGGAGGAAATCTTCCCTGAAAATTCGCAGAGACTGTATGCGAATTGACTTTAGCATCTTGGGGAGCGTGTTTTCACTCGGTGTCTCCCCTTTTATCATGAGTGCGACGGAGAGTTTTATCAGCATTGTGCTCAATCACGGCTTGCAGGTATACGGTGGTGACATGCATGTCGGTTCTTTGACGATTATGCAAAGTATCATGCAGTTGTTCTCTGCACCGCTCAACGGATTTACGCAGGGCTTGGCACCTATTGTCAGCTACAATTACGGGGCCGGGAATTTTGGACGGGTCAAAAGATTGTATGGGTGGCTGATCGGTGTATGTTTTGGCTTCAGGTTTTTAACTACGGCGACAGTCATGCTTTTTCCGCGGTTTTATGCGGGATTCTTTACAAATGAGGCGGAACTGGTGATTCTGACGGGACAGGTGATGCCTGTTTTTATGGCGGGTATGCTTGTATTTGGGCTGCAGAACGGGATTCAGCCCACGTTTCTGGCATTGGGGCAGGCGAAAGTTTCGCTTTTTATTGCAGTGATGCGTAAGATTATCCTGCTCATACCGCTGGCGCTTATCCTGCCGCATTTTATCGGTGTAATGGGAGTCTACTATGCGGAGCCGATTTCTGATACAATCTCCGCAGCCACGGCGACTGTTCTGTTTATGCTGAATATTAAGAAGATTTTGTCTAAAGAGGCTCTTTCGAAAATACGATAGGAGAAGAATGCATGAAAAATCTGACACAAGGGAAACCGTTAAAGGTTATTTTACTTTTTGCAATACCACTTTACATAGGGCAATTGTTCCAGTTGGGCTACAGCCTGATTGATACACGGATTATCGGCAGTACCTTGGGTGAGTCTTCTCTGGCGGCAGTAGGAGCGACCACCTCTTTGAGTGATCTTCTGATTGAGTTTATCAACGGTGTAGTTTGCGGTTTTGGTATTATCGTAGCTACTTACTTTGGTGCGCAGAATGATAGGAGTCTGCGGAAGGCTATCGGCGGCACGGTAGTATTGAGTGCAGCGCTTACTGTGCTGCTCAGTGTGGGGTGCCTGATTTTTCTTCCTCAGATTCTGGATTTTTTGAATATTTCGGCGGAACTTGCACCGGAGGCATCCGCCTATATCAGAATTATCATTGCGGGCTTGATTGCCACGACTCTTTATAATGTATGTGCAGCCATTCTGCGTGCAATAGGCGATTCCTTTACCCCGCTTTTGTTTTTGGTGATCTCCAATCTCTTAAATATCGGATTGGATTATCTGTTTATTCTGCGGCTTCAGATGGGAGTGGCGGGTGCGGCCTATGCGACCGTGGCGGCTCAGGCGTTGTCGGCGGTATTATGTTTTATCTATATGCGAAAGAAATATCCGCAAATCAGACTGCAGGCAGCCGATGTTGCGCCTAAGAAGGAGATGTACAGGGAACTTTTGCCGAGAGGCTTTTCTATGGGCTTCATGCTATCCTTTGTGCTGATGGGATCTCTGGCCTTGCAGACTGCAATCAACGCACTTGGAATGAACATTATTGTGGCTCATACGGGCGCAAGGAAAGCGACATCTTTGTTCCTGATGGTATTCTTTGTCCTCGGGACGGCTCTTGCCACCTATTGCGGGCAGAATCTGGGTGCTGAGGAATACGGGCGTATTCGGCAGGGAATACGGGATACGATTTGGTTTTCTTTCGGCTGGTATCTGTTGGTGCTTCTTGTGGTGTTTACGTTGTCACCGGTACTCATTAATCTGATTACGGCGAGTGCACAGCCGGAGATTATAGACAATGCGGTACTTTATTTAAAGGTGAACGCATCGTTCTATTTCCTGCCAGCCATTATCTGTATTCTGAGAAACAGCATGCAGGGCTTTGGGGACAGCAAAACGCCTCTTGTCTCAAGCCTGATTGAGTTGGTTGGAAAAGTGGCAATCGCCTATCTGTTGGTGCCGTCCCTTCAGTACATGGGCGTGGTGTTGTCGGAGCCCATTGTGTGGGCACTTATGGTGATTCCGCTGATTATCAGCATACTGCGCAATCCCATTATGCGCAGAGCGAGAAGCGGCGAATGAATTTGCACTTTTCCATGATAAGAAAATGTATAAAATACAGATATGTTCTTGACAACAGAAAATGCATATGTTAAATTTGTCACAAGTTAAGAGGGAGTAGTTATCCTGTGTAAGCAACATACCCTGACGAGAGTCATGTTTACACGCTTTCTGACACGGAAAGAACGAGACTTTTAGCATGAAATATGCCGAAAGTCTCTTTTTTATTACAATGGGACAACAGGTATCTTAATGAACAGAAGCATTATGCTTCGGAAATGAGGGATAAAATGGAGGTAGTAATTCAACTTGTATTATTGGCAATCGGCTTTGTGCTTTTAGTCAAGGGCGCGGACTGGTTCGTGGACGGCGCAAGCAAGGTGGCGGAGAAATTCGGAATTCCGCAGCTTGTCATAGGTCTTACCATTGTGGCAATCGGAACATCCCTGCCGGAGGCGGCGGTCAGCGTGTCTGCGGCACTGAAAGGAAGCGCGGAGATTACCATCGGCAATGTGGTAGGAAGCAATATTATGAATGTTCTTTTGATTCTGGGTGTCACATCAATTATCACGCCTATTGCGGTACAGCGCTCCACAGTCAGGTATGAGCTGCCGTTTGTGATTTTGGTATCGGCTCTGCTTATGGGAATCGGTTATACCGACAATGAGGTGGGACGTTTTGATGGGGTTATTCTATGGGCGTTGATGTTCCTATATATGGTATATCTGCTTCAGATAGCGAAAAAGGGCGAGAATACTCCGGAGGAGACTTCGGATGAAGATAAACCGATGCCGATTTGGAAAATGATTCTGTTAATTATAGTGGGTGCCGTGATGATTGTGCTCGGCTCCGATGTGGCGGTAGATGCGGCTACGGCATTGGCACGTATCTTCGGCATGAGCGAGAGACTGATCGGACTTACCATCGTGGCATTCGGCACATCGCTTCCTGAGCTCGTGACAAGTGCGACGGCAGCAATCAAGGGCAAGGCGGACATTGCGGTGGGCAATATCGTAGGAAGCAACATTTTCAATATTCTGTTTGTGGTGGGTACTTCCGCTCTGATTACGCCTGTCACCTATGCGGCCAATTTCTTTGTGGACAGTATCGTGTGTATCGCAACGGTAGTTCTTCTGTGGGTGTTGGTTGTGAAGAACAAGCGCCTCGGACGTCTGGGAGGCGTTTGTATGTTGGCGTGCTATGCGGCGTATTTTGCCTACCTGATAATATAGCGTGCAAGCTCGTTCACGAAAGGGAATACGAAAATTTTAAGGGTTGACTAATTTAGTCAACCCTTTCTTTTCCCCAGAAAAATACAGCGACCGTGCCGGGGCCTGTGTGTGCCCCGATGGTGGTGCCGATACTGTTGATGAGCACCTTGCCGTCCAGATTAGGGAAACGTTCCTCAATCAGGTCGGCCACCGCTCTTGCATCTTCATAGCAGGCGGACTGTGATATATAGCATTTTCCGCTGTAATCACGGCCTTCCTCCAGACATTCCTCCATTTTGTCTACCACCGTCTGAATGACTTTACGCTTCGTGCGAATCTTATACCGCGGAATCAATTTGCCCTGATAGTCCACATTTAAAAGAGGACAGATATTTAGCATACCGCCGATAAAGCCGGATGCCTTGGATACACGACCGCCCTTGATGTAAAAGGTCAGGTCCGTGGAGAAAAACCAATGATTCAGCTTAAGGCGATTCTCCTCCGCCCACTGATACAACTCATCGATACCCATGCCGTCATCCCGCAGGTCAGCCAGTTTATCCATGAGCAGACCATAGCCGGAAGATGCCGCAAGGGAATCCAGAATATAAATCTTGCGCTCAGGATATTCCTCGGACAGCATATTTTTAGCAATCATGGCCGAGTTTACCACACCGGAGATACCGGAGGAGAGAGAGAGGTGCAGGATATCTTTCCCTTCCTTTAAAAACGGCTCAAAATATGCAATGAATTCGTCTGCATTTATCTGCGAAGTCTTGGTGTCCGCGCCGTTTGTCATGGCGGCATAGAACTTATCAAAGGGCATCGACTTGCCCAAATCGTCCATGTACTGTACACCGTCCAACTCATAGTGAAAACAGATGTAGGAGATGTTTCTCTCACGGAAGTGTTCTTCTGTCAGGTCAGCCGTGGAACAACAGCTTAGAATGTAATCGCTCATATAATCCCTCTTTTCTACATGAAATCTCACAATAAAACATTGTAATTGTGGTAGCCATATTATAGAAAAGTGTAACACTTTCCGTAACTAAATTCAAATCAAATTCCGTGATTGTTTTGCCTTGTGTTCACTGGATTTATTTGGTATAATCGTGTTGGTGTCCGTGGACTACGGACAAGTATTCAATATAAGAAAAGATAAAGGAGAGATAACAATGAAAGGAAATATTGTTGTTGGACAGTCTGGCGGCCCTACAGCCGTAATCAATTCTTCCGTTGCGGGTGTGTACGCTGCAGCGAAGAAGTTGGGTGTGAAGAAGATTTATGGTATGGTTCACGGTATCGAGGGATTTTTAGAGGATAGAATGATCGATTTGGGCGAGTATTTGGATGATGAGACCGGAATCGAATTGTTAAAGAGAACACCCTCCGCATTCTTAGGCTCCTGTCGTTTCAAGATGCCTAAAATCGAAGGTCACGAAGATGTATATGAGAAAGTATTCGAGATTATGGAGAAGCATGATATTGAGTGCCTGTTCTATGCAGGCGGTAACGACTCCATGGATACCGTTAAAATGTTGTCCGATTATGCGGCAGCTCACAATAAACCGCAGAGATTCATGGGTGTTCCCAAGACCATCGACAATGATCTGCCGGTGACAGACCATTGTCCGGGCTACGGCTCCGCAGCAAAGTATATCGCAGCATCTCTGAAAGAGATTATCCGCGATAACGAGTCCTTCGGTGCGAAGAAGCCCACTATCTGTATCGTGGAGATTATGGGACGTAACGCAGGATGGCTGACAGCGGCAGCAGCGCTTGCTAAAGGCGACGACTGCAGCGGATGTGACGCTATCTATCTCCCTGAGAGAGTTTTTGATATTGATAAGTTTGTTGAGGATGTCAAAGATCTGGCAGCAAGAAAGTCTTCCGTAGTTATTGCCGTATCCGAGGGCGTTAAGGTTGCGGACGGCAGATATGTATGTGAGCTTGGCAAAGAGGTAGCCGTAGACGCATTCGGTCACAAGCAGATGTCCGGTACGGCAGTAATGTTGGCAGACAAGATTGCTGCTGAGACAGGTCTTAAGACCCGTGCAATCGAGTTCTCCACTTTACAGAGAGCAGCTACTCACTTGGCTTCCCTGACAGACATCAACGAGGCATTCCAGGTTGGTTACGATGCGGTTATGGCAGCAGAGGATGGCAAGACCGGTATGATGATTACACTTGACAGAAACGGTGACGCTCCTTACCAGTGCGGCACAAGCGCATATGATATCCATGCAATCGCAAACGTTGAGAGAAACGTTCCCGATGAGTGGATTACGGCAGACGGCAAGGGTCTGACCGACGGTTACGAGAAATATGCAAGACCGCTTATCATGGGCGAGTTGCAGCCGCTTTTCGTAAACGGTCTGCCGAGACACTTGGTACGCAAGTAAGACATGATATAACAAAGGCTGAATCCGACGGATTCAGCCTTTTTCTATGGCTTAATATCATAACGTCTACTGTACAATAAGAATTTGCCGGAAGTTGAGAGTAGGTTCAATTACAGGTTGTTTTACTTTTGATTATGGAAATGTTACCATGACAAAAAACGAAAGCAGTGCTTTCGGTGGAATGTAGGAATCCGTAATGTATTGGAAAGGAGAATGTATTACAATGAGTATGGAAGAATTTGGAAAAAGCATTTTGAACCTGCGACAGAATGCAAATATGACTCAGGAAGAGCTGGCTTTGCGGATGGGAGTAACTCCTCAGGCGATTTCCAAGTGGGAAAGAGGCCAGAGTCTGCCGGATATTACCCTTTTCGCTCAATTATGCAAGGCTCTGAATGTGAGTGCAGATATATTGTTGGGATTGGAGAACAAGAGTGACGAAAAAAGCGGCAGCGGCAATTATTCGGAGGAGGTTTTGAAAAATCTGCGGTATTGCTTGGAGCCGTTGGTGCTTTCGTTTGGGAAGGATTTAGTGCAAATCTTTCTGGAGAATGATTATATGGGATTGGTGGCGGAACTGCGTATTCAGCTGTCTTGGGAAGGCATACTGCTCCCGGTAGTCAGACTGAAGGACGATTTGAAGTTGGAACCGGACGAATTTGTTGTAAAAGTCTACGATAAGGTTCTGCACAGGGAGAGAGTTCCGAAAGTGGATGGAGCTGTTCTGGAGCATATGATTCAGATATTAGGCCGTATTGTGAGGGAAAATTACGGGGAAGTTTTAAGCAGGGATTTAATGAAAGATTTGACGGACAATTTGAAACTCAGTCATCCGGCACTGATTGAGGGCATTATTCCTGAGAAAATTTCTTACGGTCTCCTACAGGAGGTGTACAGACATTTTCTGGCTCGCGGGAATTCACCCAAATATCTGTCTAAGCTTATTGAGAACTTGGAAAATGACTTGTACACAAATCCCGAAATTTCAGTAGAGCAGCTGGTTGAACGGGTCTGCATGCGGCTGTCGCGCTTATCATACGACGTAAACTAGCGAACAGTCAGGCAATTATTCCATGAACCAAAAGACCCAGTACTGCACTTAGCAGAATGACTTTAGGAATACTGACTTTATATCTTAATAATAATACGGTGTCCAAAATTCCAATTATAATCGATGGAACGGCAATCCCGCCGCTTTCAATATAGTTGGTAGGTGCAAGAGTGAGGCACACTCCTATAACCATTGCCAGACATGCGGGGCGGACCCCTATCATGATGTTCTGCATCAGTCGGGCTTCTTTAAACCTTGTGAAAAAGATTGCCGCTATAAGACACAGGGTAAAAGAGGGCATAAGAACCCCCAGGTTGGCAGCCATAGCCCCAAGGATGCCTGCCGTGCGAATGCCCGCGAAGGTTGCACAGTTAAGCCCCAGCGGTCCGGGTGTCATTTCCGCAATCGCCACGATATCGGAAACCTCCTCAGCCGTCATCCAGTTGTGGGCAAGCATCTCGCTGCTGATGAGCGGAATCATGGAAAGTCCGCCGAAACTTGTAAATCCGATTTTAAGAAAGCTCCAAAACAGTTGAAGATAAATCATTTCTCGATACCTCTTCTTTCATAAAAATCAGAGATGAGAATGCCGCATACTGCGCCGATGAGTACAAGATACACACAGTTCATATGTAGAAACAAATACAATCCCAGAGCCAAAAGCATAACGAGAATGCAAGGAGGATATTTGAAAGAACCTTTAACCATTCCCACAGCAGCGCTTATGATAATCGGAACAACAGCGGCTCTTACACCGCTCATGGCCGCGGCAATCCACGTGTTGTCACGGAATGCCGTGTAGAAAAAAGCGATTGCCGATAACATTAGCATGGGAGGTATAATAATGCCCAGAATGCAGACTATACCACCGAGGATTCCCAGAGAGCGGTAGCCAAAGAGCATGGCAACATTGCCGACCATCGTTCCGGGAAGACTTCTGGCAACGCTTGTCAAATCAACAAGTTCTTCCTCCGTTATACTTTTCTTTTCATCGACAAAGATTCTTTGCATCTGTGCAACGATGCTCCATCCGCCTCCGAAGGTAAAGCAGCCAAGTTTTAGAAATGTGAGAAACAGCTGCAGCGCTTCAGGAAATTTTTTCATACATATTCTCCTTATTAGTGTGAAACGTTAACGATTATTATAGTATGCCTCCTGACAGTGGTCAACAGCTCTGTTACATACTTGTTTACTTGCAGAAGTAAAAAAAATAAAAAGAAAAGTTTACAAACGACTCGGATTGGTATATGATAGTTGTGTGGAAAACGATTTCCACACAACATTTTCCCGAGAACGGATGATGGTATGGTATCTATTAAAGATGTCGCTAAGCAGGCGGGTGTGGCAATTTCCACCGTATCTAAGGTGTTGAATAATTATCCCAATGTCAGCGAGGAGACGAAGAGAAAAGTAAATCAGGCGGTGGCAGACTTAAATTTTGTCCCCAATTCTGTGGCAGCGGCACTTTCGTCGAAGCAGTCAGGCAGAGTGGCTATGCTTCTGAATTTGGATAACGTGTCGCAGGCGGTAGACGAAATCAATATGCAGTATATGGCCGGAACGATCGGGCAGGCGGTGAGCTTGAATCTGGATGTTATCACGGTGTTTTATTCGATGCTAAAGAATAAAAGCATTGATGAAGTGATACGCTATTTGCAGTCTCAGAGCATAACGGGGCTTATTATTTACGGAATGTCCAAGGAGGACAAGGTGCTCCACAGGCTGATAGAGACGCAGATTTTTAAGATTGTTGTGGTTGATGCGCCGCTTGTAAATGAGAATACTTCTTCCGTTTGGATTGCGCAGGAGAAAGCGCAGTACGATGTGGCGAAAAAAACTCTTATAGAAAATAAGGGCAAGAGCATTCTCTATCTGGCAGGCAAGAAGAACGGTTATGTGACGGAAGAACGGCTTAATGGCATTAGGCGGCTTGCCGAGGAAAGAAATTTACCGCTTCTTGTGCGAAACGGTGATTTTTCCGAATTGCAGGCGAGAAACCTGACTTTTAAATATGCCAAGAAAAAGGATATCGTGGTATGCGCCTCCGACTTGATGGCGATAGGAGCGATGAAGGCGCTTATAGAGATGGACATTTTCCGTCCGGTATGCGGTTTCGACGGCATTACATTGATGGGATATGCCGGTAAGCAGATGAACACGGTCAGACAAGATTTCAAGCGTATTGCATCCGAGGCAGTCACAGAATTAAAGCGGTTAATTGACGGCGGTGAAGGAAAACAGATTGTGCTTGATTATCAGTTAATAAGGATGAAATACTTAGATATTATATGTTAATAGGAAAATATACATAATCTATAGGAGGGAACATTATGGCACAGGCAAGTAACCTGAAAAGAGATGTATTAGTTATGAATCTGGAAAAAGAACTGGAGGGAGAGACGCAAAGCGGCTACGGCAAGAGCATAGCGGAATGCAGCAACGAAGAACTCTACTACAGTCTGCTGCAGTTATCCAAAAAGTTGATGCAGGTTTCCGAGCGGATTGAGGGTGAGAAAAAGATTTACTATATTTCCGCTGAGTTTTTGATTGGCAAGCTTCTGTCCAACAACATAATAAATTTAGGTGTTTATGACAAACTGAATGAAATCCTGACTAAAAATGGGAAAAAACTGAGTGAAATCGAAGAGTTTGAGCCGGAACCGTCGCTCGGCAACGGGGGTCTGGGACGTCTTGCGGCATGTTTTCTTGATTCTATCGCAACACTGGGACTTCCCGGTGAGGGAATCGGCTTAAACTACCACTTCGGTCTATTCAAGCAGGTGTTTAAGGATAAATTGCAGACTGCAGAGAAGAATGACTGGATTGAGGATCGGTCATGGTTGAATAAGACAGACATCTCCTTTGAGGTTTCTTTCGGAAAGAAAAAGGTGACTTCCAGACTTTATGACATTGATGTCATTGGATATGGCAATGGTGTCAACAAACTGAGACTGTTTGATCTTGAGTCCATTGACGAGGATCTTATCAAGAAAGGAATCGACTTTGATAAGGAGGATATTGAGAAGAACCTGACCTTATTCTTATATCCGGACGACTCTGACGAGGCAGGAAATCTACTTCGTATTTATCAACAGTATTTCATGGTAAGCAATGCGGCACAGTTGATTTTATATGAGATGAAAGAGAAGAAGTATGATCTGCGCAGAATGTATGATCATGCAGTCATCCAGATCAACGACACTCACCCCACAATGATCATTCCGGAGTTGATCAGGATCCTTGTGGATGATAAGGCATTTTCGATGGACGAGGCGATCGAGGTTGTCAGCAAAACATGCGCATACACGAATCATACGATCCTGGCAGAGGCGCTTGAAAAGTGGCCGCTCAAATATCTGGAGAAAGTTGTGCCGCAGCTAGTACCGATTATCAAGGAATTAGATAAGAGGGTGGCTAAGAAATACAAAGACCCTAAGGTGCAGATTATCGATAAGGATAAGAGAGTGCATATGGCGCACATTGATATTCACTATGGTTTTTCCGTAAACGGTGTAGCGGCGATTCATACGGAAATCTTAAAGGATACGGAGCTGAATGCGTTCTACAAGATTTATCCGGAGAAGTTCAACAACAAGACCAACGGCATTACTTTCAGAAGATGGCTCCTGTCCTGCAACCACGAACTGGCTGATTTCCTTTCGCAGACAATCGGTGACGGCTACAAGAAAGATGCGGATAAGCTGGAGAAACTTCTGGAGTTTATCGATGACGAAGCTGTGCTTGATCGTATCGCTGAGATTAAGATGAATCGTAAGAAAGCTTTTGCAGCCTATGTTAAGGAAGTGGAAGGTGTCACGTTAAACCCTGACTCCATCTTTGACATACAGAGTAAGAGACTGCACGAATACAAACGGCAGCAGATGAATGCACTTTACATTATTCATAAATATCTGGAGATTAAGGCCGGCAAGAAGCCCGCAAGACCCATGACCTTTATCTTCGGCGCGAAGGCAGCACCCGCTTATGTGATTGCGCAGGACATCATCCACCTGTTGCTCGTGTTGCAGGAGATTGTCAATAATGACCCTGACGTGAGTCCTTACATGACGGTTCTGATGGTGGAGAATTACAATGTGGCTTATGCGGAGAAGATGATTCCCGCTTGTGATATCTCCGAGCAGATTTCTCTTGCGTCTAAAGAGGCATCCGGAACAGGCAACATGAAATTTATGTTAAACGGTGCTGTCACGCTGGGCACGTCCGATGGTGCGAATGTAGAGATTCACGAATTAGTGGGTGATGACAATATCTATATCTTTGGCGAGAAGTCCGAGACTGTCATCAAGCACTACGAGAAGGCGGACTATGTATCCAAGGATTACTACAAGAAGAGTCCGGTCATCAAAGAGGCGGTAGACTTTATCGTCAGCAAACAGGCACTGAAGGTAGGACATAAAGAGAATCTGCAGAGATTGTACAATGAACTGCTGAACAAGGACTGGTTTATGACGCTGTTAGATTTGGAGGATTATATTGCAACCAAAGACAAGATGATGGCGGACTATGAGGACCGGAAGAAGTGGCGGAAAATGATGCTTGTCAATATTGCAAAGGCAGGATTCTTCTCATCCGACAGAACGATTGCCGAGTACAATAGGGATATCTGGAAGTTGAGATAAAAAGAGTATCATCCGAACCAACGGCAAGAATGACAAGTATATAAAAATAATATTAAGTAAGAACAATCCGGTACGGTTATAATCGTACCGGATTGTTTTATTAAGGGCTGTTCCCATATCTGTATATAAAATGTACAGGGCATAAAGTGAGAATGATGAAAATACGAAAAAACGTATATGTTCAAACAGAATTTATAAATATTTTACTTGCCTTTCCATACAATGCCTGTTACAATCATTTTAAGCAATCTCACATTCTGAACATCTAAAATTCTACTGCATTCGAATGTCTTTGCTTATTTCAATTACTATTTTACAACAGACATTTGAGGCGGATGAATTTGGTGTAAGCGCTTTTTCGTTTTCCGAGAATGTCGGAAAAGGAGAAGCATATGGGAGAAAACACAAGAGAAAACCGCTCCGGCAGGGCTGCGGAGAGTGGCAACTATGTTCCGCTCAAGGAGCTGAATCTGACAAACCACTTCCTATTTGGGGAAGTGATGAATGATCCGGAGACATGCCGCACGGCATTGGAAATCATTCTGGGCAGGAAGATATCGAAGGTGATACAACATAGCAGAGAACATGAGTTGGAGGTTCATCCCATATATAAAGGGATTCGATTGGATGTCTGTTTTGAGGACGAAGAGGACACTGTCTACAGTGTGGAGATACAGAATGTGAACCGCTATCATCTGCCTCGCAGGAGTAGGCATTACCAGAGTATGGTAGATGTGAAGATGATGAAGAAGGGTGAGGTAGATTACCGAAAACTTCCTGACGGAATTGTTATCTTCATATGTACTTTTGACTTGTTTGGGTATGGGAGATACTGCTATACTTTTGAAAACCGGTGTTTAGAGGAGCCGGAACTGGCGTTGGGAGACGGTACAAAGAAGATATTTTTAAATACAAGGGGATGCAATGACAATGAGACTAATCAGGAACTGATAGAGTTTTTAAGGTGCATAGAGCATACAAATGAAATGCGGACGGCAAATGAGAAGATCGAGAAGATTCTGGAGCGTGTGCGGAAAGTCAAACAGGACGCACAGACGGAGGGACGGTATATGACGACAAGGGAATGGATGAATGAACTTCGAGTGGATGCAAAAGAAGAGGGACTGGCAGAAGGTCGAGAAGAGGGCAGACAGGAAGGCAAGGTTTTGGCATATGCTGAAATGGGTTTGTCTGTGATACAGATTGCAGATAAAGTTGGTATATCGGAGGCAAATGTCCGTGATATTTTAGATAATAATTGAGACAGGTTCATATTAGTAGAATCATTATTTAACCGGAGATATTTAGAAGTATCTCCGGTCTTTTTGTGCCATCTATAATTAAGAAAAAATTTTTTTAAGAAATATATTGACATATTCTATATAGAGGTGTATTATCATTTCATACAAAACCTACTGAACAAGTAGGAAATAAACAAACCTGTATATTTTATGTGCAGGAATAACTTATTATAAGAGCAAATAAACTCGTAAAAGAGCGGGCAAAAAGCAAATGCTTTAGAATGGAGGAAATTATGGCAAATATTAAGAAGAGCGCAACAGAACTGATTGGTAAGACACCTTTGCTGGAGGTTGCCAATTATGAGAAGAACCATGACATTACAGACGCTACACTGTTAGTGAAATTAGAGTATTTTAATCCGGCAGGTTCCGTAAAGGACCGTATTGCACTGAGCATGATTGAGGATGCCGAGAAAGCGGGCAAGCTGAAACCCGGCGCAACCATCATCGAGCCCACTTCCGGAAATACAGGTATCGGCTTGGCGGCAGTAGCGGCTGCGAAAGGCTATAAAGCAATTTTAACCTTACCGGAGACAATGAGTGTTGAGCGAAGAAAACTTTTACAGGCGTACGGTGCTGAACTGGTGCTGACAGAGGGAGCTAAGGGCATGAAGGGTGCAATCGCCAAGGCGGAGGAGCTTCAGGCAGCTACTCCCGGCTCTATCATCTTAGGACAGTTCGTCAATCCTGCGAACCCGGCGGTACATAAAGCAACCACGGGTCCTGAAATCTGGGAAGACACGGACGGTAAAGTGGATATTTTCGTAGCGGGTGTCGGTACCGGCGGTACGGTCACAGGTGTGGGCGAGTATCTGAAAGAACATAATCCCAATGTCAAGATTGTGGCGGTAGAGCCTGAGAGCAGCCCCGTTCTGTCAGGCGGTGCACCGGGAGCACATAAGATTCAGGGAATCGGTGCAGGATTCGTGCCCGAGGTATTGAACACCGGTATTTACGATGAAATCATTCAGGTTTCCAACGAAGATGCTTTTGCTGCCGGAAGAGCTATCGCGGTAGAAGAAGGTGTGTTGGTGGGTATCTCTTCCGGTGCAGCACTTCATGCAGCGACGCAGCTTGCGAAACGTCCCGAGAACAAGGGTAAGACGATTGTGGTACTTTTACCTGACTCGGGAGACAGATATCTGTCTACCGCGCTGTTTTCGATAGAATAAGAGCGTTGGTCCGGCAGCCGATACGCAGATATTCTTTCGGCATATAGCTTGACAAACCCCGCTGTTCATACTAAAGTAGTCAAGTATGAAGGAATACGGAAGAAATGAGGGATAAAATAAGATGGCGGGAATAATAGAAGTCCGCGGCCTGAGCAAGACATTCGTGACTAAGGATGCCGATGTGGAGGCATTGCAGGGAATTGACTTGTCGATTCAGGCAGGGGATATCTACGGAATCATCGGTATGTCGGGAGCGGGCAAAAGCACATTGGTGCGCTGCCTGAATTTTCTGGAGCGACCGACCTCAGGTACGGTGGAGATTGAAGGCAGGGATTTAAGCACATTGTCTGAAACTGAGCTTCGCGCAAAACGTGCTGAGATTGCCATGATTTTCCAGCACTTCAATCTGTTGATGCAGAAGAATGTTGTAGACAACATATGTTTTCCGCTTCTGTATGGCGGCGTGAGTAAGAAAAACGGCGGAACGGGCGGAGGCATGAGCAGGAAAGCGGCAAGGCAGCGTGCAATGGAACTGCTTGAGATTGTGGATATGACGGAGAAAGCCAATGCCTATCCGGCTCAGTTATCCGGCGGACAGAAGCAGCGTGTAGCGATTGCCAGAGCGCTTGCGGTAAATCCCAAGATTTTGCTGTGCGATGAAGCGACGAGCGCGCTTGACCCGCAGACGACACAGTCGATTTTGCGGCTTTTAAAACAGATAAACAGGGAATATGGCATCACGATAGTGATTATCACTCATGAGATGTCTGTGGTCAGAGAAATCTGTTCCCACGTAGCAATCATCGGAAACGGTCATTTGGTAGAGCAGGGCAGGGTATCTGATATTTTTGCCCACCCGAAGACGAAGGAGGCAAAGGAGCTGATCGTCAAGGGAAAAGGCGAGGAGCGCCGCACACTGGAGAGCCATCAAAGAGATCTGATGAAGGGTAAATGTTGTATCCGTATCGCCTTTTCCGTTAATTCCTCTTTCGAGCCGGTTATCGCCAATATGGTGCTGCGGTTCGGACAGCCGATTAATATACTTCGGGCAGATACCAAGAATGTAGAGGGCATTGCCAGAGGTGAGATGATATTAAGTCTGCCGGATGATGTACAGATGCAGGAAGATATGAAGGCTTATCTTACCCAGAGAGGTCTTGCTGTAGAGGAGGTGGACGGCTATGTGGACTAGTGAAATGACCCTAATGATGTGGGACGGTATCAAGGAAACACTGTTTATGACACTGCTGTCAACTTTGTTTGGATATATTCTGGGAATGCCTATCGGAATTGCCCTTGCTGTGACTGACAAAAGTGGTATCAGACCCAATGCAGTGGTATACAAGATATTGGATGTAATTGCCAATATAATTAGAAGTGTTCCGTTCTTAATATTATTGATACTGATTATGCCGTTGACCAAGTTGATTGTGGGAAGAAGCTATGGAACGGCAGCAACAGTAGTACCTCTCACGATAGCGGCGGCACCTTTTATCGGGAGAATGATTGAGTCGTCCTTAAATGAGGTGGATCGCGGTGTGATTGAAGCGGCACAGAGTATGGGCGTAAGTACCATAAATATTATCGTTAGAGTGCTGTTAGTGGAGGCAAGAACCTCTATCCTGGTGGGTGTCACCATTGCTCTCGGCACGATTCTCGGCTATTCTGCAATGGCGGGTATTGTCGGCGGTGGCGGTCTCGGAGATATTGCGATGCGTTATGGTTATTACCGTTACGAATCGGAAATCATGCTTGTGGCCGTTGTGTTATTAGTTATATTGGTACAGATTTTCCAGACAATCGGTATGAAGATGTCGGTGAAACTGGACAGAAGAAAACGGTAGCAAGAAACATATGATTAGATATAAGAAGCTAAGCTTTTTATATAGAAAAAGCGTTATAAACGCTGGAGGAGGAAGTATTATGAAGAAAAAAGTTATTGCAAGTATTTTAACAGCAGCTTTGGCACTCGGTGTGCTGACAGCGTGCGGGGACAGCAATGGAGCATCATCTGCGCCTGCAACAAACGGAAATACGGCAGATGCAGAGGGGGCTGAGTCTGGGGCAGGAGTTGAGTCAAAGGGTACGATTACCGTTGCGGCATCCGCGACACCCCATGCAGAGGTTTTGGAACAGGTTAAGCCTATCCTTGCAGAGCAGGGCTGGGACCTGCAAGTTACAGTGTTTAACGATTATGTGCAGCCGAACTTAGTTGTAGAGAGCGGCGAATTCGATGCCAACTATTTTCAGCACATTCCTTATCTTAATTCCTTTAACGAGGAACAGGGCACTCATCTTGTAAATGCCGGTGGTATCCACTATGAGCCGTTTGGTATCTATCCGGGTACAAAGAGTGATTTGTCTACTCTTGAAAGCGGCGATGTAATTGCTGTACCTAATGATACAACCAACGAGGCAAGAGCACTTCTGTTACTTCAGGACAACGGTATTCTTACTCTGAAGGACGGTGTTGGCTTGGAGGCAACGGTAAGAGATATTGTTGACAATCCGTATGGTGTTGAGATTCAGGAGTTGGAAGCAGCACAGGTTCCCAGAGTGAAAGATGAGGTTGCATTTGCGGTTATGAACGGCAACTATGCGATGGAGGCAGGTTTCTCCGTGAGCAAAGATGCGGTAGCTTACGAGTTGTCTGATTCCGAGGCGGCGCAGACGTATGTGAATGTTATCGCTGTTCTGGAAGGCAACGAGAACAATGAGGGAATCAAGGCATTGGTAGACGCTTTGAAATCCGATGCGATAGTAGAGTATATCAATAATACTTATGACGGTGGTGTAATTCCGTTCAATTAAGCGGTTTTAAATTGAGACAATATTTGTTTAAAATATTGTGTATACTGCTGAAGAGTACCCGGGACTCGGCATGGCCTTAAGAGGTTTGTCAGGAACCGGGTACTTTTCTGTCTGTTGATAGATAGGGTTCTTTTTACTGATAGATAATTGTGTCGGCTTGTGTTATCATGTGTATATAGGTAACGGTACACAGCAGAGGACGGACAAGTGTCACTTCAATTTTATTTCGGAGCATCCGGCTCCGGCAAGAGTCAGAAACTTCATGAGGATATCATACGGGCAGCCAGTGAGAATCCAAGAACGGATTATCTGCTGATTGTGCCCGATCAGTTCACCATGCAGACGCAGATGGATCTGGTGGTGGAGCATCCCAACCATATTATTATGAATATAGACGTTCTGAGCTTTGGCAGACTGACCCACCGCATTCTGGAAGAGGTGGGGTATGAGAATGTACCGATTCTGGACGACACGGGCAAGAGCCTGGTGCTCCGCAAGGTGGCGCAACAGTGTCGGGAGCGGTTGCAGGTCATGGGCTCCCATCTGCACAAGATTGGCTATATCCATGAGGTGAAGTCTGCTATCTCGGAGTTTATGCAGTACGGTATTGGTACACGGGAAATGGAGACACTGGTCGATTACGCCCGTTCTCGCGGCGCACTGTATTATAAATTGCAGGACCTTGGCGTGCTTTATCAGGCATTCCTAGACTATATTCATGAAAAATTTATCACAACGGAGGAGACGCTCGACAGACTTAAGGAAGCGCTGCCGAAATCCGAGATTATACGAAACAGTGTCATTGCTTTCGACGGGTTTACAGGGTTTACGCCGATTCAGAACCGTGTTATACAGGAACTGATTCGATTGACTAAGCGGGTTATTGTGACGGTCACGGTTGATGACAGGGAAAATCCCTATCAGCTTGACGGTGAGCACAAGCTTTTTCATTTGAGCAAGAAAACCGTGGCCGATTTACGCAGGTTGACCGAGCAAGTCGATGTGACGGAGGACAAACCGGTTTGGTGCACGGAGAGGATATCCGGCAGGCTGCCCCGATTTGCACAGAACGCAGAGTTGTCCCATCTGGAACGCAATCTGTTCCGCTATCCGGCAGATGTGTATAAGCAATCGGTGGATAATATCCATTTGTATGAAGCATCCACCCCACGGGAAGAGATTCGGCAGACCTGTATTGCGATACGTAAGCTGCTTTCCGATTCGGAGGAACAGGGGAACAATCTGCACTATAGGGACATTGCGGTAGTGACGGGGGACATGGAAGTCTACGGAAGCGTTATAGAGGAGGAGTTTGCCAAGTTCGGCATTCCTATTTACCTGGACCATACGAGAGGGATTCTGCGGAATCCTTTTGCGGAATATGTCAGGAGCGCCCTTCAGATCGTGCTGCAGGACTTCAGCTTTGAGTCGGTGTTTCACTATCTGCGCACCGGACTTACGGGTGCTTCCTCGGAGGATGTGGACAGGCTGGAGAACTATGTCCGTAGATATGGTATTCGTGGACAGAAGAAATGGAGCAGTATATTTATCTATAAAGAGGAAGACAAAGAGGGTGAGGAGGCTGCTTTGTGCAGGTTGGAGCAGCACAATGCCATGCGAGAGACCATGATGGAACAGCTATCCCCTTTGCTGCAGCCGATGCACACCGCAGGAGAGATGGTGCATGCACTCTACGATTTCCTGGTGCAAAATGAGCTGCAGCAGAAATTGGCGCATTATGAGCGGCAGTTTCGGGAGGAAGGTGATTTGGCGCGTGCCAAGGAATACGGGCAGATTTATGCGTTAGTGATAGATTTGCTTGACCAGATTTACGGCCTTCTTTCGGATGAAAAGATGGAGCGCAGGGAGTTCGCGGATATTTTGGATTCGGGTCTTGCGGAGATTAGTGTAGGTACGATTCCGCAGAATGTAGACCGTGTGCTGGTGGGCGATATTGAGAGAACACGTTTGAAACAGGTCAGAGTACTCTTTTTCATGGGGGTGAATGACGGCAATATCCCTAAGGACGGAGGTGCCGGCGGAATTATTTCGGACATAGACAGGGAGTTCTTAAGAGAGTCCAATCTGGAGCTTGCGCCGTCCCCAAGACAACAGATGTATATCCAGAGGTTGTATCTGTATCTGAATATGACTAAACCATCGGAGCATTTATATCTGTCTTACGCTAAAGTGGGAAACGATGGGCGCAGTTTACGACCTGCCTATCTGGTTGAGCTTATGTATAAACTGTATCCGCTGCTTACTGTGGAGGTGCCTGAGACTTATCCTGTGGAAGAACAGCTTGTCTGTGGTACGGATGGGCTTAGTATTATGGCGGATATGTTGCGGGAGTATGCGGGCGGAAGACTGCAGGACGATAGGAAGAGACAGATGTACACCTTCTACCACAGCTATCATGCCAAGCCTGAATATCAGGACTCGGTGGACAGGCTGATTGAGACGGCATTTTACCGCTATACCGACACACCGCTTTCCAAGATGGTGACGCGTGCCCTTTACGGAACCATTCTACAGAACAGTGTCAGTCGCTTAGAGCGGTATGCCGCCTGTGCCTATGAGCATTTCCTGCAGTACGGTCTGGCGCTTAAGGAGCGGGGGGATTACAGTTTCGAGGATGTGGACATGGGTAATGTGTTCCATGGTGTGCTGGAGCTCTTTGCGCAGAAGCTGACGGAAAACGGGCATACATGGTTTGATTTCCTCGAGGAGGAGGCACGGCGGATGGTGGCGGAAGCACTGGAAGCATATGCGATGAACTATGGGGAGACGATTCTGTACAGCAGTGCCCGCAACAGATATTTATTGAAAAGAATGACAGCAATCCTGAACCGAACTGTATTGACTTTGCAGACACAGCTGAAGAAAGGCGCTTTTGTGCCGGAGCGCTTCGAGATGTCTTTCTCCGCGATTGAGGACTTGGATGCGCTCAACATTGCGTTGACTGAACAGGATAAAATGCGTCTGCGGGGACGCATTGACAGGGTGGATACATGTGAGACGGACGATTCTGTGTACGTGAAAGTCATTGACTACAAGTCCGGCAACCGCAAATTTGATTTGGCGGCACTCTACTATGGACTGCAGCTGCAGCTTGTAGTCTATATGAACGCCGCAGTGGAGATGGAGCAGAAAAAGCACCCGGATAAAAAGGTTATTCCTGCGGCGATGCTGTACTATCATATCGACGATCCCATGGTGGAAGACGGGGAGAATATGACGCCGGAGGAAATTAATGCCAGACTATTGCAGGAACTTAAGATGACCGGAATAGTCAATGAAAGTGACGATGCTGTCAGATTGCTTGATAACGAGTTTACCGTCAAATCAGATATTCTGCCGTTGGAGCGGAAAAAAGACGGAACCTTCTCAGCTTACTCCAGTGTCATAAGTGAGGAGGATATGTATACGGTATCGAATTATGTAAACCAGAAGATTCGACAGTTGGGACGCAGTATTCTGGATGGAACCATATCGGTCAATCCCTATGAACAGAACGGAAACCAGGCATGTACTTACTGCGCTTACAAGAGCGTGTGCGGCTATGACAGCCGTATCGAGGGCTATCGGATGCGAAGACTGCCCAAGATGAGCGCTGATGATGCGCTGATGCATATTAAAGAAGAGATAGATGAACAAGGTACAGTGCAGACGAAAGAATAATCTGTAGGAGCATAACCATGAGCATTTCCTTTACGGAGAAACAACAGCATATTATCGATGCCCGAGGGCACAACCTGCTTGTGTCCGCTGCGGCAGGCTCCGGCAAGACGGCGGTTTTAGTGGAGCGCATTGTGAAGATGGTCAGTGACATTGAGCATCCTGTGGATATTGACCGGTTGCTGGTGGTAACGTTCACAAACGCTGCTGCAGCAGAAATGCGGGAGAGAATCAGCAATGCCCTAAACGACAGGCTTGCAGCCAATCCGGAGAACGAGCATCTGCAAAGACAGACCACACTTTTGCACAATGCTAAGATTACCACGATTGACAGCTTCTGTCTTTTCGTGCTTCGCAATCAATTCCACACTATCGGCTTAGACCCCGGTTTTCGGATTGCGGAGGAGGGGGAGATTAAGCTGCTGCGCCGGGATGTGCTTGCGCAGGTGCTGGAAGAGCGCTATGCCGTGGGAGATCCTGAATTTATAAATTGTATGGAGTATTTCAGTCAGGGCAGACGTGACGAGGCGGTTGAGGAAATTGTGTGGAAGCTCTATGACTTTGCCATGAGTACCCCTTTTCCGGAGGAATGGCTTGCGCAGCGGAAGATGGATTACAGTTTGCAGCCGGAGGATTGTGGACAGGACGGCGCACTGTCAGCCGATGCCTTCGAGCGCATTCCCTGGGTTGCAGACATGATGCGGCGCACGTCACTTCTTTTACAAGGATTTGAGGGTCGGCTTGACGAGGCGATCCGTATGTGTGGAGAGTCCGACGGTCCCTATATGTACGGTGAGATTTTGGAGCGCGAGCGGGAGATGGTTCAAGGGCTCCTGCGTAGCTGCGCGGAAGGCTACGACGCACTGTATACTGCATTCGGTGCATTGCGGTTTGACAGACTTCCTTCCAAGAAAGATGAGACGGTATCTCCCCTCAAGAGGGAAACGGTCAAGGATACTCGCACGCAGGTCAAGGAGCAGCTTGGGGAGCTGCAGAAGAAGTTCTTTTTTAAGTCGAGGGAGCAGACGATGCGGCAGATGGAAAACTGCAGGGCGGCGGTAGAATCTCTGGTGGATTTGACGCTCGCCTTTAAGAAAGCTTTTGATGAAACAAAGAGGGACAAGAATATTCTGGATTTTGATGATATAGAACACTTTGCCCTGTCTATTCTCGTGGAAAACGGCGAGAATGGAAACTGTGTGCCGACTAGGACTGCGTTGGAATATCGAAGCTATTTTCACGAGATACTCATCGATGAATATCAGGACAGTAATCTGGTGCAGGAGTATATCCTGTCGTGTATTTCCGGTGAGGATGAAGGCAGATACAATCGCTTTATGGTGGGCGACGTGAAGCAGAGCATATATAAGTTCCGTCTGGCGAGGCCGGAACTCTTTCTGGAAAAGTACGTCTCTTACGGGCAGCAGACAGACCAAGAGGCTATGAAGGCGGAAAAGATTGACCTCCATCAGAATTTCCGTAGCCGCAGGGAGGTGCTTGACAGCGTCAATACGGTGTTTGAGCAGCTTATGGGAGAAGATGTGGGAGGCATCGTGTACGATGAACTGGCAGCTCTTCATCCGGGCGCGGTTTATCCGGAGCAAGATTTGGACGGATATAATGATACGGAACTATTGCTGTTTAGGACTGACGAAAAGCCGGAAGAACTCACAGCCAAAGAGCAGGAAGCCTACGGCGTGGCGGCTAAGATCAAAGAGATGCTTAAGGAATTTCGGGTGACGGATAAGGAGAGCGGTGCGCTCCGTCCGTTGTGTTATCGGGATATTGTGATTCTGATGCGCACTGTTTCAGGCTGGGATGAAGTCTTTAAGAAGGTGCTGGAAGGAGAGGGAATTCCGGTACATATGACATCGCGCACCGGCTATTTTGCAGCAAGTGAAGTGCAGGAGTTATTACATTTCCTGCGTATATTGGACAATCCGTTACAGGATATTCCGCTGTACGGAGTGCTGCACGCTTATCTCGGAGGGTTTGACGATGAGGAGATTGCCCTGATTCGTGCCGCTTTTCCTAAGAAAAAGTATCTGTACGATGCGCTGAAGGGATATGCGGAGGCGGAACTGACTAAATCATATGTGGAGAGCGGTGCGCTGACAGATGATGTTCCAATCGCACAGCAGCTCGCCGATAAAATCAGCGGTTTCCTTGCCCGCATTGAACGGTATCGCAAGCTGGCATCCTATCTTTCGGTGCAGGAGCTGTTACAGACGATATTGCGGGAGACGGACTATCTAAATTATGTGGCGGTGAAACCTGAGGGCAGTAAGCGCCGCGCCAACGTGGAGATGCTTCTGGTAAAAGCGGCTGAATATGAGAAGACCAGCTATTTCGGGCTGTATCATTTTCTGCGCTATATGGAGCAGCTGGAGAAGTACGAGGTGGACTACGGCGAGGCAGGGATGCTCAATGAAAATGCGGACGTGGTGCGCATTATGAGTATCCATAAAAGCAAGGGGTTGGAATTCCCGGTCTGCTTCGTGTCGGGACTTGCCAAGGGTTTTCAGTCAAGAGACGTTAACGGGCGTCTTGTGCTTGATATTGACGAAGGAATCGGCGTGGATTATGTGGATTCCGACAGGCGCGTGCGGGGTGCTGATTTGCGCAAGAACGTGATAGCCGAGAAACTGAAAACAGACAATCTGGCGGAGGAGATGCGGATTCTGTACGTGGCGATGACAAGAGCGAAAGAGAAGCTGATTCTGACCGGATGTATCAAAGCGCCTGAAAAAACTATAGGGAAAATGCTGTATTTAGCACGAAGAAAAGAGACGTTACTGCCTTACGATACACTTCTTGACATGGGCAGTTTTATGGAATTGGTGCTTGCGGCTCTGGCCGGAAATAAATGTATGGATGAATGGTACCGAACTTGCGGGACCACTCCGGAAAAAAACAGCCTTCTCCATGACCGTGATATGAGTATTCGCGTGACATTGTCCGGCTGGGAGGAACGGGTAGAAGAAAAGCTGGAAGAAGCGGTGCGAATGGAGGAGGCAAAAAGAAAGCTTCTGCTGTCCGATAGGGCAAAGGATGTGGACATTACGCTTATGACACGTATGTCAGATAATTTTGTATATCAATATCCGCATGATAATTTAAAGAATCTCTACACTAAGACAACCGTGTCGGAATTAAAGATGGCCGGGATGCGGGAAGAGAGTGACTTTTCTTTCAAGTTATTTGAAGAGGAAACGGTAGTGCCCTATCTTCCGGAGTTTCTGAAAAAGGATGAACGTGTCAGCGGCTCCATGCGAGGAAGTGCTTTCCATAAAGTGATGGAATTGTTTGATTTCACAGAATTGACTATTGAAGTCAACAGAAATAGAGAGAAAGCCACTGCACTGTTGGAGGGGCAGCTTGCCAAGATGCGGCAGGAGGGCAGACTGTCGGAGGAATATTATGATGTGGTGTCGATACCTAAGATTGTGGGATTTTTGATGAGCAAAACAGCAGCGCGGATGGGCGAGGCTGCGAGGTCGGGCAGGCTCTATAAGGAGCAGCCTTTTGTGATGGGACTTCCGGCGAGCCGCCTAAGCAGTGAGTTCCCTCAGGATGAGACGGTGCTTATTCAGGGAATTATTGATGTCTTTTTCGAGGAGGATGGCAGATGTGTGCTGTTGGACTATAAGACTGATGCGGTGGAGACAGCTCAGGAATTAACAGGCCGCTATCATGTGCAGCTTGATTATTATGCGGAAGCGTTGAAACAGTCCTTCGGGTATGCAGACATGGAGCGGATTCTCTACTCTTTTAAGCTTGGGGAAGAGATTTGGCTGTAGTTTTCTTACAATATATGATATAATGAGCGCAAAAGAAAAATAAGCGACGCGAAGTATTTTCAAGATGCACAGCAACACTATGGTATGGGGGAAAAACATGAAAAAGAGATTATGGCGTTTTATTCCGGTAACGGCTATTGTTGTATCCATGTTAGCCGGGTGCAGTGGTTTTACTTCTTCTTACTCTGAACTGGAAGGGGCGGCGTTTGGATTCGGCAACGGCAAGGTAGGCGTGTCGATGCCTGCGCAGGAGTTGCAGAGATGGAATCAGGATGGTTCCAATATACAGGCAGATTTGGAAAAAGCCGGATATGAGGTGGATCTGCGGTTTGCATCCAACGATGCCGAGACTCAGATATCCCAGATTAAGGACATGATCGAATCTGACTGTGAATTGCTTGTTATCGCACCCGTCAACGGCGACTCTTTGGCTGAAGTGCTTGCACCGGCAAGAGATAAAGGTATTCCGGTTATTGCTTATGACCGTCTTATCAAAAATTCCGAAGCGGTTTCCTATTATGCTACATTTGATAATTATATGGTAGGTACGAAGCAGGGAGAGTATATCAGGGACAAGTTGGATCTCGACAATGCCGCAGGACCGTTTTATATGGAGATTGTGGCGGGAGACTCCGCTGATAATAATGCAATCTATTTCTATAATGGCGCTATGGATGTTCTTACGCCGTATATCAACGAGGACAAATTGGTGGTGAAATCCGGACAGACCGATTTTGAGACAGTGGCAACAGATAAATGGTCTACTCAGGCGGCGCAGGATAGAATGGATGCTCTTATTTCCGAATATTATGCCGACAGCATGGATTTGAGCGCGGTTCTGTGTGCCAGTGATTCGGTAGCGCTTGGCGTGGAGAAGTCTCTGGAGGCTAACTACACAGGCACATGGCCGATTATTACGGGGCAGGATTGTGATATTGCAAACGTTAAGAATATGATTGCAGGTAAGCAGTCCATGTCTATTTTCAAGGATACCCGCATTCTTTCAGCCAAGACGGTGGAAATGGTTGATGCCATTATGCATGGCGGTGAGCCTCCGATCAATGACACCGACACATATGATAACGGAACAGGTGCTGTCCCCGCTTATCTGTGTGAGCCTGTATTTGCGGATGTCAATAACTATAAAAAACTGTTGATTGATTCCGGTTACTATACGGAGAGTGACATAGAGTAAATCAACTCTGAAATTTCTGTGAAATATTTGTGGAATTTATTGACATAAAAATTGTTTTGGTCAATGATAGTTAATGGTGGGCAAAAACGAAGAGAGTAGGGATATCATATGATCAAAACATTAGCGGCACAGATTAAGGAATTTAAGAAAGAATCCATTCTGACGCCGATTTTTATGATTCTGGAAGTCATATTTGAGACGCTGATACCGTTTCTGATGGCATCAATTATTGATGATGGTGTAGAGGCGGGAAATATGCGGCATATCTATATAGTGGGAGGCATGATGATTGCAGCGGCACTGTTAGGTCTGTTCTGCGGTATCATGGGCGGTAAGTTCGGGGCCAGAGCATCTACCGGTTTTGCCAGAAACTTACGTCAGGCAATGTTTGAGAATATACAGACATTCTCCTTTTCCAACCTGGATAAATTCAGCACGGCAGGTCTGGTGACAAGACTTACCACGGACGTGACATATATGCAGATGGCTTATCAGATGATTCTGCGTATGTGTTTCCGTGCGCCCATCAGTATGATATGTGCCATGGCAATGGCGTTTTTCATCAATGCGCGGCTTGCGTCAGTGTATATGGTTGCGGTAGTTCTGTTGGCGATTGTACTGGCCTTTATCATCAGAAAGGCAATGAAATATTTCCAGATGGCTTTCCCCAAATACGATGAGTTGAATGCCTCCGTGCAGGAGAATGTAAGCGCCATCCGCGTAGTGAAGGCGTATGTGCGGGAGGAGCACGAGACGGACAAATTTAAGAAGGCCAGCCAGGGCATCTTTGATATTTTCTCAAAGGCGGAGAGAAATGTTGTCCTCAATATGCCTGTCATGCAGTTTACGGTTTACAGTTGTATCCTGCTGATTAGCTGGATTGGTGCGAAACTGATAGTTCAGGATGAATTGATGACGGGAGAACTGATGAGTCTCCTGGCGTACTGCATGAATATTCTGATGAGCCTGATGATGCTGTCTATGATTTTCGTTATGATGAGCATGAGTATGGCCAGTGCAAGGCGTATTACGGAAGTGTTAAATGAAAAGAGCAATTTGACTAATCCAGTCAATCCTATTCATGAAGTGACAAACGGTGAAATTGAGTTTCGTGATGTGAACTTTTCCTATTATGGAGACGTAGACAAGTCTGTGCTACGCGATATCAGTATAAAGATTAATGCAGGTGAGACGATAGGAATTATCGGCGGCACCGGAAGCTCTAAGACCAGTCTGATTAATCTGATCAGCAGACTATACGATGTAACTTCAGGTTCGGTCATGGTCGGCGGACGGGATGTACGAGAGTATGATATGGAGAGTCTGCGTAATCAGGTTGCGGTGGTACTGCAGAAGAATGTGCTTTTCTCCGGTACGATTCTGGAGAACTTAAGGTGGGGCGACGAGAACGCCACGGAGGAAGAATGCAGACGGGCCTGCCGTCTGGCTTGCGCGGATGAATTTATTGAGAAAATGCCTGACGGCTACAATACATATATAGAGCAGGGCGGCACTAACGTATCGGGTGGTCAGAAGCAGAGACTCTGTATTGCCAGAGCTCTTCTGAAAAAGCCGAAGGTGCTTATACTGGACGACAGTACCAGCGCCGTGGATACGGCAACGGACGCGAAGATAAGAAAGGCTTTTGCGGAGGAGATTCCGGATACAACCAAGTTGATTATTGCACAGCGTGTGTCCAGCGTGCAGAACGCGGACCGCATTATTGTCATGGATGACGGTCGTATTAACGGTTTCGGAAGCCATGAAGAGCTGCTTGAAAGTAATGAAATCTATCGTGAAGTATATGAGTCCCAGACCAGCGGTGGTGGGGATTTCGATGAAAAGGCAGGTGAAGAGTAATGCCGGGACCGATGGGAAGAATGCCGAGAGGAAAGAAAATAGAGAATCCGGGCAAGGTTTTCAAGAGGTTGATGAAATATGTGGCTAAGAATTACGGACCGCATCTGGTTATCGTTGCGATACTGATTTTTGTCAGTGTGCTGGCGAATGTGCAGGGAACGATGTTTATCCAGAGACTGATTGACGATTATATTGCACCGATGCTTGTGGCGGACACTCCCGATTATCATCCGCTTGCATTGGCAATCCTTCGGGTAGCGGGATTTTATGCGATAGGAGTGGCGTCAACCTATATCTACAATCGAATTATGATCGCCGTGACGCAAGGAACGCTGCGCAATGTGCGTGATGATTTGTTCTCCCATATGGAGACACTCCCGATTAAATACTTTGATACGCACGCACATGGAGATATTATGTCAACCTATACCAACGACACCGATACACTGCGTCAGATGATCAGTCAGAGTATGCCCCAGGTGTTTAACAGTGCCATCACGATTGTCAGTGTGTTTATCAGTATGTTGATTCTGAGTATTCCTCTGACGCTCGTGACCCTGATAATGGTAGCCATGATGCTGATGGTGACGAAGAAGACGGCGGGCTTAAGCGGCAAGTATTTCTTACAACAGCAGCAGGATTTGGGTAAGGTTAACGGATTTATAGAAGAGATGATGAACGGTCAGAAGGTAGTGAAAGTCTTCTGCCATGAGGAAGAGAATATCAAACAATTTAATGAGCTCAATGATAATCTGTATCACAGTGCGGACAGAGCCAACTATCTGGTCAACATTGTGGGGCCGGTCAATATGCAGCTCGGTAATGTAAGCTATGTGGTCTGCGCAATCGTTGGTGCTGCGCTGGCGCTTTCAGGTATTTCCGGTCTGACGCTCGGCGCGCTGGCAAGCTTTCTGACTTTTAATAAAAGCTTTAACATGCCCATTAACCAAGTGAGTCAACAATTTAACTCTATTGTTATGGCTTTGGCGGGTGCAGAGCGTGTTTTCAAGATGATGGATGAAGTGCCTGAAACGGATGAGGGTTATGTGACGCTTGTCAATGTCAGGGAAGAGAACGGGAAGCTTACGGAGAGTGAGGCTCGTACCGGACGTTGGGCTTGGCGGCATGAACATCAGGCGGACCATTCCGTGGATTATGAGGAATTAAAAGGTGATGTCGTGTTTGACGGTGTGGACTTCGGCTACAATGACGACAAGATTGTGCTGCATGATGTGAAGCTTTATGCCGAACCGGGTCAGAAGATTGCGTTCGTGGGCTCCACGGGCGCGGGCAAGACCACCATCACCAATCTGATTAACCGCTTCTATGACATACAGGACGGTAAGATCAGATACGACGGCATCAATGTGAATAAGATTAAGAAAGCGGATCTTCGCCGCTCTCTTGGTATCGTGCTTCAGGATACCCACCTCTTTACGGGAACGGTTATGGAAAACATCAGATACGGTAAGCTGGATGCCACCGATGAGGAAGTGATTGCTGCCGCGAAGTTAGCCAACGCGGACGGATTTATAAGACTTCTGCCGGAAGGATACGATACCGTTCTGACCGGGGACGGCGCGAACTTAAGTCAGGGACAGAGACAGCTTCTTGCCATAGCGCGTGCGGCGATTGCCGACCCGCCGGTGCTGATTCTGGATGAGGCGACCAGTTCCATCGATACCCGTACGGAGCGTATCGTGCAGGACGGTATGGATAAGCTGATGAAGGGCAGAACCACTTTCGTGATAGCCCACAGGCTCTCCACCGTCAAGAACTCTGACTGTATCATGGTATTGGAGCAGGGACGTATCATCGAGCGAGGTACCCACGAGCAGCTTCTCGAAGAGAAGGGCAAGTACTACCAGTTGTATACGGGCAATGCGATTGCGACGTAGGGCATTAACAGAATAGATGATTACAGAATGGCAGGCAGTGACCGAGTGTTGCTACCTGTTTTTTGTCACGAAACAGAATGAAAATGGCATGAAATGAAATAAGGGACAATCTAAAGTATGTCGAAATAATAAACAGTAAAAAACATTTCAGCATCATGTTAAAGGGGTAGTGACAATGGAAATCAGCACATTATATGAAAACAATTATTCTGCTTATGCGCAGAGTACAAAGAAAAACACATCAGAAACAGAAACTGCGGAAAAGACTTCTCTAATGTCGGAAGCGGAAGAGATGGCAGCTTTTAAGAAAGAGTTTTATACAGATTTAGAAAAGATAATAAATCACAGAACGGTATATAGCTGGGCTGTCAGCATATCAGAAAAAGCATTTGAAAATATGAAAGCCGATCCGGGATACAGGGAAAAAGTATTGTCTTTAATCCAGCGAGATGTGGGAGATTCATATGCCCCTCGCAATTGTTCCGTTTTAATTAAGGTTGGTGCTACCGGTAAAGATTATAGTGCAGATTCGTGGCCTGACTGCAACGATTCAGAATATCATCTGCGTTCCCAGAACACTTTTTATAAGAGAGACAGTGGGAAGAAGAATAAAATGAAAGATATTGAAGCACGTTATCTTGAAAAGAGGGAGCAGGCTAAAAAGCTACAGGAGAAAATTCTGAAAGAGGAAGCAACAGCGCAGGAGTTACAACATAGCCGGTTGGTGAAAGAATGGTACAGTGGAAGCCGTATGATGCAGGCAGCCGCAGCATATGAAGCGAACAGATAACATTCTTGAGGAGGACGCAGATGTTCTATATTAATGTAAATCCCTATGCTAATGTTACGGAGAGTTCAAGCTATGCTGATAAGATCAGGGCAAGCAGACCGACAACCGACTTGAGCAAGGCACTATCGGTGGAACAAACGATGGATGTATTTGAGCGGTCCGGCTGTTCCAGAATCACTCCCGGCACATATACGAAATTTGCTGTGATAGACTGGCCGGCACAGGACAACAAGGCGGAAATGAGAGAAGTGATGGCTGGATATTATAGCGGTCAGATCAGCAAGGAAGACATCAAGGAGTTCTTTGCGGAATATTGTTTTAACAGCAGAGACAAAAACACAATCCTCAACGTATATGAGACTTTTCTGGATGCAAATTATCAGGAGGCGGTATGGGCATGTGCCGCAGAAGGAAAAGAGTATGCCTACAGTCAGGGTATAGACACAAGGTATACGCTTTATTACAACGCGGACTACTATTATCGGGCGGAAGAAATGCATGAACTGCTGCAGGAAGCCGTCAAGGAGTATGGTGAAAAATACGGACTTGAGATAGATGCCTCAAAAAGAGACGAGGATTTTCAGGGTAACATGGATGTGACCGGCAGACCTAATTTTAATCAAAAGTGGAATACAATAGTGGCTAATAACTTCATAGGCAGGATGATGGATGTTAATGCCGCTCCGCCCGAAGGTTTCTCCTTTTTCTATGAACTGGGAGAGGAAAACGTGGGAATAGGCAGCAGTCATATTATGATCAACGGCAAAAACTGGTCGGTAAAAATGACAGTACCGTATAAGAATCATTGCGACATAAACTATTTCTATTTGGCAGATTTGCTCTGGGTTGACAGTGACAAGGAGAATGCCAAGTGCTACAACGAGTTTTTGAATAAGCTGGTCGTTCATCGAATAGATCCGTGGATTGAGATTGAAAGGCGGTAAAGTTTTACGTTGTTTTCATTTTTAATCCAAAACATATTTACAATTCCGTTAATAATATGTTATAATTCAGAAAAGCATATTTTCTCAACAAAAACGAATAAATTCGTTTGTCAAATACTTTCTAATTTCTAAGTTTCAGAAAATCCATGCTTTTATTCCAATCAACATTTCATAAAAGCAGGAGAATCTGAAGCTAAAACAGTCCTCCTGCAACAAAGGAGGACACAAGATGAATGAAGTAAAAGTACAGCGCAACTACAAGGATACCATTTTCCGCATGCTTTTTAAGAACAGGGAGAATCTACTGAGTCTTTATAATGCATTGAATAAAACGGAATATATTGATGTGGAAGGACTGGAGATTGCCACGTTAGAGAACGCGGTCTACATGAATTACAAGAACGACGTATCTTTTGTATTTGACCTTGAGTTGATGCTCTATGAACACCAGTTCACGGTGAACCCTAACATGCCGCTTAGGGACCTGTTCTATGTGGCGGATATCCTACAAAAAAGAACTTATAATAAAGACTTGTACGGTTCAAAACTAATCAGGATTCCCTCGCCGCGATTTGTGGTGTTTTACAACGGGACAGATCCCCAACCGGAGAGGCAGATTCTAAAGTTATCGGATGCTTACGAGAAAAAACAGGAACATCCTGAACTGGAACTGACCGTGTCAATGTATAACATCAACTATGGTCGCAACGAGGAGATCATGGATGCGTGCAAGACGCTTAAGGACTATGCAATGTATGTGGAGAGGGTAAGGACTTATGCAAAACAGATGCTGCTGGCTGAAGCGGTAGAAAAAGCAGTGGACGAATGTATTGCAGAGGGTATCTTGTCGGATTTTTTAAGAAGGAATAGAGCGGAGGCGATAAAAGTGAGTATTTATGAATATGATGAAGAACTGCATTTTCGGACGCTGTATGAAGAAGGACGCGAGGCAGGCTTGGAGCAGGGTTTGGCTCAGGGTGAAATCCGTTTGAACAAACTTAACTCCATCCTGATAGACCGGGACAGACTTGATGACTTAAAGCGCGCCACTCAGGATAAGGCATATCAGGAACAGCTTATGATGGAGTTGCTGCCTGAAGAAATACGGAATATACGCACTTTTTAACAAATCCAAATAAATAAAAGACCGATTCGGCACAACGCCGAATCGGTTTTTTCTATTTTTTGCTTGTAGGTCTGAGTCTGCACCAGTGGGGAAACTAATATCAGAGTAGAGATGCATCAATGTGCCATAGCTATAGTAGAATTAAGACTTTCAAGTTTTCTGTTGCCTACATAACTGAGCGTATAATCATAAATACCATCCTCACGATTCTTGGTTATCGCCGAGCACATCCATAATTAGGTTTTCAAACTCGACATAGTAGTCCATGTAAAGAGCCATTTCTTTGAGATCAGCCCTCGTCTCTTCATCCTCCTCAATAAATATAATAGATACTAGCTTATAGCTGTTATCTACGTGCTCTTGAACATTGTCAATAATTAATGACAACATAATAAAATTTTTGTTTCTCTACGGTGCCACAACCACTATTGACAAGCGGATAATGTTTCAATATAATTAAAATGACTACAAAATATAGTCAAAATACATAGACGGAGAAATTGCATGAGAAACATTTACAATATTACCGATGCCGAACTGGAAGTGATGGAGAAGTTGTGGGAGCTGAATGAGTGTGTCAAGCAGTCCCGACTTCTTGCTCTTTTTCAGGAGGACGGCAAAGAGTGGAAAAGACAGACGTTAAATACTTTCCTATCGAGGCTGGAGGAAAAGGGTCTGGTAAAAAGAGAAAGCAGGATGGTTGAGGCTGTGTACGGCAGAGAACAGTACAATTATATGCAGATGAATGAAGCCATCAACCATATGTATGATGGGAAAATCGGTAATTTCGTAGCGGCTTTTACGAAGGCAAGCAGAGCAGCCGGACAAGATGCTGCCGCAATCGGTTCGGAGAGAATTAATCAGGACGGAAGCATCGTAAAACTGGTGGACGTATGCAGACAGTATGGCGAGGGTGCAAATGTGGTAAATGCCCTCTACCATGTGAATGCACGGATTAATAAGGGCGAGTTTGTGGCTGTGGTGGGCGCATCGGGAAGCGGTAAAAGCACTTTTCTAAATGTGTGCGGCGGACTGGATAAACCCACATCCGGCAAGATTTATGTGGAGGGAGTCGATATCGGCAAGCTGGCAAGTGACGAATTGACGGAATTCCGCAGGAAGCGAATCGGTTTTATTTTCCAAAACTATAACCTGATTTCCGTCATGTCCGTGTATGAGAATATTGTTCTGCCTGTCCAGATGGGCGGAAATCTGGAGGATAGTGAACTGTTTGGCAGGATTATGGATGCTCTGGGACTTACGGGACTGGAGCACAGACTCCCTGCGGAGTTATCCGGCGGGCAGCAGCAGAGAGTGGCTATAGCCCGTGCGCTGATTTCCACGCCTGCCATTATTCTGGCGGACGAACCCACGGGGAACTTGGACTCAGCCTCCACGGAGGATGTGATGGAACTTTTAAAGCGGGCGGTTCGGGACTTCGGACAGACCGTTGTTATGATTACGCACAATGAGGCGCTTACCGGGGAATGTGACCGCATTCTGCATATGAAAGACGGTAGATTGGAGGAGAGATGAGTATGCCTAAGGGAACAAACGTGTCGAACCGAATGCTTAGAAATCTGTCTTCCAAGCTGTACCATTCGGATAAAAGAAGAAACGTTACGGCGATTACAGCGATCGCTTTGTCGGCGATGATGGTCGTTGCAGTGCTTTCCACGATCATATCCATCACGGCACTGACGAGGCGGAATCAGCAGATGATATTCGGTTCGCAGGCGGAAGGCATCTATATGATTTCAACCGTGCACTGGTCCGATCTGTTGCGGGACAGCGGCTATTTTGATGAGGTAACATATGTAGTGTATATGGGGTTTTATGAGACGGATAAGGCGGAAAAGACAGGAAATTTGCTTCTTTATACCGATGAAAAGACTGCCGGATGGAATTTCAATGAGGTGATAGAGGGAAGATGGCCGCAGAAAGATGGCGAAATTGCGGTGGACGAGCGGTTTATTGAAAATTATGGCGGGGATGTCCATGTGGGAGACGTTATTCATATTAAGCTGACAACGGTGGCGCAGGAAGTGGAGCAGGATGCGGTGGTCAGCGGAATCTGTACCGCCAATAACGTACTGGATGAAGCAAGGGTATATGCATCCGAAGAATTTTTTATGAGTGATCAAAGTGGCTCAGTGCTGCAAACATACTGCCGCTTTGAGAGTGGGAAATATACCGCCGAGGAGTTGGTGAACATTCTCCAGGGGTTAATATCGCGGGAGTTTGAGGCGCATGGGTTAGGACCCCAGAAGTATGAGACGGCTGCGGTGATTAATCCGGCTGCAGGCGACAAGCTGAGTCCGGGGGCAATGGCTCTGTTAGGCGGACTGATCTCGCTCACTGTAATCTGCGCAGGATTGATGGTCTATACGATCTACTATATTTCCGGTGTCAAAAATGTAGTGCAGTACGGACAGCTGAAGCTGATTGGCGTAACGGAGAAGCAGATTAAGAGTATTTTACGCCGTCATACCCTCAGGCAGTATGTGATAGGTCTTCCCATAGGGTGTCTGATTGGGGTTATATTCTGCTATGTGCTGATGCCGGTGATGGCATCCTATGTGGGGCTGGAAGGGAAGCAGACACTTATACTAAGACCTGAATATTTTCTATATGCGGCGGCACTGTCCTTCATCGTGGTTTATATCGGTGCCGGCAAGCCTATGCGTATTCTGTCGCAAACGCCGCCGGTCCACACGGTTGGTTTCACGGACAGCCATAAGGAGAAAATCAGCAGGATGCACAGTGCGCGGTTTACGCCGGGATGCTTTGCCAGAAAGAATCTCAGAAAACGTAGGAAAAAGACAGCGCTTGTGGTCACATCCGTGAGCATTGTTATGTTGATTTTCGTGACAACCATGAATATCATACGCAGTCTGAATGTTGACGCGTTGATTGCGCAGTTCAACCTTTTTGCGGATATTGAGATAGCTACCGATCAGATGCTGCGGTTCATGGAAACCGGTGGAATAGGAAATGTGCAGGAAATTCCAGGAGAGTTGCGCGCGGAACTGGAGAAGGCTTCGGAGGGGATGGAAACAGTCTATCATTATAACCTGGGCACATATTCTTTTCTGTATGACGGGGATGCTGAAAAATACTGCGAAATTGTACTGGACAATGACGACTATCAAGAAGGGCTTGAAGAAAGCAGTACAGCAAAAGAACTACTTATGCCGCGAGCGCAGGCATACAGAGAAGAAGGGAAACCTATACTGGTACAGCAAAGTTACCGTTTCTATGATTATGAACAGATTTCGGAATTTGAAGTTTTTGAGGGAGTGATCGACAGGGAGAAATATGAGTCCGGTGAGTATGTGCTGGCGGTTGCCCTTGATGGTGATGGGGATACTTACTATCATGCCGACGATGTGGTGAGGCTGTATGATGAGTTCCCGGAGAGCATAGACAAGACACAGGACGAGAACGGAAGATATATTTTATATGATTCTCTGCGCACGAAGGAATATACGGTGCTGGCGGTGGTCAGTGACACCTATCAGAATCAGATGGCACGGGGAGACAAGCATACAAGCGGATTTGAATACATTCTTCCCACACAGCTTATGGACAGCTTTTGGAAACAGCCGGAGCTGTTCATGGTGACGATGAATGCGCCTGACGCGGACACTCTTGCGAGAGTGGAACCGGAAGTACGGGCATGTCTGGAAAGAATGGGTGGGGAAGATGTTGTATCCTGCCGTTCCAAAGGCACATATAGGCACGCTATGGAACAATTTGCCATGGAGATCGGCTTAATCGGCAACGGGCTGGCGGTTCTGGTGGGTGTGATGGCGCTGGTGAATTTCCTGAACAGCACGGTCAGCGGTATTGCCGAGAGAAAAGAGGAGTTCTCAACCCTGCAGGCAATCGGTATGATGAAAAGGCTTTTACTAAAGGTGCTTCGGTTGGAAAACCTCTACACGGTATTGTGGGCGGTTATTCCGGGGTATCTGTTCGGGCATATTATCAGTGTCGCAGTGCTGCGGAAAGCTTCCGAAGTTTTACCTTACATTAAGCCCGATACAGCGCTCCTGCCGGGAATCGCGCTGGCGGCGGCAATCGCCGGGCTGTCCATGATTTATCCCAACAGAAGGACAGATGTCGGGGACAGGAAGGGATGAGGGTAGAAGAAATTCATTTTCTAAAAAACCGCTCCGACATATGCCGGAGCGGTTTTCTCTTACCTGTAAGTCTTTATAACCGGTTATTCATAAGCGAATGCCGATTTTTTAGCTCTCCTTCTTATCTTTATTCATCGGCCGTACCAGGAAGATGCTCATCAGCAATGCAACGATATAGAGCACGATTGTAAAGTACAGTACATTCTGGTACCCGATAGGATTGATACTGTTGCCGTGTGAGTCTACAGTAAACTCTCCCGTGCTGTTTACGATAAAGTTCGCAATCTGGTTACCGGTAAGTCCCGCAAATGCCCATGCGGACAAGGTAATACCATGCAGTGCGCTGATGCTGCCCATTCCGTAATGGTCGGAGAGCAGTGTCGGTACATTGGAGAAACCACCGCCGTAACCTGCATTGACTACGAAAATCAATCCGAGAACAAGAATCGTCAGTACAATATTTCCGTCGCCGTTCTTGATACCGCCCGTCACCATTACCAGAGCGGTAAAGATGATGGAAAGTACGAAAATCAGCTTGTAGATGGTGTTTCTGTCCTTCATGGTATCCGCCCATGCGGAGAAGCCCAGACGTCCGCCCGCATTAAAGATTGCGGAAACCGTGGAGATAATACCTACCACACCGGCAAGACCGATACATTTTACAATCATTTTTTCCTGAGAAATCAGTGCCAGACCGCAGGTGATGTTGATGTAGAACATCAGCCAGATACCGATATAGTTCGGAATCGGTCTTGTTTTAATAACAGAGATGATACCCTGACCTTTTTCCTTCGTCTGAGGCTCGTGCCATCCTTCCGGCTTCTTTAAGAGCAGATGTCCCACGAACATCATAACAAAATATACACATGCGAGAATCAGGAACATCTTGTAGATGCCGCCTTCACCCAGATTCTCCAACATTGCCTGCATAATCGGGCTTGCGATTGCCTTCGCTGCACCGAAACCTGCTACGGCAAGACCGGTTGCCAGACCTTTTCTGTCCTCAAACCAGAGCATAAGTGTCTTGACCGGAGACAAATAACCGGTTCCGAGACCGATACCCATAATAAAACCGTAACATATGTAGATACCGATAAGCGCCAGAGTACTCTGTTGATGCTGTCCGCCGTAATAGATGAAGAATCCGGTGCCCGCCATACCCAGTGCAAAGCAGACTGCAGCAATCAGGGAGGACTTGTGAATATCCTTCTCAACTACGTTACCTAAAAACGCTGCCGACATTCCGAGGAAAAAGATGGCGAAGCTGAATGCCCACTCCGTAGCTCCCTTGGAGAAACCGATATAGTCGGCTATTTCCTGACTGAAAATAGACCAACAGTAAACCGTACCGATACTGCAATGGAGTAAAAGCGCCGGAATCGCGGCACGTATCCATTTGTTTTCATTCTTTTTCATTGTACAAAGTATCCTTTCTTTCGTTATACAAAATATGTAAATACTGATCTAGGATGTTGTAATCCCACATTATTTTACTCCTAATATATGAAAAATTCAAGGAGTGGATTCGCAAAACAATCATCTTGTGGTATGCTATTTACAGTGAAGAAAAATACCTCTATTGCAAATATAAGATAAAGGAGGACATAGTATGGCTTTTATACAGATGAATCTTTTGTCTAAGGCGCTGATGCGCACCGTGCCGGTGAACGTAATTATACCGGCGGATAAGATGATTGCCCCGGGCATGCCGATACGTGAGGATAAGCCTTATAAGACACTCTATCTGCTGCATGGGATTTTCGGCAACTATACCGACTGGGTGAACGGTACAAGAATCCAGCGCTTTGCGGAGGAAAACGATCTGGCGGTTGTCATGCCTTCCGGCGACAATGCATTTTATTTGGATTATCCCGCGGGACTAAACAATTACGGAGAATTTATCGGACGGGAACTGGTAGAATTGACACGTAAGATATTTCCTCTGTCCCATAAGAGAGAGGATACTTATATCGGCGGCCTTTCCATGGGCGGATACGGCGCAATGAGAAACGGTCTGAAATACCATGATACTTTTGGGGCGATTGTGGCGCTCTCGTCTGCTCTGATTGTGGATCAGCTTAAGGACAGAACCAACGATACCGCGAACATTATTGAGCGGAGAGACTTTGCGGAGGCTTTTTTTGGGGATTTGGAGGAAGTGCTCATAAGCGACAAGAATCCCAAATATCTTGTGGAGAAGTTAATCGAGGAGAAAGCACAATTTCCCGCAATCTACATGGCATGCGGTCGGGACGACCACCTGCTTGAAACTAATCAGGACTTTGCACAGTTCCTACAGGATAAGGGCGTTGAGGTGACTTTTGAGGTAGGACCCGGAAATCACGAGTGGGATTTCTGGGATACTTATATTAAGAAAGCAATGGAATGGCTTCCGCTGGAGCGCGGCGGCGCCGGGATAAACAGCGGAAATGTGCGTTAAACCAAGAACGGAGGGAAACAATGGCTAAATTACTTTATCAGGGACATGGAAGTCTACGGCTCACATCAAACAGTGGAACGGTTGTCTATATCGATCCGTATATCGGAGACGGATATGATAAGCCGGCGGATTTGATTCTGGTGACACATCAGCACCATGACCACAATCAGATTGATTTGCCCATCCATGCGGACGGCTGCGTGGTCATCCAGAACATGGACGCGCTTCGGGGCGGCGAGTACCGGAAATTTACAGTCAAAGATATTAATATAGAAGCAACGGAAGCATACAACAAGAATCACCATAAAGAAGAATGTGTGGGTTATTTGGTTTCCGTGGACGGGCTTCTGATTTATTTTGCGGGGGACACCGCGCAGACCAAGCAGATGGAGACGCTGGCGGACAGGCAGATTGACTATGCTTTTCTGCCTATCGACGGTATCTTTACAATGAATGTGAAGGCGGCTGTGGAGTGTGCCAAGCTGATTCAGGCGAAGCATACGGTTCCGATTCACATGAAGCCCGGCAAACTGTTCGATTTAAAGAAGGCCGAGAGCTTTGTGACGGACGGCGCCATGGTGGTGGAGCCGGGGAAAGAGGTTGAATTATGTTAGATCAGTTTTCGAGGACTGAGTTGCTCCTAGGCAAAGCGGCCATGGACAAGCTCAGTGGTTCCCGCGTTGCGGTGTTCGGAATAGGCGGTGTGGGAGGATATGTGTGTGAGGCACTTGTCAGAAGCGGTGTGGGTGCATTTGATTTGGTCGATGACGACAAAGTGTGCCTGACCAACCTCAATCGCCAGATTATTGCCACGAGGAGAACCGTCGGACAATATAAGACAGAGGTTATGAAAGAACGCATATTGGAGATCAATCCCAACGCGGATGTCAGAGTCCGCAATGCGTTCTTTTTGCCCGAAAACGCCGACACATTCCCTTTTGAGGAGTATGATTATGTGGTAGATGCGGTGGATACCGTGACCGCCAAGATTGAGATCATCATGCGGGCGCAGGAAAAGGGTATTCCCGTCATCAGCAGCATGGGAGCCGGCAATAAGCTGGACGGAAGCGCGTTCAGGGTTGCCGATATCTACAAGACTAAGGTCTGCCCGCTGGCAAAAGTCATGCGGCGCGAGTTAAAGAAACGCGGTGTGAAGAAATTGAAGGTGGTGTATTCGGAAGAAATGCCCACCCGCCCGATTGACGATATGAGAATCAGCTGCAGGACAGGCTGCATTTGCCCGCCGGGTGCGAAACATAAGTGTACGGAGCGCAGGGATATACCCGGGAGCGTAGCGTTTGTGCCGTCTGTGGCAGGACTTATCATTGCAGGTGAAGTGATCAAAGATTTAACGCAGGATGTACGCAGCGCCGGAACGGAGTAAAAGATGGAGATAACAGTACAGCAATTAAAAGAGCTTCAGGAAGACAGCTATCAGATTATTGACATACGGGACGAAGCAAAAGCTGCCCACGGAGTGATCCCTGGTGCCGTTCTCCTTTCGCCGGATAATATAGAAGGCAATCCGGAGGTTTCTCTCAGCAAAAAGCTGATTATCTGCTGCAGCGTAGGCAAGATCAGCATAGAAGTGGCAGAAAATCTCTCGGATAAAGGTTACGATGCGGTCAGTCTGTCGGGAGGATACACTGCATGGCTTCTTGCCCGGATGCAGGAGGAAAAAGAAGAGGAAATCAGTGCGCAGGTGGAACAGAGCATTCGTAAGAAGTTCCGGAAAAACATTTGGTGCAAATTTACAAAGGCAATCAATCAATATGAGCTGGTAAAGGAAGGGGATCGCATAGCCGTATGCATTTCCGGTGGAAAGGATTCCATGCTCATGGCCAAGCTTTTTCAGGAATTAAAGCTTCACAATAAGTTTCCGTTTGAAGTAAAATTTCTGGTGATGGACCCCGGATACAGTCCTGCCAACCGGACGGTGATTACGGAAAATGCCAGAAAACTCAATATTCCGATTACTATATTCGAGTCAGATATTTTTGACTCGGTCTACAATGTGGAGAAATCGCCCTGTTATCTGTGCGCGAGAATGAGGAGAGGGCATCTGTATCACTATGCCAAGGAGCTGGGGTGTAATAAAATTGCACTGGGACACCACTACGATGATGTAATCGAGACGATTCTCATGAGTATGCTGTACGGTGCACAGGTACAGACAATGATGCCGAAGCTGCACAGTACTAATTTTGAAGGGATGGAATTGATTCGTCCGCTGTATCTTGTCAGAGAAGACGATATCAAAGCGTGGAGAGATTACAACGGATTGCACTTCATTCAGTGTGCCTGCAAATTTACGGACACCTGCACGACATGCGATAACGAAGAAAATCGTTCCAAGCGTGTGGAAGTGAAAGAATTGATAAAGGAAATGAAGAAAACGAACCCCTTTGTGGAGACAAATATTTTCAAGAGCGTGGAGAATGTGCATGTTGATGCGGTGGTTGCATATAAATTGGACGGAGTCCGCCACAGCTTTTTGGATGAGTATTAAGAAATTCCGGCATGAAAAGAAGAAAGGTACTATGAAATTGGCGATGAAAGAGATGAGTTTTATAAAAGAAAAGAAAATAAAGCCGGGTGCTATTATATTGTTTTTGCTTATACAGACAGTGTTTCTTCTCATTTTCTCTTATATGACAAGCCCGCTGTTTCCATATGCACACGGCTGGGATTCTGCCTTTTTTCAGCATGTGGGTGCCAGTATGGCCAAAGGATATCTTCCCTATAGAGATTTTTTTGATATGAAGGGTCCGTGGCTCTTTTTGATTGAATGGTTCGGGCAGTTATTCATATACGGAAGAACCGGTGTATTTCTAATGCAGTATCTGAATCTGTGTGTGGTGCTTTTCCTTTGTTATAGGATACATGAGCATTTTTTTGAGGGAGTAGGCATTTGGAAAAAGTTTATTGCATTGATTCCCTTTTTCTTGATTTTGGCTCCGACAATGGAGGGCGGAAACAATACGGAGGAATGGAGTTTGTCGTTTCTGTTTCTTTCGCTGTATTTTGCCCTTGACTATATCATCAGTGATAAGAAGGAGCATCGGCCTTCCTACGCTTTTATATATGGCTGCTGTTTCGGTGTCCTTTCATTGATACGTATCATAAATGCAGTTTTGATTTGTGCTATTGTTCTGACCATAACGGTTTCTTTATTCATGGAAAAGAAATGGAAAAATTTAGCATATAATGCGTTGGCTTTTATTGCCGGTGTGATTGCGGCTTTTATACCGCCGTTACTGTATTTTGGATATTACGGTGAAATAAAGAATATGTTGTATTGCACCTTTGTGTTTGGGTTTATTTACGGAACGGAAGGGGAAGGGTTCGGATTCGGTACAGGAGCATTGTATTTATTCACACTTCTTTTCCTTATAATCAGTTTTATTATCAGCGGAGTAAAAAACAGACGAATGTGGATTTTGGCAGTGGCATATTCGGCGGGTATGTTTGTGACGCTGCAGATGGGAAACAGTACGATGCACGACTACATGCTGATTATTCCCGGTGTAATGTTGGGTGTTTGGCAGCTTATGGCGGCTTTCGCAGATAAAAAGATGGTGTTTGGAAGAAGGTGCATTGCCGTTATTGCACTGCTCATATGTTTCGCATATCCGTGCTATAAGATGTTAGGGGTATGCAAGGAGATGATACATCAAACTTCCGATACCACTAACTATGACTCCGTGATGGACATAGTCTCTCACATTCCGGAGGAAGACTATGATTCTGTCTGGGGATATGTGATACACCTCAGATTTTATTCCATTACGGATATCATACCTTACAGCAAGTATTGCGGATGGCAGGAGCATTATATGGAATTGTCTCCTCAAATAGAGGAAGAGATTATGCAAATGCTGCGGGAAACACCGCCAAAGTGGATTGTAGTCAGAACTTCAATTGAGATAGAAAATCAGAAAGTGAAGAGTGTCATCGAAAATGAATACGAGGTTTATCATGTAAATTCAATGTACACTCTCTATAGGAATATAACGGAATAGAGAAGGCATGTGATAGGCACCATACTTTTAAGTATTGGTGCCTATTTATAAATTTTCTGAAAATTTTAGCACTCATCTATTGACAGTGCTAACAAAAAGTCGTATTGTTATACCAGAACTAGAACAAACATAATGTATCACAACTGTTTGTTGTGCTTCGGAGAGGAGGAGCATTATGAATTTAACGAAATTTACCCGGAAATCCATACAGGCAGTGGAACAATGTGAGAAACTGGCATACGAATACGGCAATCAGGAGATTGAGCAGGAACATTTGCTTTACAGCCTGCTCACCATCGATGACAGCCTGATTTTAAAATTGATTGAAAAGATGGAAATACAGAAAGAGTATTTCTTAAACCGCGTGGAACAGGGACTTAAGAAACGCGTCAAAGTGCAGGGCGGGCAGATTTATATCGGTCAGGACCTCAATAAAGTACTGATTACAGCGGAGGACGAGGCGAAGCAGCTCGGCGATGAGTACGTGTCCGTGGAGCACCTTTTCCTTGCTATGTTAAAAAGCCCGAATAAGGAGATTAAAGAAATCTTTCGGGAGTTCGGCATCACAAGAGAGCGGTTTCTGCAGGCTTTGTCCACGGTTAGGGGTAATCAGAGAGTGACAAGCGACAATCCGGAAGCGACTTATGATACGCTGGAGAAATACGGACAGGACCTTGTAGAGCGGGCGAGAAATCAGAAGTTGGACCCTGTGATAGGCAGAGACGGCGAGATTCGCAATGTTATCCGCATTTTGTCCAGAAAAACGAAGAATAACCCGGTCCTGATCGGTGAGCCGGGCGTGGGAAAGACGGCGGTCGCGGAAGGGCTGGCGCAGCGTATTGTCCGCGGCGACGTGCCGGAGGGGCTGAAGGATAAGAAGATTTTTGCCTTGGATATGGGTGCGCTGGTGGCGGGAGCCAAGTACCGGGGCGAGTTCGAGGAGCGTCTGAAAGCGGTGCTTGACGATGTGAAAAACAGCGACGGACAGATTATCCTGTTCATTGATGAGCTGCACACCATCGTGGGTGCGGGTAAGACCGACGGCGCCATGGATGCCGGCAACATGCTTAAGCCTATGCTGGCGAGGGGCGAATTGCACTGTATCGGCGCAACGACACTGGATGAATACCGTCAGTACATCGAGAAAGACGCGGCTTTGGAGCGGCGTTTCCAGCCTGTGATGGTGGAGGAGCCGACGGTGGAGGACACAATTTCCATCCTGCGTGGGTTAAAAGAGCGTTATGAGGTTTTCCACGGTGTGAAGATTATGGACAATGCGTTAGTCAGCGCGGCGGTGCTGTCCAATCGCTATATTTCAGACAGATTCCTGCCGGATAAGGCAATCGACCTGGTGGATGAGGCGTGTGCGCTGATTAAGACGGAGCTGGATTCCATGCCTACGGAACTGGACGGGCTGCAGCGCAAGGTCATGCAGTTGGAGATTGAGGAGACTGCCCTAAAAAAAGAGGATGACCGCTTAAGCGGAGAGCGTCTGGCGCAGTTGCAGAAGGAACTGGCGGAGCTCAAGGAAGAACTCATAAACCGCATGGCGCAGTGGGAGAATGAAAAGGCATCTGTTGAAAAACTGTCCAAAATTCGTGAGGAAATCGACGATGTCAATAGTCAGATTCAAATTGCCCAGCGCGACGGTGATTATGAGAAGGCAGCGGAATTAAGCTATGGCAGACTGCCTGCACTTAAGCAGCAGTTAGAAATTGAAGAAGAGCAAATTAAGCAAAAAGACCTTTCGCTTGTACATGAGAGTGTTTCCGATGAGGAGATTGCCAAGATTATATCACGATGGACGGGTATACCGGTGTCTAAGCTGACGGAGAGCGAGCGCAATAAGACACTTCATTTGGATGATGAACTGCACAGGCGTGTGATTGGGCAGGACGAGGGCGTGACGAAGGTGACGGAAGCCATCATCCGCTCCAAGGCGGGCATCAAAGACCCCACCAAGCCGATTGGCTCTTTCCTGTTCTTAGGACCCACCGGTGTGGGTAAGACGGAACTTGCCAAGTCGCTTGCAGCCGCTCTCTTTGACGACGAAAATAACATGGTACGCATCGATATGAGCGAATATATGGAGAAATACTCGGTTTCCAGACTGATTGGAGCGCCTCCCGGATATGTGGGATACGAAGAGGGCGGACAATTGACCGAAGCGGTCAGAAGAAAACCGTACTCGGTTGTGTTGTTTGACGAGATTGAAAAAGCTCATCCTGATGTGTTCAACGTACTTTTGCAGGTGTTGGACGACGGACGAATCACGGATTCTCAAGGCAGAACGGTAGATTTTAAAAATACTATTCTGATTATGACCTCGAATATCGGCGCGGGCTATCTGTTGGACGGCATTGACGAAGAGGGCAATATTAAATCAGAAGCGGAAGAGTTGGTGATGGGAGATTTACGAAATCATTTCCGCCCGGAATTCCTGAACCGTCTGGACGAAACCATTCTGTTTAAGCCTCTGACGAGAGACAATATCGGCGGTATCATCCGCTTGATTGTGAATGACCTGAACAGACGGCTTTCCGACAGGGAACTTAGGATAGAGCTGACCGATGAGGCGGAGCGGTTTATCGTGGAACAGGCTTACGACCCTGTATACGGTGCCAGACCTTTGAAGAGGTATATTCAGAAATATGTGGAAACTCTGTCTGCGAAGCTGATTCTCGCGGACGAGGTGGCAGCCAAGGATACGATACTGATTAAAGTGGAAGATTCCAAGCTGTCAGCCGCCAGAAAGTAGGGGCAGTGATGCAGGTACATCGGGTAGAGGCAAAAGTATCGGATGGCGGAAAGGTTATGGAGAATATTGTAAAGTACGAGCCGGACACAGATGTGTCCGGCTTGTTGCATAAGTGGGGATATGTTATAATTTTCATGGTAAATAGGAGATTTTGTTTATAATTATATGGAGGAAATTTCTTTATATATTGAGAACAGAAAGGAAGAATCATTATGAGATATCCAGAATTTTTAGCCCCAAACGGAACAATCGGCTTTGTGGCACCCTCCTTCGGGTGTGCGACCGAGCCTTATACGAGCGCTTTTAATAATGCGCAGCGCAAATGGAAGGAGCAGGGTTACAAACTGCAGCTGGGTCCCAACTGCTATGCGCAGGAGGGAATTGGTATCAGTAATACCCCGGAGAAGTGCGGTGCGGAATTGACGGAATATTACTGCAGCGCAGAGAATGACTGTATCATCTCCTGTGGCGGCGGGGAACTGATGTGTGAGACACTGGACTTCGTGGATTTTGAGAAAATAAGACAGGCGTCTCCTAAATGGTATATGGGCTTTTCGGATAACACGAATATGACCTTCCTGCTGACAACTCTGTGTGACACTGCATCCATTTACGGACCCTGCGCGTCCGCTTTCGGTATGGAGCCATGGCACAAATCCATTCAGGATGCGATGGACCTTTTGACAGGAAAATCCCTACGGTTCGAGGGATATGATAAGTGGGAAAAAGAATGGCTGAAGGATGAAGAACATCCGTTACTGCCTTATAATGTTACGGAGCCATCCGTAATTCGGAATATTCCCGACACCCCTCTTACCCTTTCCGGCCGTCTGCTGGGTGGCTGCATGGATTGTCTGGTGAATCTGCTTGGAACGAAGTACGATAAAGTTACCGATTATACGGAGCGATATAAGAATGACGGTATACTCTGGTTTCTTGAATCCTGCGATTTGAATGTGATGTCCATTAGGCGTGCTATGTGGCAGATGGAACATGCCGGATGGTTTAAGCATTGCAGCGGCTTTATCATCGGCAGACCGCTTTGCCACGGACAGGAAATGATGGGGCTTGACCAGTATCAGGCGGTATACGAGGTAATCAGGAAATACAATGTGCCGGTGGTAATGGATGTGGATATCGGACACCTGTCCCCCATGATGCCGATCGTCTGCGGCAGTATGGCACAGCTTGTAAGTGACGGCGCAAACTACAGTGTGGAGATGTCGATGGAATGACAGCAGAAAATTAAGAAAGGCGGTTTTTTATGATTCCGAAAGACCCTGTTACGCTATTGAGTTTTATTAACCTGAAACTGCGTGACTACTATACCAACTTAGACGCACTCTGCGACGATCTGGATACAGACCGTGCAGAGATAGAGGATAAACTGTCAAGTATTGATTATCATTACGACAAGGAGAAAAATCAGTTTGTCTGAAAAAATTAAAATAACGGTCGTTGTAGAAAACGATAAATTGAATAACGGACTTGACGATTTAAGTGAGAAATCTGCAATTCTGACGCACGATACGTCTATGACACTCATGTCAACTTTGTTGGCAAATAATATGATAAGCGGCAGTTTCTGTGGCGGAAGAGGGGATTGCGGACGATGCAGGGTACAGTTTCTGCAGGGTGCGACTATGCCCACAGGTCTGGAGCGAAGCGTACTGGAACCGGAGGAATTGCGTCAGGGGTATCGGCTTGCGTGTCTTGCCAAACCGAAAAGCGATTGTGTAATAAAATTATGCACGATAGACGCACCGGAGATTGCTATCATATCGGATATGATAGATGTGACGGGAAGTGTTGACTATACAAGTCAATCGAATGGTCAAACTGTATATCACAAATCGGGCGTTATGGAATCTAATATAGATACAGTACCGTCCATCAATGTATCGGATTGGAATGATGATAGAGTAACGGACGTAATGGATAATAAGATTGCGAATGTTATGATTGCTGTTGATTTGGGAACAACTACCATTGCCATGCAGCTTATGGAGATAGAAACGGGACGGATTATAGACACCTACTGTGAGATGAATCCCCAGAGAAGTTATGGCGCTGACGTGCTGTCGCGGATTCAGGCATCGTGCGAGGGGAATCGGGACAAGCTGCAGGCATTGGTTGTAGAAGTGTTGGAACATGGTGTGGACAGGTTCGTACATCACGAGGTATCTGTCCGGTGTATGTGCATTGCGGGAAATACCACGATGGAACACCTTTTGATGGGGTATGATGTGTCTTCTCTGGGGCACAGTCCTTTTACACCGGTAGAGTGCGGCCTGCAGGAATTCGTGCATCCTGCATGGGATTTTAAGGCATGGCTTGTGCCGTGTATCAGTGCTTTTGTGGGCGGCGATATTGTGGCCGGACTCTATGTCTGTGGTCTGTTGACAGATGATTTAGAGAAAGAATCCTTACGGCATTTGGTGAGACGGAAAAAGTCCGACGAGCAAGAAGCAGCCGCATTGCTGATTGATTTAGGAACCAACGGTGAGATGGCAATTACGGACGGGAAGCATATGATTGTCACGGCAACGGCGGCAGGCCCCGCATTCGAAGGCGGTGCGGGAGCGGGAATTGTGGGAAGCGATATGGTGGCGTGTATTGCAGAACTTCTTCGACAGGGGATTATGGACGAGAGTGGACTGCTGGCGGAGCCATACTTTACCGAAGGAATATCGGCGCAGATTGCGGACAAAGGAAAATATCGGTTTACATCAGGAAGGAGCGGGCAGAAGCTCTACCTGACACAGGCTGACATCCGTTCCCTGCAGATGGCGAAAGCGGCGGTGCGTGCGGGTGTGGAAATCCTGCTCGGGCAGACGGATGAGCTGCGACAGAATAAACTTCAGTCAAATGAACAGCAGCAGAACAATTCGAAGCTGCATGAGCACAAAGTCGAGCGTGTCTTTCTTGCGGGCGGATTCGGCCACTATCTCGATGTAGAGGCGGCTTTTGCCATAGGATTGCTTCCCGAGCATATGCGCGGCAGTGTCCAGGCGGTGGGTAATACGTCGCTTGAAGGCGCTTACCGCATCGGACGCGATTTGTGGCAGGGCAAGATTGACGGAAAAAGCTTGGAAGGCAGTATTTTTTCTATAGACAGTATTAATCTGGCGAAGCAGCCGGATTTCGAGGAACTATATATAAGGTATATGAATTTTTCGGCGGACTGATTCTTATCAATGGGGTGCCGAGCCAACTCTTCTTTAAGGTTTCGTTAAGAGTTCTCCGATTTTCGCTTAAGGTATGGGTGGTAGGATAGCCTTAACAACGAAACTCAGTAAGGTTAAGGAGAAATAATTATGTGGACAAGAAAAGAATTAAAACAGCGGGCGAAAGATGCCTTGGCGCGAAACTATTGGAAGATTGTGCTTGTCGTGCTTTTATCCATTATGATATACGGGTCAATTAGTTCTTCTGCAAGCACAGGCTCATCCCAATCTTCCGTCGTGATAACCCGTAATGCGGATGCACAGGTTGAGTACGCGGACGGAGTAGAGCCGATTACTGAGATTGTACCGCAAACCGGGGAAGGTATCGTCAATGGAGTGATGGAAACTCTTGCAGACTCAATGCAGGAGATGAGCGATGTGCAGATAATCGTTTACGGTGTTACAATAGCGGTTGTTATTCTACTGGTGGTGTTGGCCGTCTGGGCAGTAGTATATGCGTGTATAGCTCTATTGGAAAACCCTTTCAGCGTAGGCGTGTGCCGCTTCATGGTTAAGAGTGTGGAGGATAAAGCGGAAGTGAAAGAAGTTGCCTACGGCTTCGATCATTCCTATAAGAATATTGTAAAAACCATGTTCCAAATGGACCTTAGAGTGTTTGGATGGGCATGTCTGTTTATCATTCCCGGTATCTATAAGAAATATCAGTACCGTATGGTGCCATATATCCTGGCGAAACAGCCGGATATGCCTTACAAGGAGGCGCTTCGTCTGAGCAGCGATATGATGCATGGAGAAAAGTGGCGTGCGTTCATACTTGACCTTTCCTTTATTCCTTGGCATCTTCTCGGAATAATAACATGTGGTGTGGTAGAACTCTTCTATGTAGGTCCCTACAAATATCTGACGCAGGCAGCACTTTACTGCAGACTGAGTGAAAGGCAGGCCGACGATGGGATATAAAATTTTAATCGCCGACGACGAGGCGGAGATACGGGATGTGCTGCGCCTGTATCTGGAAAAAGACGGATATGAGGTGACGGAAGCGGCAGACGGCGTGGAAGCCATGGAAAAGCTTCGGAAAGAGAAACCCGACTTGGTAATTCTGGATATAATGATGCCGGGATTGGATGGATATCGGGTGTTACGAAATATCAGAGAAGACGATAATATACCGGTTATCATGTTGTCTGCCAAGGACACTGATTCCGATAAGATATTAGGCTTAGACATGGGCGCGGATGATTATATCACCAAACCCTTTGCGCCCCTGGAGGCGGTAGCACGGGTAAATTCCAATATACGAAGATTCTACTCTCTTGGGGCAAGAGGCGGCAGGGATAAGGACAAAGCAGTTAAAGAGCTGAGAGTTCAGGATCTGCGGTTGGATTTGGACGCTTGTCTGTTGTATCGAGCGGAGGAGATGATTGAGTTGACCTCGGTAGAGTTTCGGATTATGAAGCTCTTTATGGAAGAACCGGGCAAGGTGTTTACCAAGCAGCAGCTCTATGAACAGGGATGGGGCGACGAATACCTCGTGTCCGACAACAACATTATGGTATGTATTTCTAAGCTGCGGAGTAAATTGGATTCAGACGGCAGAGAATACATTAAGACCATACGTGGATTGGGGTATCGGATGGAAAAATAGCATGTATTAAATAGTAATTTTATATAACGGTTTTATATCAAATCAAAGTTTAACTATGTGGATAACGGCGAAAAGAGGGCATGGTGTATATGGAAATCGAAAGTAAGAATGAAACAAAGAAGTCTCTTAAGTGGTTTTTGATTGGCAGATTCCTGATTACCATGCTCTTCATCTATGTTTCGGTACAGTCGCTCGGTATCCTGTACAACAGTCTGATTCTCCCCACAATGTCAGCGATTCTGGCTGACCAGCAGGTATCTGTTACGGCAAAAGGAAGCCCTGTTCTTTTAATATTACAAATGTTATTATATGTTATGACTTCTTTCCTGCCGGACGGACTGGGTGGTTATGCGCAGCGTGTCATCGGACAACATGTGGGAGGTTCCTTTCAAATTGCTGTGGATTCTCCCCTGTTTTCGGGACTCCGGGGAGTTGTGCTCCGACTTCTGATTATCATAATGTTCCTTGCCCTGATTTTTGTGAGTGTTCTGCCTTATCTTGTGGGTGCTTTTTACTACTATCGTACAGTGTCTAAGAAAGTTAATGAGTTGATGGAGGAGGAAAAAGCGCAGCAGATTGCTTATGAAAGAGAGAGAAATCTGTTACTGTCCGATATCGCTCATGATATTAAGACACCCATTACTACATTATGCAGTTACAGTAAAGCACTGTCGGATGACTTGGTACAGGGGGACAAGCGGCAGGAGTATCTGGACACAATCTATCATAAATCCATGAGAATGAATGAGTTGATTACGCTTTTGTTCGAGTATGTGAAGATGGACAGCAGTGGTTTCGAACTGCACAGAGAAGATTGTGATTTGGGAGAGGTTCTTAGGGAGTGTATCGCGGCGTTATATACGGATTTCGAGGAGCGCAAGATAACGCTGCGGATGGAGATTCCCGAAATACCTACGCCCTACAGTACGGATAAGGTGCAGATGATGCGGGCTGTCACCAATCTTCTGTCTAATACCATCCGTTATGGAAAGAATGGAGGTAAAACCTTTGTACAGCTTAAAGAATATACAATCACGGTGGCGGACGACGGAGAACAGATTGACGATGAACTTGCAAAGCATATCTTTGAGCCGTTTTCCAGAGGAGACAAGGCGCGCAGTACGAAAGGCGGCAGCGGCCTGGGACTAAGCATTGCATCCAAGATTGTACAGATGCACGGCGGGGAACTTAAACTTAACCGTGATTACGGACACGGTTATACGAAGGCTTTTCAAATTATATTATCTATCGAGGATTGATACTTCTTACCTTTCATTGCGGTGCATATAAATTAGTGAGATATAGTATAACTGAGTGTATGATAAATAACATCAGTTATGCATGGCGGGTAAGGATGGATGCAGATGCATATAAAAGGTAAAATGTTAAAAGCGGCGGCTCTTTCGGCTGCCGCAATGCTTTTATGCACATCGGGAATTGTGGAATATAAATCGAAAGTGGAGGCGGCGGCTGCCGACAATGTGGTTGACAGTAAGAAAATTGCATTGACTTTTGATGACGGACCGCATCCCTACTACACGGAGCAGCTGTTGGACGGACTGAAAGACAGAGATGTAAAGGTTACATTTTTTGTATTGGGAAAACATGCGGAACAATATCCTGATTTGGTGCAGCGTATGAGTGAGGAAGGGCATCTGATCGGAAACCATACCTATAGTCATATGCAGTTAAACAAACGAAACAGTGAGGCTTTTAAAGAAGAGTTGGTGAAAACGAGCGAACTGATAGAGGAACTGACCGGACAGGAGGTACAGTATGTGCGGCCTCCCTATGGCACGTGGAACAAGAGCTTTGAAAAAGAACTCAACATGTTTCCCGTATTGTGGAATATTGATCCTCTGGACTGGAGCAGCAGCAACGTGTCGGGGATTGTCAAGAAAGTGACATCCAAAGCAAAGGAAAACGCCATTATATTGATGCACGATGAGTATGATACTACGGTGACTGCAGCATTGCAGATTATAGATGAGCTGAAAGAGCAAGGATATGAGTTCGTGACCGTGGAGGAATTGTTGTTTGACTAAACTGCAGAATTTCATAAGCCACAGGCTGACGATGCATTCGGCTTTACAATATTTTAATGAACATATTATAATGTAGGGGTAGGGCAAATAGAGATTCGGAAAAGACAGATGAGGATATAGAATGAAAAAATTAGGTTTTGGAACAATGAGACTTCCGCTGACGAATCCGGAGGATGCAGCAAGTATCGACTATGACCAGATGAATCGTATGGTGGATTGCTTCATGGAGCAGGGTTTCGTCTACTTTGATACGGCCTATCCCTATCACGGCGAACAGTCGGAGGGGGCAGTGAAGCGATGTCTGGTGGAACGCTATCCCAGAGATTCCTATATTTTAGCCGATAAAATGCCTATTCTGCGTGTGAAAGCGTCGGAGGAGTACCCCAAGTATTTTGAAGAACAGCTCAGTCGCTGCGGAGTAGATTATTTCGACTATTATTTACTCCACAATATGGGAAAAGAGAGATATGCCAATACTCTCAAATACGGTGGTTTTGAGTTCCTTCGCGGCTTGAAAGAACAAAAGCTGGTGAAAAACATCGGTTTTTCCTACCATGACGACGCAGTGCTGCTGGATGAGATTCTGACCAAATACCCGGAGGTGGACTTCGTGCAGCTCCAAATCAATTACTTGGATTGGAACAGTACGGCGATTCAGTCCGGTGCCTGCTATGAAGTGGCCTGTCGTCATGGGAAACCGGTCATTGCCATGGAACCGGTTAAGGGCGGAAGCCTGGCAAATCTCCCTGAGGAAGCAAGAGAGGAGATGAAGCGAAGAGGCGCGAAAGGCTCACCGGCTTCTTATGCCATTCGTTATGCGGCTTCGCTGGACAACTGTTTCATGGTCTTAAGCGGTATGAGTAACTTCGAGCAGATGGTGGAAAACACCTCTTACATGAAAGACTTTCAGCCTTTGAGCGCGGAGGAGCAGGAAATGCTTACACGTGTCAAGGATATCGTAAACCAAAACATTACTCCGTGTACGAATTGTAAGTACTGTATGGAGGAGTGCCCTAAGAATATCAATATCCCGGCGTATTTCGGATTGTACAATATGTATACCACGACCGGTAAGAAGACCAATATGTACTATGAGAGACATTCCATGAACCATGGCAAGGCCGTGGAATGTATTAAGTGCGGGAAATGTGAAGGAATCTGCCCTCAGCACATAGAGATTCGGGATGCGCTTCAGAAGTTTGCGGATTTGTATGAGAGGGAGAAGTAAGGGGATATTATATTTGCGCGAATCCCCGTAAAATGGTACAATATAAAAGATTCGTCTTTAGTTAAGGATGAATATTGTTGCGGAGGACGCGAAAGGGAATGGATCTTTTTGAGTATATGCGAAGTACAAATCAGGAGAAAGAGTCGCCGCTGGCGGCGAGGCTTAGACCGACCACACTGGAAGAGGTGGTAGGGCAGCAGCATATTATCGGGGAAGATAAGCTGCTTTACCGCGCCATTAAAGCGGACAAGCTCAGTTCCATTATCTTCTATGGTCCGCCGGGCACCGGTAAGACCACACTTGCGAAAGTGATTGCCAATACGACCAGTGCCGAATTTACGCAGATTAATGCTACGGTCGCCGGCAAGAAGGACATGGAGGAAGTGGTGGCCAAAGCTAAGGATTTGAGTGGTATGTACGGCAAGAAGACCATTCTTTTTATTGACGAGATTCACCGCTTTAACAAGGGGCAGCAGGACTATCTGCTTCCGTTCGTGGAGGACGGGACGCTGATTTTGATTGGCGCTACCACTGAGAATCCTTATTTTGAGGTAAACGGCGCGTTGATTTCACGCTCTATTATATTTGAATTACATCCGTTATCTATAGAAGACATCAAAACATTAATTTCCCGCGCTGTATATGACAAGGACAAGGGAATGGGCGCCTATGATGCTGTCATTGATGAGGATGCGGTGGATTTCCTCGCCGAGCTGTCGGGCGGAGATGCGAGACACGCATTAAATGCGGTAGAGCTCGGTGTTATGACTACGAACCGCAGCGAGGACGGTAAGATTCATATTACCATGGAAGTGGCGCAGGAGTGCATTCAAAAACGGGTGTTACGTTATGATAAATCCGGAGACAGCCACTATGATACAATTTCCGCATTTATCAAGAGTATGCGGGGCTCCGATCCGGATGCGGCGGTGTACTATTTAAGCCGTATGCTGTATGCGGGAGAGAGTGTGACTTTTATTGCAAGACGCATTATGATCTGTGCATCGGAGGATGTGGGAAATGCGGATCCCAATGCATTGACCGTGGCAGTTAGCGCATCTTTGGCAGTGGAGAGGGTCGGTATGCCGGAGGCGCAGATTATTTTATCGCAGGCAGCAGCCTATGTGGCGTGTGCGCCTAAGAGCAACGCCAGTGTTGAAGCGATTTTCCAAGCGATGGAGACAGTGCAGCGAACAGGGAATCTGCCTATTCCGCCGCACTTGCAGGATGCGCATTACAAGGGTGCACAGAAGTTGGGGCGGGGAACCGGTTATAAGTATGCACATGACTATCCCAACAATTATGTCAGGCAGCAGTATTTGCCTTACGAACTGAACGGAACAGAATTTTATAAGCCTACGGGCAATGGTTATGAGGCAAAAATCAAGGAGCATATGAAACGTATAAAGGAAGAAGCAGCACATGAATAAAAGAAGGCGTGTGATCGATAAGGCAAAGGTGGCTGCGAATAAGGAGAGGGCCAAGGCAAAAAAACAGCGCATGAAGAGGCAGCTCAAAGAAGAAAAGGCTCGTATTAAGGCGCAGAAGCGTAAAGGCAAGGTCTTGGAAGAAGCTGTGACGATGGAAGAGACGGTGACAGTGAACGAGCAGGGCTCGGTGGAACGTACCATCACGGTGGAAGAGACCTATACCATTGAGGAAAAGCCGGAAATACCGGAAGATATTCGTCGTAAGAAAAGAAGAAAGGTACTGGCGGCGACGGGTATTGCAGCGGCTGTATTTGCTCTGGCGGGAACAGGTGCTTTTTTCGGAGTTCGCTATTATTTAGACCGACAGGCGGCGGAAAGCGCTGCCATAGAGGCTATGGTGCACACGGAGGCGGTGGAGCTGGCGGAAGCCAATTTAACCCGCAAGCGCAAAGATTATTTGGAACAGAATGCCGGAAACGGTGCATCTCAGGCGTTGGTAAATGCAGCACGTCTTTTGACGGACGGTGTGCACGCCAGGCCGCCTCAGATTGAGTTGACTGCAGAGAATTCGGCGGATTTTATCGAGATTGAGAGTTGCCTGATTAATGCTGAGACAGGTAAAGTGGATGTGACCGCTTCGGCGGAGGGGTTGGCAATCAGCGATGACGGTTACTATTATCTTTTTGAAGAAAAGACTTACGATACCGGACTTACAAGTGATAACTATATCATAGAGGAATTGAAGGATGTTAATTTGACTTTTTCGGTCAATTTGAATTATAATTCGGCCAATTCCAGACTTTTTTCCAAGTTTGTCGTCGCCGTGAAAAAGGACGGCGAATTTATGCCTATCAGTAAGCCGCGCTATATCACGAATCCGGAAGCAATCGCCAAATATAGGTTGTCTGTCGGCAATACCACATCCAAAAAGGGACTGCTTGTGGACCCGGACAAGCTACGGGGATCGGAACTTGATGATTTAGGAGTAAAGTATGCGGCGTACAATATTCCGCTTAGCCGAATCCTTGGCAATACGAGCAATGCATACTATCCGACGGTTTATTATACCTATAACGGAAGAAGTTATGCCTTTAATGGGCAGATTATCGCAGAATACGACTATGTCTTTTCCACCTTGACCAAGAAGGGGATTTCCACGACGGCCATTATTTTGAATGATATTCATCCCGGTTATATGCAGCTCATTCATCCCAAGGCACGTTCCGGCGGGGGCAATGCGCCGTACTATGCGTTCAATGCCACGGACGAGGAAGGTACGGAATTCCTTGCGGCGATAGGTTCTTTTCTGGCAAGCCGATATTCGGACAATACGCACGGTAAAGTGACCAGTTGGGTGATCGGCAATGAAATCAATGCCAGAAAAGAATGGAATTATATAGAATATATGGATACGGCGAGTTATGTGGAAGAATATGCCAAGGCGTTCCGCATCTTCTACAACGCTATTGTCAGCGTGAACGGCAATGCCATCGTGTACATCTCCTTAGACCAGCAGTGGGGTAAGAGCTTGTATTCTAACGGCGGATATTCCTCCAAGGAAATTATTGACGAATTTAACAGGAATATCAAGGCGGGCGGTAATATCGACTGGGGTGTAGGGTATCATCCGTACAATTATCCGCTGACAAGCGCCAAAGCGTGGAGCACCAGCGGCAAAGCCGGCTCTTATGTGCTTGACTCAGAGACAACGCCGGTTATTACCATTAAGAATATTCATGTTCTGACGGATTATCTGCAAAAAGAGGAGTTTTTGACCGATTCCGGGCAGGTACGGCATGTGACACTCAGCGAGATGGGCTATACTTCCAGTGCCGGACAGGATCTGCAGGCTGCGTCGTTTGTGTACGCCTATAAAGTGATAGAGTCCAACCGTTATATCGACAACATGCTTTTTTCACGGGAGACAGATGCGGCATCGGAAGTGGCACAGGGACTGGCGCTGGGTATCAATACGCAAGGCGGAGGGCGCAAATCTATCTATAATGCATTCAAATATGTAGATACGGACCAATCCGCCACTTATACGGATTTTGCACTGAGGGTAATAGGAATCAATAGTTGGAGCGAAGTGATTTCACCCCACTGAAACAGAGAAACAGGGCGGCTAGAACAGCTGCCCTGTCAGATATTGATAGATATCCTGATTTTTCTTATGCCAGTTAGCACATATGGCGGCGGCGGTATCTTCGTCAGGGACGGACATGGTGATTTCCACTATGGTAACGTCCTTTTCTTTTGCGACTAAATGCGCGTCGTATTCGCCGGAAACGGATTTATAATAATCTGCGAGAATGGAAACCTCGTTGCGCATTTCCAGTTCGTTCGCGTTAAAAAATCCGTCAATTTCTTCCTTGATGGAATCGTTAATCCGATTTTCAAAGTAAGAGAGCGTTGACCTGCCCTCGTCGGTAATTACCAGATGGGTACGGTTGCGGTTGGATTTGGCAATTACCAGACCTGCATCAATCAGCTCCGCAATAGCCTGCTGTAAGGTCAGGAAGTTGGTGTATTCTCTCTCCAAGATGAAGTCTCCTACCTGTGCCTTCGTCAGGGGGAAAGTTACCCGATTGAGCATGTAGAGAACAATTAACTTGTAAAGAGTTAACGGGTCTTGTGTCATGGCTCCTGCCTTCCTATTTAATATGAGCCTTCACGGCATCGGCAACGGCCTGTGCCACTTTGGGATTAAAAGCCTCGGGCATAACGTTGTCCTCGTTCAATTCACTTTCCGGTACAAGGTCTGCAATCGCAAGAGCGGCAGCCAGTTTCATGTCCTCCGTAATCTGGGGAGCGCGCCCTTCCAGAGCACCCTTAAATATTCCGGGGAAAGCAACCACATTATTGATCTGATTGGGGAAATCGGAGCGTCCTGTACCGACTACACGTGCACCTGCGGCTTTAGCCTCATCCGGCATGATTTCCGGTACCGGATTGGACATGGCGAAAATGATGGCATCTTTGTTCATGGAAGATACCATATCAGGTGTTACGGTATTCGGAGCGGAGACACCGATGAAAATATCCGCCCCCTTCAGCGCATCGGCAAGAGTGCCGGCTATCTGTTCCGGATTGGTTGTTTCGGTCATTTTCTGCAGCATCCAGTTAAGATCTGTTCTCTGCTTGTGGACAGTGCCACCCCGGTTGCACATAATCACGTTGGTAAATCCATAGTTGAGAAGCAGTTTGGCAATTGCCACACCTGCTGCACCCGCACCGTTGATGACAACTTTGCAGTCTTCCTTCTTTTTACCTACCACCTTCAGGGCATTGATGGTTCCTGCAAGCACCACAATGGCCGTTCCGTGTTGGTCATCGTGGAACACGGGAATATCCAGAGTTGCCTTGAGCCGTTCTTCAATTTCAAAGCAACGGGGAGCGCTGATGTCCTCGAGATTGATACCTCCGAAACCGGGAGCCAGATAGGTTACGGCTTTGATGATTTCCTCGGTATCCTGCGTATCCAGGCAAATCGGAACCGCATTGACACCGCCGAATTCCTTGAATAATACTGCTTTTCCCTCCATGACGGGCATAGCGGCATGGGGACCGATATTACCCAGACCGAGAACGGCGCTTCCGTCGGATACAACGGCTATCGTGTTGGATTTCCATGTATATGTATAAGCTGCCTCCTTATCCTGCGCGATTACCTTACAAGGCTCTGCCACGCCGGGAGTGTAGGCGAGCGATAAGTCCTCTCGTGTTTTGACCGGAGTTTTGGACACGGTTTCCAGTTTTCCCTGCCACTGCTCGTGCAATGCCAGTGCTTTTTCGTTTGTTGTCATAGGACACCTCGTTTCTTGATGTTTAAATTTTGGCTTGCTTGTTCTATTCTATAATATTTGCAATATCTCTGCAATAAAAAAGTACTTTCTTTTTCAGTTCATATAGTGTATAATGTGCAATAGTGAATTGATAAAGCATGTCGAATGACACATCAGGTATTAAATCCCTAGACGAAAGATTGTATACGGAAGAATGTATATAGATGATTTATTAAAATACGGGAGGAATGTATGAGAGAAAAGTATGAATCATTGGCCTTGGCGGATTTGAAAGCAATCGCGAAGGGGAGAGGCATCAAAGGCACTTCGACTATGAAGAAGTCGGAAGTAGTGGAGGCCATGCTCGCCGAGGATGAGAAGGACAAGGCAGCCGGTAAAGAAGTAGCCGTAAAATCCGTCGTACCTTCGAAGAAAGACGGTTCCGAAGAGGAAAAGTTCCCCGCGGAGCTGGACAGCGGCATTACTGCCAGCGGTATTTTGGAGGTTATGAGCGATGGTTTTGGTTTCATTCGCTGCGAGAACTATTTGCCCGGTGAGAACGATGTGTATGTGGCGCCCAGCCAGATTCGCCGTTTCGGTTTGAAAACGGGTGATATATTAGAGGGCAATACAAGAGTAAAAACGCAGAATGAGAAATTCAGCGCTCTTTTATATGTAAAAACGATCAATGGATTTGTGCCGGAGATTGCCATACGCAGACCGAATTTCGAAGATTTGACCCCCATCTTTCCTGATGAGAGGTTAAAACTGGAGACTCCCGGTGCATCCGTTGCCATGCGTATCATGGACTTAATGAGCCCGGTAGGTAAGGGGCAGAGAGGTATGATTGTGTCCCCGCCCAAGGCAGGTAAGACTACTTTATTAAAAGAGGTGGCAAAATCTATTACCAAGACAGCGCCGGATGCGCATCTTATTATTCTGCTGATTGATGAGCGTCCCGAGGAAGTGACGGATATTAAGGAGGCAATCGAGGGACCTAATGTGGAAGTCATCTACTCTACCTTTGATGAACTGCCGGAGCACCATAAGAGAGTATCGGAGATGGTAATTGAGCGTGCGAAACGTCTTGTGGAGCACGGAAGGGACGTGGTAATCCTCTTAGACAGTATTACGCGTCTTACAAGAGCATACAACCTGGTAGTACCGCCCAGCGGACGTACCTTGTCGGGTGGTCTGGATCCTGCGGCTTTACATATGCCGAAGAGATTTTTCGGTGCGGCGCGTAATATGAGAGAGGGCGGCAGTCTGACTATTTTGGCGACGGCGCTTGTAGAGACGGGAAGCAAGATGGACGACGTGGTCTATGAGGAATTTAAGGGAACCGGTAACATGGAGATGGTACTCGACCGCAAATTATCCGAGAAGAGAGTCTTTCCGGCAATCGATATTCCGAAGTCCAGCACCAGAAGAGAGGATCTTCTGCTGACCCCTGACGAACTGGAAGCCATCAATATTATCCGTAAAGCTCTAAACGGTATGAAAGCGGATGAGGCAGTGGAGAAAATATTGGATATGTTTGCCAGAACGAAGAATAACTTTGAGTTTGTCAATATGGTCAAGAAAATGAAGTTTTTGTAATTTGTCGATTTTCTTTAAATAAATGCTTGCATACGCGTGAGTCCTGTGCTACAATGTAAAAGCTGTCGACTCACAGCGGAGCGTCTATTTACTTTTGAGCTAAGAAGAGGTGAAAGAGATGAGAGAAGGAATTCATCCTGAATATTATCAGGCAACCGTAACTTGTAACTGCGGCAATACATTCGTGACAGGTTCTACCAAACCTGAGATTCACGTGGAAGTTTGTTCCAAGTGCCATTCATTCTACACAGGTCAGCAGAAAGCGGCCCAGGCACGCGGACGTATTGATAAGTTCAACAAGAAGTACGGTGTGGAAAACAAATAAGTTTGTACAAAAAGGTTGAGGTGCACATCTCAACCTTTTTTTCTCAAAACATGAAGTTGCATGCAAAAAGCGTGCATTCTTCCGAGTTGAGTCATTAATGAGGGATATACGATGGGGAAAAAGAAGAAAAACATGAAATACTCCGGGATTGGCGGTCAGGCGGTCTTAGAGGGCGTTATGATGAAAAACAAGGATCAGTACGCCGTTGCGGTCAGAAAGCCTAACGGAGAGATTGAGGTTGAGATTGAGCATTATGTCGGTATCGCGCATGGCAGCAAACTGCTGAATATACCGTTTGTGCGCGGTATTTTTCAGTTTATAGACTCTCTGATTCTGGGAATGAGGAGTTTAAACTATTCCGCATCTTTTTATGAGGACGAGGAAGAGAAGGAGACCGCAGCCGATAAAGCTTTCAATAGGATGTTCAAGGATAAGGCAGACCAGGTGTTTGGCGCTATTGTGCTCATTATATCTCTGGCGATTGCCATTGGCATATTTATGGTGCTGCCCTACTATATTACGTCTCTGTTTGAGGACTATATCCGGAGTGCTTCCTTTATGGCAATTATTGAGGGAGTGCTGCGTATTGTAATCTTTGTGCTTTATGTGCTCAGTATTTCCCTGATGAAAGACATAAGACGTGTCTATCAATATCATGGCGCGGAGCATAAATGTATCAGTTGTATTGAAAAAGGCCGTCCTCTGACGGTGGGTAATGTTATGAAGAGTTCCAAGCAGCATAAACGGTGCGGGACCAGCTTTTTGTTGTTTGTTATGCTTGTCAGCGTTGTTCTTTTCTTTTTTATCAGGGTTGAAAATCCTGTATATCGCGTATTGCTGCGTATTGCGTTGATTCCGGTGATTGCGGGCATCTCCTATGAGATTATCCGGCTGGCGGGCAGAAGCAACAACATTCTGGTGAGAATTATCTCGGCACCCGGTATGTGGATGCAGCGGTTGACTACCAAAGAGCCGGATGAGAGCATGGTGGAGGTGGCTATTGCCGCCGTGGAGGCTGTATTTGACTGGAAGGCATATCTGTATGAGGCGTTCGGCTACGAGGTGGATGAGTCGTGGATGCAAGACTAACTTATGCAGAGATATATCAGTGGGGCTTCGGAGAGCTGTCTTCGGCGGGAATTGATGAAGCTAAGACAGACGCGAGGCTGCTTTTGGAATGGTGCTGCGGTACGGACAGGAATACTCTGTTAGCCCATGGGGAACGACCCATATCCGGTGAGGAGTATGAGCAATATACGAACTGCATTGCTGCGCGAAGGGAACGTGTTCCGCTGCAGCATATCACGGGTGAGCAGGAGTTTATGGGATTGACTTTTATAGTCAATGGAAAAGTACTCATTCCACGGCAGGATACGGAAGTGCTTGTGGAGGAAGTAATGCGGCATCTGCACGACGGCATGCGAATATTGGATATGTGCACCGGTTCAGGCTGCATTCTGCTAAGTCTGCTGCGCTATTCCAATGACTGTACGGGCGTGGGCGTGGATTTATCCGAAGAAGCGCTGCAGGTTGCCGGGAAGAATGCAGAGAGAATACTGGGCCCACAGTCGGACGGGCAGACAAAAGTCTCGTTTCGGCAGGGTGACCTTTTTGCGGGAGTGGAGGAAGGCGATAAGTTTGACATTATTGTCTCCAATCCGCCATATATAAAAACAGATGTTATAGAATCCCTCATGCCTGAGGTGCGGGAGCATGAACCCAGATTGGCACTGGACGGACATGAGGACGGTCTCTTTTTCTACCGCAGAATTTTGGAGCAGGCGGGTAGATTTCTCGCAGGCGGCGGTATGCTTTTCTTTGAAATCGGATACGATCAGGGAGAACAGGTGAGCCGTCTCATGGAGGAGGCAGGCTATATGAACGTGGAAGTAATTAAGGATTTTGCGGGACTTGACAGAGTCGTTTGTGGAGGTAGCCATGTTTGATAAATTAGAAGACTTATTGAGAAAATTCGAAGAGATTATGAATGAGTTGAGTGAGCCTACGGTTGCGGACAATCAGGAGCGTTTCCGTGCGTTGATGAAGGAACAGAGCGACTTGACTCCCATTGTGAATGCCTATAAGGAATATAAAAAGTGCAATCAGGATATCGAAGATTCCCTCGCCATGTTGGAGGGCGAGTCCGACGAAGATATGCGCGAGATGCTGAAAGAAGAGTTAAGCGGTGCCAAGAAGCGTGTGGAGGAGTTGGAGCGGGAACTTAAAATACTGCTTCTGCCCAAGGACCCTAACGATGAGAAGAATGTAATCGTGGAAATCCGCGCAGGTGCGGGCGGAGACGAGGCTGCGCTGTTTGCCGCGGAAATCTACCGTATGTATGTGCACTTTGCGGAGGGCAGGCGCTGGAAGGTGGAGACTGCGGAAGTGGAAGAAATCGGCATCGGCGGCATGAAGAGTGTCACCTTCATGGTGACAGGACAGGGCGCCTATTCCGTGCTGAAATATGAGAGCGGCGTGCACCGTGTGCAGCGTGTGCCGGAGACAGAGAGCGGCGGGCGTATCCACACATCTACCATCAGCGTGGCGGTGATGCCCGAGGTGGATGACGATATTGATATTGTAATCGAAGACAAGGATATCCGAATCGACGTCATGCGTGCTTCCGGTAACGGCGGACAGTGTGTCAACACTACGGACTCCGCGGTGCGTCTGACCCATTATCCTACGGGAATCGTGGTATACAGTCAGACGGAGAAATCCCAGATTCAAAATAAAGCGAAGGCATTTGCGCTCTTGAAGGCGAAGCTGTATGACATGGAGCAGCAGCAGAGGCACGATGCGGAAGCGGAGCTGAGAAGAAGCCAAATCGGTACGGGAGACCGCTCCGAGAAAATAAGAACTTACAATTTCCCTCAGGGACGTGTCACGGATCATCGCATCAATCTGACACTGTATAAGCTGGATAAGGTGATGAACGGCGACATTCAGGAGATTATCGATGCCTGTATCGCGGCGGACCAGGCGGCCAAGCTTCTTAAGATGGGAGAGAGTTGATATACATGAGAAAAAAGGAATTGGCGCTTGAGGTTATCGAGCGACTGAAAAAGGAGTACCCTGACGCGGGTTGCTCGTTGGAATACGATCAGGCTTGGAAACTGCTTGTCAGCGTGCGTTTGGCGGCGCAGTGCACTGACGCAAGGGTTAATGTGGTAGTGGAAAAGCTATACGAAAAATATCCGGACGTGGCTTCTCTTGCGGCGGCCCCCGTGGAGGAGATTGAGAAGATTGTGCATCCCTGCGGGCTTGGCAACAGCAAGGCGAGGGATATCAGTGCCTGCATGAAGATGCTGCAGGATGAGTACGGTGGCAATGTGCCGGATGACTTCGATGCGCTTTTAAAACTCCCCGGTGTGGGTAGGAAAAGCGCTAATCTTATTATGGGGGATGTGTTTGGCAAGCCCGCTATCGTGACGGACACCCATTGTATTCGTCTCTGTAACCGAATCGGTCTGGTGGATGATGTGAAAGAGCCCAAGAAAGTGGAGATGGCGCTGTGGAAGATTGTTCCGCCCGAGGAAGGCAACGACTTCTGTCACAGACTGGTGTGGCACGGCAGGGAAGTATGTACAGCCAGAACCAATCCCTACTGTGACAAATGCTGCCTACAGGATATCTGCAAGCAGCATGGTATCAAGCGCAAATCGTAGAAACTACGGTATCGGAACGCTGAAAGGCCCGTTGTCTCTGTCCGTACCGGACAGAATCTTATGGGTTCGGTAGTAAGTAGGCGTACAGCCCAGAAATTTTTTGAAAAGTTTATTAAAATAGCTAGTGTTATTAAAGCCTACCGACAGGGCCAAGTCAGAAATTGACATGGGTTCATCGGGGTGTTCCATCATCTTTTTGGTTGCCTCGAAAATGCGGTATTTCATCAGATACTCAAAAGGTGTCATCTGCAGTGTACGCGCAAAGCAGCGGCAGCACTCGCTCTTACTGATATGGACACTGCCTGCTATCTCATCCAGGGATATCGGCTCGGCGTGATGCGTTCTGATATAAAGCATCGCTTCCTTGACTCGCTGTTCATCCAGAGATACGCCCGGCGGCGGTGCCGTCTCCATCTGTGGAAGCTGCCCGATCAGTTCAGACCAAAATCTGCATAAATGCCCCTTGGTGGCAACCTCATATCCGAACGGTTTCGTCATATTGACGGCAATCGCGTCATTGACTGCGTCCAGCATACGTTCGTGCCATTCATTCGTTTCACTTAATACCAGCATCTTAAACAAGCGAAAATTTTGTATCGGGAGCAGAAAATGTGTCTGCAAATAGTTGTTTTTGTGCCCGAACAGAAAATCAGGATGGAATACGAAGGAATAAAATGTGCAGTTTTCCTGATTCTGGGAATAGATGGAATGCATGACATTCTGGTTGATGATGATGCCCTGCCCCGGGGTTAACTTATAAGAAGCGTCATCGGTAGCCACTTCGGCCAGTCCGTCATTGAGAATCAAGACCTCCATTTCCTCATGCCAATGCCACCGAATTCTGTTCATATAGGATTTGCTCAAATCAAGATAAAAAACATTGACGGGGTAATCCAATGAACTGAAGTCGTTCGGTTCGCGCAGATTGTCATAAGTTTCGCCCAGAGTCTCATGCATGGTATTGACATCTGTAGATGTGGGTCTGGTCATTCTCTGTCATCCTTCCTTAAGCGTGCTGACCTTATAGTTATTAATTATCTTAGCATGAACTTAGGGGAGAGTCAAAGAATCTTTCCTGGTACTTTAGCGTATATATAGTACTGGGAGTGAGGGAATAATGGATTCTCAGAAAAATGAAAACCTTCTGAATTTGGCGTTGGAGACACCGGTTTCGGAGAGGGAACAATCCTTGGAACTGAATGTGGGATATGATGAGACGGATAAAACGTGGGAAGTGATTGTTAAATATCACGGCTCTTTACAAGAACTCACGCAATTTGGCATTTTGGTGGAGGAATTGATTGCGGGATATGCGATTCTGACCGTGCCGGAGTCTCAGATGGATATTTTGGCCTCCACGGAGCAGATCGAGTATGTAGAGAAGCCCAAAAGGCTCTTTTTCTCAGACCTGACAGGCAATACCGCCTCTTGTTACGCACCGGGCAGCCGGATATACGGGGAACTGACCGGCAGAGGTGTGCTGGTGGCTGTTATAGATTCCGGAATCAGCTATTGGAATCAGGATTTTCGTAATGCGGACGGAACTACAAGAATACTGTATCTGTGGGATCAGGTGCTGGGCAGGGAGTTCGACAGCAGGCAGATCAATGAGGCACTTGCCACGGGCAACAGGCAGCAGGCAGAGCGGCTTGTTCCCAGCGTCGATACCTCGGGACACGGAACGGCGGTGGCCGGGATTGCCGCGGGCGGCGGCGGAACGGGCGGCACGGCCTATGCGGGAGTCGCCAGAGAGAGTGACTTACTTATCGTGCGTCTGGGGACACCGCGAGCCGACTCTTTTCCGAGGACAACGGAGTTGATGCGTGCTTTGACTTACACAGTCAATAAAGCGATAGAATTACAGATGCCGGTGGCGATCAATCTGAGTTTCGGGAATACTTACGGTGCACATAACGGTACATCACTGCTGGAGCGGTTCATAGATAACGTATCGGAAATCGGGCGCAATGTCATCTGTGTGGGCAGCGGGAACGAAGGAACCTCGGGAGGACATGTGGGCGGAAGTGTCACCGAAGGTATGGCGCTGGTGGAACTCGTAATCGGAAACTACGAAACAGGTATGAATGTACAGCTTTGGAAGGAGTATACTGACCGCTATACAGTGACGCTGGTATCGCCGACGGGGGATTCTTTGACAGTGGATACCGAGCGGCCCGGTAAACAGACCTACCAACTGGGACAGACCAGAATCCTGCTGTATAACGGGGAACCCAAACCTTATCTGACCGGACAGGAAATATATTTTGATATGCTGCCTGCCGGAAACGGCAGATATATTGAAAGCGGTGTGTGGAGTTTTCTGCTTGAGCCAATCAGAACAGTCACGGGGAATTATACGTTTTATCTCCCCTCAGGTACCGTCAGAAGCGATAATACCCGATTTGTCAGACCTACGCCGGACGTGACTCTGACCATTCCCTCCACCGCCTCCAAGGTCATTACGGTTGGCGCATACGAACCCGTATATGAGGCCTACGCGGACTTTTCCGGGCGAGGCTATCTCTATCAGGAACAGGTTAACAGCCGAACCGCAGATTCCTTCATAAAGCCTGATTTGGTGGCGCCCGGAGTAGGTGTGATGGCTCCGGACAGAAATAACGGATACTCTCCGGTGTCAGGCACTTCCTTTGCGACACCTTTTGTGACCGGCGCGGCTGCGCTTCTCATGCAGTGGGGGATTGTAGAGGGTAATGACCCTTACCTGTACGGAGAAAAAGTGAAAGCCTATCTCAGGCGCGGCGCAAAACCCATCCGCGGCGAGGCAGATTTGCCGAATGCGAGGGTGGGGTATGGGGCGCTGTGCATAAATAATAGTATACCAATTCGTGTTTGATTTCAATGAGATACTAATAAGCTTAGCAGAAGAGGTGGCATAGGGTATGCCCTATTGCTGGAACTTTTTGTCAACGGCTCTCTGCAGCTCTTTAATTACCGGACAAATGTGGACGTTGATAATCGCCTGACGGTATATGATATCCATGACCTTAGAACGGGGCTGTCCCAATGACCATGCTCATTATGATGGAAAGCATATAGAATCGCATTATTGAGAACGAAAAACGGGGCAAGGTAACGTTGCTATATATTGACGAGTTCCATGTATTGCTTCATTCCGAGTATTCCGCAAAGTATTTGCATTAGCTTTGGAGAAAGGTCAGGAAATAGGGCGGTCTTTGTACGGGTATCGCTCGGGATGTAGTTGATTTGCTCTGGAACTACACTGCTACATCTTTGGTTGTCAATTCGGAGTTTGTAACATTACTTAAGCAGGCAAATACGGACAGCTCCAAAATGGCGGAGGTTATTGAAGTGTCAGATGCACAGCTTCGTTTTGTGACCAATACCATGAGTGGCATAGGACTGATAAAGTGTGGTAATGATGTCATTCCATTTGACAATATTATTGAGAACGGCTTGGAACTTTATAACTTGTTCAACACGGATATCCATGAAAAAGTATCACAAACTGATTTGGCAATAACTGCGGAGGAATGCATCCCCTAATTGTAAAAAATATTGCAATTTGTAGATTTTTTGAGAAAATAAATTACTAAGTAAAATAGCAATGACATAGATAACATATATTTCTATATAATTTGCGAAATAAATATAAAATTTTTATTAAATAACATATGAAATCAAAGATATCAATTACCATTTGTAGTATAAATAGGATAAATATTAATTTACAAAATATTTTGAATTATGTTTCAGTGCAATATATTGTATCAGTTCTTGTGGCAAGGCACATATTTATTGCAAGCAGTTGTCATAAAATAATATTTGAATTAGGAATATATTTATAATATAGTGAATGATATAAATAATAAAGATGGTTTTATATCCAATTAAAAAAGTATTGATAGAATAATTGACTGAATTGTAAGTTGCTGAATTGTACTACATTTATAGTCGTATACGGAGATAAAGAATTTAATATAATTAAAATACATTTTTTATAATATAAATATTTTGCAAGAGGAGGTTTTATATGATAGGACAACATGAGATTAACAGTCTTAATAAATTTAAACCGTTCGAACAGCTGATGCTGTTGGCATCAAGAAGTAAAGTGGGCGATGATGAAAAAAAATATATGATAGAATTGGCCAATAATCCAGCTATGGATTGGGCAGCTTTTCTTGGAACATCTTTTCTAAATCGTGTTAATGGAGTTGTATACAAAAATATAAAAGAAATAGATGCTATAAATCACTATGTAAAATATTTTCTAAAAATAGCCTTTATAGAGCAATGTGAGAGAACACGAATACATCAACAGGAAATTAAAATAATAGCTGATGCATTTGAAAATAATAGCATTAGATATTCGTTTATGAAAGGTGCTGTTCTCAACACGATTTTTTATGAACCAGGATTGCGTATATCTAATGATACAGATATTATGGTGGACATTAATGATCTTGATAAGGCTGGGGAAATATTGAAGGAACTTGGGTATATCCAGGGGAGCGAAAAAAATGGGGTGATTTGTCCTGCAAGTAAAAAAGAGATTATGTTTGCAAGACTAAATACTTATGAAATTGTTCCTTTCATTAAAGCTATTGGGGACAGACATTTATCGTTTCATGAAGTTGATATTAATTTTAGGCTAAGCAATGAAGATTCAACCAAATCTGCAAGGGAGATGCTTGCAGATACAGTAGTTCTTCATAATGGGCAGTTCAATATACGAACATTATCTTTAGAAAATTTCTTAATGTTTTTATGTATTCATCACTACAGAGAAGCAACTATGATTTTCAAAATAGTTAGGGGAGAAGATTTATCACTGTACAAATTTATGGATATACATGTGTTATTAACAGCAAAAAAGCAGAAAATTGACTGGGATAAACTTTATGATATAGCTGTTTTGTTTGATAAAATCAGGGATGTATATTATACACTATATTATACAGAGATATTCTTTCCATTATCGGTTCCGCCAGATATCATGGAGAAGTTTAAGCCTGAAGATGAAAGATTTATTAATCAATATAAGGGACGTGATAATACCGATCAGGTTTATAATTGGAAAATGGATCTTATAAGTCGTGCATTTTCAAACGACAGACGTCTTGAAGCGATGGAAAATATTCACGAAGAAAATGAGAGATATAAAGAAATAATCAAGCAGTTAGAAAGGTAGGTTCATTAGGTGAAGGTTAAAGATATACTTAGCAGACAAAAGAACAATAATAATGTTGCTATTTGCTATGGGAATCAACAAATCTCTTATGCCGAGTTATTTTCTAGTTCAAACACTCACCATGAAAAAATAACTGAAATAGAACATAATCGTAATGTAGGTATATTTTTCAACAATTCAATTGATTATGTGATTGGATATTTTAGTGTGGCTTTATCAGATAATGTGATTATTCCGCTTGAAGATACATTAGTGGATGATAGTTTAAAAAGTATTGTGACATATTGTGAGATATCGTTGATATTTACCAATACTAATAATTTAGAGAGATTAGTAGATTGTCTTATGGATTATCCATATAAGGTTAGTATATATAATATTGATAATTTTAATGTAATATGTGTGGGGAATGGAAACTACATAGAACAAGGAGAAGATGATGAGGAGGATGTCGTAATCATGCTCCACACATCTGGGACAACAAGTGATCCAAAGAAAGTCATGCTTACAAATGCAAATCTAATTGCAAATATTGAATCAAATATAGCTTCTATTGGAATAACAGAAAATGATGTGAGCCTTATAGTGTTACCAATGTTTTTTGGATATTGTAATTCATCACAGTTTTTATCCCATTTGTATTTGGGTGCAAGAATAGTTATCTATAATTCAACTTTTATTCCAAAAAAATTTTTAAAGATAATTGACGAAGAGAGATGTACAAATACAACGTGTGTACCGTCAATGCTTTACCTTATCATTAAGAGCTGCAAGAGAGAAGACTATGATTTGTCATCATTGAGGTATCTTTGTTTTGGTGGTGGTATTATGCCTGTTGAGATGCTACATCAAATTATTAATTTCTTTAATTATACAGGAGTTATTCAAACATATGGACAGACGGAGGCATCCCCACGAGTAACATGTTTGTTGCCTCATGAGGCTCTTCGAAAAATAGGTTCAGTTGGAAAAACAATCCCAAATGTAAGATTGGATATTTTCAATAAAAATGATGTCCCAGTAGGTCAAGGAGAAATAGGAGAGATTGTGGTACAGGGACCAAATGTAATGAAAGGCTATTATAAGAAACCCGCAATAACGGCTATGACGATCCGAAATGGATGGCTACATACTGGTGATTTGGGACGAATGGATGATGAAGGATTTCTTTACATTGTTGGTAGAATAAAAAATGTGATTATATCGGGTGGGTTGAACATATATCCAGAGGAAATAGAAGAAGTGTTGATTAATTATTTTCCGATAAAAGAAGCAGTTGTTATTTCTGAACAACATGATATTCTGGGAGAAGTTCCGATAGCCAAGGTTGTTTTAAAGGATGGGTTTAGTGTTTTACCGCAAGAGATAATACAGTATTGTTTGACAAAGTTACCATCTAACAAGGTTCCCGGGAAGGTATTTATCTGTGATACACTTCCTAGAACATATACAGGAAAGATAAAACGTAATTAATAAAGAAGGAGGATAAGTAAATGACTCGGGAAAATGAACAGAAACTTCGTAATATTATAAAAAATATATGTCGCTTGGAGGTAGAAGAGACATATATTGAAAATAAATTAGAAGAAGCTCATTGCAATCTTATGGAGGAATTGGGATTTGATTCATTGTTGATAGTAGAGCTTATTGTAGAGATTGAGGAAGTTTTGGGATTTGACTTTGATATGAATAGTCTGGATATTAATACATTGAAATTTTATGATGGGTTGATTGAAACAATTAAAAAATATATAGGTTAAATTTATGAGAATTGATTTATCTAATAAAGTAATTGTTATAACAGGTGGTGCAGGTGATTTGGGTAGTGCTATGGCACTACAGTTTGCTCAGGCAGGGGCTTGTGTGGCTATTAATTATCATAGAAACGAGAAAGTAGCAAAGAATCTTCTTAGCAGAATAAGTGAATTTAGTGAGAGGTGCTGTATAGTATACGCTGACGTCACTAATAATGATGATGTATATGCAATGTATAAAATCGTAATGAAAAAATATGGACGAGTGGATGTTTTGATTAACAATGCGGGAAGAAATAATGATGGTTATACAACATTAATGAGTGAGAAACAGTGGAGTAGTGTCATAACTACTAATCTGACAGGTACCTTTTTGTGTTCAAGAGTATTCAGTAAGGCTATGATTCGTGATAAGCGTGGTAAAATAATTAACATTGCTTCATTGAAAGGGCAACTGGGAAGTGAAGGACAAGCTAATTATGCTGCATCAAAAGCAGGAATAATCGGGTTTTCAAAATCCTTGGCAAAGGAGTTGGGCCCAGAGGGGGTAAGTGTTAATGTAGTCTGTCCAGGCTATATCAAAACCAATTTAAACAGTGGGAGCATAAAAAAGCGTGAAATTGCAGAAAATATGAGTGCAATGAGTGTTGAGTATAGCAAGAAAGATTTCGAGAACTTTATGTTGTTTTTGGCTTCGGATATGATAAAGGGAGTTAGTGGACAGGTATATAATATTGATTCTAGGATTATGTAGAAAGTGCACTATAGTCAAGAAGGTTTTGATAGCATGTTGAAATCTGAGTTTGTGGACAGCACTAATCGTTGTTTGAGTGTGGCGTGAAGATGGCAATCGCCTTTTTAAAATGTGGTTTTCCTCTTCAAACTGGGCGTCGCGTTTCTGGATATCCCTGCTCTGTTTGGTGGTAAGTACCTCGTCGTCATCAACCTGAACCGTGGAGTATTGCTTGAACCAGCGGGTAAGAGCGGTTTGAGAGATACCGTATTCTTTGCAGAGGGTAGCTTGAGGATTGTTTCCATTTTGATGGAGGTTGACGATAGTTCTTTTGGATTCTTCGTCATACTGGGTGTAATGTTTATTAGTGGACATGTTAGATACCGCCTTTGTGTGTCTGATTTATTGTGACAAGTACTTACATGTTGTGTCCACTTACATAGTATAGATGTAGTATAAATCCAGGTGGTATAGCTTCAAAACGAATGGGTAGTATGTGACAAAGAAATAGGTGTTAATAAAAAGGAGATTTTTGATTGAAGAGTGCATTTTTTTCTAATGGCTTTATTGATGTGAAGGTTGAAATTGATGATGACGAGGTAGCGTTTCATGTAATGAATTATCTGGTTCCAGAAGAGGGGGGAACTGATAATTCGATACGATATATGATAAAAGCGTTTGTAGGGAAATCCCATTATGAGGACAGAAAAGAAAAGATAGATGATTTGATGGGAGAGTACGGTGAGAGTATAGTTTCATATGTAATTCGGGATAAGAAGTGTTATTATAATGAAGATAATAAGACTACCTTCTTTTGGGAAGATGCCTCAATACTGATGATCTACAACGAAGATAAAAAGGGGTTGTTTATTGATACATATAGAGCGATAAGACAGATAATGATTAGCGACTTATTAAACAGAGGGGGAGTGATAATTCATAGTTCCTCAGTCTTTATAGGTAAAAAGGGTTATTTGTTTGTAGGAAGTAAGAGAGCGGGAAAGACATCTTCACTGTTTCAGTATCTGAATGATTCAAGACCAGATGTGAGTTATGGAAGTAATGAAAGAACAATTCTTGTGCCCGATAATGGAAGGATGTTTATGTATGGATGGCCTGGAACTGCATTTGTAGGAGTTGGAACAATTAAATCAACTATAGGACTGGATGCTTTATATGATGTTCATAAGAAAGCAGGAGAAACGGCCACTTGGCTTTCACAACATCATCTTACAAATAACCAATATATTGATGAACTAATAGCAATGGAAGAGTCAGCTTATAATGTTCAGGAAAAAATATGGCTTACTTCTAACGAGATAGCATTTTTAACAGGTAAGAAAATCACAAATCATGGATATTTGGACAAGGTTATTTGGCCATGCCTGATGCCTGGTGCTCCTCAAAGCATTGAAAAGGTTCAGCGACGTATGGATGATGAGGTGATTACAGAGCTTAATTTCTTTAGTGATTGGCTTGGAATTAGGAAAAAAACTGATGCTAAGAATAGAGTGATATTAGATACAGTGCTGGAATTTCCACAATATGAAATAAGAGGCGGAAAGCTTGTGGCGAAAATTGACGAATTATAGCATAATAAACTGATAAAGCAACAACTGAAAGGGTATGTGAATGATAGGAATAGTAAATTATAAAGCAGGTAATTCGCATAGTGTGATGAATGCGTGCGGAAAGATAGGAATAGAGTGTAAATATATTTCTGCAAAAAAGGATTTTGCCGATATTTCAGCAATTATTTTACCAGGAGTTGGTTCAGCTAGGGCAACGATGGATTCATTAGAAGAGCTTAATATCATCCCAGAACTTGAGAAATGTGTATTGAAAAAAAAAGTTCCTTTTCTTGGGATTTGTGTAGGCATGCAGATTTTATTTGAGCACAGTGAAGAAGATGATATAGACTGTCTCGGATGGATTAAGGGTAATGTTGTAAAATTTAATAATACTAAGGTTAGGGTGCCTCAGATTGGATGGAATAAGCTGAGCTGGAAGAGGGACGATACCTTTATTAAAGGCTTAAATGCTAATGAATATTTTTACTTTGTTAACTCATATTATGTGAAACCGGCAAATGACGATGATTTACTTGCAGTTGCTAATTATGATGGTGAATTTTGTGCAATGATTAAGCACGATAATATTTATGCCAGCCAATGCCATATTGAAAAAAGTGGACCTGTTGGCCTAACAGTGTTAAAGAATTTCTGTGAGGAGGCAGTGAAGAATGTTAGCAAATAGACTGATTGCGTGTTTTGATGTAATAAATGGTATGGTAACTAAGGCTAATAAGTTTCAGAATAATATAGATATTGAGAAGGCTGAGATAGTTGCAAAAAGAGTATACGATATGCAGATTGATGAAATCATTTTCTATGATATAAAGGCAAGTGCAGAAAAGAGACCTATTGATTTAAAGCTAGTTGAGACTGTAGGCAAAGAGGTGTTTGTACCATTTACTGTAGGTGGTGGAATTAGGAATCTTACAGATATGTATAACGTATTAAAAGCTGGTGCTGAGAAGATAAGCGTGGATTCAATGGCGGTTCGTAATCCTGATATTATTGCAGAGGGTGCTAAGGCCTTTGGAACTCAGTGTATTGTGTTAAGTATGCAGGTTAAGAAGGTTGAAAAAACGACAAAAATTCCATCAGGCTATGAAATCGCTATAGATGGCGCGCGCGTTTTTACAGGTATGGACGCATTAGAGTGGGCTAAGCGTGCAGCCGGTCTTGGAGCAGGAGAGATAGTTGTTAACAGTATTGATAATGATGGAACTCATCAGGGTTACGATCTTTTGATTACGTCAATGATTGCAGACAATGTAAGTATTCCCGTTATAGCATCAGGAGGAGCTGGAAAGATGGAGCATTTGTATGATGTTTTTACTAAGACTCAGGCATCGGCAGGAATTATCAGTTCTATGCTGTATTCAACCAAAATAGAAAAAAATTTCACAGTTAAAGAAATAAAAGAATATTTGCAAGAGATGAATGTAAATATAAGACCCTATATACACTAGTTGATCGCGAGTGGTTATATTTACTTGGTGCCTTTCGCAGAAAATGTTGCTGTTTACTTATAAAATTAAACTATAATAATAGTATAATTGCGGATCAATTAACAGCACTAGATGTAACCATATAAATACAGATTTACTTAACCTTTTGAAAATATATCAGTGATGGACTTAGATGCCCAGCAAATCGGAAAGGGGGAAATGGAAAATTCAATTATCATTTGAGATGATTGGATTATACGTAAATATGGCAACAATATTGAAGAGGCAAAATGAAGTGTTTAACAGACTTTCTAAGATTAACAAGAAATACAGGGCTGTTAAAATAAGCGATATTGGCTGTTTTGAGATAAAGTATGATGATATTAACCGAGTAGTATTTGAGACGGGAACGTCACGTGAAATAATTAATATCTTTTTTAGGAGAATTGATGATAAGGTAGCCTTAAGCAGAAATGCCATATATTATGATTTTAAGGCTTTTCATTCATATTCAGAAAGCTTTGTAAGGCTCCTTACTAAGACAGTAGAAATATACGATACAGATAAGTCGGTATCATATGTGTTATCAGCATTACTGGATTATTATGAGAATTATCAGGTGACTTATTGGTATGCGTTATTTGAATGTAGTATTGATAACATTGATATTCAGGATGAGCTGTATGATTACTGTAAAAAGATAAAATATGGGCTTGAACAATTAATAATATTTCATCTTAACATGTATGACGAAGATGGATTAAATGTTAAGAGTGTAATCGAGATAATAATTAATCAGTGGATATTGATTAAAACGAGCTGGATTCTGGCAGAAAGTCGAGCCCAGCTTATTTTCAGATTGTTCCGTGAATTTGACAACAGAATAAAATGTATTAATGAAATAGTATATGATATATATGCACTTGAGCGGGATGGAATCAAAGTAGATAATTTATTTATGCCTTTATATGGTGCGTCGATGCTTGCGATGTATGCGTCTCCCGTTCTTGAGTATTTCGACATTAAGAAGGATATTAAGGTTGGATATGCAAGAATTGGTTTTCATGATCTGCTGCCACTTGAACTGTCGGTGGATTATATAAAAGCAGATGAAACTAAAATTGCGCCTGCTAAGTATCTGGCGGAATTGAAGGAGGGGTTCAAGGGAAGAATAACACTTGTTATAGATGACAATGTCGGGTATGGTATGACAATTAATTGCTGTAAAAAAATGATTGAACTGTATGACGGAACTTGTTATACCAGAACGGCTGAAACAAGTTGGGACAAAATATTCCAAAGTGATATAGCGCTTACGATTGATTACCCGGGAATATTTAGTTATCTAAGATATACGCAACAACAAGAGTATATCGAACATTTGAAAAACAAAGCAGTATATACAAGAGAATTTGAATATAAAAAAAATGACAGATATATCGATACTACAAAGATAGACCGTGGGGAGCTTAATAATATTCAGATAGAGCGAATGAAGAGAGAATACGAAATCAAGCAACAGCTTGATGTGGTAGATTTTTCACTGGGTATGGAGGTTATAACCTGTTTGAACAGAATTAATATAGATATTCTAAATGGTAAATGTACTGCTGATGAGACGTTGGACATAATAAAAACGATAGAGGACTCTTTGGACAAACACATGGAGATATGTATTGTTGATCTCAATAAATCTATCTATGGAGAAAGTTCGAATGAGATAAACACTTATCTTTTGCATTATCCTAACAGGTTATGGGTGGCAGGCGGAATCATGAGTCTTAGTGAAGCGGAAACGTTAATACAATCCGGAGCTAAGGGTGTGGTTATTGGAAGTGCAATATATAGAGATGGTAATGTTGATGTTGATATGGTCAAGGAACTGATAAATCAGCTTGGCAAAGACAGGGTTTATTTTTCCCTAGATTATCTTGGCGAGAATATTGTTGTCAGAGGCTTCGAAGAGATGACCAGAATAAAGCTTGCTAATATATTGCAGATATTCGAAACTCTAAAATGTAATGTTAACGTGATTTTGGTTGATGTGGACGCCTCTAAGAATAATGCAACAGTTGATTTTGAAAGAATTCTGAGAATAAAGAGAGAATATGAGCATATAAGTTTTTACTACGGAGGTAATCTGACGGATTACGGACAGGTTAGAAGATTAAACAATTCGGAAATCGGGGCAATTCTTGGGAAAAATTATATAAAAAGGAGATAAAAAATGGATGAGTTAGCTTATTTTGGAGGAGAAAAGACAGTTGATATTGAAGGAGTACATTTTGAATGGCCATTATTATCAGCTCAGACAATTAATGCAGTAAATGATTATCTTAAAGGAAGAGAACCTCTTTCAATTTCAACAAGAACAGGAATTGTTAAGCAACTCGAAGATGCAATTGCGGAGTATATAGATGTTAAGCATGTATTATCTACTAACTCAGGAAGTAATGCTTTATACGCAGCCTATGTTGCACTTAACTTAGAACCAGGTTCTGAGGTTATCGTTCAGAACGTAACTTTTCACGCAAGTGTTTCTTCTTCTATGCACTGCGGTTTAACACCGGTGATTGTTGATGTTGATCCAGATACAGGCAACGTTTTTGTCGAGGATGTTGAAAAGGCAATTACTGATAAGACCAAGGTACTTGTAATAAACCATACATGGGGACACCCTGCCGATATGGATGAAATTGTAAGCCTTTGTAAAAAGTATAATATAAAGCTTATTGAGGACTGTTCACATTCATTTGGAGCAACCTATAAGGGAAGAAAAGTTGGAACTTTCGGAGATATTACAGTTGCAAGTATGCAGGCCTCTAAGATGCTCACAGCCGGAGAGGGCGGATTGCTTATGACTAATAATGAAGAGTACTATCAGAGAGCAAGTCTTGTTGGTCATTACAGAGGTAGAAGTGAGACAGAGATAACAGATAAAGAATTAAAGAAATATGGAAGCACAGGAATGGGTTTCAAGTTCCGCATTCATCCTCTTGCTGCAGTTATCGCATATAACGAGTTTTTGACATTTGAAAATAAGTTAGAGAACAGAGCAAAGTTATTAGGTAAGCTTAGTAAAGCATTAGAGCAAGTAAAGGGAATAGAGCCCCCAGTTATTAAAAAATATGTAACAATGGGAAGCTTCTATGGTTACAAGCCCAAGTTTGTACCTGGTGAATTAATACTCAATGGCAAGTATATTGACTGTAATACTTATATTAAGATTATGAATGCAGAAGGTATTGATATTCACAGACCCTCTGTTAAGCCTCTTAATGAATTACCTATATTTATGGAGGGCGAGGTTCCCTTTAAATATATCGAACAAACTTGGAAGCCTAGAGTCAGTGGAAACCTTGCAGGTAGCAAAAAGTACTTTGAGAATAGATTAAGTCTTCCGACCTTTACATATTCAGAGGAGATAGTAGATCTATATATTAAGGCCTTTAAGAAGGTTTCAGATTGTTTGGGTTAATATATGCATGAGATTAAAAAGATTTATAGGAATAATTACAAAGAAATGGTTAACCTGGCCAAAAAGGTGGAAGAACTGTGGGAGAGCAGAGTTTATAAGTGTTTCAAAACGGAAGCATTTATAGGAATAAAATTCCGAAAATATTTAGCGCCTGAGGGTGGATACCGCATAAGACTTTCTCAGTGGGAGAGTCTAGATGAGGCACTGCGTAATTTTTTTATGAATAAGGTCAAGCAGCAAAATGACTGGATATATTTTAGAGGATACGGTTATTATGCACTTGATGAAGTAGTGCATCGTAAGAATATTGTGCTGGATAACCAGAAAGCAATAGCTGTGCTTTCCAACAGATGGAAGGAGTATCAAAGATGCTTTTCTATAGTAAAAAAATTAGATGATTCAGAGTTGAGTTTGGCAGATTATTTTGCAGTAATAAGTTTTTTGGAATGGATATGGAATGATTATTCAAGCATTACATGGATTTCATTACAAATGAATAATGAGGCTTATGAGAATAAGCTAATGGAGGATGTCGACAAGCTTGCAAGTGTGATAATAGACTGTACCTTCGGATACATTCTTAATTCAGACAGGGACTATGAGCAGCAGTTTAATACATTGGCAGAAATATTTTGTAATGAAAAATGGCAATACATATATGATGGGCTAATTGGATATTTGGGACATCATGAAGGATACGTATTTCGTTCAATGCGTGAAGGAGACCAACTCTGGATGGTGTTGGTTAATTGCGAAATTAAGCTTATTCCTTGGATAAAAAAGAATCACTTTAAGAAGGTATTGCTGCTCAATAATGCCTTTGGAGCAATTAATACTGGTTATTTATTAAAGCACATGTGTGATATAAGAGTTGATGTAATAAATATATATGCTTCGGTTCATGAGGAAGAAATGAATCGATATGCAACCTCATATAATAGTTACTTAAAGGAGTTTCCGGACAGTTATGATTATGTTGTGATTATTGACGATTCCATTTTTACTGGCAGAAGTGTAAAAAAAATCAAACAAATTTATTCAAGAGTTACTGATGCGATAGCGTGTCTTGTATTAACTTATGATGTTGCAACATATTTTAATCATCCTGAAGAAATGAATTATGACAATGATCCTTTAAAATCTGTTTTGGAGGTTGAGGGTGAGGTGAGGAGAATGGAAGGATTACTCACACCTGCAAGAAGTTATTGGGCATATAAAAAGGCTGTTACAATTGATTCTAGCGATAACGAGTATGAGAAGAATATAAGGGGTTCTGACCTTTTAATAAGAATTCTTTGGCGTAGATTTGAAGAGGAAATTAAGGATGAACACAATTAAAAGAGAGCTTTCAGAAGAGAAATTGATAATGTTTGCTCCAGAGTATTATTATGATTCTGGAGAATATCTTTATGTTACCTGTGGATCTGTAAATGACAGAATATATGAACAGAAGGACTGGGGAAATACTAAGGAACGCTGGTATAAAAAGGGAAATAATCATTTTTGCTGTTATAAAAGAACTATGGATGGCGAGTGGATACTGGTAGATGACAATGTTCTTTTTACTGGCGAGTTTGAGGATGTTATGAAGCTTTCCGTGGTGAAGGTTGGTGACAGGAAACTTATGTGGTTTAGTGGGCTAAAGGATAATCAATGGGATATATATGTTGCTCATAGCTCGCAAGATATCGAAAAAGTAACGTTTGCAAATGTCACAGAGTCAGAGATACATCGGTTTCTTCCGTGTGTGCTTTACGATGGTGTGTATAAGATGTGGTATGCTTCAAGAAATATAGGTCATCGCAGAATTTTCTATGCAGAAAGCAATGATGGAGTAAGGTGGACAGGGAATCGTATGGTTCTTGATATAGGAGAGATGTTTTCAGGTGATAATTATGCAGTAGATTGTCCCAATGTTGTAAAATATCAGCAAGGCTATATTATGTTCTATGGTGGAGGCTCATCGAGGGGGATTCACCTTGCTATCAGCAAGGATGGGTTAAACTGGGAACGCAAGGGCTTAATCATACCAAGAGGAACGGAATCAGAGGAATCCTACAATTATTCGTTTTACCCAGCACTTGCAATAAGAGGTAGTAGCCTGGATAGCGTTAAAGATTTAACTCTTTATTATGCGGGTGAGGATATAGACCATAACTGGAGAATATTGTCCATGACAGATAATTTTCTGGATAATATTTATGAACCGAAGAAAATCAGTTGTGGGGATATATGCTATATTAGCGAACGTTTGAACCAGATACCAGAGGAGTTTTTTAAGAATCAGACGGATTGTAACTGCAAGGAAGATTATTACGAGGATGAGGAAATAGTTCAGTTAAGACCAAGTACGGTACCTGTATTCAACTTTAAAAATAAAGGATTAGTTGTCAAGGTAATGACAGACCGTGTAAAAGCAGAAAATGAATATAAAGCGAGGTTGATGTTGCAAAATAGATTGGATGTTGTTGAAGCTTCAATTTTCTATCTTGCGGAAAAGGTATTGTTGGTTATGCCTTATATAGAGGGGGCTCGGTCATGTGACGAGTTATCCATCAAAGATAAAGATAGGTTTTACTATATTTATTTGCAAATGCTTTCGGATTGTGCGGATGTTCTCAGAATTAATGCTTCTGAGAGTTTTGTCCCAAAAGTTCAATATACGGGACAGACGCCCAACCTGTTGTGCCAGTGGTGCGAGGAGATTGGGGAGAAATATCGGAGTATTAAATTAGTTAGTGGTGTCAGTGGGAAAAGATATAATATTAGTGAACAGATGAGAAGGGCTAAGGAACTGATTAGTAAGGTACCTGCTTGTTGTGCATTGTTTAGTGGGGATATCAACTTACATAACGTACTGTGCATAGGTAGTAACGTAAAATATCTTGATTTCGAGTACTGGGGATATTATGATGTGGATTATATCGTTGCCAAAATTATAGGGTCACTTTATAAACATTGTGATTGTCTAGAGGCAATAAATTTTTATATAAGTGAAAATGAAATCGTCATAAGATATAGAATAGAGGATGGCTTGAAACATCTATTTACTATGGAACTTTATAGAGAAATCTTAACAGACATTAAAGTCAATTTTGAAAGAATAAAGGCATATATTCTAAGTAAATTATTTTTTAGATTTAAAGTGGCGTATGATAATCTGCAGATGAATACAGCAGAAAGTAACACAGGTTGGCTAATAAATGAAACTATTGGTGATCGAGGACATAAGCATCTTATTGATAGTGCGCTAGGTTACATAGATGATGGAAAAATCAGAGGTGCAATATCTGAATTGACAAGAGTAATAGGAGTTTTAGATTTATTTGAATAATTTAAGAGGATTGACATGATAAAAGGATTTATATTTGATCTTGATAATACACTTATTGATGATGACAAGGGGTGGGAGAAGGCACTCAGACAGACTTGTGAATATATTAGTGGTAACTATAATATAGGTCATACTAAAGAGGAGATTTACAAAGCCTATAAAAAGATATCTGATTATGAATGGAATAATTATTCCAGTTATCTGGCAGATTTTATTAGCAGACAGGAAAAAAGGGAATATGTCTGGAGGAAAACTCTTGAATATATGGATTGTTACAGTAATGAATCGCAAGTTAAAGATATTACGGAAGCCTTTTCAGAGTTTCGGGAGAATAACGTAATTGCCTATGATTATGCACAGCAATTGCTTGAGAAAATCGAACAAATGGGATTAAAGGCAATTGTCTGTACAGATGGTGAGGAAACTCTTCAAAAGATGAAATGCTCTCGGGCTAATATGGATAGACTGATAGATAAGATAATATCAGCGGCCGATTTAGGGTGTCCAAAGCCTGAAAAAAAAGTATTTGATAAATGTGTTGAATATCTCGGAATTGATGCAGACACACTTATGTATATAGGTGATGATGAAGTAAAAGATATTATGGGTGCTCATAATGCGGGAATGCAGGCGATGCTTGTGAATGGTAAAGATGGGGTTGCTTTAAAGGATATCTATGAGAACCTTGAAGAAATAGTAAGAACAGGAAAATTAAAAATTAGCAAAGGAGGTGATTACGATAGCTGAGTATAAAGATTATGAAATTGATGCTCATCTAAAAAGCAGAATTGTCACATGGACAGAGTATCAGAAAAAAATAGAACGATTATCGGCCTTGATAGATATGACATATGATTATGTATTGGGAATATTTCAAGGCGGATATATGGTAGCAATGTCGCTTACTGACTATCTTTATAAATCGAAAGTTGGTGGAGTTATAAGTTCTACAAAAGAGTATGAAAAGATGGTGGTGCTTACAGATGAAAGAAATATGGATCTGGCTGATATGCAGGGGAAGAAGATTCTCTTAGTGGATGAGGTTGTAGAGAGTGGCTATTCGATCAAGAAATGTAGGGATATCCTTTCATTTTTTGATGTTAAAAAAATTAGTACAGCATGTATTTATTGTAATATTCATTCTAATGAAAAGATAGATTATTACGTTGAAAGCTTTGCGGGGGGTGTGAATTACATCTTCCCATGGCGTATTAACAGAGATTGTGTAAGTTTGCTGACGGATATTATGAAGCATGATTTGGAATATGATGAGTATAGGCTTGCAGAACTGATTAAGGCTACCTTTGGAATTTATATAAGTGAGGCGGTAATCAGTGATACCTTAAATAGTAAGGAAAAGATATTCTTAAAAAAAGGAGATAGATGGCAGATTAAATATGAAAAATGAAATTAAGAATGTGATTTCGTTTTATAATATGAATCCGAATATTGAGTGGAATCGTCTTAATGGTAAGTACTCTAATATTGAGAAGACAATTGTTCATAGAACTATTGACAAATATATCAATCAAACGGCGGATATCCTTGATCTTGGCTGTGGTCCTGGAAGACATGCAATAGAGCTTGCAAAAAAAGGACACAAAGTATTTCTTGTTGATATAGCGCAGGCTAATCTTGATTTTGCTTTTAATGAATTTAAAAGGAATGGTCTTGAAGATAAACTTATTGGTATGGAATGTACTTCGGCTCATGAGTTTAGGATCAATTACAGATTTGACGCGGTACTGGCATTTGGCCCTTTTTATCATATTATTGATGAAAGTTCGATTACGATGACTCTAGAGAATATTAGGGCAATGGTTACGGAAACGGGCTATGTGTTTGTAATCTTTATCCAGATGATATCTATATTTAAAGATTTTCTGAAACGTGGATGGATTAATGAAATTAGAACAATTATTGACTCGAAATATCCACAAACAGGTATCTTTTATCCAGCTAATAAGAAGCAGATAGAGCAATATATGCCTGATTTTAGGGCTTATCGATATACTGATGCCCGGCAAATGCTTGAAAATGCCCAGTATGTTGTCAAAGAAATAATAACCTGTGAAAGCTTTGCCGCATTTATGAGACCTTATTTCGAGAATCTAGAGTTTTCTGATGAAGAGTATAGTAAGCTACTTGATGAGCTTTATGATATGGCGGGTCAGGACTTCATTTTAAATTCAACTGATCACTATCTGGTGGTGGCGAAGAAAATATAAAAATAGTATGTGTGGAACTCACAAGTGATTATATGAAATGTTGTATTGGAGTTATTATATGTATATTTTGAAATTATAAGCGGGATTATGAAGAAATTGACCAAAGCAATGTAAGCGCCCATAACATAGTGCCTATCAAAATTAAAGAGGATGGTTTATAATACATTCCCTGATATTACTATTGATTACATTGATTCTGTGAATAAAAGGACCTGTTGACAAATTGGCGTAAAGCAACCTCTTGTATAATATAATTATTATATCAACTGCAGGAAGCTATTTTATGATGGGAAAACAGAACAGGCAGATGCAGATGTTTATCCTTGATATTCATTCCGGGATTTCGCAAGACCATCTGCTGAGACAAATTAAGAATTGGATAGTGTCTTTTTTTAGCAAATATATTTTTAGCTGTTTAGTTAGGCGACAGTTAGCCGGCTATGTATTCGGACAACAGGTCATCCTCGAACTTGTTTAAGTGATTCATGCTTATGTAGCGGCGGGTTCCCCACTGGGTACCGGCCACATGACGCAGTCTGGCACATACCAGCATCATGGCAACTATCTGCATCTTGTTATGCAGTGTAACGGAGAAGATATTCAGGTAAAAATGGACTATACATCTCTGGTAACGGGCATCCGGGAACACTTCCGGTATGGTCTCCAGCATGCCGAGGCTCTTGTCGCCGATAACCAGACGGACACTGGAAAGTCCGCGTTCCTTAAGCCATACAAAGAAGGAACGCCTTTATGTTTAAGAACTTTTAATTCCACCTCACCGGCAATGGTCTGAGTATTTCTTTTATAATGTCTGGAGCGGTAGCCCGGACACTCACTGGAACGTTCGTATTTCTGGGTGTTTATAGTTCATTAGCCTCTTTACTGAGCAGGGCATTGAGGATTTCCTCCACGTTGCAGCGGACAAGGCCTTTCAAATCGTGCTCAATTAAGTCTTCGTTTAGTTGTATAATGTTATCAGACATGGTTTATGCCTCCTTTAGTAGGTGTTTTGTGTGGTGGTAACTTAATTCTACCAAACGGCATAGACCATGTCTATTTTGTATGAAATCAGAATTTGCGAAATCTATTATCTAATCCTCAGGAAACTATATATTTCCAATTAGTAAGATCCTGATTTTGCGGCACATTTAAAAGTAGAATTCCAGAACTCTTTGTTAGAATTCTGGAATGCAAACACTCTACTTTATTTCATTTTCTAGAAATTGTTCAACCATTTTATTACAGAGTTCAAAATTAGATAACTCTTCATCTAATGAATATTCTTTTTTCGCGAAATGAACATCGTCTCAAATAATCTATTATTATAAATTCTTGTTTTTTGAAAATGTTCTCATTCTTTAAGAGGACTAAAATTTGCATTAGCCGACAATTCTGTAAAAACTTATCCGTAAATGCCGACACAATATTTTTCTGCCTGGATATTCCACATCTCTGCATAAGTTTTTCCGTTGGCAAGAAGCTGCGAATGTGTTCCGCTTTCCGCAATACTTCCATTTTCAAGAAGAATAATTCTGTCTGCATCCTTAGTTGTAGACAAACGGTGTGAAATAAGGATAACCGCCTGATTTTCCGCATTTTGAAGCATGCTCTTATTCAATCTGTATTCTGCAATAGGATCTAGTGCGGAGGAAGGTTCATCAAGAATGACAATCGACATATCTCTCATAAACATTCTGGCAATTGCCACTTTTTGTGACTCTCCTCCCGAAAGGATTGTTCCTCTCTCAGAAAACTCTTTGGTAAGCTCAGTTTCAATTCCATTTTCAAGCGTTGCAAGTTTTCTGCTAGAATCAGCTTTTTCCAGTGCTGCTTTAATTTTTATACTATCTTCTCCGCTAACAAAGTCCGTCTTTACATTTTCGGAAAGACTGGCTCCATAAATCTGGTAATCCTGGAACACCGCACCGATTTTCTCGCGATAATCCCTGATGTTAAGCTTACGTATGTCAACACCACCAAGGGTTATCTCTCCCTCAGTCACATCGTAAAGACGCATAATCAACTTAATGAGAGTTGTCTTACCTGCACCATTTTCACCCACAAGTGCAATCTTTTCTCCCTTATGTATTGTCATACTTACATTTTTGAGGACATATTGCTCACTTTCCTTGTATTTAAAGCTTACGTTTTTCAATTCAAGCGTGCAGTCATTTTCTGGGATAGGCTCTGTTCCTTCACATCCCTCAATGTTAATCTCATAGTCCATAAAACGACGGAATTTCTCTGCGTACTGACCAACTGTCTGAAAATCAACAAGTGCGTAGTTCATCTGATCCAGTCGATTCTTAATATTGTTTGTTGCATTTCTCAGTGACGCTACATCGCCAAGTTTAATACTCTGCTTTTCGATTGCAAGATAAGCGAGATAAACAGGCACCGCGTAAAATTGACACAGTGTATATGTGCATATCCAGTTTATCAGAGTTGGCGGAAGTATTTTCAGGCTGTATTTAATTGCCATTTTTCTTTCTTCATTTATGGCTTCATCATACTGTTCCAAGAGTGCTTCTTCAATACCCGTCAGTTTGATTTCCTTTGCATATTCAGGTTGATAGAAAACCCGCTTGGAATAATCAGCTTTGCGTCCTATTTTTGCCTTCTCAACACTGTACTGATATTCCAATTTAGTAATGATAAAACGAGTCACAATATTAATGACAAATCCGATGATCGGGAAAATCGCAATAATAGGATTCATGGTAATAATCATTGTTCCCGCAACCAGCATAGCCGTTATATTTGCAGCAATATCTGCAACACTCATAATTGCTTTTTTAGCCATTTCTTCCGATTGAGAGGCCGCAATGATAAAATCATCGAAATATTCAGGAATATCGTAACATTTCAAATCTATCTGCCGTGCTTTTTCCATAAGCTCTTGCTGTATTGCCCCTGAAAATCCTATCATTCTTGTCCAAAACAGATTCTCACCAATCCTATGAATTACCAAACGCACAGCATATATGCCCACCATAACAGCCAGAACTCTAATTATAGCGGCGATGTCAGCCGTTGTTGTGAGAATATCTATTATTTGCTTTAAAAGGAAAGTATCTATAAAAGCACCTGCACCAAAAAACACACAGCGACTCAATATGTATGATATTGCCATTTCGCTGTCGTGGCGAAGGGCGTATTTCAGAATGTAACCTACATTGGAAACAAGCCGCTTCACACCGATTTTTTCTGTTTTTCTTTCACTCATGCGGTCACCTCCTCAGCCAAATAGTTTTGTGCCTGAAGTTTCCACATTTCAGCGTATTTTCCGTTCAACTTCATCAATTCCTCATGACTGCCCTGCTCTATGATCGCTCCCTGTTCAAACATATATATTCTATCAACGTCACGTGTCGCGGAAAGACGATGTGAAATAAAGATGACTGTTTCGCCATCTGTCGCTGTCAACATATTTTTATACATATTGTACTCCGCAATAGGGTCAAGAGCTGAAGAAGGTTCGTCGAGGATTACAATATCCGGTTTACGGGCAAATACACGGGCAATAGCAATTTTCTGTGCCTCACCACCGGAAAGTCCCATACCATTTTCATCAAATTCCTTTGTAACCATTGTATCAATACCCTTTTCAAGAGTATCAAGCTTTTCATCAAACTGTGCTTTGCGCAGTGCATCCTCAACCAGGCTACGTTCCTCGTCGTTTTTCGGCGCACGCATTAAAACATTATGAGAAAGCGGCAAGGCAAACACCTGCAGATCCTGAAAAACCGTACCAAAGCGGCGATGATAAGACTTGGGTTCATAGCTTTGAATATTTTCACCACTGATACATATTTCCCCCTGCGTAGCACTATATAGCCCCATAAGCAACTTAACAAAAGTTGTTTTACCTGCACCGTTATGACCTACAATAGCAATTTTCTCACCTTTACGAATTGTCATATTGATACCTTGCAGAGTGGACTTTTCAGCACCCTTGTAGGTAAAACCCATATTTCTGATTTCAATATCATTAAGCTGTTTGACTTTTTTCAGGTCGGTACTCTCTGCCTTGGTCGAGTATGAAAGAAAATCACGAATATTTGTTACAAAGGTACTCTCCTTTGCAAGAGAGACCATAAGTTCAACTGCATTGGAAGTAAGCCAGGAAAGGGTGCTGAGTGCAGGTATCATAGCAATGTATGCGGCAGTCTGTGCTTCGCTTCTATTCAGCACAAAGGTTATGTAAAGATACGGTAGAACCGATGATAAAATAAAGTATAAAATCCATTTTATCGGCTCAATAATACATAATTTTCTACGGTATATACGCGCATGTTCCTGCATATCATCATAGGCATCCTTATGACGTTTGAGCAACAATTTTCCGATACCAAAAAGACGTAATTCCCCTGCATACTTCTTTTCGTAAAAAACACGTTTCACATAATCGCCAATACGTCCGTCACGGGTATTAGAAAAATCCAAAGCGTAGTATAAATCTCCCTCTTTTTTCCCAAAAAACGCGGACACTGCTACCATCGGTACAATAAATACAAGCAATACCGGGTCAACTTTTGCAACAATGATTGTCGCTGCAATTACCGAGGCAATACCCGCAACAAGTTTGGCGGAATAATACAAAATATTATTTCCCCTCCATTGGCACTCATTGAGCGCACGGGTGTATTTGTCATAAAAGTCAGGTTCTTCAAAGCTGGTATAATCCATAGAGATGGATTTTCGGATAACTTTTTTGTAGAAACCACGATAAATTTCAGGAAGAAACTGTTTCTCGCACAACTGATGAATTGCTGCTGAGATGTGAATACCGATATGCCCAATGCACATTGCCCCGACAAAAGCAGCAAGCACTGTGAATGGCGTTTTATTTTCAATGGAAACATATATCCACTCTGTCAGATATACCGAGAAAATCGTCCAGAATACGTTCTCACAAAACTCTTTAACAAACGTAAAGATGACATATCCCCGGCAGCTTTCGCACATAGTTTTCAACATAAACACTACATTTGACAGCGGTGTATATTTAAAGTCCTTCTTTTTCATGTAAATCTTCCTTTTTTCCTATTCCGCCGGTATAGATTTTGAAACTATTCTCTACCAATACTTACATCCTGTAGAACATTGTTTTCCAATTTCGATTTCACTGGTACTGAACAAGTCCTTTGAGAATCTGTTGCAGATACATTTTTAATTGCATATCTGTAGCCATTCTCATGAATAACAGCTAGACAATTTATATACTCTAACTTCTGAGCCACTTCCTCGGGAAATACTCCGCTACAACTTCCCTCGCCATCTTGCGATGTAACATGTATCTTGTACGTTCTATTACTCAAACTGATCTTCATATCCACACAGTACTCTTCGCCCCCAGCACAAGTAACACCCTGAATAATATTCTCTTTCTCATCATATGCTATCATAAATCTTCCATCTCTCGCAAAAAACTGAAAGTAAAATGGTGTTACATATCCATTTAGGTCTGTATCATTGGTCAAACAAATATATCCCTGTGATACATCGTTTATGAGAACCAGAACAAATGTTACGTTAATATCTCCAATAAGATGCTTATCCAATTCTATGATTACATTTCTCCACAGCCCCCAACGAGAATATATAAGTTCTTTATCCTCAACTATCTCTGCCGCACAAATAGCATCATAGAAACGCTGCATAAAGTTACTTTCTTTCTCCTTAATATTCAGCAGAGCGTTGCGTAGCTTCTCATAGTCACGTTCTTTTTGCGAAACATGGTATTTCAAGCCTTGTGTTTTGCACTTATTTGCCTCATCCGCAAGAAGTACACACTCATTTATCAGTTCAGTATTTTTTTCAATATATCTGTTATCTATCATATAGCGCACTCGATTTAACATCAGTAACTTATGTTCATATATATTATGGAGCTGAATAATAGCAAAGCGTCTCTTAAATACTCTATAATACTCAACTAAATTATCATAAATACTCATTCCAAAACTATAATCAGTATTGGGATTATTTATCTCTGAATATCTCTCATCAGTATGTATAGAATGTATGTATTCATACACATTCCTCTTAACACATGAACGATCAAATTCGTAGAATTTCTCAGGATTACATTTCATTAATGTTATTCTACTCTCCTGAACATTTACCCTTTGGGATTTTCTATATGCCGTTCTCACACACTCCATATCAACTGAAAAACGCTTAAAATTATATCCCTCCTCATCAGTCACATAGGCTAAACCATATAATTCATCCCGATCCCTGTTATATCCTGTAAACATGTTCTCATGAGTATAGTGATAATCATTATAAAACAATCTGTATGGAAGGTAATATTCATCTAGATATATCCTGACATAGTTGCCATGATCAATAGCCATACAAATAAAATCAATAATATCCGTCCCGACCGCATCCAACATATCCTTTGTTATAGCATCGGTGCATAACTGCTGACAGTCTGCATCCCATATAAAACCATTTCTAGACGAAATCTTGAAAAACTTAATTGGTTGGTCATCATACTTCTTAGGATTCTGATAAACCAGTTGTATAAAGTTACTATACATCCACGCATAATTACTCTCTTCTGTAATAGCTACAGCCAAATTATAAGCATCCTCCATGTATCCAGTTAAAGGTGGAATACAAATCTTTAGTTCTTTTTTTTGCATAAATGGCTTCTCCCTCATAACTTTGTAAACATTTCTTAACTTATACTTTTCACGATTACAAGACATCAACATGATTCGTTTTTTGGACACTTTTAACAAATGCAGCATTGTATGCTTATCTCACGGCATCTATACAAACTGAAACTTTTTTAAAATTGTATCCTGTATTATCAGTTACATATGGCAAACCGTACATTTTTTTGTTTCTGCCAAACCCATAAAAAAGTTTTCATGAATATAGTGTTCTTTCTTGTATTGGGATTTATAAGGAAGATAAAATTCATCTAAAAAATCTTCACATATTTATTACACCCAATAGCTATGCAAATAAAATCTATGATGTCCATCATAAATGATTCTATCAATTATCTCGTAATTGTATCAAACATAATAAAGGACAATCCGCATCCCATATTGACCCGCACTTAAATGATACCTTATAAAATTTTACGGGTTGATTATCATATTTAACGTGGTGTTGAAAGACCAACTGAATTTAATTACTATATATCCATTCATAACTACTTGCCTCTGATATAGCTACCGAGAGGGCATAGGCATCTTCAGGATATCCATTTAACGGAGTTTCCTTAATTAGAAGTTCCTTTTTGTTCATTCCATATTTCCCTTCAAAAATCAATGTATTTTCGACATTTACATACATCTAATCTTAAATAGAAGGTAATACTATTAACTATAGTATAATAGTGCTATAGCCTCAATGTACTATTTGTACTCGTTTTGTATAGATTATTACTCCGCCCATTTTGTATTTAGAATGCTTCAGCAATATAAAGTTTGAATCCACGTTTTGAATATGATTTTATTTAAATTGTAGTTTGTTTATATAAATATAACTGATAAAAGCAATAAAATCAATACACTTTCTTCTTTAAGTTTCCTAGTTTACTGCTCAAATTGGTGGAAACGCTTTCAGGGGAATTCATCTATTAGACACTGTGCAGCATGCTTACAGATAGATTTTTTTCTGTATTAAATACGATGATAATGAATGAAACTTTGCGGATGAGTATAGAATTTGCTAAAATAGCGGTAACAACCTATAATGACTAACGATTAAAAGGTAGATTTCATAAGTATTGTGAATGTACGCAAGAGTATTACGGATAATAGTGTTAAAAAAATACTTAGCACTAACTTCCCATCAATTTTCCCCCAACTTAACATTAATTTATCATAAACCCAACGAAGTTATGTATGGTACGGGGCACTGTGCATAAGCCCAAGCCTTCCGACTTGAGTTGTGAAATGATGCAAAAATGATGCATCTTTGATGGGAAAATGATGCATCCGTGTACTATCCTAAATATATACGTGGAAAAGATTTCCACAGTATGATATTTGAGGAGACGGGCATGAGAACAGACAGAGTGAAAAGATGCATAGGATTAGGTATCCTGTTGTTGATGACAGGATGCAGTGCAGGGGAAAGTACAGAAGCGGAGGCAAATCCGCAGGAGAATTTGCAGACAGAAGAGGAATCACTAGTAGAACCGGAGGCGCAAATAGAATCCAAACCACAACCGGAATCAGCGTCACAGTCAGCCGTATCGTACAGTGAGGATGATGAATTCTATGTGCAGTGCCTTCAAAATCTGCATCAGGGGAATAGCATCACTTATGCGGACGGATATTATTATTTCAGAAGTCAGACAGCGGATTATTCCTTATGCCGCACGAAAGGGACAGGCCTGCCTATAGAGGTAGTGGCGGATCAGATTCCGGGCGCTATCTATGTCAAGGAGGACCGGGTCTATTTTATCAATGTCAGTGATAACAGGACACTTTACTGTGTAGGGACGGATGGAAGCGGACTTACGAAACTCTCCGATTTTCCCATGCAGGAACTGATTGTTCTGGAGGATAAGATCTATTTTCGTTCCGTTTACGACAGGGAATATGATCCGTTTTATCAGTTGACGGAGGATGCGGCGGAGGACGACAGGTATCTCTATTCCATGAATCTGGACGGAAGCGGCTGCGCACTGTTGGTCCCCAGGGTATGTATGGCGTTTGTGGCGGATGGGGAATGGCTCTATTATCTGGTCTATGAAGAGGGAGAGGGGTACGTCCTTTATAAAAGCGGTCTGGATGGGAGAGAAGAGGAGGCAATCTTACATAAAGAGAACAGGGTATGGGATATACTTCCCTATCATGGGAGATTATATTGGGTGGATTCGGAGCAAGAACAGCTGATACGTCTGAATGCGCAGGGAGAAGAAGAGCTTCTGGCATCCGATGTGTGGCATTATACGATAGCGCGTGGTCAGGCATATGCGATGAATGAAGAAGAGATACGCACGATCGATTTGACGACGGGAGAAGAGAGCCTTTTGATACAAAGAAATGAAGCTTTGGGGAGTGATGACCCAAACAGGCAAGATAATTATGACCGGCATGCCTGGTATGGGAGCTATTATAACAGAGGTATCTTTCTGGTAAACGGACAGGTGCTTGCGAGATATTTTGAATCCGAAGACAAAGGTGTCCTTTGGCATATTTGGGATGGAGAATCATTCGTAGTATTTGAGGACATGGAACCTTTGACGCCGGAGGAGTTGGTATTGGATACCTCGCTTCTGTATGAAACTAACTTTTATTATCCGGGAAGAATGGATGAGAACGCGGAGCAATATCTGGATGCGGATGGAGAGCTGTACTATGAAGAATTTTTCGGAACAGAAGAATCTGTCTATGGCAAATTCAGTATTACGCTTCCCAAATTTAATTCCGAACTTGCTTCTTATGAGCAGTTAAACCGACAGATGGAAGGACTGTTGGAACTGGCTTTGGAAGATAAAGAGTCCTTTTTTGGGGAGATGAGCGAACTGAATCAGGATTATTATATTCACTGGCGCAGAGAGCATGGGTACAGTAACCTATATGTTGGCGATAAATATATTTCCATGTATTATTACAGAGGGGGTTTTGAGGGTGGATTTAGAGAGTGGAGAAATTCAATCCCCCTGATTTTCGACCGTGAAACGGGACTTATGCTGCATATGGATGATCTCTTTACCGTGGAAGAGAGTATTTATAAGAAGCGTCTGACAAGCGCAATCTATAAGTATTGTGAGATGACAGGCCATGATTACTGGAACGAATCATTTGATAATAATGTGCTGGTGAAAAATTTGAGAGATCTGAGATGTTACCTGACACCGGACGGAATCGTATTATGTTATGACAGGTATGAGATTGCGGCAGGTGCCAGCGGCAGTCCTACCTTTGAGATTCCTTATGAGTGGTTTGAGGATATATTTAAGCAGTAGGCAGCACAGAAGCGTTAGGGGCATTTTATCATAACAGATTTTTATATCGTCTCAGCACAGAACGCACAATATCCCTTGTCATCCGCGCTGAACAGCAGGCTGTACGGGGGATATTCCTTGTCGAAAGTCCTCACAAACTGGTCGAATGTCATCAGATCGCTTTTTTCAAGAAGATACTTTTTATCGCTCATAAAATGCCCTTTGAGCGTGCCTACAAACTGCTCCGAGAGAATCTGCATAGCGGCAATCGCAGTCTGGTCCAGCTTCGGGATATCCTGCCCCAGAATGTCGCTGAGCGTGCGTAGAACAAGAGATTCCTCGAAAATAAGATAGAACTGTAAACGACTTTTGTCCTTAGCGAGATAGGTCAGTCGGTAGCAGAGAGTCTTGCCGGAAGAAAAGTCCTCACCGCCGTAATGCTGGCTGACAACCTGCGCCTTGGCATGGCATAGGGTTTCGAGTGAGTGAAGAACTGCTTTGCACAGAGCATCCGTATCGTTCTCGGATGCTGAATGCATCCATTTGCTTGCACTTTTGCCGGTTATGGCATAGTCCTCTATCATAATATGTGCGTTGAGCCATCCGGCGCAGATGCCCACGAAATGCCGCACCGCCTCCTTGGAGTAAGCGTGTTCTTCCAGTTCTGCCTCCAGAGCCGGAAGAGTTTCGTCACGCAGATTGTCATGCAGACTTTTGTGCATGGCATATCCTGCATAATTGATGGATTGCATATAAGCTTCTTCTTCCGCAAAGTGCTTGAGCGTATAGCTTCTAAAATATTTGACACCTTCCTTGCAGGCGTGATGCTGCTTATGCTCATCCTCGTTAAGGCTGATTAATTTGCCGACGATGGCAAAAAGTTTCTCATGCGCTTTATCAATTTTCTCGACGCCAATGTTAAATCGACTGTTCCATTTAATTTCGTTGGGCATACGGTATTCCTCCTGCGAAGATGTCCTTTGTGTTTACAATTCATATTTATTGTATCATAGTTTATGCTGATATAACAGATTTTTTGTATTAAAAAATACTTGCTATTTGTGCTGAAACAACGTAATCTATTTACAAGGGTTTTCCTATATGACAGGACAGATTAAAGGGAGAAGACGATGAGAGAAGAATTAATTGCAGTTGGAGTAGATTATGACGAGGTTCTCAAGCGTTTTATGGGTAAAGAGGACTTTTACCTGCGTATGCTCAAGAAGTTTCTGGATGATAAGAATTATGAAGGATTGAAGCAGGCTGTGGAACAGAAGAATTGGCAGGAGGCGTTTACACATGCGCATACGGTCAAGGGACTGTGCGGTAATTTAGGGCTTGGCGGTATGCTTGAGTATGTGGAGCCGCTGACTGAGGAAGTCCGCTCGGAGCCGTACAACGAAGAGAGTATTGTAAGTTATATGGACAAGGTGTCTGTAGCATATGATAAGACCGTGGAAGTGATTCGTTCATTATAATACAGCCGAACGTACTGTGCGGCGTAAGATGTACGGAAACAGGAAGAGTCAGCTCAGCAGGCCGGCTCTTTTTTATGATATTTTTGAATGGAGTGTCGGATGGGAAGGAAAATGATAAGTATACTATGTGTGTTGGCGGCGGCATTTTGTTTTGCGTATTGCACCGTTGTGTTTATGATTAAATCAGGCAGCAGGTTTTATCTTGTGTGGGCAGCAGGCGGTGTGTTCTTGCTGGCGCTTGCCTTTATACTGTACTTTGGCATATGGGACAAGATTCCGCCGGTGTGTCGCCGGATTTTCGGAGCGGTCGTGATTGTGGGCATTGTATTGTTTGTGATTGTGGAAGGATGTATTATAAGCAGATTTCACGATAAGGGCAAGGATAATCTGGATTATATTATTGTGCTCGGTGCGCAGATGAAGCCTGCGGGACCAAGTGCAGTGCTTAAGTTCCGGCTGGATGCCGCATATGATTACCTGACGGAAAATGAGAACACAATCTGCATTCTGTCGGGTGGACAGGGGAGTAATGAGCCCTGCAGCGAGGCGGAAGGCATGTATCAATACTTGGTGGAGAAGGGAATCGCGCCGGAGCGTTTGATGAAAGAGGAACAGTCCACGGACACATCCGAGAACATTGCATACAGTATGGCGCTTATCGGACGTAATGATGTGAGCGTGGGAATTGTCACAAATAATTTCCATGTGTTCCGCGGAGTGCATCTTGCGAAAGCGGCGGGCGTGCAGGATGTCTGCGGCATAGCGGCCCGCTCCAACGTATGGTTCCAGCTGAATAATATGGTGCGGGAGTTTTTCGGAATTATGAAGGACCTTGTGTGCGGGAACTTGTTTTAACACTTGGATTTAACATGGCGGTATGATATGATAGTATCGGGTGGAATTATGAAGAAAAAAGGTGCAAATGGTTTACATAACATTAAAGTAAATTTAATGCTGGTGCTTGTGTCAGCGGGTATGCTGCTTGCGGGCTGTGGGGCGGATGAACAGAAAAGCTACACGGAACAGGGTATGGCTGCGGTTCAGGCTTTGGAATATGAGGAGGCTCTGAATCTTTTTAAGAATGCCCGGGATGAAGGAGAAGATGAGCAGCTTCTCTATCGCGGCATGGGACTGGCATATATGGGTCTGACTCAGTACGAAGATGCTATCACCTATCTGGAAGCGGCTCTGCATGCCGGCGGAAGTAAGGTGGAGGATGTGGATTTTGACATAAATTATTATCTTGCCACAGCCTATTATAAAACCGGACGTGCGCAGGATGCTATTGACGCATACGGTGCGATTCTGGCACTGCGTCCGCGGGAAAAGAATGCATACTATCTGCGTGGCTGTGTGAAGTTGTCACAGGGAGATTTTGAAGGGGCTCAGCTTGATTTTGGCGAGGCTGTGGCACTGGATGGTACGGACTACGACCAGATGATTCGCATATATATGGCACTGGAAGAGTACGGCTACAAGGATGCAGGTCTTGTTTATCTGCAAAATGCACTGACGGAAAATGAAAAGTCCATCTCCGATTATGATATGGGCCGCATCTGCTATTATATGGGTGATTATGAGAATGCACGTAATTATCTGACAAGACTCAAAACCACAACGGATTACGGTGCAGCACTGTATCTGGGCAGAACCTATGAGGCACTGGGAGATTATAACTATGCATCCGGCATCTATGCGGATTATACGCAGAATGACCAGAGTAAAGCCGAAATCTATAATCAGCTGGGGTTGTGCAGGATGAAGATGGGAGAGTACGAGTCGGCACTCACGGCTTTTCAGGCGGCGATGAATATTGAGGATAACGGCATGATGCAGACACTCAAATTCAACGAGATTGTCACCTACGAATATATGCGGGATTATAAGACTGCTGCGGCGCTGATGAGCAGCTATTTGAGGTCTTATCCGGACGACGAGACTGCGAAACGGGAGTACGAGTTTCTGCAGACGAGATAAGATTGACAAGCCCAAAAGCCGATGGTACTATTTTAATGAAATAAGCTTTCAGGAGGGTAGGATAGCAGTATGGAAAATACTTTCGTACGTGTAAAAGGCATTATCAAGAAGAATGACAAATATTTGTTGATCAAGAGATGGGTGGATGACCGTATTCCGGACCCCTTTGTATGGGAGTTTATCGATGCGGAGGTTGTCCATGGTGAGGCACCGGATGATGCGGTGCGCCATGCAATCAGGGAACTTTTATCAGTAGAAGGAAAGATTGACAAGATCGAATACACATGGTCCAGCTTGCTGGGGGATACCCACTGTGTAGGTATTGCTTATCTGTGCTCCATTAAGGAGGAGGACGAGGAAAATATCGTGTTGCCGGAAGATTACGGTGAGTGGGCATGGGTATCCAGAGATGAGTTTACTAGCTATATTGAGAATCAGTATGTGCTTCAGGATTTGGAAGGAAAAGAGTTATGATTAACAAGCTAATTGATAAAATTCAAAAAACGCAGGCACCTATCGTGGTAGGGTTAGACCCTACCATGAAGTTTGTTCCCGAGCATATTCAGAAGAAAGCTTTTGCTGAGTATGGGGAGACGATGAAAGGCGCTGCGGAAGCTGTGTGGCAGTATAACAAGGCAATCGTGGATGCGATTTGTGATTTAATTCCTGCTGTGAAGCCGCAGATTGCCATGTATGAGCAGTTTGGTGTCGAAGGGCTAATCGCTTTTCAAAAAACTGTGGAGTATTGTAAACAGAAGGATTTGGTGGTCATTGGTGACGTAAAGCGCGGTGATATCGGCTCCACTTCGGAAGCCTATGCGGTGGGACATCTGGGGCAGGTTAAGGTTGGCAATACCATGTGCAAGGGATTTGACGAGGATTTTGTGACGGTGAACCCTTATCTGGGTTCCGACGGGGTCAACCCTTTTATTAAAGTGTGTCAGAAGGAAAAGAAGGGCATATTCGTGCTCGTCAAGACTTCCAATCCCAGCAGCGGTGAGCTGCAGGACAGATTGGTGAAGAGCAAGGAAGCCGGCGGCAGCGACAGACCGCTCTATGAGATTGTTGGAGAGCAGGTTGCGGCATGGGGCGCTGAATGCATGGGAGATTCCTACAGTTACATCGGAGCCGTGGTTGGAGCGACTTACCCCGAGCAGGGCAAAGTGCTTCGTAAGATTATGCCGAAGAGTTTCATCTTGGTTCCGGGATACGGAACACAGGGGGGCAAAGGCGCGGATTTGGTACATTTCTTTAACGAGGACGGACTGGGTGCGATTGTCAATTCTTCCAGAGGCATCATTGCGGCATATCAGCAGGAGCAGTATGCAAAATATGGTGCTGAGAATTTTGCGGATGCATCCAGGGCAGCAGTGCTTGACATGAAGGAAGATATCTCACAGGCGCTTGCGGCGAGATAATATAGCATGATGGAGGTTTGGGATGGAACAGTACAAGCAGGAATTTATTGAATTTATGGTGGACAGTCAGGTGCTTAAGTTTGGCGATTTCACCTTAAAGAGCGGTAGGAAATCTCCCTTCTTTATGAATGCGGGTGCATATGTGACAGGTTCGCAGCTTCGCAGACTGGGCGAGTATTACGCCAAGGCGATTCACGATAAGTACGGGTTGGATTTCGATGTATTGTTCGGACCGGCGTATAAAGGAATCCCGCTTTCGGTTGCGACAACCATGGCAATCAGCGAGTTGTACGGCAAGGAAATTCGTTATTGCTCCAACCGCAAGGAAGTGAAGGATCATGGGGATACGGGTATACTGCTCGGAAGCAAGTTAAAGGATGGTGACCGGGTGGTGATTATTGAGGATGTGACCACTTCCGGCAAATCTATCGAAGAGACGTTCCCGATTCTCAAGAGTCAGGCGGATGTGGAGATTAAGGGATTGATGGTCTCCCTAAACAGAATGGAACGCGGACTGGAAAGCGAAAAGAGTGCGCTTGAGGAGATTAAGGAGAAGTACGGCTTTGAGGCGAATGCCATCGTGACTATGGAAGAGGTGGTAAGCTGTCTGTATAATAAGCCTTACAAGGGAACGATTTATATCAATGACACATTAAAAGACGCAATCGATGCATACTATGAACAGTATGGGGCTAAATAGGCGGAAACGGACGTTGGTGTAAGCAAAGAAAGGAAACGAAAAAATGGAAGAGAGAACTTATAAGACAATGGGCGGTTCCGGTGCGCTCAACATTGCACTTGGCGTAGTCGTACTGGTGGTTGGCGTGGCGAGCGGTGTACTGCTGATAATCAGCGGTGCGAAACTTTTGGCGGGAAGAAGTAAAATTTTATTCTAAAGAGAAGAGACAGACGAATGGGTGTTTTCGGGCAGACGAAGATACCCATTTACATCTTATACGGACCGGATTGAGGAGCTAATATGGCAAAAAAGAACAGCTATATGTTTACAAGCAAACAGCATACGCAAAAAGGTATTATGTCCACGATTCTGGGCGTGATCTCTCTGGGGACACTGGCTTATGCCGTTATTATGAGTTACTTAAAAGCGGGAGATATTCCGAGACAGTACGGGGCTGCGGCAATGCTTGTTATGATTTTTGCTTTTATAGGTATTATTTTAGGTGTGGTGTCCAAGACAGAGCGGGATAAGTTCTATTTCTTTACTTATCTCGGAATTGTGCTGAATGTGTTGGCACTTGCGGTAATCAGCATCATATTGTATGCGGGAGCTTATGCATAAGGAGGAGAAAATGGAAGACATATATATATCGGAAACTGACAGACAGGACTTGGAAGCGGAGCGATATGCTCTTGCTCTGGAACGAATCAGAGAAATACCAAATGAGTCAATATGCGAAGGGCAAGTGCAGACATACTTTCGAAGTATGGCGGAGTTTGTCCTGCTTATGGATCATGCCTGGAATATCGTGGAGAGCGGCGAATTGCGGCGCATGACATTGGAGGAGCTGCAGAACTTCAACAGAGAACTGTATGAGGATATTTTGCCGGAACATTATGGAAACAGCTATGGCAATCCGGATTATGCCGTAGATTGTCTGGGTGAGTCAATAGGACAAATGCTGTCTTTCCTCTACACAGAACTGCGAGGCATGATACCGGCGGCTTTCGAGCAGAACAGATTCGATATGGTAATTCGTATGGAACTGCTGCTGGAGGTGTATCAAGGATTTGTCGGTGCAATTCAGGAAGGTGAAGAGACGTTGCATCCGGAGACGGTTATGCAGATACTCTACTGGTATGCGAGCGACTATTATGAGCCGGAATCTTTAGAGAGGACGGAAGCCCTTCTGTGCCCCGAAAGAGACTTTGCATATCGTATTGTTATGGAGAGTGACTTATCCGACCTGCGATATCTGTATTATTACGGCGAATATGTTACGGAGAACGAACTGCGGACGGCCGGTCATTTGAATGGGATGCAGGATGAGCGTATTAAGCTCATGGCAGACACTTACACGGAAGGATATCGGATTGGTTTTGAGGTAGGCAATAAAGACATCTCTATCAAAAAGACGGTAAATCTCCGCTATGCACTGGGATTTGAGCGGATGATGCGGCAGGCGATTGTCAATTTCGAGCGAATTGGTCTGCGGCCTACCATATATCGTGCGGGTACGAATATCTTTCAGGGAAGGAGTGTCAATAAGAACGGTTTCTTTGGGGCCAATCCCAATAAACAGTTCGACTATGACCACAAGGAGGACCAGGCGCTTATTCTTGATAAGGCATTGGTGGAACGCAAGCTGGAATGCATGAAGAATGCTTATGATCGATATAAAGGAGAGGCGGCGGTTTTCGGTGGCCCTGCGGTGGCGGAGATTTTCGGCGAGAAGCCGTTTGTGCCTATAGCAAAGCAAACGGCATGCAAGCTAAGTGAAAAACAACAGAAACTCTCCGTGGAGTATGCAACTAAGGCGGGAGCAATGCAGAATGAGTATATCCCCGGTGAGGAACGAAGCTTTACCATTATCGCTTTTCCTGTGCCGGACATTGGTGCGCAGTATGAAGAAATCTTTGACGATATCGTGCGGATTAACACATTGGATTATAAACTCTATCAGGGTATTCAGCAGAAAATCATTGATGCACTGGATTTGGGATTGACCGTAGCAGTCAAAGGGTGCGGTGCAAACAGAACGGACATGACCATTAAGCTCCATGAGCTGCGTACTCCTGAGAAGGAGACTAATTTCGAGAACTGCGTAGCGGATGTTAATATTCCGGTGGGAGAGGTGTTTACGTCGCCGGTGCTGACCGGAACTAACGGTATCCTGCATGTTACGAGAGTGTTTTTAAATGAATTGGAATATAAGGATTTATGGTTGAAATTTGAGGACGGCATGGTTGTCGATTACGGATGCTCCAATTTCCCGAGTGAAGAGGAAAACCGTAAATATATTAAGGATAATGTACTGTTCCATCACGACACGCTTCCTCTCGGTGAGTTTGCTGTGGGCACCAACACCACTGCCTATGTGACAGCGCGCAAATACGGTATTGAAGATAAGATGCCGATTTTAATTGCGGAGAAGACGGGGCCGCACTTTGCTGTGGGAGACACATGTTATTCCCATGCCGAGAATGTACAGGTATTCAATCCCGACGGTAAGGAGATTATTGCCAAAGATAACGAGGTGTCGGTTTTACGTGACACGGATGTCAGCAAGGCATATTTCCAGTGCCATACGGATATTACGATTCCTTATGACGAGTTGGGAGAACTTTCGGTGTTGACTAAGGCAGGCGAGCGCATTTCTATTATCCAAAATGGTCAATTCGTTCTGGAAGGTTGTGAAGAACTGAATCGGGCGTTTGAAGAATAATATAAATTGCTTCTTAAAGCAATTATGGTATAAAAGATGGTTGCGTATTGATGGAAAATCTAGTACACTAAATATGGATATTGCTCTTCATTGCCACAATATATTGTGGTTCAAAAATGAGTATGCCTGGCGGCAAACTCGGCAAGCTCGTTTGCGAGATTTGCTTCGCAAACTCGAAAATAAGGAGGATAAATATATGGCACAGGTAGGTATTGTGATGGGCAGCGATTCCGATATGCCCATTATGGCTAAGGCGGCAGATATCTTGGAGGATCTCGGTATTTCTTATGAGATGACGATTATATCGGCGCACAGAGAGCCTGATGTGTTTTTTGAATACGCTAAGAGTGCAGAGAGTAAAGGATTTAAGGTGATTATTGCCGGCGCGGGCAAAGCGGCGCATCTGCCGGGTATGTGCGCGGCAATTTTCCCCATGCCGGTAATCGGCGTTCCGATGAAAACTTCTGATTTGGGTGGTGTAGATTCCCTCTACTCCATCGTGCAGATGCCTTCGGGAGTTCCGGTGGCTACGGTGGCTATAGGCGGCGGACAGAATGCGGGTATTCTGGCGGCGAAGATCCTCGCCACATCAGATGCGGCGCTTCTTGAGAAATTGAAAGATTATACCAAGAGCCTGAAGGAGAGCGTACAGAAAAAGGACGCAAAACTGCAGGAAGTGGGATACAGAAATTATCTGGCAAACTAATACGGCTCATGTGCTTTTAAGATATTTGAGATGTTTATAGATGTTTATATTTGAGAGCAAATGAGACTGATTGGAGAAATACATACATATTGGGAGGTAAGACATGGACTATAAGACGGCGGGCGTTGATATTGAGGCGGGCTATCAGTCGGTTGAGTTGATGAAAAGTCATGTAAAGGAGACAATGAGACCGGAGGTGCTGGGTGGACTTGGCGGATTTTCGGGGGCCTTTTCCATGGCGAAGATGAAACAGATGGAGGACCCGGTGCTTTTGTCCGGTACGGACGGTGTGGGCACGAAGATTAAGCTTGCCTTCCTGATGGATAAGCATGACACCGTGGGAATTGACTGTGTGGCGATGTGCATTAACGATGTGGCTTGTGCGGGCGGTGAACCGTTGTTTTTCTTGGATTATATTGCCTGTGGCAAGAACTATCCCGAGAAGATTGCGTCTATCGTAGGCGGCGTGGCTGCAGGATGTAAGCAGGCAGGTGCAGCGTTAATAGGCGGTGAGACAGCGGAGCACCCTGGGCTGATGCCGGAGGACGAATATGATCTGGCGGGCTTTGCAGTGGGGGTTGTGGACCGCAAAGACCTGATTACGGGGGAGAGCATCAAGGCAGGTGATACACTTATCGGTATTGCATCATCGGGTGTACACAGCAATGGCTTTTCCCTGATACGCAAGGTGTTTGAGATGACGAAAGAGAGTCTGAATACCTATTATGATGAGCTGGGTGCGACGCTCGGCGAGACATTGTTAACTCCCACCAGAATCTATGTCAAGGCGCTTAAAGCTGTTAGGGATGCGGGTGTGACGATTAAAGGATGCAGCCATATCACGGGCGGCGGTTTCTATGAAAATATTCCGAGAATGCTTCCCGAGGGCGTAACGGCGGTGGTACATAAGGACAGTTATCCGATTCCTCCGATCTTTCATCTGCTGCAAAGCAAAGGCGGCTTGGAAGAGAAAATGATGTACAACACCTACAACATGGGTCTGGGAATGGTACTTGCCGTGGACAGTGCGGATACGGATAAGACTCTTGATGCGCTTAAGGCGGCGGGAGAGGCGGCTTATGTGATTGGCAAGGTGGAAACAGGCGCCAGAGAAGTTGTATTGAAAATATAAGTAATACGAAGCGGAGAGGCTGTACAGATGCTTAAAATAGTAGTATGTGTGTCCGGCGGCGGCACCAATTTACAGGCGATTATCGACGGAGTGCGTGAAGGCTCGGTCACAGGCATAGAAATTGTCCGTTTAATCAGCAATAATAAGAAAGCTTACGCATTGGAACGGGCAGCACAGGCGGGCATTGATTCGATATGCGTTTCGCCCCGCGATTATACCGACAGAGCGCAGTTCAATGAGGCGTTTGTGCGGGAGGTGGACGCAGTCACCCCCGACTTGATTGTGTTGGCGGGCTTTCTGGTAGTCATTCCGCCCGAGTTGATCAGAAAATACGAGAATAGAATTATTAATATCCATCCGTCTTTGATTCCTTCTTTTTGCGGAACGGGCTATTACGGGTTGAAAGTACATGAGGCCGCTCTTAAGCGGGGTGTGAAAGTCACCGGAGCTACGGTACATTTCGTGGATGAGGGCACGGATACGGGACCTATCATTATGCAGAAGGCGGTAAATGTAATGCCGGGTGATACGCCGGAAATATTACAGCGTCGGGTCATGGAAGAAGCGGAGTGGATTATTCTGCCTAAGAGTCTGAACCTAATCGCACAAGGTAAGGTGAAAGTATCGGACGGACAGGTGGAAATCGCAGAGTAGACAGCAGAAGAAAGGCAAGGTAAGAGCATGAAAGTATTGATCGTGGGAAGCGGTGGAAGAGAGCACGCGATAGCGGTTAGTGTGGCGAAAAGTCCGAAAGTGGATAAGATATACTGTGCACCGGGCAACGCGGGCATAGGGCAGATTGCGGAATGTGTGCCAATCGGTGCCATGGAGTTTGATAGAATTGTGGCTTTTGCGAAGGAAAAAGAGATTGACCTGACTATAGTGGGTATGGATGATCCGTTGGTAGGAGGTCTGGTAGATGAGTTGGAAGCGGCGGGACTGCGTGTGTTCGGACCGCGGAAAAATGCGGCTGTCTTAGAGGGCAGCAAGGCGTTTTCCAAAGATTTAATGAAAAAGTACAATATTCCTACGGCGGCATATGAGAATTTTGACGATCCCGAGAAAGCGCTCGCATATCTGGAACATACGAAGATGCCTGTGGTATTAAAAGCCGATGGGCTTGCACTCGGCAAGGGTGTGTTGATATGTCAAAATCTCGAAGAGGCAAGAGAAGGCGTTAAGACGATTATGTTGGACAAAAAGTTCGGCACGGCGGGAAATCGTATGGTCATTGAAGAATTTATGACAGGACGTGAAGTGTCGGTACTGTCCTTTGTGGACGGAAAGACAATTAAAATTATGTCTTCTGCCCAGGACCATAAGCGGGCACTGGATGGCGATCAAGGGTTAAACACCGGCGGCATGGGGACTTTTTCACCCAGTCCGTTCTACACAAAAGAAGTGGATGAATTTTGCCGTAAATACATTTATCAGGCGACGGTGGACGCTATGGCAGCGGAGGGAAGACCTTTTAAAGGAGTTATCTTTTTCGGGCTGATGCTGACACAGGATGGTCCCCGAGTGCTTGAGTACAATGCCAGATTCGGTGACCCGGAAGCGCAGGTGGTGCTTCCGCGCATGAAGAACGATATGATTGATGTGGTACAGGCGTGTATCGACGGCACACTGGATCGGATCGATTTGCAGTTTGAAGATAATGCAGCGGTCTGTGTTGTTCTGGCTTCCGAGGGATATCCCGTATCTTACGAAAAGGGATTTTTAATAGGTGGACTGGAGCGCTTTGAGGATGAGGAAGGATACTACTGCTTTCATGCCGGCACAAAGCAGACGGAACAGGGCATCGTCACAAACGGCGGACGTGTCCTGGGCATCACGGCTAAGGGAAGCGATCTGAAAGAAGCAAGGGCAAATGCCTATAAAGCGACAGAGTGGGTTACATTTGAGAATAAATATATGAGGAACGATATCGGAAAAGCAATTGACGAAGCATAATTATAAGTAAAGTAAGGGAAAATATGGAAAGGAGGCGGCCGACATGAACAACAAGGAAGAAAAAGTCGAAAACTTTAAAAGAGAATTGTCGGGAAGGAGTGACTCGGGCAGAGCGACATATCGAAGAGATCTGATAGACAAAAGCAAATTGAACATACCGACATATTGTGAGAAGTGCGGCGGGGTTCTGGTTTTTAAGGGTGTCGGTGAGTACAAATGCGAGGATTGCGGTTATTTGGATTATGACGATTACGGTAAAGCGAGGAACTATATTGAGAAACATCCGGGCGCTACATCTGCACAGGTTTCCGCTGCGACGGGAGTTACTCAGAAAGCCATCAGGGGTATGCTGAAGGATGAGAGATTGGAGATAGCGGCTAATTCGAGCGTATTCCTGAAATGTGAGATTTGCGGAACGCAGATACGTTCCGGAAGATTTTGCAGAAAATGTGAGGCCTCTTATCACAGAGGTTTGGAAGAAAAAGCGAGGGCTCACAGGAATGCCAATTTGGCCGGTTTCGGTACGGAGTTACAGAAAGGTCAGGACGGCGCAAAGCGTTTTACAAGGGATTGGTAACAGCAGCCAAAAGAGGGAGAAAACTATGGTACAGAAGAAGAGACGCATAACAGCAGGGAAACAGTATCTTATCGGACTGATAGCGGTCGTCGGCATCATATCGGCATTGTGGTGTCAGTCGTTAGTCAGTCTGGCGGATTCCAACGGTACTGTTACAGCGGATTCGGCCAATATCCGTAAGCAGGCGGACGCATCCAGCGAGGTTATCGGCAGCGCTTCCCGCGGCAATACGGTAGCAATCATCAATGAGGTACAGGATTCATCGGGTACGTTGTGGTATGAGGTGTACGTAAATGCGAATACGACGGGGTATATTCGTTCTGACTTGGTGGAAAAGCAGGGCGGCGGGACATCGCAGAATACGTCGGGAGATACGCAGACGACTGCATCGTCCGGTGCATCCGGCGCGTCCGTAGAACCGGAAACTATTCTGGATGCGCAGTATGCCGTGGTTTCGCCGGAAGTAATTATGGTCAGGACTGCTCCTTCCACCAATGAGGGTGTTGTAGACAGACTGAATAAAGGTGCACAGGTTATCGTCAGCGGAGAGACGCAGGGAAACGATGGTAAAAAGTGGTATTATGTCACTTTTACCGGAACAGGCGACGCAGAGAGAAGCGGATTTATCCGTTCCGATCTGTTGTCACTGGGGGACATGGTTCCCGTGCCTGAGGAGGAAGAACCGGAACCGCAGGAGACTGAACCCGAACCTGAACCAACCGTAAACAGAGATTATGAAGTGGTTTATGGGCAGAACCCGGACGGCTCCTCCGAATGGTTTTTGTACGACTATACGGTCGGAGAGAAACCCGACAAGTATCGCCTGGCGCAGCTTATGGAGGCGACTAAGGCGAGAAGCGAAATTGCTGCTGCAGATGCCAAGACACTTGTAAGGCAGCGCGTTGCGATTGTGATTCTTGTTATTCTGGTGGTGATTTTGATTGTTGTGGGAGTTATCATGGCATTGAAACTCCGAGATGTATATTATGAAGAATATGAGGACGAAGAGGAAGAAGAAGAAACTCCCGCCCCGCGAAAGAGACGTTCTGAGGAGGAAGAAGCTCCCACACAGCGAAGGAGACGTTCTGAGGAGGAAGAAGCCCCTGCACAACGGAGGAGACGTACAGAGGGGAACGATGAAGCTTCTGAAAGACGAAGGAGAAGAACGGAGGAGGAAGAACCTTCGTCCCGACGCAGAAAACGTATGGAGGAGGAAGAATCCGCAGATGAGCGCTCTGCCCGCAGAAGAGCTGCACGTGACGACAGAGAAAGCAGAGTGCGGGAGGTTGAATATCGTGAAGATGAAGCGGGAAGTGCTGCGGTCAAATCCGCATCGAAGCGCAAAGCTAAGAATTTCCTCTTAGATGATGATGAGTTCGAATTTGAATTTTTAAACATGGACGATAAGAATTTGTAAATTTTTGAGGCGGTATGTTTGGTGAAAAAATGTTTATAGAGATAGACTTTAACAGTGATGAAGCAATCTATATGCAGCTGAGAAACCAGATTATTGTGGGCATAGCAACCTCACAGTTTAGAGAGGGTGATATGCTCCCTTCGGTCAGGCAATTGGCAGAAAATATCGGCATCAATATGCATACGGTCAATAAGGCGTACACTGTGTTAAAGCAAGAAGGCTATGTCAAGGTGGACCGCAGAAAAGGTGCCGTGATCGCGATTGATATCGATAAGATGCAGGCGCTTGATGAGGTGCGCAGAGAGCTTTTGGTGACGCTTGCGAAAGCAAGCTGTAAGAATATTTCCAGAGAAGAAGTGCATTCTCTTATTGACGAAATCTATGAAGGTTATGGGAAAGGAATGGATTACTGATGCAGCCACAATTTACGGATAAGGCAAAAGCAGCATTGATACTGGCTGAGAGAGCAGCCAGAAGCCTGAGACAGAGTTATGTGGGAAGCGAGCATATCCTGCTTGGCCTGCTTCGGGAAAATACAGGGGTTGCGGCTACGGTTCTGCAAAATAACGGTGTGGACGTAGTACAGCTAAAAGAGATGATTCGAGATTTGATTGCGCCGGAAAGTTCCGTTTTAATAGCGGAACATGACGGATATTCGCCCCGGGCACAGAGCATTCTGGAGGAGGCGCACAGACAGGCGGAGCGTTTCCATAGTGACAAAACCGGAACGGAGCATATCTTGCTTGCTCTCTTAAAAGAAGGTGAAAATGTAGCTGTCAGACTACTTAATACCATGGGTGTATCTGTACAGAAACTGTACGTGGATGTGTTGGTGGCTATGGGCGAGGACGGCGGTCTGTATAAAGAGGATTTAGGGAAAAAGCAGGGACGGAAAAAGAGTGGAACTTCCACTTTGGACCAGTACAGCCGCGATTTGACTGCGCTTGCCAGAGAGGGAAAGCTGGATCCCGTTATCGGCAGACAAGAGGAAATTACAAGAGTCATTCAGATTTTAAGCCGCAGAACCAAGAACAATCCTTGTTTAATCGGTGAACCGGGTGTCGGCAAGACTGCCGTGGTAGAAGGACTTGCGGCAAGAATTGTCTCCGGGGAGGTGCCGTTTACCGTACAGAATAAGAGAGTGCTTACGCTGGACTTATCCGGTATGGTGGCGGGCAGTAAGTACAGAGGAGAGTTCGAGGAGCGTATTAAAAAAGTCATCAAGGAAGTAATCGAGGACGGAAATGTTGTTCTTTTTCTGGATGAGATGCATACGATTATCGGTGCCGGCGGTGCGGAGGGGGCAATCGATGCCTCCAATATCTTGAAACCGTCGCTTGCCAGAGGAGAGATTCAGCTCATCGGTGCAACAACTGTGGCTGAGTATCGCAAATATGTAGAAAGAGATGCAGCATTAGAGAGGAGATTTCAGCCTGTAACGGTTGAGGAACCGAGTGTGGAGGAGGCTGAAAATATCTTAAAAGGCATTGCGCATAAATATGAGGAGCACCATCGCGTTACCATAACCGGTGAGGCGATCAGCGCAGCTGTAGCGCTTTCCAACAGATATATCAATGACAGAAATCTTCCGGACAAAGCCATCGATTTGATTGACGAAGCTGCCGCAGCGGTGCGTTTGAAGGTCACGGGACAGCCGGATAAGCTGAAAGAGCTATCGGACGAGATTAAGAAAATTGATTTACAAATAGAGCGTTCTATCCGCATGGAGGCCTTTACACAGGCGGCGGAACTGAAGAAAAAGCAGAGCGATTGTATTCGCAAATATGAGCGTATTATCAAGCGTATGGAAAAAGAAGAGGAGATGCGAAGCTACGTAGTGGGCGAAAACGAAATCGCGGAAGTCGTATCTCTGTGGACGAAGATTCCGGTCAGAAAACTGGCGGAGAAGGAAAGCGAGCGGCTGCTTAAACTGGAATCTATCCTGCATAAGCGTGTAATCGGGCAGGAGGAGGCAGTGAGTGCCGTAGCCAGGGCGATGCGCCGCGGAAGGGTAGGCCTTCAGGATCCTAACCGCCCTATCGGTTCTTTCTTGTTCCTGGGACCTACCGGTGTGGGCAAGACGGAGCTGAGCAAAGCCTTAGCAGAGGCGATGTTCGGGTCGGAGAATGCTCTGATTCGCGTGGATATGTCAGAGTATATGGAGGGGCATTCGGTGTCCAAGATGATCGGTTCGCCGCCGGGCTACGTCGGATTTGAAGAGGGGGGACAGTTGTCTGAGAAGGTGCGCCGGAATCCCTATTCGGTTGTACTGTTCGACGAGATTGAAAAAGCGCATCCGGATGTGTTTAACGTGCTTTTGCAGGTGCTTGACGATGGGCATATCACCGATTCCAAGGGCAGAAAGGTCAGCTTCAAGAACACCATATTGATTATGACTTCCAATGCGGGGGCGCAGAGGATTGTCGACCCCAAGAATCTGGGATTCGGTGCACAGACGACCCAGCAGCAGGACTATGACAAGATGAAGTCCGGTGTGATGGAGGAAGTCAAGAAACTTTTCAAACCGGAGTTTATTAATCGAATCGATGAGATTATGGTATTCCATCCCTTGAATAAAGAGGATATGAAGAAGATTGTCACGCTGTTGTCGAAAAATCTGGTTAAACGCTGCAAGGAGCAGATGGAAATCGATTTAACGATTACGGCATCCGTCAAGGATTGGCTGATTGCGAAACACATGGACGCGAAGATGGGCGCAAGACCATTAAAGAGAGCCATTCAATCCGAGATTGAGGACGCTTTGGCGGAGGAGATACTTCGCGGTAATGTCAAGCAGGGCAGCAAGGTATCTGCGGGACTGAAAAATAAAAAGATAGTATTTACAGTACGTGACGATAGATAAAAGCGAAGACTTAGGAGGACAACACAATGGCTGTAGTAGAAGAATTGCTGCGAACCGAGCAAAGCGGAGCGATCAGCTTTGGTAATTACAAGCTGGATACCAAAGCAAAGGTTGAGGATTACGAGCACGGCGGGGACTTGTATAAGGTTAAGACTTACAAGGAGCTGACGAAGTTGGAGAAAAACGGAATGTTTGCTTATGAGTCCCAGCCCGGAACGAGTGTGACCGATTTTCAGGAGACGGAGAACGGTGTCACTTTCACGGTGGAAGCGGACGAGGATGCACAGATTACCGTGGGACTTAAAGAAGATACTGAGTACAGCGTTACCGTGGGAGATGCAAATATCGGTGCGATGAAGACAAACTTAAGCGGTAAGCTGAGTATCAGCGTAGAGCTTCAGAGCGCAGGCGAGATTGCGGTTAAGATTGTAAAGAATGGCTAAGGGTAAGACAGGGACAGTTTTTTACTGTCAGAATTGCGGATATGAATCCTCTAAGTGGATGGGACAGTGTCCCTCCTGCAAAGAGTGGAACAGTATGGTAGAGGAGCGGGTGAGTACAGGAAGCGGCAATTTGTCCGGAGGAAAGGGCAGAAGCTCTCATGCTGCGGCAAAGCCTGCGAGTCTATCCGAGGTGAGCATACAGGAGGAAGAGCGTATGCACACCCATATGGAAGAACTGGACAGAGTGCTGGGCGGCGGTATCGTGCCCGGCTCTTTGACGTTGGTAGGAGGCGATCCGGGTATCGGCAAATCCACCCTGCTTTTGCAGGTATGCAGGCATATGGCTGCGGACGGGTGTAAGGTGCTGTACATATCCGGTGAGGAATCACTGCGTCAGATTAAGATCAGAGCCAATAGATTGGGGGAGTTTTCGGATAAACTGCAGCTCCTGTGCGAGACAAATCTGGAAATCGTGGAGGACACGATTCGCAGCGTGATGCCGGATATCACAATTATTGACTCCATACAGACTATGTACCGTGAGGAAATTTCTTCAGCGCCGGGCAGTGTATCTCAGGTACGGGAATCAACGAGTGTTCTTTTGCAGCTTGCCAAGGGTCTTAATGTCTCCGTTTTTATTGTGGGGCATGTGACAAAGGAGGGCACCGTGGCCGGACCAAGAGTGTTGGAGCATATGGTGGATACGGTGCTCTATTTTGAGGGTGATAGGCACGCTTCCTATCGCATTCTGCGCGGGGTGAAGAATCGTTTCGGCTCCACGAACGAGATTGGCGTGTTTGAGATGAAGGAGGAGGGTCTTATAGAAGTAAAAAATCCCTCCGAATTCATGTTGAGCGGCAGGCCGGAGGGAGCAAACGGCTCCATTGTGTCATGTTCTATGGAGGGTACAAGACCGATTCTTCTGGAGATTCAGGCACTTGTATGTCATAGCAGTTTCGGTATTCCGAGAAGACAGTCGATTGGAACCGATTTTAATCGGGTGAATTTGCTGATGGCAGTTTTGGAAAAGAGGCTGGGTGTACAGATGTCCGATTGTGATGCCTATGTAAATCTTGCGGGCGGAATGCGAATCGTGGAACCGGCCATTGATCTGGGAATCGCCATGGCGATCGTGTCGAGTTTTAAGAACCGGGCCATCGATGATAAGCTGATTGCCTTTGGTGAGATTGGACTGAGCGGTGAAGTGCGAGGTGTATCCATGGCACAGCAGAGGGTAGCGGAGGCCGCGAAACTTGGCTTTACCACGTGCGTGGTGCCGGAGGTGGATAGAAGTCGGCTTAAGACTGTAGAGGGAATTAAAGTGATTGGTGTCAAGACGGTGAAAGATGCTATGGAGCTAATCTGACGCAAGATGTGAATAAACGAAACGGTTTGTTCGAGCATAATTGGTTAAATATGACAAAATTGTAACAAAAGTTTTAATAAATTTAATATTTTGAGTCTAAAGTATATCCAAAGTGGGCTTTTTGTGATAGAATAATACAGTATGTAATGCTATAAATAGGAGTTCTTAGCGGATTGTGTTGGGAGTTGCCGTGAACTCAGACAAAGGAGTCACTTATGGATAAGCAGGAACAGGAACAGCAGGGGACGAAGCGCAAGTGGGTTAAGAGTGTTCCGCTTTTGATTGTGGAAGTCCTTATACTGTTTCTTGCAATCGGTATTTTATATGTGGTGGTAACGGCCACCGACAGAGTAGAACGCAAGGAGATTGATGAAGAAAATATCGCGATTAACGAGGAAGTCGTGGAGGCGATGAAGACCGATGAGAGCAAAGAGGAGACCGCTAAGGGGTATCGAAACATTGCACTGTTCGGTGTGGATGCCAGAGACGGAGAATTGGGCAAAGGAACCCGAAGCGATTCGATCATAATTTTAAACATCAATCAGGATACGCAGGAGATTAAGTTAATCTCAGTGTTCCGTGACACCTACTTAAATCTGGGAAACGATTCATATAATAAGTGTAATGCAGCCTACGCACAGGGAGGACCGGAGCAGGCCATTAATATGTTGAACACAAACCTGGATCTGGATATCACGGATTATGTGACCGTTGGTTTCGGCGGATTGATTGATGCTGTGGACGCGCTTGGCGGTATTGAGATGGAAATTACCGACAAGGAAATTTCCCATCTGAATAACTATCAGCTGAGTATGGCGAGGGATATGGGGGTAGACTATATTCCGATAGAGAACAGCGGTGCACAGCTCTTAAACGGCATGCAGGCTACGGCGTATTGCAGAATACGTTACGGAGGCGGTGACGATTTCAGGCGTGCAGAGCGGCAGAGGAATGTGTTGACCGCCATGATGAATAAGGCAAAAAGCGCATCGGTAAGCGAATTGACTGATATGGTCAATGCGATTTTGCCGCAGGTGCAGACTTCTCTCGGGTTAGAGGATATCTTAAGCGTTCTGGGCAGTGTGGCAGGTTATAATGTGGTTGCCAGCGACGGGTTCCCTTTTGCGGACAGCAGAGTGGGAGTAAGGATTGGCAGTAAAGGAGACTGTATTATTCCGGATGATTTGGAGGAGAACGTGATTGTGCTGCATGATTTGTTGTATCCGGAGATGGATTACACACCGTCTAAGCAGGTAGTAAGCATCAGCGAAGAGATTGAGGAGCAGACAGAGGTCTACAGGTAAATATATTGGTTATGCAATCGGCATCTGTCGATGAGAATGAGACTTAAGACAGCAGTTAGGGAATACCTTGGCTGCTGTTTCAATGTTTGAATAAGAGGTTTATACAGAATGCGAAAATTGTTGGTCTATTTGAGAAACTACAAGAAAGAAACGGTTCTGGCTCCGCTTTTTAAAATGTTGGAGGCGGGCTTTGAACTGTTCGTGCCGCTTGTTATGGCTGTGATCATCGACCGCGGCATCGGCGGAAGTAATTTAGCTGCCTATGAGTCGGGAAATATGATAGTAGGTGATGCGCACATTGTGCTGCGCATGGGCGGTCTTCTCGTTGTACTGGGCGTGATAGGACTGATTTGTTCCATCACGGCGCAGTACTACGCGGCGAAAGCAGCTGTCGGGTTTTCCACGGAGTTGAAGCACGCGCTGTTTGAGCACATTCAGGGGCTGTCTTTTACGGAAATAGACACGCTCGGCACTTCCACCATGATTACCCGCATGACTTCCGATGTCAATCAGGTACAGAACGGCGTCAACATGGTGCTGAGACTTTTTCTGCGTTCGCCTTTTATTGTCTTCGGGGCCATGATTATGGCTTTCACCATTGACGTGAAATCGGCACTGATTTTCGTGGTGACGATTCCGCTTCTGTCCGTCGTTGTGTTCGGCATTATGATGTTGACTATGCCGCTTTATAAGAAAGTTCAGGCTGGTCTGGACAGTGTGCTTAGCACCACGAGAGAGAATCTGACAGGTGCGCGGGTTATCCGTGCTTTTAATAAGGAGCAGGAGGAGATTGCATCTTTCGAGGAGAAGAACGGTACACTTGCCCATATGCAGCTTTTTGTGGGGAAAATATCAGCATTGACCAATCCGGTCACATTCGTTATTGTCAATGTGGCGACCATCGTACTTCTCTACACGGGTGCGGTACGTGTGGATGAAGGGACAATCACACAGGGAGAGGTAGTGGCACTGGTTAATTATATGTCACAGATTCTGGTGGAACTGGTAAAGCTGGCGAACCTGATTATTACCATCACCAAGGCTCTTGCCTGTGCAAACCGTATTCAGAATGTATTTGAGATTCATTCCTCCATGGAATGGGGGTGTGGTCACAATATTAATCAAGATGATTATGCCGTGGAGTTTGAACATGTGCATCTGACCTATGCGGGTGCCGGCGCGGAGTCTCTGTCCGATATTGATTTCCGGGTAAAAAGAGGACAGACGGTAGGTATTATCGGCGGTACGGGTTCCGGCAAGACCTCATTGGTCAATATGATTCCACGATTCTATGACGCTACCAAGGGCTGTGTCAAAATCGATGGTATGAATGTGCAGGAGTATACCATGGAGGAACTGCGCAGTAAGGTGCGGATGGTTCCACAGAAGGCGGTGCTTTTTCAGGGAACAATCAGGGAGAATCTGCTCTGGGGTAAAAACGATGCCACCGATGAGGAGTTGTGGCGTGCCGTGGAGATCGCACAGGCGAAGGAGTTTGTGGAGCAGAAAGAAGGAAAACTGGATTTTCATATTGCACAGGAGGGCAGAAATCTGTCCGGAGGCCAGAGACAGCGCTTGACTATCGCAAGGGCTCTTGTAGGAGACCCCGAAATTCTGATTCTGGACGACAGCGCTTCGGCCCTCGACTATGCTACGGATGCTGCGCTCAGACAGGCAATCCACAATATGGAGGGCAGTACGACGGTGTTTATCGTATCACAGAGGGCATCCTCCATACGCTACGCGGACCAAATCATTGTTCTGGACGATGGCTTGTCTGTGGACATCGGAACACATGAAGAACTGCTTAAGCGATGCAGTGTCTATCAGGAAATTTATTATTCGCAGTATCCAAAGGAAGAAGGGGGAGCGCAATGAGTAAAAATGACCAAATTAGTCAAAAAGAGACTATATTAAAGGTTTTAAAATATATAAAGAAATATTGGTTTTATTTAGCCATGTCCATTTTAATGGCGGCGCTTACCGTGACACTGACATTGTATCTTCCGATTTTGACCGGAAGAGTCATAGACTTGATTATTGAGCGGGGTATGGTAGACTTTCAGGGAATTTTCCGAATCCTTAAGGTGATGGCAATCGCTATCGCAGTGACAGCGGCGGCACAGTGGATTATGAATGTGTGCAACAACAAGATGGCATACCGTATTGTGCAGGATGTCAGGGACGAGGCATTCCGTAAAATCGAGATTTTACCGTTAAAATATATTGACGGGCATTCCTACGGGGATGTGGTGAGCCGTGTCATTGCCGATGTAGATCAGTTCTCGGATGGGCTTTTGATGGGCTTTACGCAGTTTTTTACGGGAGTAATTACGATTATCGGCACTTTGGGCTTCATGCTCAGTGTCAATGTTTGGATTACGGGTGTTGTGGTACTTATTACGCCCCTGTCTTTTCTCGTGGCATCGTTTATTGCCAAGAAGACTTATCTGATGTTTCAGGAGCAGTCGAAGACGAGAGGAGAGCAGACCGCACTGATTGAGGAGATGATTGGCAATCAGAAGGTAGTGCAGGCCTTTTCCCATGAGGACGAGGCGCTGGAAACCTTCGATGAAATCAATGAGAGACTGGGACGGTGTTCGTTAAAGGCAATCTTTTATTCTTCCATCACGAATCCTTCCACCCGTTTTGTCAATAATCTGGTGTATGCGGGTGTGGCGGTGACAGGTGCACTCTACGCCATACGGGGCGGCATCAGCGTTGGTCAGTTGTCATGCTTTTTGACCTATGCCAACCAGTATACCAAGCCTTTTAACGAGATATCGGGTGTGGTGACGGAGCTGCAGAATGCTATCGCCTGCGCTGCCAGGATTTTTGCCCTGATTGAGGAGGAACCTCAGATACCGGACAGAGAGGATGCAATTTCGCTTGGAAACGTAGACGGCAGGGTGGAGCTGGAGCATGTGGACTTCTCTTATGTGCCGGATAAAAAGCTGATTACGGATTTCAACCTGTCGGTACAGGCAGGACAGCGGGTAGCCATCGTCGGTCCCACCGGATGCGGAAAGACTACGGTTATTAATCTGCTGATGCGTTTCTACGATGTACAGTCGGGTAAAATATGTGTGGACGGCAGGGATATTCGTGATGTGACCAGAAGCAGTCTGCGTGCCAACTACGGCATGGTGCTTCAGGAGACATGGCTGAAAGCAGGCACGATCAGGGATAATATTGTGATGGGCAAGCCGGAGGCTACCGAGGAAGAAATCATCAATGCAGCCCAATTATCCCATGCCCACAGCTTTATCAAAAGGATGCCGCAGGGATATGATACTGTGATAGGGGAGGATGGAGGGAATCTTTCTCAGGGACAAAAACAGTTATTATGTATTGCCAGAGTCATGCTCTGCCTGCCTCCTATGCTGATTTTGGATGAGGCGACTTCTTCCATTGATACGAGAACCGAGATCAGAATACAGCAGGCGTTTGCCACCATGATGAAAGGCCGAACCAGTTTTATCGTGGCGCACAGACTCTCTACCATTCGTGAGGCTGATGTGATTCTGGTTATGAAGGACGGGAATGTGATTGAGCAGGGAAACCATGAGACACTGCTTAAAGAGGATGGATTTTACGCGAAGCTCTACAACAGTCAGTTTGCCCCGTCTTCGTTGTAGTTCATATACATCGGGCGTATATCCGTGATGGTGCCGTTTTCCCATGTGAAAGCAAGATAGCGGTACTCGACCGTATGCAGGTTCAGATAGTCTGCGGAGCTTAGATAAGAGATAAGCTCCGCTTTCTCAATGTTATTTTCTTCACAGAAAGCATCGGGCTCCATAGGCAGCCCGTCTATAAAAAAGGTGGGCAGCAGAATCGTGACGGGAGAATCAAAGGAAATCTCCTCCGGTACAAGTACCTGATAGTCCCCATTGTCTATCGAGGTGAAAAATCTGTATTCACCGTAGGCATTAAAGAAGGTCTCGGTTGTATCGCCGACCCCCACGCCGAGGCTTGTCTTGTTCGTCAATGCATCCAATTCAAAATCGTCTGCGGAAAGGAGCGGTGTACTTTCGCCGCAGCCTGTGAACAGTCCAAGATTGAGAATCAAGGAGAACAGTATAATAATTGTCTTTTTTTTCATAATTAGAATCCCTATATATTTTTTGCTGTTATCAATTCCGCAAATATTTTACTTTGTAACCGGAATAGCCTCATAAATCAAAAAAATCAGGCTGTTGAGCCTGATTTTGACAGGGGCAGTAGGAATCGAACCCACATCGATGGTTTTGGAGACCACTGTTCTACCTTTGAACTATGCCCCTATGTATTGCGGTAGGCACTTCAAACCGCCGAATCACATTATAGCATAGGTATAGTGGCTTCGCAAGAGTTTTTTATGACTGCTCCGCAACAACAAAATCCCATCCCTGTATTGTAATCCTGTCGCCGTCCTTTACAGAACGGTTTTGCATAAGAAGCACGGCATCTCCATCGTGCCATACAATTTCGGCGGGCGAATCCCCATAGTTTAAGCAGTAGGTGATTTGCTTATCATAGTCGTTGATACCGCGCTTGAAAATGATCGGGTATTTTTCTCGGGGAAGTGGAAGATTGGTAGAGTTGACTATATAAGTCAACAATTCTTTCAGTATCTTACCATCGAAGTAACATCCCAGATAGAAAGCGGTGCCTTCTCCGAATCGATTTTCGGTGATGGCGGCGTAGCTGCCCCAGTGCGGATGGTCATAGCTTGCCAATACCTTTGCGGTATCGGGAATCAGCAGCTCCATCCAGTAGTGAACCGCATGATTGACTTCAATCGGGAAAACACAGTCTTTTAACCCTACATTGACTGCGTTGGTGAATTGATCGTAGGTCATACCGAACACATCTGTCAGATTATGGGGTTGATCGTCAGCGTAGATTTTTAGTTCTTCATTGGCAAATGCTGTCTTAAAAGTAGAAATCAGATGTCCGCCCTTCGCAACATAGTCTCGTAAACTATTGACAAGAGTGTCGGAAACACTGTAGAGGGCAGGAGTCACTAATATCTTATACTGACTAAATAAGTCAATATCGTCAATCGATAAGACATCACACTCGATATTTAACTCATAGAACGCATCATAGAGCCATCTAAAGATATCGTTGTAATTTAAGTCAGCGTGGATGGAGAACCAATTAAGTCCGGTTAAGGCTTCGTTAGACAGTATAAATGCCACATCCGCTTTCTTGCGCAGATTCTTAAGATGTTTACCGTATCTGGCAAAATCAGCGCCGATAGAACAGGCTTCCCTGTAAGTTGCGTTCTCCTTCAGGTTATGGCTTAAGATACCCTTCCAGTAGGATTCAAGAGCGTTGTGAATAGAGTGCCAGTGCCAATACATAACGGAATTGGAGCCGGAGGCAAGGTGGCTGAAGGCCTGCAGACGAAGCTGGCCGGGATAGTGCAGCCATCCGTGGTTGCCCTGCGCTTCCGTTTCCAGTATCAGATAGTTATCTTTCTTGACGGAGCGGGCGATAGCGCCGCCGAAAGCAATTTCCTTGCCGGTCAGATACTGCGCGGAAGGATGATAGATATCAAATCCCGCAACCGTCAGCGGTTTTGCGGCATCCCACTGGTTGACCTCCGGCTGCAGACCGAAGGAGTAGTTTCGCCACTCATAGTCAAAGTTCTGTGTAATAAACTGGTTTGGGTCGGCATATTCCTTGACAATGGCACACTGCCATGCGAGGAAATCCGTCACCAGTATGCGTTGGAATTTCCGGTATTCCGCACCCAGAGAACCATTGATTGTGCCGCGCACGTCGGGGAAATCTTCCCACGCATTGATGCGGTTGCTCCAATAGTCCAGTCCGAAGGCATGGTTTAAGGCATTTAAATCGTTATCGAATTTATTTTTCAGGTATTCCACAAACTTTTGCTGAGCGCAGACACTGCACGTATCATAGGATTTCGTCTCGTTGTCAAGCTGAAAGCCGATGATGTGGTCGTAGGAAGATACCTCTTCCATCAGGCGGCGAATCATGATTTCAGCGTGTTTTAGATAGACAGGATTGGCAATGTCCATGTTCTGTCTGCGACCGTATCGCTCCGGTCCGTCGTGCGTTTCCGTCAGAACATCGGGGCATTTCGCTGCAAGCCATGTGGGAATTGCATAGGTGGGAGTGCCCACAATCACCGAGATATGGTGGGCGGCGGAGGCACGAAGCATCCTGTGCAGATGGGTAAAATCAAAAACGCCTTCCTGCGGCTCCCATGTGCTCCATGTGGATTCTGCAATACGAATTACGTTCATATTTGCCTTCTCCATCATCGCCATGTCCGTCTCAATTCTGTCATAGGGCAGATATTCGTCATAATATGCTGCTCCGAACAGCAGTCTGTCTGTTTTCATAAAGTGCCATCCTTTCTATCTAAAGAAGTTATTGCGATATAGTGAAATATCTGATAATCTTGTAGCAACGGTTGCGCAAAGTGTTGCGCATCTTATACCAATTGGATGATAACAAAACATACAGCATATCAAAAGTACTGTGATAAAAAAGTACTGTGATATAAAGTGTGCTGCAATATAAGTTGAGTGTATCATATACGGAGGAACCATGGAAGATAAGAATTTGACGATAGGTGATATAGCACAGACGTTGGGGGTGTCCAAGACAACCGTGTCGAGAGCTATATCAGGCAAAGGCAGGATTGGACAGCAGACCCGTCAGAAAGTATTGGATTATATAGAAGAACATCATTACAGACCGAATGTCATCGCCCAGGGGCTTGCACAAAACAAGACATATAATCTGGGAGTTGTAATGCCGGGTGATACCAATGTCGCGGAGCTGCCTTTTTTTCAGAGCTGTATGATCGGAATTTGCAGAGTAGCATCCGCCGCCGGGTATGATGTATTGATTTCCATGGTGACGGAGGGCGATATCACACAGCTCGAGAGAGCGGTGATCAATCGTAAGATTGACGGTGTGATTCTTACAAGGACACTGGTAGATGACGGGCCCATGAGGTATCTAAAAGAAAACGGGGTATCCTTTGTGGCAATCGGCAGTACGGATGACAAAGAAGTTGTGCAGATAGATAATGACCACCGAAGTGCGTGCAGGGAGCTGACATCCGGGCTGTTAGAACAAGGTGTTAAAAGAATAGCACTGATTGGCGGCAACGAGAGTTATGTTGTTACCGGAAACAGATTGCAGGGGTTCGAAGATGCTTTTCGTGAGAAGAAAAATTGGGACGGCACAAAGAGGATCATATTGAACACTTCCGATGGAATAAGTGTTGACAGGATTGTGGAGGAGCTTTTGCGGGAGCGGACGGAGTGTATTGTAAGTATGGACGATTTTCTGTGCGGCTGTGTGCTCAATGCTTTGCAGCAGGGACAAGTCGTGGTGCCGGAGCAGGTAAAGGTTGCTTCTTTTTATGATAGTGCTATGCTGGCAAATCGTCTTCCGTCTGTCACATCCATACGATTTGATGTGGAAGAACTGGGCAGGAAAGCGTGCGAGCTGCTGCTTCGTATGCTGGACGGGGAGGAAGTAGACAAGTGTACGTTGTTAGGTTATGAGGTTCGTATGAGGGAATCTACACATTGACAACATATTCGGTTTTTGATAGACTATAATTACGCAACCGGTTGCGCGATAACTGCGCAATCCTACTTCATACGTTTCTAAATTATGCAAAATTGGGAGGGTTACATTTATGAAACGATTACACGCAAGATTTCTGGCCTTAAGCATCAGTGCCGGTCTTTGTCTTACTGCATTGTCAGGATGCGGAACAAACGGTACCGATTCTGTTACAGAAGAACAGAATTCAACACAGACGGAATCTAACGATGGAGGAACTCAAGCCGACGGAGTCATGACGTTTTCGTTACCGGACGGTCCGGAAGAGTCAGAGATATATATAGAGCCGATCGCAGATATCTCCGATGACTTTATCCGTGGTATGGATGCATCTTCCGTGCTTGTGGAAGAAAACAGCGGTGTTAAGTATTATAACTTCGAAGGGGAAGAGCAGGATGTATTTATGACATTGGCACAGTCCGGTGTCAACTATATACGTATCCGTGTGTGGAATGACCCGTTTGATGAGAACGGCAACGGGTACGGCGGCGGTAATAATGACCTCGCTACAGCGATTGTGCTTGGCCAACGTGCAACCAAATACGGTATGAAAGTATGTATCGATTTCCACTATTCGGATTTCTGGGCCGATCCTAAGAGACAGCATGCGCCGAAGGCGTGGGAGGGTATGAGTGTTCAGGAGAAGAGTGATGCACTCTATGATTTTACGAAAGACAGTCTCACACAGCTTCTTGATGCCGGCGTTGATGTAGGAATGGTACAGATCGGTAATGAAATAAATAACGGTATGGCCGGCGAGACACTTGCTCCTTCGGTTTATACGCTTCTGTTATCGGGAAGCAAGGCGGTTCGTGAAATATCTGCGTCTTACGACAAAGACATACAGATTGTCGTGCACTATACGAATATTGAGGAAGCGGACAAAATAAATACCATTGCTTTAAATTTGTTAAATTTTGGCGTTGATTATGATATTTTTGGTTTATCCTACTATCCGTTCTGGGACGGCACCAACGAGAATATGCAGGCAGTAGCCAGAAATATTCAGGACAAATACGGTAAAAAGGTTATTATCGCAGAAACTTCTTATTGCTACACATCCGAAGACGGTGACGGCTCCGGCAACAGCTTCTCCGGAACGGATGACTTGGTTGAAGGCTATGGTGCAACCGTACAGAGTCAGGCTACCATGATTCGCGATGTCTGTGCGGCGGCAAATGAGGCCGGTGTCAGTGGTGTATTCTACTGGGAAGGTGTCTGGATTCCGGTTGGCGAACCGACTGCAGATAATTCGCCCATCTGGGAAGAGTTCGGAAGCGGCTGGGCAAGCAGTTATGCGGCTGATTACGATCCGGATGACGCTGGGTTGTATTACGGTGGCTGTTCGTGGGATAATCAGGCGATGTTTGACTTCCACGGCTATCCTCTTGCATCTTTAAATGTATGGAAATATTTAAAATACGGCGCAACCACACCTCTGGCAATCGATTATATTCCCGAGATTTATACAACCAGTGATGTGGGTACGGACATTGCGCTTCCCGAAACGATAGATGTTATTTACAATGATCGTTCAGCCAATGCAAAGGTTGCGGTTACCTGGAATGCGGCACAGATTGCAGCGATTGATACAAACGTCGGCGGTAACTACGATATCGCGGGAACTCTTGAGGACGGTACAGACGTTGCCTGCCACGTAGAAGTCAAGATGCTCAACCATGTGAAGAATCCGAGCTTTGAAGAATCCGATACTTCCATGTGGAGAGTGACATATGAAGGCGACAAGAACCCGACGGATTTCCAGACGAAGGCAGACGATGCCCATGACGGTGTGGTTGCTTATCACTTCTGGTCGGAAGATTCCGATATGGAATTTGCCATTGAACAGGATTTCACGGATTTAGAGCCGGGAACCTATCAGCTTCTTGTATATGCTCAGGGCGGCGACGTTTCCGAGGACTGTGAGATGGAATTATATGCCGTTGTAAACGGTGAAGAAATAACGGAGCCGTTTATGGTAGCCGGTTGGGCGAATTGGCAGACTCCTACGATTCCTGAAATAAAGGTTACGGACGGCACACTTACCATCGGCGTGCGTATGAAGTGTAACGCCAGAAGCTGGGGAACCGTAGATGAATTCACATTGAACAGGATTGGTGATTAATTGACCTGCTTGACAAGACGCATTCTATAAGATAAAATATGCCTAATGGTCGGCAGAAGCCGATTTTTGGATGCCAAGCATTCTGAGAAAGAAGTTAATCAGATGATTTTCGACATCATTGCAAAGAAATAACATATCAGCAGTAACATAGGTATAAGCATAGTATTATCAGGAAGGTAATCAGATTAGGAAAGAATCCTATCGGTTGCCTTCCTTTTTTATGTAAGTTTTACATCAAATCAGGAGATAAACCGGATTCGTACCATAGTTGAATGGAGGAAAATTTTATGAAACAGACAAAGAAATTAGTTTTATCCGCATTTTTCATGGCGTTGGGCATTGTCCTGCCTTTTCTGACAGGACAGATTCAACAGATTGGCAGTATGCTGCTTCCGATGCACATTCCGGTGCTGCTGTGCGGCTTTATCTGTGGATGGCCGTATGGTTTAGTGGTCGGACTTTTGACACCTTTACTTAGAAGCTTTATGTTCGGTATGCCGCCGATTATGCCTACGGCTGTAGCAATGGCGGTAGAATTGGCAGTATACGGATTGGTTACAGGTATTCTGTACTCGAAATTACCCAAGAAGATCCCTTATATTTACGTGAGTCTTCTGGGCGCAATGATTGCGGGCAGGGTCGCATGGGGGATTGTAAGTATTGCACTGTACGGCTTTATGGGGAATCGTTTCTCGATGGCAATCTTTTTGTCGGGCGCATTCCTGAATGCAATACCGGGAATTATCTTGCAGATTATCCTGATTCCTGCTATCATTATCGCACTGAGGAAAGCGAGAGTGTTGAATGACTATGAGGATACCGAAAAAAATTCGCAGCATCATTGACGGTATATTGCAGTCGACGGAGTTGACCGAACAAGTCAACATTGCCGTCGACGGTGTCTGCGGCGGCGGTAAAAGTACACTAGGGCAGGCACTTGCCGAAAAATACGACTGCAATCTTTTCCACATGGATGATTTCTTCCTGCGTCCCGAACAGCGCACACCTGAAAGATATGCGCAGCCCGGAGGAAACGTGGACTACGAGAGATTCCAAGCGGAAGTGTTGGAGCATCTGCATGACAAGAAAGGGTTGACTTATAGACCCTTCGATTGCAGCCGCATGGAGCTTGGTGCGCCTCGCACTGTTCCGTTCCGCAGGTTGAATATCATTGAGGGTGCCTATAGCTGTCATCCGTACTTTGGGGATGTCTATCAGGTAAGATTTTTTGTGGACCTGCCCGGCGATGAGCAGAAAGCAAGGATACTTGCCCGTAACGGAGAAGAAAAATATCAGCGGTTTGTGAATGAGTGGATTCCCATGGAAAATCAATACTTTGAGACGTATGGAATCCGGGATAAATGTATCAGAATATCACTCAGATAGCAAAAACAAGGAGTTGACTATTATAGTCAACTCCTTTTGCATATAGCTTCTGTTTAAATCATGGACTCTATTTTATCTATGGCAATACGGATATATTCGCTCATAGGGGCTTCTTCGCAGCCGGCTACATAATGATTGCAGCGGTTTACGGGAATCAGGATTTTGAAAGCTTTACTGGCACTGACCGCCGTAGCGATGGCAGGGGTGATTTCCCCCAGCAGCGCATTGGCGAACACAATGCCGATAGGCCCCACAATAATGTCGGAGTCCGCGGCGTTGACAATCACGGCGTTTTCACCGGTTGCTCCGTTATCCGCACCCGCCTTGAGCATGGCGGAAGTGGCAATACTGTTCGTGCCGATGGCATACAGTTCCAGGTCACTGTGCTTTTTCTTAATCTGCTCTATTATTGATTTACCGATGCGGCCGCCCTGGCCGTCTATGATTGTGATTTTCATCCTGAGAATGCCCTCCATGTTGCGCACATTATATCATCTTTTTCTATTCCATGCAATGTTGTCTCATAGGGGAGGGATAGGTATGCACAATAATAATTGACTCAATAAGTCAAATTAGCAGCACAGCGTATCCAACAGTCGTTCCATCTGACAGATACCGCGTTTCTGGGAAGTGATGATAGAGTCCAGAATCGGCACAAGTTGAGGACAGATGTTTTGACGCAGCGTTATCTCAGAGAACGCCACGGCACCTTCATGGTGAGGAAGCATTTCCCGTAAGAAGCAGCAGTTTATGTCGTTAGTAGCCTTAGCAGTTCGCATTCTGTTGAACATGGTATTAAATACGGGTTCAATCTGTGACTGATATCTGCATACGCTTTCACGGGAATTAGACATATTTCCGCAGCAGGAAAGGATGGCTTCCATGTCGGCGATACTCCTGGTCTGCTCACAGATAATGTTCTCGGCGATTTCTTCAATGGTAAGGTTGGTAGTATACTGCAGTATATTTTCGGACATCTCTATGGCTGCCCTGTGATGTGGAATCATCTGAACGATGAAGTTATGGGAAATGCTGTTTGTCAGTTCGGCACAAGTCATGCCTTCTATCATTCTGTTTAAAATACAGTTGAAAGTATCAAGATATTTCTCGGTAACACGACTGAAGCAGGATTGGTTGTTGACTGTTCTGGTCATATTGTTGGTGCGATTGTTGTTTTGACTCATAAAGTATTCCTTTCTGTTGAGATTCTTGTATTTTGTTTCCTTAATATTCTGATTTATTCTATGTGGAAAAGTAAGAAAGGTGTCGAAAAAGGAAATTTGATGTTGGAGAAGTGTGTAGCCGGATTACTTTGTGCAAAATCTCCAATTTGCTTTCCCCAAACTATGCAATATTACACATTGACAACCCTACGCCGGTTTGCTATCCTTATTATATGAACAACCGATTGCGCAACCGCAAATACGGCGTTTTGCGCAGGCGAATACGGAGAGTATTAATAACAGAAAACGGAGGGCAGGGCAACATGGATAAGTTTATTGTGAACATCATCCATCGTCCGGAGATGGTGCCTGAATACGCAGAGAAGGTAACCGGACACGGCAAAGAGGAAGATATCGGAAGAAAAGAACTTCTAACGGAGTCTCTGGATATTTTCAAAACACAGCAGGCAATTGCGCATAAGAACGGATTAAAAACTACGATTCAGATGACATACGCTTCTCTTTTTAATGATGAGGCGGTAGAACTTGCTAAGGCTGACCATGAGAAATACGGTGACGAGATTGCGTTATCCTTGTTGGGACTTCCCTGTGAAGAGTTCCGTGAGAAATATAAGACGAAAGATTTCTGTATCTGGATGTTCTCGATGGAGGATAAGAAATCCATTGTGGATGATGTGTTCGGCAAATTCCACGACAGGTTCGGCTTTTATCCGGAATCTACGGGTTCCTACTACTTGGATGCAGATCTGATCAATTACATTAAGGAGAAATATCCCATGGTGAAATGTGCCGTGGCTACATGTTGGGAGGAGGGCCCGAAGGCTTATCATACCTGTAATAATTCATGGTACACCTTCATGGACGGCGGCCCGTGGGCACCCTGGATTCCCAGTAAGCAGAATGTGCACGCACCGGCAGCTAATGAGGCGGAGGACAGCGGCATTGTGGCAATCCCGCATCTGTCCCGCGATTTGATTGCGTGCTATGACGGCAACGGCTCCAATTTCGGTACACATCCTCAGAACGTGCTGCGAAGCATGAGCTATGACTCCAAGACATGGGAATTCCCGTATCTGTATAATCTGATTGACCAGTACCGTGATTTGGCAAGATACAACAACGGTTACGCATATAATATGATGTTCGTAGGTCCCGGCTGGATGAACAAGATGGGACGTTGGGAGGCGCCTTATGAACTCCTCTTAAAATCTTACGAGGACGGTATGGCATACTACGGCCAGCTTAAGAAAGAGGGCAAGCTGGACGACATGACGATGGCGGAGTTCGCGGATTTCTTCCGTGCCAACAGAAGGCTGACAGAGCCTGAGTGTGCACTCTGGAGAGACATTTTGTACGGCTCGGATAAGCAGTTGTTCTGGTATTGTGATCCTTACATGAGAGTTTGCGCTAACATGGACCAGGGCGGTGCCATTGTAGATTTACGTCCCTATGCGGCGAAGCTGGAGTGGCCGGTAGGTATCGGTACGAAGCATGTGTGGGACGCTTCCTATCCTTTCCTGATTCAGGAGAAATACAGAGCGGGTTACTTCACACACTATGCAGGTGAAGGAACGGTCAGAAGCGCAAAGCTGACACACAACGGCGAGGAAGTTGACTTGTGCCTGTGCAGGACGAAAGCGCATTTCTCACAGGAAGGCAATACGAGAATTCTGACACTGGACCCTGTGGATATAGAGTTCTACGACTTGACAGTCAAGCTGCAGACTAAGATGTACTTTGAGGAGGGCAACTCCAATATTAAGATTGAGAGAACGATTCTGGAGATGAGCGACCCTAGTGCCGAGGTTGAGATTAACGAGTATATGGTGGCATGCTACGGTACCACGGAGTACTCGGAAGATATGACGAATATAGTGCTTACCGTTACAGACGGCGCTAAGACGGAGAAGATTGACTACGCATACAAGTGCCGTGAGGCGCAGATGGCGGGTGCAACGGAAGCAATTGCTGTCGTACCGGAAATCGAGACAAGAGTTTCCTTAAGCTGTGACAAGAAGGACGCAGTAGGATATATCCGTGAAGGATACGCGTTCTCACCGATGTTCACGTTAGGTTATACGACCAAGTTAAAAGATAAGGAGGTATTTGCGACATGGCTCAATCTGGCAAAGGCAAATTAAATTACAGATGTCCCTCCTGCTTTATGAGAGACTTAGATATCGATATGTTTTATGATAAGGATAAAAAAGAGTATCATTGCATCCGCTGCCAGTATGTAGGCACGGAGGAGGATGTACTGGAGAAAAACGAGTTGGTACGTTTCCGTTATAAGGATGCTATGAAACGCTTTACCAAATTTGATTTCGACTAATCGGAGGCGTTATGAAATTCTATAAGGGCATAGACCTTTCCACGCTTTTAGAGGTGGAAAAGTGCGGCGGAAAGTTTTATGAGCGCGGCATTCAAAAAGATGTATTTGACATACTGCAAGGCTACGGCGTTAATGCGGTGCGTCTCCGGTTGTGGAACGACCCTTATTCAGAGGATGGTAAACCATACGGGGCAGGTACTAACGACCTGCCCGCTACAATTACGCTTGCCAAACGCGCTAAGGACCACGGTATGGATGTGCTTTTGGATTTGCACTACAGTGATTTCTGGGCAGATCCGGGCAAACAGAGAGTTCCCAAGGCTTGGCGCGGTATGGACGCAGGGCAGCTTGAAGAAGCTGTCTATGCCTTTACAAAGGACGTGCTGATTGCCATGCAAGAGTCGGGAGTGCTCCCGGATCTGATACAGGTAGGCAATGAGTTGACCAACGGAATGCTGTGGCCTTTGGGTCAGATGCCTAACTACGATAATCTGGCACGTTTTATCAGTGCAGGCATCCGTGCGGTGCGTTCAGTTGATGAGAATATGCCGGTTATGATTCATCTGGACAACGGTGGCAATAATGCCATGTACAGAGACTGGTTCGACCATTATACGGAGCGGGGAGAGGATTTTGATATCATCGGATTATCCTATTATCCGTTCTGGCATGGAACGCTCGACGACCTGAAGAACAATATGAACGATCTGGCGGCGCGCTACGGTAAAGAATTGGTCGTTGCGGAAGTGTCTATGGGATATACCATGGAAGATTACGCAGAATATGAGAAACTGTCGCCGGACGAGCGTAAGGGTTATGCCACGAAGCCTGAATTGGTAGAGAAGCTGCCTTTTCCTATGACGAAAGAAGGACAGTGCAGTTTTATGAAAGCGCTGTTTGATGTGATGGATCAAGTTCCGGAGAATAAATGCAAAGGCTTTTTCTACTGGGAGGCGGCATGGATTCCGGTCCCGGGTTTAGGATGGGCAACAGAGGCGGCTCTCCCCTATATAGAAGAAAAAGGTCCCTGCGGCAATGAGTGGGCGAATCAAGCATTGTTTGACTATGACGGCAATGCGCTGCCTGCGCTTGAGACTATAAGAGATTATCGGCCTAAGGGTGAATAGGACCGGTAGAGTTACGTACAATCAGCTCCGGACGAAGCAAAGTCCGGCTGATGGAAACGTGGTTAATCAGCGAGTGCAATGTAAAGAAACCGCATTTGCCCAGCTCAATTCGATCTTGCCGGATGGTGGTAAGAGAAGGTTTCAGATTAGCGGCAAGCGGTATGTCATCAAAGCCGATGATGCTGATGTCCTCGGGAACACGAAGACCGCGAAGTGTGCATTCTTCGATTGCACCGGATGCAATCAGGTCATTGCCGCACAGAATAGCGGTTATGCCCATGGAAAGCAGATTGCCCACGTGAGGGCTTGCGGCTTCGGGCACAAAATAGCCGTAGGGCATGGTATCTTCGCTAAAGGGAAGGTTGCGTGCGCTCATGCTGTCGATGTACGCCTGACGGCGCTGCTCGCAAATAAAAGAGTCGCGTGAACCGTTGATCAGTCCGATACGGCGGTGACCCAGAGATGCCAAGTGTTCTATGGCATCGTCGATACCTTCAAAACTGTCGGTACCTATATAGCTGACAGTGTGATTTTTCTTAATATTGTTATCAAAAAGAACGGTGGGAATCGCAGTGGAATGGAACTGTGTCATCCATTCGTCCTGCAAAGCAAACCCGAGCAGGAAAGCGCCTACGAACCCGTTCTTTAGCATATAGGTATCGTATTTTTCGGTGGATTGGAGAGACGGAGAGGCCGGTATCACCGTAACTTCGTAATTCTCACGGGCAGCGCGTTGGCGGAATCCGAGAATAATGTCATAACCGAATTGCTCGGGAGTCTCGTACTCCATGTTTTCGACGAAAATGCAGAGCTTCCTTGGGACTTTGCCACGCATCTGTTTAGTAGTGTAGCCGAGCTCCACCGCGGTGTCCAGTACTTCCTGACGCAGGGATTCACTGATATCGCTTGCACCGTTTAATCCCTTGGACACTGTGCTGACGGATATGCCGAGACGTTCGGCGATGTCTTTAATGGTAGCCATAATCTCCTCCGTGTGAACTGGTATATACTTAAGAATAGATGAAAAAGAATAGGATTGCAAGAGGATATTCCGTTGATTGCGAAAGTTTTCGCAAATTTGTTGGAAACTCACAAAATAAGTTTATTAAAACCGTTAAAAACGGAAAAAAATGGATGTGAAAACGATTTCCGTATTGACAAATTGGATGTTAAATGATACATTTATCTCAAGTACGAAAGTTTGCGAAAATAATTTGCGTAGATTTTCGTCGAATAGTGGAAAATACCAATTATAGGGCGCGCGACGCAAGAAAGGACCGGTCCTTTCTTTATATTCTATACATAGAATATAAAAACCCTGAACGTCTCATTATTTACGGTATAAGACGTGACAGCACGTTTTATATAGAAACAAAATGAAAGAATCAAAGAAAGAGAGAGGAAAAAATTATGAAGAAGAAAGTATTGGCAACATTACTGGCAACAGCAATGGTAGCCGGCTGTCTTGTAGGTTGCGGCGGTAATTCCGATAGCGGTTCCAACACAGGTTCCAACACAACCAGCGACAGCGGTTCGGGCAGCAGCTCATCATCAGACAGCGGCTCATCATCAGACAGTGGTTCAAGCAGTGAAGTCACGGACTACGGTTCAGGCACAATCACAATCTGGGTGGCTGAGAATACTGTAGAATTCACGAAGGCTAAGGCAGACGAGTTCTTTGCAGCAAATCCCGACATGGCAGGATATTCTGTTACAGTTGAGCCTGTAGGCGAGGGTGATGCGGCAGGCAACATGCTTACGGACGTTGAAGGCGGTGCAGACATTTTTGGTTTTGCACAGGACCAGATTACACGTCTCGTTTCCGCAGGTGCGTTATCTCCTATCGTAGGTGACAATGCAGCGTTCGTTACTTCCCAGAACGATGCGGGTGCGGCAAGCGCAGCACTTGTAGGTGAGGTAGCATATGCGTATCCTATGACATCCGATAACGGTTACTTCTTATACTATGACAGCAGTGTTGTAACGGATCCTTCATCTTTGGAGAAGATCATTGCAGACTGCGAGGCAGCAGGTAAGAACTTCTACTTTGAGATTAACTCCGGATGGTATCAGCCGGCATTCTTCTTTGCTACAGGCTGTACATTGACATACGATACCGACAGCGACGGTAACTTCACTGCATGTAATGTAGACTACGCCACCGATAAAGGTGTGGTTGCTATGAAAGAGATTATTGAGTTAAACTCTTCTTCCGCATTCCAGAACGGTTCTTCCGCTAATACCGCTTCCAACTATGCAGCAATCGTTGACGGTACATGGGATTCCGGTATGATACAGGATGTCCTCGGTGATAACTATGCATGCGCGAAGCTTCCTTCCTTTACAGGTTCCGACGGCAACACTTATCAGTTGAGCGGCTTCGGCGGATTTAAGCTGTTAGGTATCAAGCCTCAGACAGATTCCGGTAAGTTGGCTGTTTGTCATGCACTGGCTCAGTACCTGACAGGTGCAGATGTACAACTTGCACGTTACAATGAGGTGGGCTGGGGTCCGTCTAACTTAACAGCTCAGCAGGATGCGGCAGTTCAGGCTGACGTAGCGCTTTCCGCACTGGCAGAGCAGCTTGCACATACAATTCCTCAGGGTAACTACCCCGGTGATTACTGGGATCTGGCAACAGCTCTCGGAGATGATGTAATTTCCGGTACTTTGAGCACATCTTCCAGCGATGAGGAGTTAATGAATGCTCTTCAGAAATTCCAGGATACTTGCATCTCTTATGCACAGTAATTGATATAAGTTTATAACAATATCCGGCAGAGAGTTCTCTCTCTGCCGCGTATTGTAAGAGAGAGTATTTACTCTCTTTAATAATAGGTAAGAAACACAAAATCAGGAGGGGTTTCGGATATGGGAAAAGACGCAGATTCCGGTAACACGACGGTTAAAAAAAGTAGTGCGGTCGGAAAATTTTTCAGCGGGGTTGGAAATGAATTTAAGGAAATAGGGTTAACATTCGTAGAAGGAGACTGGAAAACAAAAGTTTCTTTTCTAATTATGGGTTTCGGCCCCTTTTTGCGCAAGCAGTTCTTAAGAGGTATCGCTTTTCTGGCGATGGAAGTGCTGTTTATCCTGTATATGGTCAGCTTCGGCTGGGGATATCTGAGTGAGATGGGCACACTGGGAACTGTTGCGAGAGTTATGAACGATGACGGAACATACAGTTACAATGATAACAGTTTCCTTATCTTGCTTTACGGTCTTTTGACAATTATTCTGTTTTTTATATTCTTAGTAGTATGGAGAATGAACGTCAGGGAGAATCGAAACGAGGAGAAGCTTCTTGCGGAGGGCAAAAAGCTCGGCACGGTGAGAGGCGATTTGCACTCTCTGTTGGATTCTCATTTTGACAAGACATTATTGGCACTGCCGGTTCTGGGTGTTTTTGTTTTCACGGTATTGCCGATTATCTTTATGATCTGTGTCGCTTTCACGAATTATGATGCAAATCATCAGCCGCCGACGAATCTGTTTTCGTGGGTTGGTTTGGAAAACTTTAAGAATCTGTTCTCCTTTGGCACCACGGGACTTGGTTCAACGTTCCTGACGGTACTCGGATGGACATTGGTTTGGGCATTTTTTGCAACATTCCTCACCTACTTCTGCGGTATGGGCGTTGCAATATTGATAAATAAAAAGGGTATTAAGTTTAAGAAATTATGGAGAACCATTCTGGTTATGACCATTGCGGTTCCTCAGTTCGTTTCACTGTTGTACTTGAATAAGATGTTTGCAAATGACGGTCTGCTCAACACGTACCTTATGAAGTGGGGATGGATCAGCAGCGCGATTCCGTTCTGGTCCAATCCGATGTTGTCCAGAATTATGATTATTGTAATCAACCTGTGGATCGGTATTCCCTACACGATGTTGATTACCACCGGACTTTTGATGAACATTCCGGAAGACTTATATGAAAGTGCGAGGATCGACGGTGCAACCGGCTTCCAGATGTTCAGAAGCATTACGCTTCCTTATATGTTATTTGTAACGGGACCTTTCCTGCTTACACAGTTTACCGGAAACCTGAACAACTTCAACGTAATCTATCTGTTGACGCAGGGTGGACCGCACTCTATGGAGCTTTCCAACAATGCGGGTTACACGGATTTGCTTGTAACATGGTTGTATAAGATGACAATTAACGATACGAACTACCGAATGACAGCGGTTCTCGGTATCATGATATTCGTTGTCACGGCAGTTATTTCACTCGTGGTATACGGCATGCTGCCGTCTGTAAAAGATGAGGAGGGATTCCAATAATGGGTTTAAAAGCGAAAAGAACATTAAGTAATACGATTGCCTATATTTTCCTAATTGTTATCAGTATTATTTGGTTATTCCCGTTTGTCTGCCTGTTTTTGCAGAGCCTGCGCTCCTACAACGAAGGCGGCGGCGGTATAGTGGAGTATCTGTTGCCGAAACAGTTTTCACTGGATTCCTATACGTTCCTGCTCAGTAAGGAGAGCCAGTTCCTGCGCTGGTACGGAAATACGCTGATTATTGCCTGCTTTGTGGCACTGTTCCAGACAATCATAGTGTTATGTGTCAGCTATGCGCTGTCACGTATGAGATTTAAAGGACGTACATTCCTGATGAAGTTCTGGTTGATTCTGGGTATGTTCCCCGGATTCCTTACGATGATCTGTCTGTACTTCCTGTTAAAGCAGTTTGGTCTGACACAGGCGGGTGCGATTCCGGGATTGATTTTAATCTCGGTGGCAAGCTCCGGTATGGGATACTATGTAACGAAGGGTTACTTTGATACGATTCCGAAGGCGCTGGATGAGGCAGCAAGAATCGACGGAGCTTCCAGAGCGAGAGTGTTCTTTACGATGATCATCCCGATGTCGAAGCCGATTATCATTTATGCTGCATTGGTTGCCTTCATGGCTCCTTGGTGTGATTACATCTTTGCTTCTTACGTTGCATTCGGTTATTCTGACAGCTACAACGTTGCTGTGGCGATGCAGAGATGGGTATGGACCAACGATTATCAGGGCTACTTCACGAGATTCTGTGCGGGTGGTATGTTGGTAGCCGTACCGATTACAATCCTCTTCATATGTCTGCAGAAGTACTATGTAGAAGGTGTAACGGGTGGTGCCGTAAAAGGCTAATTCAACAAAGAAATGTGTTTTGCATAGAAAAGGGATTGCTGTATGCAGTCCCTTTTTTAGGTAATAGGTGGTTTTATAAAGGAGGAAATCGGATAGATGATAAGAAAATGCTTGATGAGAAGGGCAGCCGCCTGTATTCTTACATTAAGTATGTTTGTGACAGCTTGCGGTGCAGGAAATGAAAATCCTGTTAACGAAGGTTCTCAAGACGCAAGTGTAACGACAGACGCAGCACAGGCAGAAAACAGTTCGGATGCTGTAGGAGATGCAGCTGACAACGCTGCGGAAGATGTCGTGGATATTACAGACGAGATTCCACTGAATATAATCGATGACAACTATCGTACATATTACGAAGTGTTTGTCTATTCCTTCTATGACAGTGACGGAGACGGCATAGGTGACTTGCAGGGACTCATCTCGAAACTGGATTATATCAATGACGGAGATGATACAACGGATGCGGATTTGGGCTGTAACGGACTTTGGCTGATGCCGGTGCATCCTTCGCCAACCTATCATAAGTATGATGTGACGGACTATTATGAAATCGATTCTGTATATGGTACTTTGGAAGATTTTAAGGCTCTTCTTGCGGCGTGCGACGAGCGGGGAATCAAGGTGATTATGGATTTGGTGTTAAACCATACCTCCTCACAACATCCATGGTTTCAAGAGGCATGTGCCTACTTGAGGGAGTTGGGAGACGCAGAGCCGGATGTATCCGAATGTCCGTATTTTGATTATTATCATTTTACGAAAGAGCCGACATCGGGTTATAGCCGGATAAGCGGAACGGATTGGTATTATGAGGCGCAGTTCTGGAGTGAAATGCCGGACCTGAACTTAGGATGCGAGGCGCTGCGGGAAGAAATCAAAGCGATTACGCAGTATTGGCTGGATATGGGTGTGGGCGGTTTCCGCCTGGATGCGGTCAAGGAGTATTATACCGATAATATACAGGACAATATTGAATTCTTAAGTTGGTTGACTGATACGGTCAAATCACAAAAAGAGGATGCCTACCTGGTGGGAGAGGCATGGGTTAATATCAGTTCTTACGCTCAGTATTACGCCAGCGGCATCGACAGCCTCTTTGATTTTAATTTTGCGGGCGCGGAGGGAGTGATTGCGAAGGTCATGAACGGCTCGTCCGCGGAAAGATACGGCACGGCCGTGGCATCCTTGGACGAGACTTTCGGACAGTATAGCGAAAATTATATTGATGCACCCTTCTACACGAATCATGATATGGCGAGAAGTGTAGGTTATTATGTGGGAGAAAATTCGGACAATCGGGTGAAGATGGCCGGAGCAATGAATCTGCTTATGAGTGGATCCGCGTTCCTGTATTACGGCGAGGAACTGGGTATGAGAGGTTCCGGTAAAGATGAGAATAAGCGTGCGCCGATGTATTGGAGTAAGGATGCATCAGCGGAAGGAATGTGCGACGGCCCTGCGGACATGGATACATTTGAGATGAAGTACGACAGCTTGGAGGAGCAGGCGCAGGATTCTGCATCTGTCTACCGGTATTTCAGAAAAGCTATTAAAATCAGGAATCAGAATCCGGAAATTGCCAGAGGAAAGGCAGAGTACTTGGAGGAGGTTTCCACCAATCAAGTGTGTGTGCTGAAAAAAACTTATGACGGCTCCGAGCTGCTCCTCGTATTCGTTACAGGTGCCGATGCACAGAGTGTGGATTTGAGCGGTGTTACGTTAAACGGTCATCCGGTGAATTCGGATACCTCAATACGTGGGACGCTCCTGACAGGTGAAGAAACGGTAGAGATGTCGGACGGTGTTGCACAAATGCCGGGATATTCTATATTAGTGCTTAAATAGTTACCGGACATGAAATAGAAAATGAAAGATTTGGTAAGCAAGCAAAAACCTCGGAGGGGTTACCTTCGAGGTTTTCGCTTGTGTAAAAGGGGAATTCTTCCGGAATTGCTATTACCCAGCTTGACTTCCGTGGATCAAGCCTAAATATAATATAATATCTTTTTTCGACACCGTCTACAATTATATTACAAAAGAATAAAACTATATTAGCGAAAAAAATATGGATAGTCCTCGAAATATCCAAAATAAACAAAATTTTTAAAAATATTTTGATTTAAAATGAAATTTGTACGACAATCCGTAATAATTCCGGTATCAATATCCGAGATAATCCCGCTGACTCTGAATCTCCGGCGGAATGCTTGCACCCATATTCTTGAGCTTCTGGAACAGGTTATCGTAGTGGTGAATACGCTGTGACAGCTTCACGTCGTAGCGCTCCATAGTCTCCTTATAAAGAGGGTTCGCTTTCAGTTTATCGCGAATCTCTTTGGAGAACGGGCAGTAGTCGAACAGAATCGAACGGGCAATTTTGTTTAAGCGCGGTGAACCTGAACCCTCGTAGAGAATCCAAGATTCATAGTCCCTGATAAACATTTCCTTGAAGCTGTTCTTCGCCTTCTGCATATTGAGTTTGATCTTGTCCTTAGCGTCGGCCGAGAGTTCGTGGTTCTTTTTGTAGAACTGAATATAGTCGAAGTATCTGCTCGTAAGGGACGGCTCTGAGACATCGTTCCATCGGGCTCCCTGAATACGCTTGCACATCTCCCAACGGAAATCGCCTGTGAGCCTTACCAGGATGTTGGTCAAGTCCTCCATCTGGAAGAGGGAAATCATCATACGGGAGGGGGTTGTACGCTTGCGGCCTTCGATTTCCTGCCACATAACGCCTCTGACACCGATGTTGGGCATCAGAATGATGTCGGGCAAAATCTCCACACCGATATATTCCTTACCAATTCCCAGATTCGGGTTGGTGTAAATCATATCACGGTAGTACGCACTAAAGTCAACGGCACGAATCTGTTTCAAGGCCTGTTCTGCCTTGTCTGCGGATACAAGGGACTTGTCTAAATCCTTCAGAATATTATGCTCTGAAAAGATGGGACAGAAGATGCTGATACGTCCAAACGTGATTTTGTTGACTGACTGGAACATATTATGCAGCTCGAACAGAACTTGTTTTTCCCTGTCTTTGAGCATGGTCGTCTCTTCCTCCGGGCTGATTTTGCCGGATATCTTCAACTCATGTATATATGCCTGATAGTCAGTGTCAAATTCGTTGCGGCTGGGTGTTTTCCTGCCTTCATAGATTGCCCGCAGCCATTCATAGAAGGTGTATATTCCGCGCTCGGGATCGGAGGGCAGAGAATCTACAATAGAGTACAGATAGGACGCATTATCCATACCTGCAAGCTGCTCATCCACATAACCGAAATTGAAGAACATCTGCACCACCTTGGGCACCGAAAAATCGTGGAGACTTCGCAAACAGGCTTTCTCATAAATTTGATAGAACAGTTTGGTGATAGTCAGACGCAGTTTTCTGGAAGCATCGTCCGTGTTGTTCTTATCGGTCAGCTTCTTAAAATCATTCACTGCTTTTCTGAAGGCCCCTGCCGTCTCTTCATCCACTTTGGCATAGGACAGGATCGTGTTCATGGAATCGCGTATCTCCGGTACATCCTTCGGTTTGTCGTCGCTGCTCTGTTCTTCGGCGTACTGTTGCAGCGCATTGAGACGTTCCCTGTACTCTGCCACACGTTCCTTGTACATAGTCTTGTCGATGGAAGGCTGGCTTTCCAACTGAATCATCATAGTGGAGATAGCGGCAATCAGAGATGTGGACTCGTCCGCATGGGCGCCCACTTTATAGAGCAGACTTGCATACAGATCGAAAAAGTCTAATCGATTTTCGCTCATTAAAAGATTCGTTATTTCTGATTTATAATCGTAGAGAACACGGCATACCGACATTACCTGATAGACATCTTCGCTTGTTTTTAGCAAAAGTCCGCGAAGGAAGTCGGCATCCTGATCTTTAATAGGTTTTCCTGTGACGAGAGCGCGAAGCTGAGTATAGTAGCCTCCCGTCCAACCTGCCACATCCTCTTCCAGTACCAATTCGGTCAATGTTTCCAGACCGGGCAGTGCCCTTGCAGGGAACTTGTGCTTGGCGCAGAAATTCACATATTCTTCATAGCTGCTCATCAGATAGTGGTAAAAAGTGTCACAGTCGAAACGTGCCAATTCATACTGATCCAGAATCTCCTGAAACTGCTTGAACATCGATGTGACAATGCAGCCCGCCATCTCAGCGCTGGAGCGCAAGATTGTAGATAACTGTGACGCAGAATAAGCGTAGGAGGCAATTGAGACATTATCCTCCGCCTGATATGTAATAAAATAGGAATTATAGAAAAGTTCACAGACACCGATGACATCCCCTTTCGTCAGGTAATATTCGCCGCCCGGATAGGTAGCGCGCACGGTGCCTTTGGCAATCACGTGCAGTGCAGTAATTGCCTGCTCGCTCTGCGCTAGAATTGTTCCCGCAGGATATTCTTTAACAGCCATATTATATACCCCCTAACCCCGATATTGCTACCTTTTAGTGTACTACGATTGGGCAGTAAATACAAGAAAGATTACGGTTATTCGAAAAAATCGCGCGTTTATACAAAAGAAGGCGGTACGAATTCCGACAAAGTGCACAAGAAGTTTACAAGTATTTTGTACAGAACTTTTCAAAAAAATGTGCTAGAATGATTCTTGACAACCTTGTCAGTTAGGGTAGATTGGTTTAAGGAGAGGCAGTGCGGATGGACAAAGAGGATATTGCATACAGACAGCAGATAATCAATACATATAAGCCGGACGTGGAGAAGCTGATCCGATATCTTCCATGGCTGGAGGAGAAAGCCGGCGGCACCGTTGCTGAGACTTTTGAGGGTTCCGGTATCAAGGATCATTCCATCACATTTCCGGTATATGACGGCACTCTGATGAGTTTTATTAAGGAAGTGCAGAAGACGGGGTTGCTGGACCGCAACTACCCCTATATCTATTCTCAGCACAGAATACGCACGGTTCAAGATGAATTAAACGCCATATCACGGGCGGATATTAAGGAAATGAATGTCCTGAAGGGGATTTTGTCCAAGTATGTTTTGGGCGGTATGACCAAGGGAAGGCTGTGGACCGAGGCGGTATCCAACAGGATATTCCTAAACATCATCAGCAAGATGAAGCAAAATATAGAATTTTGGGACAAACCGATGTATTAGACGCATTAGAAAAACAAGCGACGCGAAAAAGAAAGTGAAGGTAACAGGAAGGATTATGGGAGAGAAATCAACACAGAAAAAACAGCATATTTTAGATACGGCGAGAAAGGTATTCGCGGAGAAAGGCTTCAAGAATGTAACCATGAAAGACATTGTGGAAGCTTGCGAAATCAGCCGTGGCGGTCTGTATCTGTATTTTGACAGCACAGAACAGATATTGCTTGAGATATTGAAGATGGAAGCGCAGGAGACGGACGATGTTTTTACCGGACATATATCCGAGGATGATACTGCGGCAGATATCTTAACCCTTTTCCTCAAAGAGCAGAAGAAGGAACTGTTACAGAAAAAGAACAGTTTGACCGTTGCGGTCTATGAGTATTTCTTTGCACAGGAATTGACTGACAAGAACAATATGCTGCGCAAACAATTTGACGCGGGTGTCAGGGTGCTTGAGAAATTGATTGAGGCGGGAATTGCCAGTGGAGAATTCTACTGCGAGGATCCGAAAGGGGCTGCAACCAATATCATGTATGTGTTGGAGGGTATGAAGATCAATGCACAGACCTTCGGCATCACGGAGAAGATGGTGGATACACAGCTTTTGTATATCATGCAGGGGCTGGTTGTGGACGTATAAGACAGCGTGTAAATTGCAAATGAGTGTGAGGATATCAAAGGAGAAGATGTTTCGGCAAAATACCGAGGCATCTTTTTTTGTGCCGGGGAATGATGCAATTTTGATGCAACTTTGATACAAGATTGATGCAAACCTGTGATATCGTATATGATGGAAAAGGAGGGACAGACTGATGAGGAAGAAGAAATTATTGATATTTACGCTCACGGGACTGCTGTTATTATCAACATGCGGAACTAAGGTATATGCGGAAGGAAATACAGAGGAAAGTGCAGTCGGTGCCGGACAGGACGACCAGGCAGGCGTGTCGCAGGAGGGCTTGGTCTATGAGGTGAAGACAGGGGACTGCCTGTGGAGAATTGCCCGGAAATTTCTTGGAGACGGTGCGCGTTATACAGACATTGTCGCGTGGAATGAAGATTTGATCCGGGATCCGAGTCTGATCTATCCGGGGATGAAACTGCTGATCATATTGGATTCCTATGTGCCGAGTGTGATAGACGGTAAGACGTGGAAGAGTGAATGGCTCGGTATGCAGCTTGAACTGCCGGATAGTTTTGAATTCAGGGATGAGGACGAATATTTTGGGGAGACGAATGATTCGGATGAAGAGGAGGACTCATCCGATGATTCGGAGGGTTACAGTATTACAGAGTTTTACGCGGTAAACCCGTCAGCACTTGCCTCGATGGTGCTTTTGGGAATAGAAAAGACGGATTGCTCCATAGAGGAATATGCCGAAACATTGAATTCTATTGCCGCTGAGTCGCTCGACGCTGAATATGAATATGGCGGGGAAATCGATGGTGACTATGAATGGGGCAGGAAAGGGACAGAGAAGATTGGAGGCAGATCCTTTGAACATTATTTTGCTAAGAAAGAATTTAAGGACGAGTATATGTATTTGGCCATGTGTCTGGACTACTATATCACGAAAATAGACGACAAGATGGTAATACTCTTCACCATATATATCGATATGGACAACGAGACCGGTGAGCTGTTGGGAGATTATTATGCCGATAATGGGATAGATGAGCTGCTTGCCGGATTCTCTGCATATTCAGGGACGTTGACACAGAGTGGCGAGGAAGCATCAGAGCAGGACGGAGATGATTTGCAGGCGGATGGAACACAGCATACTACCCCTGATAAGGACGCGCTGGTCTTGACCGAGACCATGCGTTTCTGGGAGAAAGACGGACTGGATTTAGGTACCACCGTATCTAAGAATGAATATGACGAGTCGGGTAACAGGATACGGCATACGCAGTATAACGATGACGGCGATGTGACGCGGTGGTATGCGTACGAGTACGACGAGAAGGGGAATGTGACGGCCGAAACGTTTGCCGTGGAATATATGGAGGTGTGGGAGACAGACATCTATAAAGACGGGGAATTGCTTGAAACGGTGCATGACGACAGGGGTATGCCGGGACAAGGAGGAGAAACGAGAATATACAAGTGGACTTACGAATATGATGAGCATGACAATGTGATACAGACCGTGTATGAGTCGGCTAAGGGCGAAGAAAAGGTGACGTTATACGAGTATGAGTATGATGATGAGGGCAATGTCATCAGAGCAACGACCTATTCGACCGATGCGGACGGCAGGAAGGATAAAGTGACAGAGTATGTCATATTCAGCTACGACGGGGAAAACAGGCAGGTAGAAGGGGTTACCTATGATGCGGACGGCACTGAGCAGAGCAGGAGTACCATGGAATATACATTCGACGATGAGGGAAATATGACGACGACAGTATGCACGGAAGACGGCGCCGTTATGTGGTTTACCCAGAATAGAGAAGGTATTATGCTTAAGAGCGGCTATCAAAGTTCGTCCGGAGATGATGCTGATTTTACTTCCCTGCAGGAGTATGACGAACAAGGGAATCCCAGCAAGACCACCGATTATAACAGGGTCTTTGACACTACTTACTATACGACGTGGGAATACGAGTATATGACGCTGCCGTAAATGAATCTCGCAATTCGTTTAGAGAGTGCTTGCAAAGTGAATCATGAATCCGTATAATTGAAAAAGAAAGTTTTTATCATGCGAGGAGAAAATCATCATGGGAAACGTTAAGCGGATTTATGTGGAAAAGAAAGAGCCCTTTGCGGTCAAGGCGAAGGAGCTTAAAGAGGAACTCGGCAGTTATCTGGGTGTGACCGGTGTGAAAGAGGTTCGTGTGTTCATCCGCTATGATGTTGAGAATTTGTCTCAGGAAGTCTTTGAGAAAGCATGCAAGACTGTTTTTTCCGAGCCTCCGGTGGATATCTTATATGAGGAGACGATTGCGATTCCGACTGACGGTAAGGTATTCAGCGTAGAATATCTGCCCGGTCAGTTCGACCAGAGGGCGGATTCCGCCGTACAGTGCGTCAAGTTCCTCAAAGAAGATGAGGAGCCGATTATTAAGACGGCGGTTACATACTTGATTGTAGGCAGCATTTCCGATGATGAGTTTACTAAGATTAAAGCATATTGTATCAACCCTGTGGATTCCAGAGAGACTGACATGGTCAAACCTGACACGCTTGTCACAAACTATGACGAGCCCGCGGATGTGATTGTTTTTGAGAATATGTCTGAGCGGGAAGATTTTATTGATATGCCGCAGGCAGAGTTAAAGGAACTCTACGATTCCTTGGGGCTTGCCATGACATTCAAGGATTTTCTGCATATTCAGAACTATTTCGCCAGTGAGGAGAAGCGCAACCCTACCATGACGGAGATTCGTGTGCTTGATACGTATTGGTCGGACCACTGCCGTCATACCACTTTTTCCACGGAATTAAAAGAGGTTGCTTTCGCAGATGGATTCTATCAGAAACCGATTAAAGAAACTTATGAGAATTATCTTGCTGTCAGAGAGGAAATCTTTGCAGGCAGGCAGGACAAGTTCGTCTGCCTGATGGATCTGGCGCTGATGGCGATGCGCAAGTTAAAGAAAGACGGCAAGTTAGAGGATATGGAGCAGTCCGATGAGATTAACGCCTGCTCGGTAGTGGTTCCGGTGGAGATGGATTACGGCACTCATAAGGAGACGGAAGAGTGGCTTGTCTTTTTCAAGAACGAGACCCACAATCATCCCACGGAGATTGAACCTTTCGGCGGTGCGGCTACCTGTCTCGGCGGCGCAATCCGCGACCCGTTGTCGGGACGCGGTTATGTGTATCAGGCGATGCGCGTTACGGGCGCGGCGGATCCCACGGTTCCGGTTGCAGATACGCTGAAAGGTAAGCTGTCCCAGAAGAAGCTGGTGCGTGGCGCGGCAAGCGGATATTCTTCCTACGGTAACCAGATTGGTCTGGCGACCGGATTGGTCAAAGAAATTTACCACCCCAACTATGTGGCTAAGCGAATGGAGATCGGTGCGGTTATGGGCGCAGCTCCGCGTAAGAACGTGATTCGTGAGTCCTCTGAGCCCGATGACGTGATTATTCTTCTCGGCGGCAGGACAGGACGCGACGGCTGTGGTGGTGCTACGGGTTCTTCCAAAGTACACACGGAGAGCTCTATAGAGACTTGCGGTGCTGAAGTGCAGAAGGGTAACGCGCCCACGGAGCGTAAGATTCAGAGATTATTCCGCCGCGAGGAAGTAAGCAGACTGATTAAGAAATGTAACGATTTCGGTGCGGGCGGTGTGTCTGTCGCTATCGGTGAGCTGGCTGACGGGCTTGTGGTAGATTTGGACAAGGTGCCGAAGAAATATGCGGGTCTGGACGGCACAGAGCTGGCTATTTCCGAATCACAGGAGAGAATGGCGGTAGTAGTTGACCCTAAGGATGTAAAAGCCTTCTTAGATTATGCAGCTGAGGAAAATCTGGAAGCGGTGGAAGTCGCGGTTGTGACGAAGGAACCCAGGCTTATCTTAAAGTGGCGGGGTAAAGAAATCGTCAATATTTCCAGAGCTTTTCTCGATACCAACGGCGCACATCAGGAGACGGCCGTAGCGGTAGATATGCCGGATGAGAAAGACAATTACCTGAAGAAAATTGCCACGCCCGCAGTGGAGGATGCGCTCACACAAGGGGATGTGAAGAAAGCTTGGATTACCCTTCTTAGTGATTTGAACGTATGCTCCCAGAAAGGACTGGTGGAGATGTTTGATGCTTCCATCGGTGCAGGCAGCGTATATATGCCTTATGGCGGTAAATATCAGTTGACGGAAACACAAGCGATGGTTGCCAAGCTTCCGGTGCTGGAGGGAAAGACAGATACCGTGACGATGATGAGTTATGGTTTCGACCCCTATCTGTCCAGTTGGAGTCCGTACCATGGCGCAATCTATGCCGTGACGGAATCTATGGCAAAAGTGGTTGCAAACGGCGGAGATTATAAGACCATTCGCTTTACATTCCAAGAATATTTCAGGAGAATGAGCGAGGAGCCTCATCGTTGGAGCCAGCCTTTCGCAGCGCTTCTGGGTGCATATGATGCGCAGATGGGTTACGGACTGCCTTCCATCGGCGGTAAGGATTCCATGTCGGGTACCTTTAACGATATCGATGTTCCTCCCACACTTGTTTCTTTTGCGGTGGATATTGCAAAGCAGCATAACATTGTCAGTCCGGAATTAAAGAAGGCGGATAGTAAACTTGTCCGTTTCCATATAGCGAAGGATGAATATGATCTGCCTATTTATGAGAATGTAATGAAAGTGTACGATTATATTCTGACACTCATGTCGCAAAACAAGGTTTTATCAGCCTATGCGCTGGATGCCAGGGGTGTGGCGGCAGCGCTCAGCAAGATGGCGTTCGGCAACAAATTCGGCGTGACGGTAGAGAGCGGTCTTCCGGCGAAGAGCCTTTTTGACAACGGACTGGGCGAAATTCTCGCAGAGATGCCCGCAGAGGCGGTGGAGGCATTGGCTGCGGATGCAAGGGTAAGCGGCCTGGAATATACGGTGGTCGGCACCGTGACGAAAGAGCCAGTCTTTGCTTGCGGTGATGTGAAGATTACCATAGAAGAAGCTTTGCAGGCGTGGACAGGGAAACTCGACAAGGTATTCCCTTATACCGCGGGTAAGGATAAGAGTAAAGTAGATACCGGTCTATATGAGACAAAAGATATTTATGTGTGCAAGCACAAGGTGGCGAAACCTACCGTGTTTATTCCGGTATTTCCGGGTACCAACTGCGAGTATGACAGTGCGGCGGCCTTTGTCAGGGCGGGCGCGGACGTGGTAACGAAGGTATTTAAAAACCTGACGGCTCAGGATATCAGGGAGAGCGTCGATGTGTTTGAGAAAGCCATCGGTCAGGCGCAGATTATCATGTTCCCCGGCGGTTTTTCGGCGGGTGACGAGCCGGACGGTTCGGCTAAGTTCTTTGCCACCGCTTTTCAGAATGAGAAGATGAAAGAGGCAGTGAACAAACTGTTGCATGAGAGGGACGGATTGGCGCTCGGTATATGTAACGGTTTCCAGGCGTTGATTAAGTTGGGATTAGTGCCCTACGGAGAGATTACGGGACAGAAGGAGGATTCTCCCACACTGACTTTCAATACCGTCAATCGACATATATCGAAGATGGCTTATATTAAAGTGGTTTCCGATAAATCCCCTTGGCTTCGGGGAGCGGTGCTTGGAAATACTTATGTAAACCCGGCATCCCACGGTGAGGGACGGTTTGTAGCGCCTAAGGAGTGGATTGACAAGTTGTTTGCAAACGGTCAGGTTGCCACACAATACGCGGATGCGGACGGTCATATAACGATGGATGAGGAGTGGAACATCAATGGTTCCTACGCATCAATCGAGGGCATCACTTCACCTGACGGAAGGTGCTTGGGTAAGATGGCACATTCCGAGAGACGTGGTGAAGGCGTTGCGGTCAATATTTACGGCGAGCAGGATTTGAAGATTTTCGAATCCGGTGTAAATTATTTCAAATAGTGCGAATCGAGAAAGGCCTCGTGTTAGGGTAAAACCCTTGCAGGAGGTCTTTTCAGGGAATGGAATACCTCTTAAGGTGATGGAAAAGCTAATTGAACGGTACGAAGTCTTGTGATACAATAGACAATTGGAATATTTACAGAAGGAAAAGGTGACAGAATGAAGGCGTTCTTAATTTTGGAAGACGGCACTGTTTTTGAGGGAACACACATCGGTACGCAGAAAGAAATTATCAGTGAGATCGTTTTTAATACCTCCATGGCGGGGTATCTGGAAGTGCTGACAGACCCGTCCTACGCGGGACAGGCAGTGTGCATGACATATCCGCTGATTGGCAATTACGGTATATGCAGGGAGGATATGGAATCGCGTAAGGCATGGCCGGATGGTTTTATTGTCAGGGAGTTGAGCCGACTTCCCAGTAATTTCAGGTGTGACATGACAATTCAGGAGTTCCTTGTGGAGAATGATATGCCGGGTATTGCCGGAATTGATACGCGTGCACTGACGAAGATACTCCGTGAAAAAGGTACCATGAACGGCATGATTACCACCGATGAGCAGTATGATTTAGAACAGATTCTTCCGAAGTTAAAAGCCTACACCACGGGGAAAGTGGTGGATATTGTGAGTTGTAAAGAGAAATATACATTGACTGCCGCAGAGGATTTGTCCGATAACGGCCCGATTTCCGGCAGTTCGCAGTTTATCAAAGAAGAATACGAACAGGGGATTCGTGAGAAACGCCCGAGCATGGTCCGGTCATTGAACGGACGGGGACTTAAAGTTGCGCTGCTTGATTTGGGCGCGAAAGATAATATTGCCAAATCTCTTGCAGCGAGGGGATGTCAGGTAACGGTCTATCCGGCACACACGAAGGCAAGTGAGATTATTGATGCAAAACCCGATGGCATCATGTTAAGCAACGGTCCGGGGGATCCGAAGGAATGCGTGGGGATTATAGAGGAAATCAAGAAGTTGTATGACACGGATATTACTATCTTTGCAATCTGTCTGGGACATCAGTTGATGGCGCTTGCCACAGGTGCAGATACCTATAAAATGAAGTACGGACATAGGGGCGGCAATCATCCGGTCAAAGACCTGCAGACAGGGAGAGTGTATATCTCTTCCCAGAATCACGGCTATGTGGTGGACATGGACAAGCTTGACTCGAAGGTGGCGGTTCCTGCTTTTATCAATGTCAATGACGGTACCAACGAAGGGCTTTCCTACACCGGCAAAAATATTTTTACGGTGCAGTTCCATCCCGAAGCATGTCCGGGACCGCAGGATTCGGGTGATTTGTTTGATAGATTTATATCAATGATGAAGACGAAAAGTAACTCTAAGTAAGCAGAGAACGCTTACTAAGAGTTACTATGTTTCGTCTGGAAGAATACCGCTAAAGCGGATATTCTTCCGGGCTGAGAATGACATATAGAAGATACACGGAGGATACAATAATGCCGAAAAATCCGAACGTAAAAAGAGTACTTGTTATCGGGTCGGGACCGATTGTCATAGGTCAGGCGGCGGAATTTGATTATGCGGGAACACAGGCGTGCCGCTCCCTGAAAGAGGAGGGCATGGAAGTCATTCTGGTAAACTCCAATCCTGCGACGATTATGACCGACGGCGATATTGCGGATAAAGTATATATCGAGCCATTGACTACCAGAGTCATTGAACAGATTATTATCAAAGAAAAACCCGACAGTCTGTTGCCCAACATGGGCGGTCAGGCGGGACTGAATCTGGGTATGGAGCTGGATGAGTCGGGATTCCTTAAGGAGCATGGGGTTACACTTCTGGGAACTACCGCAGCGACCATTAAGAAGGCGGAAGACCGTTTGGAGTTTAAGGAGACCATGGAGAAAATCGGTGAGCCGTGTGCGCCGTCTCTCGTGGTGGAGAATATCGAGGACGGCATCGCTTTTGCCACGAAGATCGGATATCCGGTCGTGCTGCGTCCCGCTTATACGCTGGGAGGTTCCGGCGGTGGTATCGCCCATAACCAGATTGAATTGGAAGAGATTCTTGCGAACGGTCTGCGGCTTTCCCGTGTGGGACAGGTTTTGGTGGAACGCTGTATCGCAGGCTGGAAGGAAATAGAGTATGAGGTGATGCGCGACAGTGCGGGCAACTGTATCACTGTATGTAACATGGAAAACATAGACCCGGTGGGCGTTCATACGGGCGACAGTATCGTTGTGGCTCCGTCCCAGACTCTGGGCGATAAAGAGTATCAGATGCTGCGCAGTTCTGCACTTAATATTATTAACGAACTGGGCATCACGGGAGGATGTAACGTGCAGTTTGCCCTGCACCCCACCAGTTTTGAATACTGCGTTATCGAGGTGAATCCTCGTGTGAGCCGTTCTTCGGCACTGGCATCTAAGGCGACGGGCTATCCCATAGCCAAGGTGGCGGCCAAAATAGCGCTCGGCTACACATTGGATGAGATCAAGAATGCCATTACGGGTAAGACATATGCCAGCTTCGAGCCTACACTGGATTACTGTGTGGTAAAAATACCCAGACTTCCTTTTGATAAATTTATAACGGCTAAACGTACACTTACAACCCAGATGAAGGCTACCGGAGAAGTTATGAGTATCGGCAATAACTTTGAAGGTGCGCTGATGAAGGCAATCCGCTCGTTGGAACAGCATGTGGACTGCCTGCGGAGCTACGATTTTTCTGATCTTTCCGAAGAGGAACTGATCGAGCGCATGAAAACTGTGGACGACCAGCGGATTTATATTATCGCTGAGGCGCTTCGCAAGGGCGTGGATTACGATACCATCCATGAAATTACAATGGTTGACCATTGGTTTATAGACAAGCTTGCAATCCTGACTGAAATGGAAGCGGCACTGGAAGAGGGGCCGCTTACCGTGGAACTTTTAAAAGAAGCGAAGCGGCTTGAGTTCCCCGATACGGTAATTGCGCGTCTGACAGGTAAAAAAGAGGATGAAATCAAGAAGATGCGCTATGACAACGGCATCGTAGCCGCCTTCAAGATGGTAGACACCTGTGCGGCGGAGTTCGCGGCAAGTACACCTTATTACTATTCCGTGTTCGGTTCAGAGACGGAGGTGGAGGAGACGCACCCGAAGAAAAAAGTTCTGGTGTTGGGCTCCGGTCCGATTCGTATCGGACAGGGTATCGAGTTCGACTACTGTTCGGTGCATGCTACATGGGCTTTTGCCAAAGAAGGGTACGAGACAATCATTATCAACAACAACCCTGAGACGGTCAGCACCGACTTTGATATCGCCGATAAGCTCTACTTTGAGCCGCTGACGCCTGAGGATGTGGAAAATATTGTAAACGTGGAGAAACCCGACGGCGCGGTTGTACAGTTCGGCGGGCAGACTGCAATTAAGCTGACGGAGAGCCTGATGAAGATGGGCGTGCCGATTTTGGGGACGAAAGCGGAAGATGTAGACGCGGCGGAGGACAGGGAACTTTTTGATAAGATTCTGGAAGAGACTGAGATTCCCAGAGCTGCCGGCGGTACGGTATATACCGCAGAGGAAGCTAAGGCAGTGGCGAACAGACTCGGCTATCCCGTGCTCGTGCGTCCCTCATACGTGCTGGGTGGTCAGGGTATGCAGATTGCGCTGTCCGATCAAGAAATCGAGGAATTTATGGCGGTAATTAACCGCTATGAGCAGGATCATCCGATTCTGGTAGATAAATACCTGCAGGGTAAAGAACTGGAAGTGGACGCGGTGTGCGACGGTACGGATATTCTGATTCCGGGTATTATGGAGCATATCGAGAGAACCGGCGTACATTCCGGAGACAGTATTTCTGTCTATCCGGCATTCACGGTTAGCGAGAAGGTGAAGGAAACCATTGCGGAGTATTCCAGAAGATTGGCGAAGGCACTCCATGTAATCGGTCTGATTAACATACAGTTTATTGCCATGGGTGATGAGGTATATGTGATAGAGGTCAATCCACGTTCCTCCCGTACCGTGCCTTATATCAGCAAGGTGACGGGTATTCCCATCGTGGACCTCGCCACAGAGGTGATAATCGGCAAGAAAATCCGAGATTTGGGTTATGAGCCGGGCTTGCAGCCTGCGGCAGACTACTTTGCCATCAAGATGCCGGTATTCTCTTTTGAGAAAATTCGGGGTGCGGAAATCAGCCTAGGACCCGAAATGAAGTCCACCGGAGAGTGCCTGGGAATTGCCAAGACTTTTAATGAGGCTCTCTATAAGGCGTTTCTCGGTGCGGGCGTCAACCTGCCCAAGCATAAGCAGATTATTATCACCGTCAAGGATGCGGATAAGGGAGAGGCGATAGAAGTAGCACGCCGCTTTGAGAAGCTGGGCTATATCATCTATGCCACGAGGAGTACCGCTGCGGCGTTGAATGATGCCGGGGTCAAGGCGAGAAAAGTCAATAAGATTCAGCAGGAATCGCCCACGGTCATGGATTTGATTCTGGGACATAAGATAGATTTGGTCATCGATACACCTACCCAGGGACGTGACAAGAACAGGGACGGCTTCCTGATTCGCCGAACTGCCATCGAAACAGGTGTCAACTGCATCACGGCGATGGATACCGCCACGGCACTCGTGTCGAGTCTGGAGAATGCGGCTTCACAAGGTGAGATGACGCTGGTGGATATTGCCACGATTGCGAGACGGGGCAGCAGGCAATAACAGAGAGTGAATTGTTCTGACGTGGAGGAAATCGATGAACGCGGTCAGGAATTATCAGAAGGAATTAGACAAAATAATAGAAAGTATCGGTGCGGATGATAAAAGCGCGCCGACTCTTTTTTTACACAGCTGCTGTGCACCGTGCAGCAGTTATGTGTTGGAATATTTGCGGACGTACTTTCGGATCACCGTATTTTATTATAATCCTAATATCTCTATGGAAGAGGAATACCGCAAGCGGGTGGCGGAGCAGAAGAGGCTGATTTCGGCGTATAATGAAGCACTTTTGGGGAATAGTGTGCAGACACAGGAGAAAAATATAAATAACAGAAGCTATTTAATCGATGTTGTGGAAGGCGACTACGAGCCGCAGAGCTTCTATGAGATTGCGCGGGGGTTAGAACTATGTCCGGAAGGCGGCGAGCGGTGTTTTGTCTGCTATGAACTCAGACTCCGGGAGACTGCTAAGCGGGCACAGGCAGGAAAGTATGACTATTTTGCCACGACCTTAACAATCAGTCCTCTAAAAAATGCGGTGAAGCTCAATGAAATCGGAGAACGGCTTGCGGCGGAATACGGTGTAAGCTGGCTGCCATCGGACTTTAAGAAAAAAGGTGGATATCAGCGTTCCATCGAGTTGTCGAAAGAGTATGATCTGTACAGGCAGGACTATTGCGGGTGCGTCTACTCCAAGGAAGAGCGGGAGCGGCAGAGAAGTTGAGCATAAATATATATCGGAAATCGGTATTATATGAGTAATAACAGAGGTTTCCTTTTACATTTGTGTTGTTGGTAAGATAAATCGCAGTTTGTGTGACATGAAAGGAATAGATGTAATGATTACATATACAACGCTTGAAGATGTATCTTATGCAACATTATATGATGCTTTTATGAAAGCTTTTGTTGGTTTTCGCATAACTAAGGAAGCTGATTATGAGACTTTTTGTGAAATGCTTGAATCCCATAATTATGATGCAAGTATTTCAGTAGGAGCATTTGATATTGAAACGGGTGAACTTGTGAGTTTTGTTTTAAATAGTATATTAAAAAATGATAAGGAAACTGCTTATGATATTCTTACTGGTACTATTCCAGATTATCGTAGACTTGGAATTTCAAGTAGTATTTTTGTTAAGGTTAAAGAATTATTGAAACAGAAACAAGTGAAGCTATATACAACTGAAGTGCTTTTAAACAATCCAGATGCCTTAAATTTATATTTAGCACAAGGGTTTGAAATCAAAGGAGAGGTTACAAATGTTATTAAAATACCGAATGGAAGTCGAGAAGTCAAAGAGTACAAAATTGTTCTAAAAATATAATGTAAGTAATGGGGAAATTCCGATTTATCGTAGGAACACTTTTGTAAAAAGGGAGTAACAGAGTAAAAAGAACTAGTAAGATTATATTTAGCTTGGATTTTGCAGATAAATAAGGTAAAATAGACGCATGCTGCAACTGTGGCTCTATAAGATAGTAAAGTAAAATACGAAAATAGATATAATAAGAGGATTTTGATATGCAAAAAATACTGGATTTAATTTCGGAAGAGGTAAAGAAAGCATTTGAGGCGGCAGATTATGACGCGGAACTCGGAAGGGTAACGCTGTCCAACAGACCAGACCTGTGTGAATACCAGTGTAACGGCGCGATGGCGGGGGCCAAGAAATATCATAAAGCGCCGCTTGTGATTGCGCAGGATGTAGCAGAGAAGTTACAACAGAGCGATGTGCTTGCGGAAGTGTCCGCTGTGGCACCGGGGTTCCTGAATATGAAGGTGAAAGAGTCCTTCGTCAGTGGTTATCTGCGCAACATGAAAGACGCTGAGAAATTCGGCTTACAGATGCCTGAAAAGCCCAAAAAGATTATCATTGATTATGGCGGAGCCAACGTGGCGAAACCGCTTCATGTAGGACATCTTCGCCCAGCCATCATCGGTGAGAGTGTTAAGAGAATCTGCCGTTATGCGGGACACGATGTAATCGGCGATATCCACATGGGGGATTGGGGCTTACAGATGGGACTCGTGATTACGGAGCTTCAGAAGAGACAGCCTGACCTGATTTATTTCGACGATTCTTATGAAGGCGAATATCCTGCGGAGGCACCTTTTACCATATCGGAATTGGAAGAAATCTATCCCACGGCGAGCGCGAAATCCAAGGAGGATGCGGAGTATAAGGCGGCAGCGATGGAGGCTACCTACAAGCTGCAGAGTGGCGTGCGTGGTCATCGCGCCTTGTGGAATCACATGATGCGTGTGTCCGTGGATGACCTTAAGAAAAATTACGATAATCTGGATGTGGAGTTCGATCTCTGGAAAGGCGAATCAGACGTACAAGAGCTCATTCCCGGCATGGTGGAAATGATGAAAAAGGGCGGATATGCATATTTAAGCGACGGTGCACTCGTGGTGGATGTCAAAGAAGAGACGGATACCAAAGAAATGCCGCCGTGTATGATTTTGAAGTCGGACGGAGCTTCATTGTACAATACGACCGATTTGGCAACCATAATGGATCGTATGGAAAAATACCGTCCTGACAGAATGATTTATGTGACGGATAAGCGGCAGGAATTGTATTTTGAACAGGTATTCCGCTGTGCGCGAAAGACCGGACTGGTCAATGCTGATACAGAGTTTATACACATCTGTAACGGCACCATGAACGGTAAGGACGGCAAGCCCTTCAAGACGCGTGATGGCGGTGTTATGCGGCTTGAAAACCTTATCGGGGACATCAATGAGGAGATGCTTCGCAAGATTCGGGAAAATGCGGAGACCAAGGGCTACGAAGTCAATGAGCAGGAAGCGGAGCAGACAGCGAAGGTGGTCGGTCTTGCGGCGGTCAAATACGGTGACTTGTCGAATCAGGCTTCCAAGGACTATATATTTGATATAGACAGGTTCACGTCCTTCGAGGGTGATACAGGTCCATATATCCTCTATACGATTGTACGAATCAAGTCAATCTTGAATAAGTATATTGAGATGGGCGGCACATTGACTGGAACGGTCATTCAAGAGGCGGTAAATGATTCCGAGAAGAGTCTGATGCTGGAGGTGGCTAAGTTCAACACCGTGATGGAGGCGGCTTATGAGGAACTTGCACCCCATAGAATATGTGCTTACATCTACGATATAGCCAATGCGTTTAACCACTTCTATCACGAGACCAAGATTCTGGCAGAGGAGGATGCACAGAAGAAGTCCGGTTGGATTGCGCTTCTCATATTGACCAGAGATATTCTTGAGGTTTGTATTGACCTACTCGGTTTTTCCGCACCGGAGAGAATGTGATTACAGTTCAGCCATGCAGAGATAATTATGCATATTGTCCGTGGGAGCTTGCTCACAAAGGGCAAATGGCATGGCTAAATCAAAAATTTTTGGCAAAATACTTGACAAGCAGTTGCAAGTAATTGTATACTAGCAAAGCGGGTTCAAGAGTAGCCCGCTTATATATGGGGTCTTAGCTCAGCTGGGAGAGCATCTGCCTTACAAGCAGAGGGTCATAGGTTCGAGCCCTATAGGCCCCATTTATAACCTTTAACCGAATATGGCGAGATAGCTCAGTTGGCTAGAGCATACGGTTCATACCCGTAGTGTCGAGGGTTCAAATCCCCCTCTCGCTACTTAAAAACACCGCAAACTGCGGTGTTTTTCTATTTCGTGTTGTATTTTGTGTTGCATAGTTCTTGAAAATGTGAGTTTGCCCTGTGCGTCTGTGTAATCATAGACCTGACAACGAAAAGAACCGCTCGGGAGAATGATATAATTTCACTTGTCTAAGGTGGATTATATCGGTACTCCCGGTATAGTTCCTATCCGCTCCGGTGTTGGCGCACCGGAGCAGTTTTGTATTTATGTAATATCTCGAATACATCTTTTGCAAGGTTGATAGTCCAGAGCAATTATATCATTGGAACTGATTCTTTTAGCATTTATCATGCCACTGCAATGTTCGTTTATGTGATATGTTCTGGTTTTTTCATTGATCCAAACATATTCTTGGATTTGAATAGGAATCTTAATGCTATTGGATAAGATATTCATATCATCAGGATATAGATTTAAATGTCTGGTTAGTTGATTATTCAAAGAGTTAAGGATAATCGTACGTGGTTGCTTATACTTAAAAACTGATAACAAAATAATAAGTAATCCTATGCCTGATGATTCAGAGGCATCTTCTAACACAGGGAAAATTCTAATGAGTTCCTCTGATATTTTGATATTTGCTATATGAGAAGATTCAAAATTGTATATTCTTCCGCCATGAGCAGCAGTATTCCTATAATCGAGACATACAAACAAAATATTTTGAAACAAAGATACAATTTCATCCGTAATGGGTTCATCTGGAGAAATATGTAATAATATACGTATTATGTGTTACTTTTGTTCATTTTTAAAACATTTAATGTAATTTATTAAAACACTAAAATAGGTTCCTTTTAATAAAATCCAAGGAGGAACAATTTGGTGTTTTTCTCGGTAATATTTAATGGGATCTTTATCGGAGTTGGCATTTGTATGAAGAGCACCAAGGATTCCATTTAACGTAAATTTAGGATTCTTGGAAAAGCGATCCCGATAATTTCGAAAATTTAAGTAACTGTTATGGTCAGTGCCAAAACTGTATGATATAACCTCGGCAGCTGCCGACCTTAAACATGCTTCTAAATCCAGCATGGATGCCATTATAGAATTACGTAAATTATGGTCAAGGGTAAACATAGAATAGATTTGCTCAAAGGTTGTTTTTGATATATATTCCTTTTTACCATTATTAATATATTGATAAGGTTCTTTGTAGCTATTGATGATATTATAATATCCATATCGTTCCAAGCGTTTTTTTGCCAGCATTTCATCGTCAAATAAAAGTCCCTTATCCCTTAATATTTTTATTTGTTGCTCGACAGTAGTGTAATCAAATTCTTTTGGCATATTTTTATCTCCTGTAAAACAAAAAGAGCCTTGAAGTAAATATCACTCACAAGGCTCAAAATGTGACCGGACACCAGTCATTCGCTAATTAGCTACATTATAATTATATGTGGATACCTTGTCAAGTATGCAAATTCAATTTTTTTTTAATTTTCAAAATTTGCATTATGGCTATCTGGGAGTTTACTTATTGCTCATCCCATGCACTGGGAGACGTCTCTAATCGTTAACGATTAAAATATTAGATATATTAAAAAATTTGTTGGCCAATGACTAATTATCAGCATAACATATTATATATAGTTGTATATAGGTTTTAGAATTTTCTCCTTAGTTCATAAACATTACTGCAACAAATTTTCGTCTATTCATGCGCTTTTGCCTCTATAGCTTGCACATCCCCACCCTCAAAGTCATTATCTCTTATATGCTGCAAAGCATGATAGTAAGAGAGTGTCCGGCTTTCTTGCGACAACCTGGTATTGAGAAACACCGTATATGAATCATCATCATTCTTCACCAGATGCTCTGGTATCTTTGTATCCATATCTAATTAATCAATCAGTGCAGTTTCTAAAAGCTGGGAATAATTAACTTTTTGTTCTTCCGCAATCCTTTTCAGTTCCGCATGCTTTGATATACTGCTAAGTGTTTTCAGCGGTATATCTTTCTTGGAATGTACTGCTCCAGTTACCTTCCGAGCTTTGCAGGGTGTTTAAGTTGCAAGTGCAAACCATCTTGGTCTACTTCATCCCATCCATCCTGACGAAGTACCTTTTCATTCCAAGTAGTATGCTCAAATGTTCGATATCTACGACTCAAATAATAGACAATGCACAGTTTATATTGATTTAACAGTATAGTTATATTAAAATTTGAAACGACAGAAAGAAAAATCACTATGAGGATATGGGAGAGAACACAATGAAAAGAGCTGTAAGAGTATTTGCTTTATTGTTCACAATGCTTGTTCTGGTAAGCTGCGACGTACAGATAGAAGAATCGACATTATCCGATGGTTACAACGCAGTTGAAACAGAACCTGAATCTGTACAAGCGGAAGAACCACCGATACAGGAATCTATAGCAGCGGAGAACATCGCATCTGTAGATTTGGCAATCGATACCGAAGAGATTCCGGCATATTCCGGTGAAGCTTATGTAGAGATTAACAGTAATATTCCGTATTTTACGGACAGTGAGATGTCTACAACTTCTTATGAGTATTATTCCGATTTAGATTCCTTAGGCAGATGCGGCGTGTGTGTGGCTAATATCGGACCGGATATCATGCCCACAGAAGAACGTGGCGAGATAGGAAATATCAAACCTACCGGCTGGCATACAGTTAAATATTCAGAGATTATAGAAGGTAATTATCTTTACAACCGATGTCATCTGATTGGGTTTCAACTGGCAGGGGAAAACGATAATGAAAAGAACTTGATTACGGGAACACGTTATCTCAACATGGACGGGATGTTACCGTTTGAAAATATGGTTGCAGACTATGTGAAGAAAACCGGAAACCATGTGCTTTACCGGGTTACACCGATTTTCGAGGGAGATAATCTTGTAGCAGACGGCGTGTTGATAGAGGCAGAGTCGGTGGAGGACAATGGCAGCGGGATACTGTTTAATGTGTTCTGTTATAATATTCAGCCGGGAATTACGATTGATTACGCTACCGGGGACAGCACAGAAGATGGGAGTATTGCAGCGAAGGAAGAAGGTACATCCGAGCCCGAACCGACACCATCGCAGGCGGCAGAGGTAACGCCCGAGCCGGCAGAAGCCGCACCCGCAACGACAGCAGTAACGCCTGAAACAGCAGAGACAGCACCTGCAGCAACAGAGGCAGCGCCTGAGACAGCGGAGATAACACCTGCAGCAACGGAATCGGCACCTGCAGCAGACATAGCGCCCGCGGCGGCTCCGGAATCGCAGACCTCCGCGGATACATATGGCAGCGGTTCATATGCGGTAAACAGCAATAACGGGAAAATACATATTGTCGGTGCCTGTTCAGCGACAGGAAGCGGTAAAAATGCCATGAAGCGTCCGGTTTATTTTGGAACCTATGAAGAAGCGGAGTCATATTCGGTGCAGATAGCGCCGTCGCAAGACAAAAGAAAGTGCGGAAATTGTTGGTGATAAGTGAGGAAATAAAACGAGTTGACTTTTCAAATGTTATTTTTTACAATTTTATAAACGTAAGAAAGGGGTAAAACAATGTCGGAGAAAAGTATACCTTACAAGATCTATTTGGAAGAAAATGAGATGCCCAAACAGTGGTATAATGTTCGTGCCGATATGAAGAATAAACCGGCTCCGCTATTGAATCCGGGGACTCTCAAACCTATGACGTTTGAGGAATTGCGGGGCGTATTCTGTGATGAACTGGTCAAGCAGGAATTAAACGAGACGGATGCATATATTGATATACCGCAGGAGATTTTGGATTTCTATAAGATGTACCGCCCGTCACCGTTGGTGCGTGCATACTGTCTGGAAAAGAAACTGGGCACTCCGGCTAAGATTTACTATAAGTTCGAAGGAAACAACACCAGCGGAAGCCATAAGCTGAATTCCGCAATTGCTCAGGCTTACTATGCTAAACAGCAAGGGCTTAAGGGTGTTACCACGGAAACCGGTGCGGGTCAGTGGGGAACGGCTCTTTCTATGGCGTGCTCCTATTTTGATTTGGATTGTCATGTATATATGGTCAAAGTCTCTTATGAGCAGAAGCCATTCCGCCGCGAAGTAATGCGCACTTACGGAGCACAGGTGACGCCTTCGCCTTCCGATACTACTAATGTGGGACGGAAAATTCTGGAAGAATTCCCCGACACTACAGGAAGTCTCGGATGCGCTATATCTGAGGCGGTAGAAGCCGCTACAGCAAGAGAAGGCTACAGATATGTTCTGGGCAGCGTATTGTCGCAGGTACTTCTTCATCAATCCATTATCGGAGAAGAAACCAAGGTGGCACTTAAGAAATATGACATCAAACCTGATATTATTATCGGATGTGCCGGTGGCGGTTCTAATTTGGGAGGGCTGATTTCTCCTTTTGTAGGGGATAAATTGAGAGGTGAAGCAGATTATCGGATTATGGCCGTTGAGCCGGCATCATGCCCGAGCCTGACGAGAGGAAAATATGTATATGATTTCTGTGATACGGGAAAAGTGTGTCCCCTGGCGAAAATGTATACACTCGGCAGCAGCTTTATTCCCGCACCCAATCATGCCGGAGGATTGAGATATCACGGTATGAGTTCCGTTGTGTCTCAGTTGTATCATGATGGGCTGATTGAAGCGACCAGTGTGGAACAGACCGCGGTATTTCAGGCAGCGGACCAGTTTGCGAGAGTGGAAGGCATTCTTCCGGCACCGGAGAGTGCTCATGCGATTAAGGTGGCAATTGACGAGGCAATGAGATGTAAAGAGACCGGAGAGGAGAAAACTATTGTTTTCGGTTTGACAGGTACCGGCTATTTCGACATGGTAGCTTACGGCAGATTCCATGACGGAGATATGTCGGATTATATTCCTACAGATGAGGATTTGGCGAAAGGATTTGCCGGGATTCCTGCATTTCCGGGAAATGAATAGTTATTTATTTTATGATAAAAGTGCAAACCTCAGACTTATCCATACAGAAAATCAGCGAGTCCGGACAGTGTTTTCGGATGAACCGGATCGAAGGGGAGCGGTATGCCCTCGTTGCGTTCGACAGGTATCTGGAAATGGAGCAGAGAGGCGATGAACTGATTTTGTCCTGTACGGAGGAGGACTATAACGACGTTTGGAAGCAGTACTTTGATATGGAGAGCGATTACGGGCGGTATCGTAATGCGGTGCCTGAGCAGGATGAATATCTTACTCAGGCAGCCGCATTCGGATGCGGCATCAGGATACTGCGTCAGGATGTATGGGAAATGTTGATATCTTTTCTGATTTCGCAGCAGAACAACATTAAGAGGATCAGGAAGTGCATTGAGACTCTCTGTGAGCGTTACGGGGAGAAGAAGTCTATCGAAAGCAGTATGGGCAGCGGATTCTATTACACCTTCCCTGACGTAGAGACGCTTGCGCAGATATCGGAGGAAGAACTGCGAGCGTGTAATTTGGGTTATCGCAGCCGCTATATCGTAGGTACATCGAACAGTATTTTGAAAAGAGAAGTAGACCTTGATGGACTTAGGAAGATGGGGTACAAGCAGGCGAGAGGTGAGTTGCTCAAATTAAGCGGAGTGGGTGAGAAAGTGGCGGACTGTATCTGTCTGTTCGGATTGCACCACATGGACGCTTTTCCGGTGGATACGCACATCCGTAAAGCTATAGAAACTCATTATCCGTCGGGATTTCCGTTTGAGCGATACGCGGGATATGCCGGAGTCATGCAGCAGTATATATTCTATTACGATTTGATGAATGTGACATGATTGTCATGTTTTGTGTTTTGCTGTCAGATAGAGGAGAGTATGAAAGTGGATAAGGAAATATTATTGGTGGAAGACGATGAAGATTTACGGCTGTCCATCAGCAGTAAACTGGAGCATTCGGGTTATAAAGTATATGAAGCGGCGGGTTTTAAGCAAGCCCGCCGTCTTTACGCGCAATACCCGGTACCGCTTATTCTGTGTGATATAGATCTGCCGGACGGAAGCGGTCTGGATTTATGCAGACAACTCAGAGAGAACAGTGATGTGCTTTTCCTGTTTCTGACTGCGATGGATACCGAGGAGGACATGATACAGGGATATGCGGCGGGCGCTGATGACTATATCACGAAACCTTTTTACCCAGAGGTCCTGGTGTCTAAAGTGAATGCCATGTTTGCGAGGGGAGATAAAGGCGAAGAAAAGACGAAAATCGTCTGTGACAAAATCGTTCTTTCCACGACAGAAAAGAAGGCGCAGAGGGACGGCGAGGATTTAAACCTGACCGCCAGAGAGTATGCGCTACTCGAATATCTGATGACGAATCCCATGCGGATTTTATCAAAGAATCAGGTGCTTGGTGCTATCTGGGATAAGGAAGAGGCATTCGTAGATGAAAATACGCTTGCCGTCAATATCAGAAGACTCAGGGAGAAAATTGAGACAGACCCGTCCAATCCGGAATATATTAAGAATGTACGCGGGTTGGGATATATCTGGGAAAGGAATTGTGTCAGAAGATGAAAAGAGTATGTGTGGTATATCTGGGAATTCTGTTTTCTATGTTTCTGATTCTGGGGCTTGTGGGCAGCAGAATGATTCATTCTATATACGAAACACAGTCGAATGTCGTTTCCAATCTGGCGGGGGCGCTCTTTACCGAGAGCGGAACAGAAGCAGATATTGCAAATTTTATAGACGGTATTCGGGAGACGACACCGGAGCGTATCGAGGCGGGAAGAGAATTGCTTGCCGGGTATGGTTACAGTGAGCGGTGGCTCTTCACGATTCAGGGCTCTTATACGCGGACAATGAGGCAGTTTTGGCTTTTGCTCGGTGTGTTTTTTGTACTTTTCTCTGGGGTCGGTATTTTCTATTTCTTTCAAAATGAAAAGCGAAGGAAAATGCAGCTAACTGAGCTGAGGAAGTTGCTTACCATGTGTCAGAGGGAGGATTATGCCTTCTCCGAAGATGAGGAATCTTTATCTAAACTGTATGACCCGCAGTTTGCGGACAACGTAGTAAAGTTGGGACAGAATCTAGCTTTAAAGACAAGACAATTGGAGGAGGAAAAAGACCAGACCAAGACGTTGGTGACGGATATTTCCCATCAGTTAAAGACTCCTGTCAGTGCGCTTAAGAGTTGTTTTGCCATGAGTATGGAGACGGAGGGCGAGGAGCAGACCCGTTTTCTGGAAGCGTGCAACAGGCAGATAGAGAGATTGGAGAGGCTGATGGAAGCGCTGATTCAAGTTTCCCGCATGGAGCAGGGAATGATTCATATACAGCCTTCAGAGACTTATTTGACGGATATTCTGGTGGAAGCCGTCAATATCGTCTACCACAAGGCACAAAAAAAAGAAATCACTTTTGATACGGAATCGCTTGAAGAACAAGAATGCAAAGTGATGGCGGATTCTAAGTGGAGCGTGGAGGCCATTGCCAATTTACTGGATAATGCCGTCAAATACAGTCCCGAGGGCAGCAGGATTCAGATTCGAGCACAGAAGTTGTACTCATTTATAGAAATCGAGATTGAAGACGAGGGTATTGGCATTCCGAAAGAGGAACAGACTCTTATCTTTAAGCGGTTTTACCGCGGTAAATCGGAAATAATCAAAAGAGAAGACGGATGGGGCATCGGTCTGTATTTGTCACGAAAAATTCTGGAGGAACAAGGCGGCTCACTCTTTATGCGGCAAGGTAAAGAGCGGGGCAGCATCTTTATTATTCATCTGCCGTATTTGTAAGCGTCTTGTAAGAATAGTCGGGTATCCTATGACAAGAAGATTTTCTAAGACTGTAAGGAACACAGTCTAAGAAAATCTAAGTCTTGTCTGGAAGAATGCAAAAAACGTGCATTCTTCCTGCTTAGAAAATCAGAAAGGATACAAATTATGAATGCAATACTGGAAACAAAAGACCTGTGTAAATACTATGGCGCCGATTCCCAGCTTGTAAAAGCGGTGGACCATGTAAATCTTGAGATCTCGCAGGGCGAATTTGTAACGATTGTAGGAAAATCCGGCAGCGGAAAATCTACGCTTCTTCACCTTTTGGGCGGACTGGACAACCCTACTTCCGGTCAGATTTTGATGGAGGGAAAAGATATCACCGCCTACGGCAAGGAAGAAATGGCGGCATATCGCAGACGAAAGATAGGTTTTATTTTTCAGGCATACAATCTGATTCCGTCCCTTAACGTGTGGGAAAATGTAATCCTGCCCGTGGGACTGGACGGGAAGGCTGTGGAGGAGGCTTACGTGGAAGATATCCTGCGCACGCTCGGTATGGAGAAAAAGAAAAAGAATCTGCCCAACACGCTCTCCGGCGGACAGCAGCAAAGATGTGCCATTGCAAGGGCTCTGGCGGCAAAGCCTGCTATTATTCTGGCGGACGAACCCACCGGCAATCTGGATTCCAAAACAGGCGACGAAGTGATGTCGCTACTGCGCCTGACGGCGAAAAAATACGGACAGACCCTGGTAGTCATCACCCACAATGAAGAGATTGCTCAGACAGCAGACAGGACACTGTTAATCGAAGACGGTAAGGTGGTGGTCTAGGATGGGAATGATATCTTTACTTGCTAAGAGCAGACTGCGATATTATAAGAGCCGTACGATTCTGACGATGATTGCCATTTTCTTAACAGCCATGCTGTTAAACAGTGTAGTGACATCTACAATGTACATTATAAATACAAACAGGCAGGCGATTATCGAATCAGGGAATCAGCATGCCTCTTTCTTTAACTTGTCCGTTGAGCAGACGGAAATTCTGGCTAATCATCTGGAAGTAGAAGAGTTGGCGATATTGGAAGTCGCAGCGGATATCGAATACGGGAAGATGAACGGTTCGCTGGTTTATGCTCGGACGGTTCGAGGTGGAGATGTTGATGCTGCCGGCAGTCTGCTTGAAGGACATCATCCGGAGACGGCGGATGAAATCTGTGGTCCCACCTCCTTTTTCGAGCGGCTGGATGTGGAGCCGAAAATCGGGAATCAGATTGCGATTTCTTTCCGTCCGAACGGTTTAAACGGTCTGGGTGAGATACAGACTAAAACCTTTACCATATGCGGGTTGACTCCCTCGGTGGATATTTCCGAGTTAGAAATTTCCGATAGCAGAATTGCATATAGTGCAGAGATTTCAGAGGCGTTTGTGGAAGAAATTATACCCGAGGAAGAAAGAGCGTACAGGGCGACGTTTCGTGTACACGGGGAGGAAAACTCAAGCTTTGACGAGATGGTGGCAAGGCTTAATGCCTTGGCGGAAGAGATTGGTGTGCCGGAACGGTATGTGAGCCTGAATCGGAGCTATCTGTATGCGGTGCTTGATCCGCCCATGGATGTGATAGGAGTAGCGTGTGCGATTGCCGTATTGGTCGTATGCTTCGCCATGTTAATCATATACAGCATCTATTATGTAAATGTGATTTCGGATATACAGGAGATCGGTAAACTTAAGGCGCTGGGTGCCGGGGATAGGCAGATTCGCAGACTTTTCCGATGGGAAGGAATGTTTTGCAGCCTGATTGCCGTACCCACAGGACTTTTTGCCGGATACATCGTACCGTACGTCGCATTGCCATATATTATGGATGGGGTTCGGAATTCTGCTGTCATGTTATCGGTTGATATAGAGAGACCGGATATGTTATCATTGCCGCTTACGTTTGTTGTGGCTGTGGTGGTATTTACAGCAGTATTTGTATCGCAGCTTAGACCGATTCGGATAGCCACTAAGGTTTCACCCATAACAGCGATCCGTTATCAGGAGAGCAGTACGGCACAGAAGATGAGAAAGGGGTTTAAGCGGATTGGAGTGGGGCGGCTCGGTCTTGCTAATCTTTATCGGAATAAAAAGCGTACTGCTGTAACTATGCTGGCGCTGGGGTTGTCTTGGGTGCTTTTCATGGGTATGGCCGGAGTCTTAAGCAGTATTTCACCGATGGATATGGCTAATCGCAGTCTTGCCGGGGCTCAGTTTCGGATTGATATGGATTATGCATTGGAGGATATCGTATATCCGGAAAATACATTAAACCATGTTCAGATGCAGAATATCCTGAACGCAGAGTTGATCGGTCAAATCGAGGCTATAGACGGAGTGAAAGCAATCAGGACACAGGCAAAGAGCTTGGTTCGGATCGCGGATGCGCCGGGCGACAATTACTTCTATGCCGGTCAGACACATGACCTCGCCACTCTTGGTGCGATAGATGAGAATCGTGCCAAGCAGCTGAAGGAAGGAGTGCAAAAAGGCAAAATTGATTACGAAGAAATGACCAAGGAAAACGGTGTTATCTTTGGCATGGATTACTATATGGGAGAAGTAGGGTTAACCATTGGCGACCGAGTGAGCATGACGCTGTACGACGGAGACAGGGAGATTCCCTTTACCGGTAAGATTGTGGCTAGCCTCGGTTATGACGACGGCGGAGATTTCCTGATTACGGAAGAGACCTATGCAAGGCTGGGTATTGAGACGGACACGACGGCATCTCTGTTTGTCGATATGGCAGAGCCGAATTTCGGCTCCGCTTATGAGAAACGGTATGAGGCAGCTAAAAAGGCACTTTCGGAGATAGTCGAAGGGGAGGAACGGCTGTCGCTGGTTTCCTTGGATAAAGAACTGGAATATGGTCGTTGGGCTGTAGCGCTCACCCGATATCCTGCCTATGCACTGTTGATTCTGATTGCGATCATCAGCCTGATGAGTCTGATCAATACGATGATAATAAGTATTACGACTAGAAAACGGGAGCTTGGCATGCTTCAGGCTGTGGGACTTTCCGATAAACAGCTTGTGCGGATGCTATCCGGAGAAGGATTGTTCTTTACGGCAGGCACGCTGGTGTTAGCCTTTACCGTGGGAAATGTGTTGGGTTATCGGATATTCCTATGGGCGAAGGACAATGAATTTATGAGTGTTTCCGCCTATCGCTATCCGCTGTTGGAAACATTGCTTCTGTGTATCGTGCTAATTGTCGGGCAGTTACTTATCGTTTTCTTTGTGAGGAAAAGAATCGGTAAAGAGAGTTTGATAGACAGAATACGAAGCGGAGAATAAAGTATTCTTCTTTTATATAAGGAATTGGAGACATTTTCCAAAGATTATGATAAAATAGACGAAGGCTGTAACGTTAGGTGACGGTACGGTCTTCGTCTGTTTTCTGCTATAGGAAAATACGATTTGTTCGGAGAATCATGAGTTATATCCGGATGTAGGGAGGGTGCTCCATGAGCGGTGCGAAGGAGAAACGTTTGGGTAAATTGAACAGAAAGAGAATCTGGCCGTCCATTCTGGCGTTTATATTGTTTGTCTTAGCCTGTGCCGCGGCGTTTGCCCTTTTTATGTATTTGTGTGCTGTGTGTATTATGGGAACTAAGATTGTAGCGAATTATGAAGAAGCACAGCAGGTGAGTGCTATTCTGGATTCACTTATGGACGGCGGCCACACGGTAACGGAAGCTGCGGAAGAAATGCACAGATTTATATTGGGCAATCAGGATATCTATATATTGGACAGAGACGGAAATGTAGTGTTTAGGACGGGAGATTCGGAGCCTAATTTTGGACTGTCGTTAGAGTTTAATGTGGGTCGTGAGTTCTCCGCGGTAGCGGACTCTAAGAGCAGTTTTACCCCCGATGAGAGGATTGGTACCATTCTTGCTCTGCCTGCGGAAGAGATTTTCGGCAGTGTACTCGACCCGGTAGGTCAGGGAAGAACGCGCGCACAGTGGATGGACGAGACGATTATCCGACAGAATTACTGGCTCCAGGCACCCTTAAGAAACAATGCGTATACGTTATATGTAAAATGCAATCTGCAGGCGCAGAGGCAGGATATTATTTATGTATATATTTTAGGATTTGCTGCCATAGCACTGGTGCTGATACCGGTTATACTGCTGTTTGTCAATACGATACGTTCTGTGATGATGCAGCGGAGGATGACGCAGTTAATTTATCTGGATGCCGTTACCGAGGGCAGAAATTGGCTGTATTTTCAGAATTATGCGCGCCGTATACTGACCAGACTGTGGAATAATAAGAAAGCTTTTGCAATGGTGAATCTACATCTGGAGCGCTACCATAACTATCGTGCATGTTATGGTGTCAAGGCCGGAGAGGAACTTCTTGCGGCGATGAACGGTTTCCTTAGTGCCCGCGTGGGCAAGAATGAGACCTTTGCCAGATATGAAGGAGCGGATTTCGGGTTACTGCTCCGGTGTGAGGGTGAGAACGAGCAGGAGTATCAGGAAAACTGCAGGAAACGGGTTCGCTCACTTTTGGCTGAGCTGACGGGACTGCGACCGGACCATAAGATTCATTTCCATGCGGGAATTAATATCATACCGCCCTACATAGCTGAGGACGCTAAGTGGTATCACAGAAGAAAAGACGTGGATATCGATGAACTCTATACCTATGCCAACGCCGCAAGATTGGAGGCGAATGGCGTGGATGAGCAGCGAATCACATTCTTTGACCATGATATGCTGGGCAGACAGAAGTGGGAACGTTGGGTGGAAGATACCATGGAATCAGCACTTCGGAACGAAGAGTTTCAGGTATATTTGCAGCCAAAATACAGTCCCGTAAGCGGAAAACTGGTGGGTGCTGAGGCGCTGGTACGCTGGGTCAGCCTTTCCACCGGTTTGATTACACCCAGTCATTTCATTCCGATTTTCGAGAGAACCGGATTTGTTACGCAGTTGGACGATTACATGATATCCCGTGTTGCCAAGATGCAGGCGGAGTGGATGATTCAGGGCAAGAAGATGATACCGATCTCCGTGAATGTGTCGAGAGCGCATTTCGCACAGGAGGGATTGGCGGAGCACATCTGCCAGCTGGTAGATGCCTACGGGCCGAGTCATGAGTTGATCGAGCTGGAAGTGACGGAAAGTGCATTCTTTGATGATAAGGACATCCTGGTGGAGACTGTCAAGCAGCTCAGAGCATATGGTTTCCGTGTGTCGATGGATGATTTCGGCGCCGGTTACTCCTCCCTGAATTCTTTGAAGGATATTCCGATTGACGTGCTAAAATTGGATGGAGAGTTTTTCCGCGGCGATGACGATGGCAGCAGGAGAGGGGAAATCGTGGTCAGAGAAGCAATCCAACTGGCTAAAAACCTGGATATGCACGTAGTTGCAGAGGGCATAGAGAAGAAGGAGCAAGTGGATTTTCTTGCAGAACAGGGCTGCGACATGATTCAGGGCTTCTATTATGCTAAGCCGATGCCGATTGAAGAATTTGAACAGAAAGTGGAAGAGGACGCGTAAAGATATGTATGCATTTTTTATTACAGTACAGTTAGTAGGTATAATCGTATTGTTTAGTGAGATAGTCTACCTTGTATACCAGAGACCGTCCAAACAGCAGATTCGATTACTCTTGTTGATGACTGCGTTGCTTGTCGATTTCGTCGGTTATTTGTTTGAGATGCAGGCGCTCACGCTGGAGCAGTCATTGCAGGCGGTTAAATTCACCTATCTTGGCAGACCTATCAGCGTGCTGACATTGTTTTTGTTCGTGATGGAGTATTGCAAAGTCAAGATTCCCAAGTGGTTGCCGTTTACATTGGCTTCTTTACATATTATAAGCATCTTCTTTGTTCTGACCTGTGACAGGCACAGCCTGTATTACAGTAGCATCGAATATACGACGGAAGGATTTTTCCCGCACCTTATATTGGAGCCGGGTCCGGTTTGTATGATTTATTATTGCAGCGCTGCGATTTATGTTGTCATGATGGTAACTGCCTGTATCCGCAGATATATTCAGCAGATCAATGAAACAGAGCGACGGAGAATAGTGGCGTTCTTCTCGATTATTGCGGTAATGCTAGTCGGCTGGGCGGGCAATCTCTTCAGCTGGTTTGGCGGTTATGATTCGACGCTGGTTGCGAGTCTGATATCGGTCATTATACTTTCATCCTATCTGTATAAGGACAAAGTTCTGGATACCTTGTCCATGGCACAGGTTCAGGCGATTGACGAGCTTTCGGACGGGTTGGTGGTACTGGACCATGACAATGAGATACTCTATCACAATAAGAAAGCGGCAGAGCTCTATCCGTTTCAGAATAACGGCTCCCTGCCCGCGATTATTGAGGAGTTGGACAGCTGTATTCTGGAGAAAAGGAATATCGAGCGTGACAATCGCGTATACGAAGTGAACAGCCGCCTGCTGACCAAGCAGAATATATATTTCGGTAAGATGTACGTGTTCAATGACATTACGGACAGTTTCCATTATGCCAAGAATGCAAAAGAGCAGGCGGAAATTATGAAGGGCCTAAAAGAGCGCGCGGAAGCGGCGAATCAGGCCAAATCCACCTTTGTGTCCAATATTACGCATGAAATCAGGACACCCATGAATGCCATTGTGGGTATGACGGAAATTCTCCTCCGGCAAGATTTGACAGAGCAGGAGAGAGGATATCTGATGAATATTAAGAACTCCGGCAATGCACTGCTAAACATTGTCAATGACATTCTGGACTTCTCTAAGATGGAGTCGGGCAAAATGGAATTGGTGGAAGACGAGTACGAGCCTATGGCAATGTTTAATGATTTGAGCATGATTTTCCTGACTCGTATCGGGGAAAAGGACATGGAGATTCTGTTCGACATTGACGAGAAGCTGCCGACGAAGCTGTACGGCGACGGATTGCGCATCAGACAGATTATCATCAACATTGTCAATAATGCCATTAAGTTTACGGAGCGAGGTTTTGTCAGACTTCAGGTGCGCGTGGGTAAGGTCAACGGGGACATGATGGAATTGTTGGTATCCGTGAAAGATACAGGACAGGGCATCAGGGAAGAAGATATGGATAAGCTGTTCGGCTCTTTCCAGCAGGTGGACAGCAAGCGTAACCGCGGTAAAGAGGGTACCGGACTGGGGCTGTCCATCTCTAAGCAGTTGGTTGAGATGATGGGCGGCAGCATCGGCGTGCACAGTATCTACGGGGAAGGAAGCGAGTTCTACTTCAATATCATGCAGAAAGTATGTGACTGGCAGCCTGCGGCGCAGATTCATGGCGAAGAAGCACAGAAGCATTTGAAAGTGAGCGGATATTTCAGCAAGAAGTATTTGTGGGATGCGCTGGATGATTTGTGCGGCAAATTTAAGCTTTCCTGTATACCTTACGAAGAGTGGAGCCGGACGAAAGAACATTTGGACGGTTTCTTTATGGATATGCCGTCCTATGATAAACTGGCGGGCGACATCGAAAAGTATAGTGAGCAAATGGGAGAAATTTATGTGTTAATCAATCCTCTGTTGGAAGAATGCAATGCGGCAGGGGTCACAGCCATTAACAAGCCGCTTTACAGCCTGAATTTCTCTCGGACAATCAATCACGAGTCCCTTTATCTGGGACCTGTAACGGAGGATTATATGAACTTTACTGCACCGGAAGCGTCCATACTTGTGGTGGACGACAATGAGATTAATCTGGAGGTGACGGAAGGGCTGTTAGAGCCGCTAAATATGCAGATTGATTTGGCGGACAGCGGCAAGCGTGCGCTCCAGATGATTGGGAAGAAAAAATACCATCTGATTTTTATGGATCACATGATGCCTGTTATGGACGGTGTTGAAGCTACAGAGCGAATTCGTCAGTTAGATGACGAACATTATAAGAAGGTGCCTATTATCGCACTGACAGCCAATGCCCTGATGGATGCCCGTGAGAAATTCGCAAAGGCGGGCATGAACGACTTTGCCGCAAAGCCGATTGAAATGAAAGAAATCTGCAGGTGTCTGAGAAAGTGGCTTCCGGCAGAGTTGATTATAGAAAATACGGGAGATAAGAACGAGCAGGATTCAGCCCGGGCAAAGGAAGACAGGCAGAATTCTGCGGCGGCAGCATCACAGCCCGTTCATAGTGAACCGCGTCCGGAGCTTCCCGGTATCAATCCTGAGGAGGGCATCAAGTATTCCGGCAGCGAGAAGCTGTGGTATAAACTTTTGGGAGATTTCTATAAGTTGATTGACGCCAAGGCGAATAAGCTGGAGAAATGCCTCGCTGACGGACTGATTAAAGACTATACGATAGAAGTACACGCCCTGAAGAACACGGCGCGCATGGCGGGAGCGGCGCAGCTTTCCGAGTGGTTTCACCGCATGGAGGACTGTGGTAATGCGGGAGATGTGGAGACGATTACCAGAGAGACTCCCGACCTGATTAATGAAATGAAAAGATATAAAGAAATATTGCGGCCCTTCGGAGAAGCCGGCAACCAGAACAAGCGTGAGGCATCTGCGGAGGAACTTACAGAAATTCTGACAAGAATGCGTGATGCCATGGACGGTTTCGATTTAGACGGCGTGGATGATGCAATGCAGGAGTTGGAGAAACTTCGCATACCGGACAGCTGCACGGAACTGATGGAACAGCTTAGAGTAGCCGTGGTGGATGTTATGATGGAAGAGGTTATCAAGATTGCGGATGAGATGGTGAAAGAGCTGCAGGGATAAAACCCTACAGCTCTTTTCCGGTTAATAATTTATATCCTTGTAAGTACTTGTCAATCGTCTTTTGCACAATCTCATCAGGAAGCGTCCAATCGTGCCCTTCGTTGGCTTTCAGCCAGTCTCTTGCGAACTGCTTATCGAATGAAGGCTGTGCATGACCCGGCTCATAGCCCTCGGCGGGCCAGAAACGGGAGCTGTCGGGGGTAAGCATCTCGTCACCGAGGACAATATTTCCCTGCTCATCCAAGCCAAATTCGAATTTTGTGTCTGCAATAATGATACCACGCGTCAAAGCGTACTCAGCACATTTTTTGTATAGTGCAATCGTATAGTCACGAAGTTTAGATGCATATTCTTCACCCTTGCCGGGGAATCTCTCTTCCAGATAAGCCACACTCTGCTCGTAGGAGATGTTCTCATCGTGATCCCCGATTTCCGCCTTGGTAGAGGGAGTGTAGATAGGTTCAGGTAACTTATCCGATTCCTGCAGCCCTTCGGGCAATTTAATGCCGCATACGGTGCCGTCCTTCACATAGCTGGACCAACCGCTTCCGGTAATATAGCCCCGAACAATACATTCAATCGGCAGCATATTCAGTTTGCGGCACAACATACTGTTGCCTGTAAATTTTTCCTGTCTGAAAAATTCGGGCATATCGTTGACATCTACGGAAATCATGTGATTGGGAACGATATCCTGTGTCATGTCGAACCAAAATTTAGACATTTGTGTCAGCACGGTGCCTTTCTTGGTTACAATATTTTTCAATATCACATCAAAACAACTGATGCGGTCTGTGGCTACCATAATCAGGCTGTCACCGTTATCGTAGATTTCACGTACTTTACCTTCTTTGATCGGTTTCAATTCAGTCATACTCTCCTCCTCGTATTAAATCGTCGTGCAACCTCGAAAATGCTTCGCATTTCCTCGGTCTCGGGCATTCGCCCTATAAGAATACAATCTGATAAAATCGCCTGCAAGCAGTCGTTTGATCATCTTGTATTTTAGCACGACTTATTGCTTTCGCGTACATTATACCATAATTATACACATGTACACTCAATTTACAAGTGAAAACATATTGTCAATAAAATATCGGTGTGGTATGATGTCAGCGTATTGTATCTCATATGAGAATAATAACAGGAGGACTTGTACCATGAAAAATGAAAAGACTTACGAACTGGTGCTTACTGCACTGTTCACCGCCATAATCGTGATTATGGCATTCACACCGCTGGGATACATCCCGCTTGTGGTTATCAATGCGACGATTATTCATATCCCGGTCATCCTTGGAGCGCTATTTCTGGGACCGAAGAAAGGTGCATTTTTAGGATTCGTTTTTGGTTTAACCAGCTTTATCAACAACACATTTAAGGCGGCTACGGCTTCGGCATTTGTATTTTCGCCGGTTCTTGCCTATAACGTAGTCGGCGTATCCGGTATTTTTAAGAGCATATACATCTGCTTTGTGCCGAGAATATTGGTCGGCGTTGTTCCGTATTTCATCTACGTTCTGATTCGTAAGGCTCTTAAGAGCGAACAGAAAGTGGGAAGAATCGTTGTTGACGCACTGGCATCTTTGATTTTGTTTATTTCCGTCAGAGCATTTTTAATACATTTATTTCCGGAAGCGCTCAGCGCGGTCGTGTGCACGGTTATCGGACTGGCAGCAGGTATTGTGCTTATGGTGGTGCTTACGATCAGCAGCAGTAAAAAAGGAAGCACCAATATTGCCCTTGCCTATGCGGGGTTGTCGGGCGCATTTACCAACACGTTGTTTGTTATGAGTGGTATATATATCCTGTATAGAGACGCTTACGCGCAGGCGGTAGGTGTAGCAGGAGAGGCAGTGCTTGGTGTCATTATGGGTGTGGTGACATTTAACGGCATTGTGGAGGCGGTCGTTGCGGCGATTATCGTGGCAGGTGTCGGATTTGCGCTGACGAGAGTGAAACCTATCTATACTAAGAAAGAAAGTGTGAAAATATGATTTTAGCAATTGATATCGGAAATACGAATATTGTAATCGGCTGTATCGAGGGAGAACAGGTGAGATTCGTGGAACGTGTGTCCACAAACCTGTCCAAGACGGAGCTGGAATACGTGGTAGAATTTAGAACGTTGTTTGAGTTGTATCATATTGGGTTGGAGGATATAACCGGCAGCATTATTTCCTCGGTAGTTCCGCCTCTGAATAATATTGTGAATGCGGCACTTCTTAAGCTTTTCCATAAGGCTCCGCTTGTAGTGGGACCGGGACTGAAGACGGGACTTAATATTCTGATGGACAATCCGGGACAGCTCGGTGCCGACTTGGTGGTTAATGCCGTGGCCGGACTGCATTATTACGGTGCGCCTATCATTATGATTGATATGGGAACCGCCACCACCATCAGCGTTGTGGACGATAAGAAGAATTATATCGGAGGTATGATTCTGCCCGGGGTCAAAGTTTCTCTGGATTCCCTCGTCAACCGTACGTCTCAGCTTCCGCGCATCAGTCTGGAAGCACCGAAGAAGGTGATAGGCAAAAACACCATCGAGTGCATGAAGAGCGGCATTGTGATGGGGCAGGCGGCTTGTCTGGATGGAATGATTGAGCGCATTTTCGATGAACTCGGTTACGAGGCACCTGTGGTGGCAACGGGCGGCTTATCCGGCAGCATTGTGCCGTATTGTAAGAGAGAGATTATCTATGACAACGAATTGACCTTAAAAGGATTGGGGATTATATATCACAAGAATGTGGAATAAGAAAGCGGTATGATATCCCAATGTAAGTAGATAATAAAGGGTTATTACACCATTTTAAAACTATGACATTATGGGAGAGTTTTTGGAATTAGGGAACGGAGGAGATAAAATGGTAGCGGGAAAACATATTGTTCTTGGTGTTACAGGCAGTATAGCGGCGTATAAAATTGCATCTCTGGCCAGTATGCTGGTAAAGCAGAAGGCAGATGTGACTGTCATTATGACGAAGAATGCCACTAATTTTATCAATCCGATTACTTTTGAAACACTCACCGGCAATAAATGTCTGGTAGACACTTTTGACAGAAATTTTGAATTTCAGGTAGAGCATGTGTCGCTGGCGAAGCAGACTGATGTATTTCTCGTTGCTCCTGCCTCTGCCAATGTGATTGCCAAGGCGGCCCACGGCATTGCGGACGATATGCTGACGACCACACTGCTTGCATGTACCTGTCTGAAGGTTTTCGCGCCGGCGATGAACACCGCCATGTACCGGAATCCTATCGTGCAGGACAATATAAAGATACTTGAACGTTACGGCATGGAAGTGATTAATCCTGCCAGCGGTTATCTGGCGTGCGGAGATACGGGCGAGGGCAAGATGCCGGAGCCGGAGATACTCTACGAATATATTGTAAAAGCACTGACCCCTAAGGATATGGTGGGGAAGAAAGTGCTTGTCACCGCGGGACCTACACAGGAAAAGATTGATCCGGTGCGTTATATCAGCAACCATTCCACCGGCAAGATGGGATATGCTATCGCAAGGGCGGCCATGATGCGCGGCGCAGAAGTGACACTTGTGTCCGGAAAGACCGACTTGACAGCTCCTGCAGGCGTACATATTGTGCCCGTCGTATCGGCGGCGGATATGGCACAGGCTGTAAAGGGAGCAGCCCCCAACCAGGATATCATCATCAAGGCTGCAGCGGTGGCAGACTATCGTCCGGCTGTGACAGCGGATGAGAAGATTAAGAAGAAAGATGATGAGTTATCCATTGCGCTGGAGCGCACGGAGGATATTCTCGCTTATCTGGGGGCACACCGAAGAGATGGTCAGTTCCTGTGCGGTTTTTCCATGGAGACGGAGCATATGGTGGAAAACTCCCGTGCCAAGCTGGAAAAGAAAAATATTGATATGATAGTTGCCAATAACTTAAAGCAGGAGGGTGCGGGATTCGGAACCGACACCAATGTAGTGACACTTCTGACGAAGGATGAGACAGTGGAATTACCTATGATGAGTAAAGAGGAAGTGGCGGACAGACTGCTTGATTACATTATGGTACAAAAGGCGAAAAGAGGCTAATTATTTTGATACAGGATTTGACAACGGGAGATTCCGGAAAGGTTTTGTTTCGTTACACCATACCGATGTTTATCAGTGTGGCCTTTCAGCAGGTTTACAACATAGCAGACAGTATGATTGCAGGACGTTTCGCAGGAGAAGATGCACTGGCGGCAGTAGGTGCATCCTATCCGGTTACCATGATTTTCATGGCAGTAGCGATAGGCTGTAACATTGGATGCTCTGTTGTGATTTCCCAGTTATTTGGAGCAAAGCAATACAGACAGTTAAAGACTGCGGTGTCTACCGTGTTGATTGTGGGTTCTATGTTGTCTGTACTGTTGACCCTTGTGGGGCTGCTTACAACGCCCTCTATGATGAGGGTGATTCAAACACCGGATAATATTTTCAGAGATGGGGTACTCTATTTGAGAATCTATATAGGCGGCTTTGTATTCCTGTTTCTGTATAATGTAGTGACGGGTATGTTCAATTCTCTGGGAGATTCCAGGACGTCACTGTATTTTTTGATTGGTTCTTCCCTCGGCAATATACTGCTTGATCTGCTGTTCGTAGCTGTGTTTGAATGGGGCGTTGCGGGCGTGGCTTGGGCTACTTTTATAGCACAAGGTGTGGCTTGTATATTAGTACTTATAATCTTTCGGATCAGACTTAAGGAGATTGATACGGCCGCGGAAGCGGTTTTAGATTGGGACAAAGAACAAAGACCGGTACGGTTTTCGGCTGCAATGTTTTGTAAGATTGCTCTGGTGGCGGTGCCCAGTATTTTGCAGCAAAGCTTTGTATCTGTAGGGAATATTTTTATTCAGAGTCTGGTGAATTCGTATGGTTCGGATGTCATCGCAGGATACTCCGCGGCGATAAAGCTTAACACTTTCGTGATTACCGGATTTACCACGTTGGGTAACGGTGTGTCCGGATTCACGGCCCAGAATTTAGGCGCGGGACAGATACAGCGAATTCGGGAAGGCTTTTACGCAGGAATCAAACTTGCAGTGGGTGTGGCGGTTTGTTTTTCTGCTCTGTATTTTTTCCCGGGCAGAATGATGATGCAGCTTTTCTTAAAGAATACGGAAGGTACTGCAATGCAGGCGGGTTTTCTGTTTTTAAGGATAGTTGCACCGTTTTATGTGGTAGTTTCGTTGAAGCTGGTTGCAGACGGTGTACTGCGGGGTGTGGAAGCCATGAGATATTTTATGATATCTACATTTACGGATTTGATCCTGCGAGTGATTTTAGCATATTTTCTATCCTATCGGTTTGCGTCCACGGGCATCTGGATGTCCTGGCCGGTAGGCTGGAGCGTGGCAACAATACTCTCTTTATGCTTTTACCGTAAGGTGGTTGGACGAATAGAGAACCGGGCGTAAATGAAAACAGTAAATAAGAAAGGCGGATAAACGATGCGAATCGGTATGGGATATGATGTTCACCGTTTGGTTGAGGACAGAAAACTGATTATGGGTGGTGTGGAGATACCGTATGAAAAAGGACTTCTCGGACATTCGGATGCAGACGTACTTCTGCACGCCATTATGGATGCACTTCTCGGTGCTGCGGCGCTTGGGGATATCGGCAAGCATTTTCCCGACACCGATCCGGCATATAAGGGTATATCTTCTCTGAAACTTCTGCAGCATGTAGGCAGTCTTCTTGAAGAAAACAGATTCCTGATTGAGAATATTGATGCAACAATTATCGCACAGGCACCTAAGATGCGCCCCTACATCGATCAGATGAGGGAAAATATTGCTGCAGCACTACAGATTGAGGCAGAGCAGGTCAATGTCAAGGCGACAACAGAGGAAGGACTGGGCTTTACGGGCACTGGCGAGGGAATTTCGGCTCAGGCAATCTGTATGCTCACAAGCCCCAGAGAATTGTACAGCGAGGATGTCGCTGTAAGAGGGTGTGAAGGATGCAGCGGGTGTCCGAGAGGAGGTAACGATGGAGTATAGAATCAACAGAAAAACAGGCGACAAAATCAGCGTGCTTGGTATGGGCACGAGTTACATATCGGAGGCCTCCGAAAAGGATGCTGTGGAGGCGCTTTTGTTTGCTCATGAAAACGGCATCAATTACGCAGACTTGGCGACTGCCGGAGCAAATACTTTCGGTTATTACGGAAAAGCTTTCGCCGGATGCAGGCAGGATATGTATTATCAGGTACATTTCGGTGCCAATTACGAGACCGGTGAATATGGGTGGACAACGAATCTTGATAAAGTTAAAAGCCAGGTTGACTGGATGCTTGGTGAACTGAAGACCGATTACGTGGATTACGGGTTTATCCATTGTCTGGACAGCGAATCCGACTGGCAGGAATATCAGGGAAACGGTGTGCTCGACTATCTCTTGGAGATGAAAAGGCAAGGCGTTGTCCGCCATATCGGACTGTCTACTCATACGCCGGAGGTTGCCAATCTGGTACTTAACAGTGGACTGATAGAGCAGATGATGTTCTCCATCAATCCGGGTTATGACTATCGTCACGGTGAATATGCTAAGGGCAGCACGGATGAGCGCGTGAAACTGTATCAGAGATGTGAGGCGGAAGGGATCGGTATTACTGTGATGAAGCCTTTTTCCGGAGGACAGCTTCTGGATGATAAGACATCGCCTTTTGGCAAGGCTCTGACCGAATACCAGTGCATTCAATACGCACTGGACAAGCCCGGAGTGCTGACGGTACTGCCCGGTATTCGGAATGTGGAAGATGTGAAAAGGCTGCTGGGATTTTTTGAGAGCTCTCCGGAGGAGAAAGATTACTCTGTTCTCGGTACATTCACTCCCAAGGAAGCACTCGGTGCCTGTGTGTACTGCAATCATTGTCAGCCTTGCCCCGCAGGACTGAACGTGGGATTGATGAACAAGTATTATGATTTGGCTGTGGCAGGAGATACGATGGCCGCCAATCATTATGAGAAGTTGACGAAGCACGCCGCTGACTGTGTAAAGTGTGGTCACTGCGATAATCGCTGCCCGTTTAAGGTAAAGCAATCCGAGCGGATGCAGGTCATTGCAGAGTATTTTTCATAATAGATAAGTACCGTAATCGTCATATAAAATTTGATTGACAAAATCACCTTTTTTGCATATTCTAATAGCATAAAAGGATATAGATAACTGACAATGAAAGGGAAGAGTACCTTTTTTAGAAGCGACAGAGAGGAACCGCCGTCGGCTGTAAGCGGTTCTCGTGGAGAGAATGGGAAGTGCGCCCCGGAGTCAGGCATATGCCCGGTTGACCCCGTTATAGGTCTTAGAGTGAAAGGATATGTTTATGGGAGTATCCTTTAAGTAGAGTGGAACCGCGGATTATTTCGTCTCTATTTCCTGAAGGGAGTAGTGAGAATACCGCGGTTATTTATTTATTAGGCGCAAAAGAAAACAAGCGACGCGAAGCGGCATTTGTTTTTCTTGGGAGTTTAAATAGTTAAAGAAGGAATGTAGCATGAGTTTTATCAAAACCATTAAAGAAGAAATCAAGCTGATTCGTGAGCGCGACCCGGCAATTCACTCTAACATGGAAGTCTTTCTGTACCCCAGCTTTAAGGTGATGCTTTACTACAGACTGGCACATAAGATGTACCTTAAGAAACACTATTTTCTTGCCAGATGGATTTCCCAGAGAGCAGTGCGCAAAACCGGTATAGAGATTCATCCCGGAGCGCAGATAGGCAAGGGGTTCTTTATCGACCATGGCAACGGCGTAATTATAGGAGAGACCACGGTTATCGGTGACAACGTAACATTGTATCAGGGAGTGACGCTTGGCGGAACCGGCAAGGAGCAGGGCAAGAGGCACCCAACTATCGGAAATAATGTGATGATCAGTACGGGCGCGAAAGTGCTGGGCTCGTTTACAATAGGTGATAACAGCAAAATCGGAGCGGGCAGTGTAGTGTTGGAAGAAGTTCCGCCCAATTCCACCGTGGTGGGCGTACCGGGCAGGGTGGTGAAGCGCAATAATCAGGTGCTGCCGCAGGAAGAATTGGATCAGGTCAATCTGCCGGATCCCGTGCGGGAGGATATCGCCGGTCTGCAGCATGCCAACTCAGAATTGACCAATCGGTTGTTAGATTTGGAGCAAGAGCTAAGACTGCTCAAAGCAGGTAAAGAATAACAGGGAAGTGACAAGATACATTATTGTCGTACAAAATACATCGGAATGGAGAAAATTATGAAAATTTTTAATACGTTATCCAGAAAAAAGGAAGAGTTCGTACCGCTTAAGGAAGGTGAGGTCAACATGTATGTATGCGGACCCACCGTGTACAATCTGATTCATATCGGCAACGCAAGGCCGATGATTGTGTTTGACACTGCCAGACGCTATATGGAACATAAGGGTTATGCGGTAAATTATGTCTCCAATTTTACGGACGTGGATGATAAAATCATTAAGAAGGCGAATGAGGAGGGCGTAGAGCCTTCCGTCATCTCCGAACGCTATATTGCGGAGTGCAAAAAGGATATGGAAGGGCTTAATGTCAAAACTGCAACAGTTCATCCTAAGGCAACTGAGGAGATTGACGGCATGATCGAGATGATTCAGACGCTGATTGACAAAGGTCATGCCTATGTGGCGCAGGACGGTACGGTGTATTTTAAGACAAGAAGCTTTAAAGATTACGGTAAGCTTTCTCATAAGAATCTGGATGATTTGAGAAGTGGCGAACGTTCCCTTCTCGTGTCCGGAGAGGACCAGAAACAGGATCCGCTTGATTTCGTGTTGTGGAAGCCGAAGAAAGAAGGGGAGCCTTACTGGGAGTCTCCGTGGTGTCAGGGACGTCCGGGCTGGCATATCGAGTGCTCCGTTATGAGCAGAAAATACTTGGGAGAGGAGATTGACATTCATGCGGGCGGAGAAGATTTGATTTTCCCTCACCACGAGAATGAGATTGCTCAGTCCGAAGCGGCCAATGACAAAGAGTTCGCGAAATATTGGATGCACAATGCCTTCTTAAATATTGATAATAAGAAAATGTCCAAATCTGCCGGAAATTTCTTCACCGTCAGGGACATCAGTGAGAAGTACGATTTACAGGTACTCCGTTTCTTTATGCTTTCCGCTCATTACAGAAGTCCGCTGAACTTCAGTGCTGAGCTGATGGAAGCAGCTAAGAACGGATTAGAGCGTATTGTAAGCTGTGTGGGAAATCTGAATTTTCTGCTGGAGAGTGCGGCGGACGCTGAGATGACGGAAGAAGAGAAAGGGCTTATCAAAGAAGCTGAGAAGTATACTGTCAAGTTTGATGAGGCGATGGATGACGATATTAATACTGCCGATGCGATTTCTGCCATTTTTGAATTGGTAAAGTTTACGAATACCAATGTTTCCGAGCAATCCGGCAAGGCGTTTGTCCAGGCGCTCAAGGATGAGATTGTTATGCTGTCCGATATCTGCGGTCTGATTGTGGATAAGAAAGAGGAGATTCTGGATGCGGACATCGAAGCGCTCATTCAGGAGAGGCAGGATGCGAGGAAGGCAAAGAACTTTGCGAGAGCGGATGAAATCAGGGATATGCTGGCGGCTCAGGGCATTGTTCTGGAGGATACACGAGAGGGCGTTAAATGGAAGAGAGCATAACGATTCTGGATGCAGTCAAGAAAGAATTTGACTGCAAAGAGACAGATATAAGAACCTATTCTCCGCTTACGCTTGCCTATATCGGGGATGCAATCTATGACCTGGTGATTCGCACCGTGGTAGTGGAGCGGGCGAATCAGTCCGCCAACAATCTTCATAAGAAGACTGTGCGTTATGTGAATGCCCGCGTCCAAGCGAAGATGATTGAAGCGTTGGAGAGCGAACTGACAGAGGAAGAGATGGCGGTATACCATCGGGGACGCAATGCCAAATCCTATACTTCCGCAAAGAATGCTTCGATTATTGAATACCGCAAGGCGACGGGACTGGAGGCGCTGTGCGGATATCTGTATCTGACCGGACAGCAGGAAAGACTCTTATGCCTGATTCATGAGGCGATTGAGAAAATTGACATGAAGATATAAGTACGAGGAATAACATATGGAACACAACGAATTTACGATAGAGGGCAGAAATGCCGTGATTGAAGCGTTTCGTGCAGGGAAAACGATAGACAAGCTGTTTGTGCTGGATGGCTGTCAGGACGGTCCGATCACTACCATCAAGAGAGAAGCGGCAAAACACGGCAGTCTGATTAAGTATGTGACGAAAGAGCGTCTGGACCAGATGTCCGAGACCGGAAAACACCAGGGTGTTATCGCGTATGCGGCGGCTTATGCATACGCTGAGGTGGAGGATATTCTGGGGAAGGCAAGAGAGAAGGGAGAGCCACCCTTTGTCTTTCTGCTGGACAATATCGAAGACCCGCACAATTTGGGCGCAATTATCCGTACTGCAAATCTGGCAGGTGCTCATGGTGTCATCATTCCGAAAAATCGGGCGGTGGGGCTGACGGCGACAGTGGCGAAGGCTTCCGCGGGTGCACTCAACTATACGCCTGTAGCTAAAGTGACGAATTTGGGACAGACCATTGAAGAACTGAAAAAAGAAGGATTGTGGTTTGTGTGCGCGGACATGGGCGGTACGCGGATGTATGATTTGGACTTAAAAGGTCCCATCGGGCTGGTGATTGGCAATGAGGGAAGCGGAGTGGGACGACTTGTGAAAGAGAAATGTGACTTTACAGCGGCAATTCCGATGCATGGCGACATAGACTCGCTCAATGCTTCCGTGGCAGCGGGAGTGCTTGCCTATGAGATTGTCAGACAACGCAGTATACAGTAGCTGCAGAAAAGTGGTTTTAAGTTGTTTAATAAGCTAATATAACTATGAAAAAGGTAAATGAAATTTTAATCGTTTTAATTTTTATATTGACGGCTGTTTTGGCGGCAACGGTGGGGTTTAGGGCATATCAGATTTATGAAGAGGACAAGTTGTTTGCCGAAGAACAGGAAGAGGCAGAACTGGCGCAGGTGCTTGCCAGAAATCAGGAAGCCCAGAATCGTGTGCAGGAGATGCAGACGGAGATTCAACAGCTTGCGGAAAACAGGGAGGAGCTGGAAAGATTTATTGCACAGATTCAGAATGAGGAGTCGGCGGGCTACGATACGATGCCGGATGATTTCGCCGAGGCAGAGAGTGCATCTGCATCGGATGATTTCACCGTATCGGATAATGTATCTGTGTCGGAGAATGCAGCAACGCCGGGTGATGTTTTCGTATCAGGGAATGCCTATGTATCGGACAATGCATTAGTGTCGGGGAATGCTTTTGTTTCGGGCAACGGACTTGTTTCGGGGAATGCTTCTCTGTCAGGCAATGGCCTCGTGTCAGACAATGCTTCTCTGTCAGGCAACAGTCTTGTGTCAGACAATGTCTCTTTGTCGGGGAATACTACAGTATCGGGCAATGATTTCGTGTATGGACCCGATTACATGACATTGGCTAAGCGTCGTCTGCTCCGCACGTCCTTAGAGGAGACAATCGAGGTGAATCAGGCGGATCGCGAGATAATTGCCGACAGCACGACTGATTTTTCCGGATTAAAGATTGCCTGTCTGGGCGACAGTATCACGGCGGCAGCTAATCTGGAAAAGGAAGAAGGTTATCAGCAATACGCATATCCTGCAATACTTAAAGATTTGCTTGGGGCAGAGGAAGTCTACAATCTGGGAATTGGTGGTTCTTCTATCGGCAGATATTGGTCGGATGCCTATGTGGAGCGTTATCGGGATATACCCGAAGATGTGGATATCATTATTGTAATGGGCGGCACCAATGACGGGTTCTGTGTTTCGGATAAAGAATTCGGTAGTCTGGATGAGCGTGCTTATCGTACCTTTTGCGGAGACTTGGATGAGCTGATGCGTGGGCTGCGCGAGAACTATCCGGATGCGGATATCTTTTTTGCAACGCCGCTGCCTAATATCCTGCATGACTATCTGATGAGAGAGCGTGATTATCTTCTGCCGCAGCAGCGGTTCGTGGATGTCATTCTGACGTTGTCGCAAGAGTATGATTACGGAGTCATTGATTTATACAATTCCAATATTTTAGACTCGCACGACGTTGACATTGTGGAAGACTATGTGCCGGATGGTGTGCATGCGAACAAAGAGGGCTACCGTATTATGGCGGAGCACTTTGCGGCGGAATTGATACGATATTATGAGGATGAAGATGGACAAGGATTACAGACAGTACAGTGATGAAGAGCTGATTGTCCGGCTTAGGGACGGTGAGAGCGGCATCACGGAGTATTTGATGAACAAATATAAGAATCTGGTGCGCAGCAAGGCCAAATCTATGTATATACTGGGTGCGGACAATGATGATTTAATCCAGGAGGGGATGATTGGTCTGTTTAAAGCGCTGCGGGATTATGACAGCGGCAGGGATGCCAGTTTTCTGACCTTTGCCGATCTGTGTGTGTCCAGGCAGATGTATACCGCGGTGCAGGCATCCAGAAGACAGAAGCATATTCCGCTCAATACTTACATATCGCTGTACGGCAGTGTGAGCACCAATTATGAAGGGGAGCAGGAGGAGCTGGTTAACGTGTTGGCGGCACGTGAGAGTCAAAGTCCCGAGGAGGTCGTGATCGACAGGGAGAACGTGGTCTGGCTGGAGAAAGCGATTGAGCAGGAACTGAGCAATTTTGAAAAACAAGTACTCGACTTGTATCTGACCGGCATGGGATATCAGCAGATTGCCAAAGTGTTGGGCAGGGACGATAAATCGACGGACAATGCCCTGCACAGAATTAAGACAAAACTTAAGAAGCGATTGAGCAGACAGCACACTTGACAAAGCTAAAATGCCTATGCTATACTACACATCGGTGGTTGGATAAGTCCTATCATCATAATGCTGCTGTGGCTCAGTCGGTAGAGCGTCGCATTGGTAGTGCGGAGGTCACGGGTCCGATTCCCGTCAGCAGCTTATTAAACCCCTAGAAAAATCTAGGGGTTTTTGATTTCGTGTTGCATTTCGTGTTGCATACTGTCAAAATGGGATAAAGTCATGTCCGTATATTTCTGCGTATACTCTGCAATCGTCCCTCTGTATATAGCCTTAAGGGTTCTGTCGGATCCCCACCCGCCGCGCTGCATGATATACTGATCCGGCACACCGATTGCGTGCATGATACTTGCTGCATAATGCCGTAGGTCATGAAATCGGAAACCTGGGATATTCAGCTTTAGAAACGCACGTTCAAAGCGGCTTGTGATTTGGTCGGGACTGATGGTTACTATTCGTCCGCAAGTTGGCAGTTTCTCTATAACAAACGCAGGCATCTCTATAAATCTTGTACTTGATATCGTTTTGGTGGTTTTGACAACCCATTCGCTTTTCCCTTTATTGACCATGGCCTTGTTTATGGAGATTACATTTCCCTTCACATCGTCAGCAGTCAATGCGCATATTTCCGAACACCGTAACGTTCCAAAGGCAGCAAGATAGACGGCAAGTTCCATATCCTTATCTTTACTACTGAAATATGTTAGTAGGACTTCAGCGGAATGAGCCGCTCGGTAGTTTCTTTGTTTTTGCCATGGTATCTTCCTCCTTGCCGGCCGCAGGGCATAAAAATACACGAGTAACTCTGTATATTTATCCTCAAATTATGGGGTTTCAAAGGTAAAAACCGATGTTTAGAAAGTAAAAATCGATAATTTCTATTGCAAAACTGCATATTTAAGATATAATATACTTAACAAGAGAACCAATGGCTAGAGTACACCTAGCCGACGGCAAAGTAAAGCATTACAAAAGAGTAGCGCCTTAACCTACCAAGTCGAGGGCGCTACTTTTTGCGTTGTGAATAAATGACAAGAGTTACTACTGCGCAAAGCATAATTACAAATTGAATTAAATCCGAATATGTAACCATTGGCACCAGCTCCTTTCAAAATGTCCGGCAGCTGACGTAATCGCCCCATTGGCTCCCTTGATAAGTATATTATATTGTCAAAGTAGATGCTCCGGTGTTGGTGCACTGGGGCGGATTTCGTTATAATTTTAATATTTGTTCTTTTTTTCGATCATATTCTTCTTGTGTTATTGCGCCCATATCCAACAATTCTTTCAATGCTTTTACTCCGCTCAGAGAATTGTTGATGTCCTCTGAAATATCAGAAATATTCTTTTCCAAGTCTATATTAAAGCACCTAATCTTAGCATCTATATCTGAATTACATTTAAACGTAATGGCATGTATAGAGTTATCTGCTGTACTCTGCAACCTTATGATGGCTTGGCTGTCCGTTTCAACATTTCTTGTGACTTGTTGGGTCTGTGTGTGGTTACTAGCTTTCGTCGTGGTTTTACTTTTTCCGCCTGCACCTATTGCTGCGCCCACAGCAGTACCTACTCCGGGCATAAGCATGGTTCCAATGATAGCACCAGCAGCCATTCTCCCTGATTTTCCCTTTTTTACTGTAGTAGACTGCATATCGCCGTTTGTTTCGGCAAGTGTGTGCTGTTCATAATTTGTGCCATTCCATTCATACCCTATTAACCGAAATTGTCTACCAAAAGCAAAATTAAAGTATACGATTCCATCTGGTTGCTGCTTCATGATTGAATTTGCAGGTATGCCGATTTCGCGATATCCGAATGTAATGTCTAAAGGGATTGCTAAATCTTTCAATCGTTCTTTTCTGTTCTGCTCGGCCTTTTTGCCATTTTCATAGCCCTTTTTGATACCGTTTGCGATACTGTTCAATAAATCCATGCTTTTTAATCCTCCACCTATTCATGTGCCCTTGTTTCTATAGATTGTACGTCCCCGCACTCAAAATCATTATCCCTTATATGTTGCAGAGCATGATAATAAGAGCTGGCTCGGCTTTCCTGCGATAACCTAGCATTGAGGAATACCGTATAAGAATCATCACCTTTGTGTAGTATACTAAAAATCACGTCCGATAAAATGGACAGCGCATATATATGGTATCCTATCAGTTACATAGAACCCTTTTCCTGCTCATAGAGATTCTTCATAAATTCCATATGCGCCTTAAAGCGTTCAGGCGGCATATTGCGCTTCATATCGAATAGAGAGCGCATATCCTCATCTTCATACATTTCTTGTGCCAGTTTGGCAGTTTCCTCATTAAGATAGTAGCCTTGCTTTTCCTTACCATCCGTAATGTATTCTGTCGATATTCCTAAAAATTTCGATATCTTATCCATTTTCTCCTTTTTAGGTATGTATCTGCCGGCTTTCCAATCAGAGAATGTAGATTTCGTAATGCCAGTGTTTGTTGCAACAACGCTATCTTTGTACCCTAGTTTATCTCTAATAGCACAATATCTTTCATATGATTCGTCTTTCATTAGAACACCTTTCTGAAAAATAATTCAGAAATACGAAAAAATGATGTTGATAAATACAGATATCCGCACTGATATTAATCCATAAAGTTTAGAAATCCGTACCGAATTATTTTTCTATACTTTACCTACAACAATAGCATAACTGGTTTCCGAACTAATAGCAAGCATAAAGTTCAGAAAGGAGGTCGGTTTTGCAAATGTATGTAAAATATACGGAGTTAAGAGACGAAAAGGGACTAACTGATTATCGTGTTTCGGTTGATACAGGATTCATAAGTCTACATTCTCCGAATGGAAGAGCGGTCGCAGTAAGCCAAAGGTAGACAAACAAAAGTTCTGGCTAATTACTTTGGGGTCCCGCCTGAGACTTTATTGGAATAGGTGGCGAACCAAATTATATTTTTTGTCAATCTATTTCGTCATATGAGTTTGATTTAAAAGTTAAAGAAGGGTGATAATAGATGAATTTTTAAAAGCATTTGAATATTGTAGTGGTTGGGTGTGTTTATATTACATAGCTGAATTGCAACAATTATTTTGAAAAATCTTAATCTTTGTACAAAATGCACAATAAAAAGCCCGTTTTTGGATGTGATGAAACTCCGAAAGTGGGCTTTTGTTTGTATATATTTATCATACTCATTTCTATATGTTATTTTTCTGCATCAAAAATAATAGTACTTTGTGTACCATTCCTAATCCCCAGCCGAATATACTAATGACTTAAAACACAAGCCATAAGTATATTCTGGCAGCCCCTTTCCCCATCTCCTGAGGGGCATAAATTTCCTTAACCCTGACTGAGACTTGGGGAAGGGAAAGAGTTCCCCATTCCCCAAGAATATCATTCTACCTTGGACATTCAAGTTAATTAAACCCCATCCTTCTGTTATCTAACTTGTCGAAGAAAGCACAGCGCTCGATACAGCGGTGATGATTATAACTATCTCCCCAAACCCCTCTTACATAAGAGGGGCTTAATCTTGAATTGCAAAACAAATGTTCTCGCTGCAGATTGAACAAATGTTCACTGTATCAATCTAGCACGATATTGGTTACTGCTAAGACCGCCTAAAATCTTACGGGGATAATCATTTATCCAATCCTCTACAAGCTGTACCTGACGCTTTGTTACTTCATCAAAGTTGATACCTTTAGGAAAGAACCGCCTAATCATGCGGTTGATATTTTCATTAGTGCCGCGTTCCCAACTACTGTATGGATGGCAGTAATAGAGCATAGTGCGGTTGCCTTTAGTATAGCGACTCTTTTCAATACCTTCACCGTTTAAGAACTCAACCCCGTTGTCACAGGTAATTGTTTTAAACTTCTCACGGAATGCCTTACTTCCGAGCCTGCGCTCCATCATGTTCAAGGCATGAACAACGGAAGCGGCTTTCTTATCTTTCAACTTCACAATAATCTCTTCCCTTGTCATGCGTTCAGACAGTACCAGAAGACATGATTTTCCTTTTCCCTGACCGCCGACAACCGTGTCCATTTCCCAATGACCGTATATTTTACGTTCCTTTACATCCTGCATACGCTTTTCAATACTGCGTCCTGAACGGTTATTCAATGACACTTTGGATTCCGTTTCTTTCTTTTTCCGTTTCTGTTTCTTATAAGGCAAATTCTCATAAGAAACATTCAGGAATAGACCCATATCAAAATAGTTGTAGATGGTCTTTTCACAAATACTTGTGGCAAAATGAAGTCCCTCATTCCGTGCATGAGCCAAAAGAGCCGCAGGAGAGTACTTCTTATTCTTTACCATATCCTCTATGTATTCCACAAGTTCATAATCAGAGCCAATCTTTAAGTTGCGTCCACGGTTTGACTTATTTCTGACACTTACCATATGCGCATAGTCCGCTTTATAGACATAGTGTTCCGCGAGATGCGTGTCAAGCTGCTTGACCGTTCCCTTTTTTACCTCATACCAGATAGTCTGATATTTATGACCGAGAACATCCGCAATCTGCCGTATGCTGTAATGTTGCTGCAGAAGTATTTCTATCTGATATCTTTCCGCTTCTGTAATGTATTTGTACATAAAACACCCCCTTAAACCGAGGATGTCATAAAAAGAATCCATTCATAAAGGGTAAAATGAATGCTGCGCACCCTTTACAAATGGATTTTTTTATATGGCTACAAGTATAACATTCTCAACTTGCGTTTGGCATGAAACCCCTGCGCCCATGGGTTCCCGTTTCATGCCATCGTCTAAAGACGACCACTTAATTTTTAAGAACATAGTCAGGGAAGAAGCAGGAGTCTAAGCCGCTACATATTATCATTCAATCAAACGGTGGTATATAAACGTCAAAATCAGAAGATTGATAAATTGATAAATGTTGCACATAACGATATACATCATTACATTCACAATTATCTTTTTCCTCATCCTCAATATATTTACAATATATACAAGGAAAATTCTCACGCAATGTTTTCTGTGAGCTTTTATTAAGATGTCCCCACCTAATAGCTTTACCAATTTTCATTTTTACCTCACTCATCCAAATCAAACGGTATTTCTACTTGTTCATAATCTTCCAAAGTCACAAATCTATCATAACTCTTTTCATACTCATCTATGTTCTGATATTCCTTAAGTCCATCCTTGCCAAACTGTTTAATACAGCCGATCCGACGACGGAATGCTTTGAACGTTTCAGGATGTTCTCTGAATACATCCCGATACTGTTCATTAAAATCAACATTACTCAGGATAAACACCTTTGTATAACAGGCTATCTTGTTATTATATCTACATGGCAGTTCCAGAGGGTAGCCGTCCAAGTATGTAAGCATTTCCTGTATCCTGATACTGGAGAAGAACTCTTCAAACACAATCACGTCCTGACCCTGATATCCGTCAAACGGGTATTTATAATTTGTCACCCTATATACATTCTCATATCCGTATCTCTCCATGACTTCCCTTGTCTTACCTGCGCCCGTTTCTCCATACCAGTATTCAACCGTCAGCTTCCTGAACGTGTTCTTGAACTGCTCATTCCTGACAACCTGCCTGCAATAGTCTATCTTCTGGAACTGCATCATGTACTTTGGATTGAGTTCCAAAATCTCATAATTACTCAGACCATCCTTGATGAGTCCATATAATTCATTCAAATCATTCCGCTTTCCCTGTTCCTCTGTAGGGCATTCCCCGTATTCCTCAAAGGTATTTATCAGATTAGTCTCTGCCTTATCCGTATCTTTATATTTACCCTCTTTACGGACATAATCACGGTTCTCCTGAGTCGTCCCCCGGCAATAGTCTATATGAGCAATCGGGAACTTCTTTTTTATCTGAGCAAACCGCATCTGATTTTCACGGAAGATAAACAAGTGCGTATGGTATGTACCCTCTTTTCCAACCTCATCACACATACACCAATATGTGATGTTCTTTATCATGGATAATGCAGCCTTTATGTTATCATGACCGAAATCATACTTTTCAGGATTGTTGAAAGTGAGTAGCCACTTCCTAGACTGTGTTTTGTCATCCATTTATCAATACTCTCCGCATAATGTTACAGAAGTTGCAATGTTACAACCAATGTTACAAAAATGTTACAACTCATTTTTCTGATATTTAAGCCAAAAACTTGAAAATGTTACAAGTTACAGAAGTTCCTAAGGGTAATACTAGCCTTAGGAACTTCCGCAACCCTCTTGACCCAAGGCACCCGTGCACGTGGCTCTGTGCCGGCGGGCGGTGTCCGCGCTACGCTTGCCGGACACCTGCCACTTGGCTCAGGCTGTCACGCGCACCCCTTGCGTAAAGAGGGCGCGGGCTACTTCATCTTTTTGCGCTGCCGCACATATTTTCTGTGCGGTGCGGATACGGCATCCATGTTTACGCCCTGATTGCATTGCAGTGCCAATATCTGTTCCTCGGTGAGCATATCCCCTTTCTCAAAGGATTTCTTAAGGTTGCCCACGCAGGCCAGTGTATCATATGCGTTATAGTCCCTGTCACGTATGAACCACCCATAGCGCAGCTTAGGCGTGAGCAGGAGAGGATTCACTGCATTTTCCATCTCAAAAGCATCATACTCATACTGGAGCATGAACCGCCACACCTTTTTACATTCAATGACCGCAAGCGTCACCTGTCTCAACAATGCATCCACATGGTTGAAACGCTGTGCATCATACACCATCAGGATGTGATGATGCCGACACGTAAGGAGCGTGTTCAGGAACAGCGGGTCAATGTTTTTCTTAAACTCGCGACTGTTAAGCTGCACACTGAACTCATCACCCAATACAACGGTGACAGTGAGTGTGTCATTCTCCAAGTCAATATCATGGAACTTTTCCGCAACACGCACAATCTGTTCCAACGAAACAAAGTACTCATAAGGTATCTTTAAATTCACGTTAGATATGACGTGTATACGCTGTGTCACAAATTTCTTACGCTCTCTGTCCCAGACCTTCAGACCGTCATAGCGGTAGAAGAGGGACGCGACATAATGCACCACAGACAGCGTCTTTCCACCGCCGAACAGGGCAGTATATGCGATAATCTTTCCGGTAGGGCATTCCCTGTATTTGTGATGCACGACATACTCAAACAAATCCTTTACCGCATAGAATACGGTTGCGATAGGATGTTTCACAACCAGACGGAACGGTATGAACATATAGTAGCAGAACAGGAACGCGATAATCACCAATATGTGCTTGAACTGCATCACATACCACCTACTTTCAACATCTCACGTATGATTGATGAGATACACTCAAGAGCGGACAGGCAGATAAAAAGACAGAACAGCCCGCCAACAGTAAGCTCGTTATAGTCTCCGTTAACAAATATAAATTCAAGAATCTGCTGCATTCTTTTCATCATCTCCTCTCGTCACATTTTTTATGATACGTTTTGCGAAGCGGTGCAGGATATCAAACACAAGGACAAACAGTGTCATAACCATAAGACCGCTTATATAGTCCATACCCTCTAATATGAGTTCCTGTCCGGCTATGTTCTCTTCAAGCAGGGAGGTGGAGTTTCCATCCAGAGACACCATGACCGCATTGCCTGACACCGTGACTTCGGACATAAAGCCTGAGACTTCATCCGTATGCTGCCGGAGCGTGTCCCTTATCTCCACAAGTATTTCAGTATAGTCAGCAGATTCCTCATCCAGCTCTGCAGAATCCCCGACAGCATCCGATTCAGTTTCCTCTCCATCTTTCGGAGCATCTTCATCAGTAGAGAAATAATCATTGAGGACATCACGCAGGACATCTTCAATGCCAAAAGTACCGCCATTATCCACGGAAGAATCTTCCATGTCTCCGCCTGACTCATCGGCAGCGGTATCTTCTGCGATATCGCTATCATTATATAAATCAGCATATTCATCCATTCTTTACACCTTCCTTTCTTTTAGGTTTCCGTTTCCGCTTATGACTTGGTATGTAATGGCTGCACGGTCTGCCTGATGCGTACAGCAGATAGTCCAATATCTTCATTATTAACACCACCTTTTGACTATATTTTTAATCTGTGTTATCATTTACCAAAACAACCTAAGGAGATAATTTCATGGCTAAAGATAACAATAACAACACGAATCTGAACAACGACAATCACTCGATAACACACATCTTATTGACTATATGTTTCCTACTTACTCTGGTGTCTCTCTGGTTTTCAATCAATACATACTTCATGATAAAAGACCAGATTGACATCCAGAGCGGTAAAGTAAATAGGGCTGAAGTGATTCACATAGAAGATTATTAATCATTTCATGATTCCAAAAAATAACCATACTACTATATAGACCAACCCACAGAATATAAAGAGCTGCCACATGGAGATACTGTAACCTAACAGATTAATGGGTATATTCATGATGCGGTAACAAAAATCAATCAACAGTGCAAAACTATCCATCTAATCACCTCCCGAGTACACGTAGGATAATAGCAACAACTATGCCAAGACCAATAAATCCAATCACGGGAGAAGGAAGGAATGAAAACAGACGAGCAAAGAAATCAGGAATAACGCCCAGACCATTCCAAAACGAAAGAAGTACACCCGTGAACCATTCCCAAAGTTCTGCAAAGTTGGTATTAGATAAGTCGATCTGCTTGCCGCCGTTGTCTTGTTCTTCCTGCTTCTTATTTACTTCATTTTTTGCACTTTCTTGGTCAGCTCCTGAACCGACAACCGATTGTCCTTTTTTACCTTTTCCATAATCAGAATCGGAATCTTGTTTCCAGTTACCATCCTTGTTAATTTCACCATAATCAGTGACAAAATCTTGAGTAGGACTTAAAGCAGAACCCTGCCTTTGTAAACGTACCCATTTACCATATTTAAAGGAATCTGTTTCCGCATCCCATCTATATATACGGAAATATAGAGTATCAAGCCACCAAGAGCCGACCGTCACTCCAGTATCCGGCATATATTCATTAATGAAATCACTAAACACTTGCTTTTCATGCTCCAGACTAAGAATATATTCCAAGTCTTTATACGGCACTCCTGTATCTAACAGCCGTACATCACTCTTATACTCAATGGAGCTGCCAAGACCGAACCATTTTTTGACTTCCACTTCACAGGATGCACGTACTTCTACAAGATAACTGTCATCATATTCAGGATAATAGTCCGACCATATGTAACGGTCTTCAAATGATTCATAAAAACCATTTTCATCCTGTTCACCATACATCATACCTTGACGTTTTAAATCGTGAAGATAGCCAATTTCACTGTCATAAGTGCCGCTGTCTACATCATCCTCATTTATCATTCCATCCAGACTGCCATTTTCAGCGTAATTAACAGCTGATTGTACGTCTGCAAACAGCTTCATACCTTTGACAGAATACGAACCATATTGTCCGGCTACTTTGAAGTAAATGTTGTTTGCAAATGTACGACCGTCACCATATTGAAAAGATTCGAGACTATCATATTTACTGGAATCTATATCATATACAGATTTATATCCAACATAATCAGATAGGTGTTTATCAGATAAACTGCCGCTTTTACCGCTTTTGACCCACCATATAGCTATATGGTCTTCATACAGGACACCGACAATCTCATAATCATCTTTTGCTACATATGTCCATGATTCATTTTGTACATAATTGCCTTTGAAATCATAGTATATCGTTGCTGATACTGTAGCCTGATTATTGGGACCGCCTACAGAACCACCTGCCGCACATACTGTCATAGGGTGGAGCATGGATATACATACAGCGCAAAGTGTGAGTATTAGCATTAAATTCACTTTCCTTGATATTCTCATGTATAATCTCCCTTCATTTTGATAAAATAAAGCGGACACGACGTTTTCACATCATGTCCGCCTACGCCGTTACATACTTACGAGCCCGCAGCTTTACGTCCCTTTCTGAAAAGCTTAAACGCTACACCACCCAACATGGCAACCAAGACGAGGTTGAGGGGGAATTCCCCAAACAAGCCCATCATAGACTTGACAAGTGAAATCACTGTTTCAATATTGGCTGTTAAATTCTCCATATTTTCTCCTTTCCCGTATGCATACCATACGTAATCATGTATTCATTATCAACGTTGAATAATGCTTATTTACTTATCCGCTCCTGACAGTTGGTCAAGTACGACATCTACCTCGTGCCGGATTGAGTCAAGGTAACGTACGATATTCTGTACATCCTCACAAAAAGCAAAATAAATTATAAAAGCAGCTACAATACCACAGACAATACCGGCAATTAACGCAAGTCCTGCCATCATTAATACGTTCATAATTACTTACCTTCTTTCTTACTGTCTTTCTCGTGAGGGTTGTCCGTTACAGAAAGCTTTCTAACGCCTACCAATGTCGCACGGTTCTCAAAACCCGGCTCATACTCGAAGTCAACAACATCACCCGGCTGTACTCCGAAGTCCTGACGAGTAAATTCTCTTACAACATCATGTCCCTGACACTCGGCGTTCCCCTGTTCATAAGAAGTGAAGTCCTTAAGTCCCATGATGTTATAACCGACCTTCTGTTCACCGTTATTTCCCTTATACTCTGATTTCTTTACACCTACGATTTGTACTATCATTCTCTTTTCCTCTCTTTCTCTTTTTCTAGGTGTCTCCTTACGGAGAGGGGGAAGATTTTCTCTTCCCCTAACTATGAGTTACGGATATGTATTGAGCGAATACACATCTTTCAAAATAAATTTTACAGGTGACAGTGTTTATATTACATAAAATATCAGTGTAGCAATTTGCCATATTTTAGTGTATGCTGTAATAAAATGTATTTAAGAGAGGCCATAGATGGAAAAAGTAGTTTCTTTTTTGACTAATAATATAATTATAATATGGGTTGCTCCAATAGTAACAGGACTTATTGTTGCTATCATTCTTAAGTTTTTGTCTATTAATAAATCAAAGAAGGAAATTAAAAGAGCCAATTTAGAGTATAAAAATGCTATATTACCATATATATTGCAAAAAATAAATTTAGAAGAGCCAGTGTTACATGCGATAAGAGATGCTATTTCCAAGGAAACTGGAATACCAAAAAACACTTGTATTCCGATCGAGAGTTAATGAATATGCTTATTTATGATATAACAAAGACTAGATTTTCTACAGAGGAAGGTAAGAAAGAACTAATCGATCATATATGTAATATGTTTTCATTTGATAAGGATCAAGATGAAGATATTGAAAAAAGCAACGAAAAATATTCAAATAGTTTCATGACTATACTGTCTGCATGTATTGGTGCATTCAGTATTATATGTACATTATTAATTTACTTTAAAGAACCACAAACAGTGAGTGATGGTAATGGAGTAGCATCAGTATTATTTGTTTTATTATTAATGTTATCTGGGATATCATTTTGTTTTGCTTTTTTGCAAATGCCTATTATATTCGATTTTTATAATAAAGGTCTTTTCGAAATTAGTGGTGTATTAGAAACTAGCATGTTTGAATCTATCAATGAGATTTGGGAAAAAATAAGAAATAAAAAAGCAATAAAGAAAAAAGTAACGATGATGAAAATGCACAAGATTGAGTTAGAGCGCCCTTTCAAGGGCATCGGCGAGTCAAGGGCGTTAAGGCTTGAACAAAGGAAAAGTCGGTACCGTTAGGCGCTGGCCGATAACAGAGGCTTACAGCCTCAGAACAAACCGCCCGTTAGACGGGCGGTGATGATTTTGTCATAAAAATCTTACTATAATAGGTGAAGTCTCCATGAAACAATACCGCAACTATATTTTCGACTTATACGGGACGCTGGTGGATATTCGCACCGACGAGACGGCACATAGCCTGTGGGAGCATATAAGTCTGTTCTACGGCTACTACGGAGCGCGCTATGAGGCGGGTGAATTGCATCAGACGTACCTTAAGCTTGTTCATGATAAGGAGAAGGCACTAAAGCAGGAAGAAAGTGTTCAGTATGCCCATGAAGCCTATCCGGAGATACCGCTCGAGGAAGTTTTCAGGGAGCTGTATGAGATAAAGGGTGTGGCGCCTGATTCGTCGTTGGTGCTCCATGCAGGACAGATGTTCCGTGCGCTTTCCACGAAATATATCAGACTGTACGCCCATGCGAAGGAGCTGCTTGGGGCATTAAAGGAATCGGGCAGAGGAGTTTATCTTCTCTCCAATGCGCAGCGCATTTTCACGGAATATGAGCTGCATTATCTGGGAATATACGATTTGTTCGACGGCATTCTGATTTCCTCTGAGGAGGGGTGCAAGAAGCCGGACAAGCGGTTTTTTGAGATTCTGCTTAACCGATATGATCTTGCGGCAGCGGAGTGTCTGATGATTGGTAATGATATGGCAACCGACATCGAGGGTGCGGTGCAGGCGGGCATGGACAGCTTCTACATCCGTTCTGCTATATCGCCTCGGGAACAGTCGAGCACGCATGTCCGTGCCGATTATATGATGGAAAAAATGAATTTGCGTGTGTTAAAGGACAGGCTGCTTGCCACACAGCGGTGATTGGTGTACAATAATATGTGACAGAAAAGTAACAGAAGGCGCAGTTTTACAGTGCCTGTATGAGGAAACGGAGGTTTACGATGGATTTTTTTGATAAACTTGGTGAAACTCTCACCGCCAAGGGAAGGGAAGTATCGGATAAGGCGAAGGACATGGCTGAATTGGCGAATCTGAAAGGACAGATTCATACCTGTGAGGAACTTATTAAGAAGCGTTACATTGAGATTGGCAAAATCTATTATGAGAAGCATGGGTCTACACCGGAAGATGAATACATAGATGCGTGCAAAGACATTGAGAATGCACAGAATACAATCGTTGATTTAGAGGCGCGAATCAAAGAAATCAAAGGAGTTTAGGTTAATTACATAACCGTATTGTATGGTACATAAAAAGGGGTATCAAAGTCAGAAAATGATTTTGATACCCCTTAAATTATCCAATCTTATTCTTGAGGCTGGGCCGCCTGTTCAGCCGCTGCTTGGGCTGCAGCTTGTGCCGCCGCTGCGGCCGCAGCATTACGCTGCTCCAATTCTGCGCGCTGTCCGTTGACGATTGCCTCCCAGTCGGGATTTGCAAAAAACTCTGCGGTATGCGGGCACATATTCGTTTGCGGTGTAGGCGTGGCAGTGCCGACGGTGCCATCCTCGTTTACGATTTCTTCCGTGGGTTGTGCCAATCCGGAGCCGCTCTGCAGGGAGATATCCTCAATCGGTGTCAGTTCCAGTACACCTTCCACCTTAAACGGACAGCCCTCATATGCCGGCAGGTTACTGTATGCGCATATCTGACCGGCGTAATGCACATCACATGTTTCCGTAGGTACCGTTCCCTCGGCGAAGTATTCTGTACGCAGTGTGCTGCTGCACAATCCCTCAATCGGAAGTTTGCCGGAGCGGGAGCATACCGTCGCGGTCACGATACCGGAGGAAGGAACACTGAAGGATTCATTGGGCAGTTCCTCGTGAATTCTGGACATTACTCCGCGCCACAGTTTTTTGGCAAGATTTTGTTCCGCGCTGGTGGTGAGTTTTACATTGTTGTCATATCCCGCCCATGTGGTGGCAGTGTAGTAGGGAGTGTATCCTGTGAACCACACATCATTGCTGGCAGTGGTGGTTCCGGTCTTACCGGCAATCGCCATGCCGCCGAAATTAACTGCACCGCCGGTTCCCACTGTAACCACATCCACCATGGCATTGGTCAGAAGAAATGCTGTGGACTCCTTGATGACCTGCTTGGATTGCGGCATCGTGTTGTCCAGAATGATGTTGCCGTCGTGGTCCAATACCTTGGTATACAGTTTTGGTTTGATATAGGTGCCACCGTTTGCGATGCAGGCATAGGCAGCGTTCAATTCTTCATTGGTTACTCCGTCAGTGATACCGCCAAGCGCAAGCGGCTGCTGGATATCGGAGTATATTTTCCCGTTGATTTCCTTCCGCTCTACCAGCGTGGTGAAGCCGAAGTTGAGCAGATAATCATAGCCAAGCTGCGGCGAAATCTGGGTCAGTGTCTTGACAGTCACGACATTCATAGACTGTGCAATTCCTTCCCTGAGAGAACTCAGACCTCTGTAGGGAGGATTACTGTACCAGTTGGATACGGGACGACCGTCCGAATAGTTAAAAGGCGCGTCGTTCATGACGGTGGCGAGCGTCAGCCCCGCACTGTCGAAGGCCGGGGCATAGGTGGATACCACTTTGAAGGTAGAGCCGGGCTGTCTGACAGTGTCCGTCGCACGGTTTAGAGTACGGCTTGCGGACTTGGCGCCTCGACCGCCCTCCATGGCAACAATGTGACCGGTGCTCTGGTCCTCCACTATGAGAGACACTTGCGGTTGTGCTATCAGGCTGACAGTCTCACCGTATACCTCGTCTCCGGCTCCCATAACAACCTCTTTGTACGCCTCAATATCCTCGTAGGCAGCTTCCTGGGATGTATAAATCAGGTTAAAGGAAGGGGAACGGTTCTCTTTCCAGTAGGTTTGAAACATCTCCGTGCTGTGATTTTCTCTGTCGCCGTTGCTTTTCTCTATCGTAAGTTCGTAATTCAGATACCACTTGACATTCTCGGGGAAGTTACTTTCGTCCGCAAAGACCTCGTCACAGATTTGTTGAATCTTAGGGTCCTGTGTGGAGTATATCTTCAGACCGCCGCTGTAGAGAAGCGTATATGCCTGTGTCTCATTATAGCCCGCGGCAATTAAATCCTCTAATATATCATCCGTCAGTGCATCTATGAAATATGTATTGACGGAAGTATCCTCGTTTTCTAAATCAGCAATCTGGATGCGGGAATACACGTCGTCCGCCATGGCGATGTCATACTCCTCCTGCGTAATAAAACCATACTTCTTCATGTCGCCAAGTACTTTCTCGCGGCGTTCCGCGTTTTTATCGGGATGAGTAATCGGGTTATATTTGGAGGGGTTCTGTGTGATTCCGGCGATAACCGCGCACTCCGACAAAGTCAAATCGCTTACCGACTTGTTGAAATAGCGCAGGGAAGCCGCCTGAACACCTAGAGTGTTCTGCCCCAGATTAATCGTGTTCATATAGTTAATCAGAATGCTGTCTTTGTCCATGACTTTTTCAAGCTCCAGCGCAAGATATTGTTCCTGAATCTTACGTTTGAATTTATCCGCCATGGAGTCCTCGCTGGTCCAGTCCGTGAAGACATTATTCTTAAGAAGCTGCTGCGTGATTGTGCTGGCACCCTCTGAGAAATGTCTCTGCTGCAAACCTACCACACCGGCACGGATGATACCCTTGATGTCGATGCCGTTATGCTCATAGAAACGGTTATCTTCAATCGCCACGAATGCGTTCTTTAAATCCTCCGGAATCATATCCATGGTAACCGGAATACGGTTGGAGTCGGTGGACACCAGTTTCGCCGTCTGATTGCCTTCTATGTCATACACGAATGTTGAGAATCCGGTAGGGGTTACGTCGATATTGCCGATGTCGGGAGCGGTGGCAAGTACACCGTTAAAAATACCGATACCTGCGCATAAACCGATGATGCCGATACCGATGACGGCAATCAAACACAGTTGTACAAAAGTAAAACCGATTTTTCTTGCCCATTTCTTAGATGTGGCGTGAAGTGTTTGCTGTCTTCTGCGGACACCTCTTTTTCCATAGTTCATAACAATCTCCATTCCGGAATGCGGTTCTTATACATTCCTTCATCAAAGTCCTTATGTTATCTTAAAAAGGACCTATTAACCTACCCTGCATTATAACAAAATTTAAAATGTAAATAAAGGGTTTTTCTTCCATATTAAGAATTGTTCACAAATCATGGCACTTTTATACAAGCCGATTACGCTTGACTCACCACCTTTGCAGGTAGTAGACTAGAGAACATGGAGCCTGATAATTATTTTGAACCATATAAAATTATTGAATACGGGGGCATGGGAGAGATTGAGGAGAAGAAATCCCGCTTTATCGCCCATGTTGCGGCTGTCAGTACCGAGGAGGAGGCGCTTGCTTTTATTGAGGCCAAGAAAAAGCAGTTCTGGGATGCGAGACACAACTGCTATGCCTATGTGTTGGGAGAACAGGCGCAGACGATGCGATTTTCCGATGACGGAGAGCCTACAGGAACAGCGGGCAGACCGATTCTGGAGGTTCTTGTGGGCTCGGGTATACGGAATATTATCGTGGTTGTGACCAGGTATTTCGGCGGCACATTACTGGGAACGGGAGGGCTTGTGCGCGCTTACACCAAGGCTGCACAGGCAGGAATTGCAGCCAGCGTTGTGCGCACTATGTGCTGTGGTTTTGAGATGAGTATTGTAACGGATTATAACGGAATCGGTAAGGTGCAGTATCTGCTTGGTGTAAGAGGTATTTCCACAGAAGATGCAGACTACGGTGAGCAGGTGACTGTACGTGTCAATATTCCATATGAAGATAAAGACGGTGTGATTAAGCAAATCACGGATGCAACCGCCGGCAAAGCGATGATTACTGTTTCGGATATTATGTGGTTCAAGAGATAACGAGTTCGCGGAGTTTGTCGTTAGACATACTCATGTTAACCGATAGGTTTACTCATGCGAATCTCGCAAACGAACTTGTTCGTTTTGGGAAAGGATGGACTGTTATGGGCGAAATCAGAGAAGAGTTGAGAGAAGAAGTAGGGCAGGAGACAAATCGAGAGAGAGAGTCTTACGAAAACTACAGCGATTTTGGCAAAGAGGAGATACTGGGGCTTCTGCACAAAGGACAGTACACGAAACTCAGACAGGTCGTTCAGGAGCTAAATGATGCGGATATCGCGGACTATATTGAGGATATGGGCGAGGAGGAAATCGTGAAGATATTCCGAATCCTGCCTAAGGACATGGCGGCAAGTGTTTTTTCATACCTTGAGATTGAACTGCAGCAGCATGTAATCACATCCCTGTCCGACAAGGATGCGGGAACAATTATCGATAACATGATGTCCGATGATGCTAAGGAACTGATGGAAGAAATGCCCGCTAACGTGGTGAAAAGGCTGATTGCCAACACAAGTCCCGATACTCGCAAGGCAATCAATCATTTGATGCGTTATCCGGAGGACTCCGCCGGAAGTATTATGACCGTGGAGTACATTGATTTAAAAGAAAATCAGACAGTGACGGAGGCGATTGATCGTATCCGCAAGATGGGACTGGACAGCGAGACGATCAACATCTGCTATGTATTGGACAATCAGAGGACACTTGTGGGCACCGTGGCGCTCAGATATCTCTTACTAAGTGATACCAATGCTGTCATCGGGGATATGATGCATAAGAATGTTGTTTCCCTGCATACCCTGATGGATCAGGAAGAAGTTGCCAGAATGTTCAAGAAATATGGATTTACGGCGATGCCGGTAGTTGACAACGAAGAAAGACTGGTGGGTATCATTACCGTGGACGACGTTGTGGATATTCTGGAAGAGGAGACTACGGAGGATATCGAGAAGATGGCGGCTGTGGTGCCGTCGGATAAGCCCTATCTGAGGACTTCTGTTTTTGATGCCTATAAGAAGAGGATACCGTGGCTCTTATTGTTGATGATTTCAGCTACTTTTACGGGTGGAATCATCACTTCTTTCGAAAATGCATTGAGCAGATATATAGTGTTGAATTCATTTATTCCGATGTTGATGGACACCGGAGGAAACGCGGGCGGTCAGGCTAGCGCGATTATCATCCGAGGACTTTCTTTGGATGAGATAGCGTTCCGGGACTGGTTTACCGTGGTGTGGAAGGAAATCAGGACGGCGGTTTTGTGTGGTGTGACGCTGGCAATTTGTAATTTTGCGAGACTTCTTTTATTTGATAAAGTAAGCGTGTCTGTGGCTTTCGTGGTCTGCATCACGCTGGTGATGGCGGTTATTGTGGCAAAGATCGTAGGCTCCACGCTTCCCATGCTTGCCAAGAGAATAGGAATGGACCCGGCAGTTATGGCGAGTCCATTCATTACCACAATCGTGGATGCTATTTCACTGTTAATCTATTTCAGGGTAGCAACCATCGTGTTGGGGATATAATATAATGAGCATAAACAAAAACACAGCCATCACTTGAAGTGGTGGCTGTTGTCACAGAGCGTTATTTTTTCGCAGCCGCAGAGATTGCCGCCCGCTTTCGTAAAGTAGGATCCAGAATCTTTTTGCGGATGCGGATGGTTTCAGGAGTTACTTCCAGAAGTTCGTCCGTATCGATAAATTCCAATGCCTGTTCTAAGCTCAAGACTTTCGGAGGCGTCAGTCGCAGAGCCTCGTCCGCGCTGGAGGAACGGGTGTTGGTCAACTGCTTTTTCTTGCACACATTCAACTCAATGTCTTCACCACGTCCGTTTTGTCCCACTACCATACCGGAGTAAACTTTGGTGCCCGGTCCGATAAAGAGGGTGCCCCTCTCCTGTGCGTTGAACAGTCCGTAGGTGATGGCCTCGCCCGCTTCAAACGCAATCAGTGAGCCCTGTTTGCGGTACTGGATATCGCCTTTGTAGGGACCGTAACCGTCAAAGATACTGTTCATAATGCCGTTGCCCTTCGTGTCTGTCAGAAATTCGCCGCGATATCCGATCAGTCCGCGGGAAGGGATGGAGAATTCCAGACGACTGTAGCCGCCGGAGGAAAGTCCCATGTTTCTCAACTCGCCCTTTCTCTGGCTTAATTTCTCGATTACCGTTCCGGAGAATTCTTCAGGCACATCCACGTAGCACAGTTCCATCGGCTCCAGTTTCTTGCCGTTTTCGTCTGTCTTATAGAGTACCTCAGCCTTGCTGACAGCAAATTCATAGCCTTCGCGCCGCATATTTTCAATCAGGACGGACAGATGCAGTTCGCCTCGTCCCGATACTTTAAATGCCTCTGTCGTATCCGTCTCCTCCACACGCAGGGACACGTCGGTGTTTAACTCGCGGAACAATCTGTCGCGCAGATGCCGGCTTGTCACATATTTGCCCTCCTGGCCCGCCAGAGGTGAGTCGTTGACGATAAAATGCATGGCTATGGTGGGCTCGGAGATTTTCTGGAAGGGAATGGGTTTCGGGTTTTCCGGTGAGCAGAGAGTATCTCCGATATGGATATCCGTGATGCCGGAGATCGCCACGATAGAGCCGATGCCTGCTTCCTTCACTTCCACTTTATTCAGTCCGTCGAATTCATATAGTTTGCTGACTTTCACCTTTTGCATCTTATCAGGCTCGTGGTGATTGACAATAACTACTTCCTGATTGACTTTGACCCGACCGTTATCAACCTTGCCGACTCCGATTCGCCCTACGTATTCGTTGTAATCAATCGTGCTTATGAGAATCTGTGTGCCCTCGTCGGGGTCACCCTCGGGTGCGGGAATATGCTCCAAGATGGTATCAAACAAGGGCGTCATATTCTTGCCTTTGACAGTGAGTTGTGTGCTTGCCGTGCCTGCTTTGGCGGAGGCATAGACAAAAGGGCAGTCCAACTGTTCGTCACTTGCGTCCAAATCCATCAGAAGCTCCAACACCTCATCCACCACCTGAACGGGTCTTGCCTCCGGGCGGTCGCATTTGTTGATACATACGATGACAGATAGGTCAAGTTCCAGGGCCTTCTTAAGCACGAACTTAGTCTGGGGCATGGGACCTTCGAAAGCGTCCACTACCAAGACTACGCCGTTGACCATCTTGAGGACTCGTTCTACCTCGCCGCCGAAATCCGCATGGCCGGGCGTATCTATGATATTGATTTTTACATCCTTATAGGTTACGGCAGTATTCTTGGAAAGAATCGTGATGCCACGCTCCTTCTCCAGATCATTGGAGTCCATGATCCGCTCTGCAACCTCCTGATTTTCCCTGAAAACACCGCTCTGTTTCAACAACTCGTCCACCAGTGTGGTTTTACCGTGGTCTACGTGGGCAATAATCGCTATATTTCTTATATCTTCCCTTGTCTGTTTCATGTTTATCGTGCCTTTCTCGCTGTGCATAATATCATAATATATCACTAACCCTTATAACTTGCAAGTGTAGGTACAAACTCCACGGTTTTTCGACATCATATGCACAATTCCGCGACCCTTTACAGTTCTATTTCACTCAAAACTCATATATATTGATAGTACAATACTAAAAGGAATTTGTATGGCAAATTCCGGAGTGCAGAAGGGAGAAAAACATGACAGATAAGGTGATTGAAAACAACCAAGCGGCGATTATGGGGGAAATTGTGAGTGATTTTACCTTCAGCCACGAGATTTTCGGAGAGGGATTTTACATGGTGGACATCAGCGTGGATCGACTCAGCGAGTCAACAGATGTCATTCCGGTGATGGTGTCTGAGAGGCTTCTTGATGTCAATGAAGACTACAAGGGCATGAAGATTTGTATTACGGGACAGTTCCGCTCCTATAACAGACATGAGGAGAGAAAAAACAGACTGGTATTGTCTGTGTTTGCGAGGGAAATTGAGTTTGTGGATGATATTGCGGAGAGCGCCAAGACTAATCAGATTTTCTTGGACGGCTATATCTGTAAGGCACCCGTATACCGCAAGACACCCTTGGGACGGGAAATTGCGGACCTGCTTTTGGCGGTGAACAGACCCTACGGCAAATCCGATTACATTCCCTGCATCTGTTGGGGAAGAAATGCCAGATTTGCCAGCAATTTTGAGGTGGGCAGCAGATGTGCCATATGGGGTAGAATCCAGAGCAGGGAATATATGAAGAAGATATCGGAAGACCAGCTGGAGAGAAGGGTAGCTTATGAAGTGTCCGTCAGCAAGCTGGAGATGGTGGAAGAGGAATCGTGAGGCGCGGACATTGCGCAATTTCATATAAAAGTTGCACTAAAATCCCAATTGTGCTATGATAGGCAGGCAAAGTACATAAAACACAGAGTATGTGTAGGGAAACAGTGAGGGTTTAATATGAGAAACGGCATGATTCAGATCTATAGCGGTGAAGGTCATGGAAAATCCCCGGCAGCGTTGGGGAGAGCAATACAAACTGTGTGCAACGGCGGCTCTGTAGTAATAATACAGTTTTTAAAGGGACGCGGATTGGCGGAATCGGAATTTGTCAAGCGTCTTGAACCGGAAATTAAGATTTTTCGCTTCGAAAAGTCGGATGAGAATTTCATCAATCTGCCGCAGGAGCGTCAGGCGGAGGAGTGTCAGAATATCAGGAACGGACTGAACTTTGCCAAGAAGGTGATGAATACGGGAGAGTGTTCCCTGCTAATCTTGGACGAGGTGTTGGGGATTATCGATAACGGTATTATCACAGTAGATGAATTGAAAACTCTGTTGTCGGCAAAACCGGAGGAGATGGATATTATTATGACCGGCATCGCACTGAACGATGCGGTGTGCGTTCTGGCGGATGAAGTTACTAAGATAGAGACTATGCAGTTTAAAATATGGGAATAGGCGGTTGACATACCATACGGTATGGTGCTATGATAAAACAAGCAAGCTTGTTTGTGAGATTTGCTTCGCAAACTCAGAAACACGAAACAATATGGACAGATAGAGGTTGCGTTTTTCATCAGTAGAGGTTTTGATGTGGCAGGCACAGACGATGGATTTTGAAAGGGGAAAACGCCGAAAGGGAGAGTTGTCTGCAGATTCTCACCTTGGGCATACAGTTAAGAGCTGTATGACTGTCATCGAATCGATGGGGCGCTATCAGGTAACTTGGAGTTAAAGCTGACCCTATGCGGTCAGCTTTTTTTCGAATAGGCGGAGCATTTCGAGTCTGCTTATTTGCGTTATTCAGTAGCGCACAAAGAAAGGCAGGGTGCAATATGGCAATTTTTAAAGGAGCAGGTGTGGCAATCGTCACGCCGTTTCACGAGGACGGAAGTGTCAATTACGAAAAATTCGAAGAACTAGTGGAGGAGCAGATTGCGGGCAGCACAGACGCGATCATTGTGTGCGGAACCACAGGCGAAGCGTCCACGCTGACCCATGAGGAACATCTGGATTTAATCAGATTTTGTGCCGAGAAGGTGAACGGCCGGGTACCGGTCATCGCGGGTACGGGTTCCAACTGTACCAAGACGGCGATATATCTTTCTCAAGAGGCGGAGAAATACGGTGTAGACGGACTGCTTCTTGTAACTCCTTATTATAATAAGGCGACTCAGAAGGGGTTGTTTGAACATTATAAACAGATTGCGAATTCCGTAAAACTTCCGATTATTCTGTACAATGTGCCCAGCAGGACCGGATGCAACATTCTGCCTCAGACGGTTGTTAAGTTATGCACGGAAGTGAGCAACATTGTGGGAATCAAGGAAGCCAGCGGCAATATTTCGCAGGTGGTTAAGTTGATGTCATTGGCGGGCGGTAAAATTGATTTGTATTCCGGCAACGACGATCAGGTAGTGCCGCTTATGTCTTTAGGCGGCATAGGTGTGATTTCCGTAGTATCTAACGTGGCACCGAAACAGATGCACGATATATGTCAGAAGTTTTTCGATGGTGACGTGGAGGGAAGTATGAAAGAGCAGCTTCGCGCAATTGAGCTATACGATGCGCTGTTCTGCGAGGTCAACCCGATTCCTGTCAAGACTGCCATGAATCTGATGGGCAAGAATGTAGGACCGTTACATATGCCGCTGTCGGAGATGGAGCCGAAGAATGTAGAGACCTTAAAGACTGCATTGCAAAACTACGGTCTTCTATAAGAAAAGAAGAGGGAGAAAAATGGTAAGAGTTATTATGCATGGCTGCAACGGCAAGATGGGACAGACCATATCCGGCCTGATTGCGGCGGATGAAGAAGTGGAAATTGTGGCGGGTGTGGATGCCTATGACGAAGGTAAAAATCCCTATCCCGTATTTCATGAGATTGGCGCGTGTGATGTGGCGGCGGATGCCATTATTGATTTCAGTGCTGCGCCGGCGGTGGATGCGCTGCTCGAATACTGTGTGCAGAAACAGATACCATGCGTATTGTGCACTACGGGATTGACGGAGGAACAGCTTGCGAAAGTGCAGGAGGCATCTAAGAAAGTAGCTATTTTAAAATCGGCGAACATGTCTCTGGGCATCAATATGCTGTTAAAACTGTTAAAAGAGGCGACAGGCATCCTGGCACCCGCAGGCTTCGATATCGAAATTGTCGAGAAACATCATAATCTGAAGGTGGATGCTCCTAGCGGAACAGCGCTTGCTCTGGCGGACTCTATCAATGAAGAATTGGACAATACATATAAGTATGTCTATGACAGAAGTCAGGTACGTGAAAAGAGAACGAGACAGGAAATCGGCATCAGCGCAGTTCGGGGCGGAACGATAGTGGGCGACCATGACGTAATCTTCGCGGGCGCCGACGAGGTAGTGACGTTCTCCCACAGAGCATATTCTAAGGCGGTGTTCGGCAAAGGGGCTGTTCAGGCAGCGAAATTCCTTGCGGGAAAACCTGCGGGAATGTATGATATGAGTGATGTGATTGGAGACTCATAAGAGCGAAACTCTGCCATCGTGGCAGAGTTTTTACGTAACAATAGTAACACGGAGGCATTCATGGACGATTTAGAGCTAAAATATCTGAAAAGTTTATCCAAACAGTATCCGACGATTGCAGCGGCTTCCACAGAGATTATCAATCTGCAGTCGATTTTAAACCTGCCGAAGGGTACGGAGCATTTCATGACGGACATTCACGGTGAATATGAGCAGTTCAACCATATCTTAAAGAACGGATCAGGCTCCGTACGGCGTAAGATTGATGAGGAATTTGGCAATACACTCAGCATTAAGGATAAAAAGAGTCTGGCAACCCTGATTTACTACCCGAGGGAAAAACTTGATTTAATCCTGCGGGAGGAGGATGAGGACTCTATTGAGGATTGGTATAAGATTACGTTACATCGACTTGTGCAGATTACGAAGCGTGTCTCTTCCAAGTACACCCGTTCTAAGGTGCGCAAGGCTCTGCCGCCGGACTTTTCCTATATTATAGAGGAATTGATTACGGAGAAGGCGGAGATTCAGGATAAGGAAGCATATTATAATGAAATTATCCATACCATCATCCGAATCGGCAGAGCACAGGAATTTATTGTTGCTTTAGGGTATCTTATTCAGCGTCTTGTCATCGATCATCTGCATATTGTGGGTGATATTTATGACAGAGGACCGGGGCCGCACATTATTATGGATACTCTGTGCAGCTATCACTCCGTGGATGTTCAGTGGGGCAATCACGACATCGTATGGATGGGCGCAGCCAGTGGGCATTTGGCATGTATTGCCAACGTAATTCGGATGGCGGCACGTTACGGCAATCTGGATACACTTGAGGAAGGCTACGGTATTAACCTGATTCCTTTGGCGACATTTGCGCTGGATGCATACAAGGACACCGACTGCAGCGCTTTCGCAATCAAATACAATACCGATTATGACACCAAGGATTTGAGCCTTGATATGAAAATGCACAAAGCCATTGCCATAATTCAATTCAAGTTAGAAGGGCAGCTTATCATGCGCAGACCTGAGTTTGGAATGGAGGACCGGCTGCTGCTTGACAAGATTGATTACGAGAATAAATCGCTCGTGATAGATGGCGTATCTTATGCCATGAAAGATGTGGATTTCCCGACAATCAACAGGGAGAGACCTTATGAGCTGACTCCGCAGGAGGAACAGGTCATGGAGCGCTTAAGGCAAGGATTTGTGAAATGTGAGAAGCTGCAAAAACACGTCAGATTCCTCTTTTCCAAGGGCGGTCTGTATAAGGTTCATAACTCCAACCTGCTCTACCACGGGTGTGTGCCTATGGACGACAAAGGGAATTTCAGCAAGGTCAATGTATATGGGGAAGAGTACAGTGGCAAGGCACTCTATGACGTATTGGAGCACTATGCGCGTAAGGGCTACTACGCCGATAACAACCTGAAAGAGAAGTTGAAAGGACAGGATATTATCTGGTATATTTGGGCGGGTCCTTATTCACCGGTGTTCGGTAAAGATAAGATGGCTACCTTTGAGAGGTATTTTCTGGAAGACAAACAGCTGCATGCGGAGACTAAGAACAGTTACTATAAGTTGCTTGACAATGAGTCGGTGATTGAGAATATTCTTCGTGAGTTCGGCCTGGATGAAACGAACTCCCATATTGTCAACGGTCATGTGCCGGTGGAACGTAAGAAAGGTGAATCGCCTATCAAGTGTGGCGGGAAACTTCTTATCATCGACGGCGGATTTTCCAAGGCATATCAGGACAAGACGGGAATTGCGGGCTATACGCTGGTAGTTAATTCCCACGGTATGAGGCTTGTCGCACATGAACCTTTTGAATCCACTGAGGCTGCCATCCTGCATGAGTCGGATATCTTTTCGGATTCCATTATTTTGGAGACCAGCAGTATGCGCCAGAAAATCGCGGATACGGATGTCGGTACGGAACTGCGTGAGAGTATTCACCAGTTGGAGGAGCTTCTGCAGGCATACCGAAACGGTCTGATTATCGAAAAATAATAAAGTGGGCAAACCCGATAAAAAATCCGTCCCTGTGATTTCATAGGGACGGATTTCTTTTGTGCCTACTCATTACCGAGTCTGCTTGCTTTGTTACATATTGCCACCTGTGCCTGCAGCACCTGTACCGGCAGTTGTACCCGTACCGTTGCCTGTACCGGTAGTAGTACCTGTACCGTTACCTGTGCCTGTCACGTTGTCAACCATGTTCTCAACGCCATTTGCAGCGCCGTCAATTACATCGGAAGCGGCATTGCCGACATCACCGATGGCATCACCTACATTGTCCAATACGGAATTGTTGGTGTCATTGTCTCCGGCAGTCACGTCATTGACATTCTCGTGGTTGTCGGTAATGTCCGTGGAGCCGTTTGTTGTGCCGTTGGTATTATTGTTTGTTGTACCGTTTGCAGTTGTGTTATTGTCTGTGACGTTCTGAGAAGTACCTGTTCCGCCTGTTGTGTTATTGTCGTTGCCTGTACCGGAACCGGCTGCGTTTGTATTGTTGTTACCGTTGTTTGCAGCACCGTTCATTCCGCCGCAGGCGGTCAGCATTGTCATAGACAGTACCATGACACTGACAAGTAATAATGCTCTTACTTTTTTCATATTCTCCTCCATTCCGAAGCATATACGCTCTTTTTCTATAATTAAGAAATTTGTGGATTCTTAGCACAAATTCCGCAACACAGAATGTTTTTGTGTAAAAACACCTGCTCCTATGTTATTATGTCTGATAGAAAATAAAATATGCACGGCAGAAAAGGGAGAATATCTTGGCAGTAAACTGCTTCGATATGGAGGAAACAGATGGAATTTCGACCTTGTATTGATATCCATAACGGCAGCGTTAAACAGATTGTGGGCGGCAGTTTGAAGGACCATGACGATACGGCGCTGGAAAATTTTGTTTCAAAACAGGATGCGGCATTTTATGCCCGATTGTACTGTGAATATGAAGTTACAAACGGACATATCATATTGTTGAATTCTGTGACATCGCCATATTATGAGGAGACGAAAAATCAGGCGCTTGCGGCACTTAGAGCATATCCCGGCGGACTTCAGGTGGGCGGCGGCATCACGCCGGAGAACGCGGAAGCGTATCTGGATGCAGGAGCAAGTCATGTAATCGTCACTTCCTATGTTTTCAAGGATGGCCTGATACAGTATGACAGATTGAATGAGCTTATGCGTAAAATTGGCAAAAAAAACTTAGTTCTCGATCTCAGTGCGAGAAAAAAAGACGGCCGCTACCTTATTGTGACCGACAGATGGCAGAAATATACCGACGTGGAGCTGACCAAGAGTACGCTTGACGAGTTGTCGTCTTACTGTGATGAATTTCTTGTTCATGCGGTTGACGTAGAAGGCAAAGCGAATGGTATAGAAGAAGAACTTGCCGGACTTTTGGGAGATTGGGGACAAATGCCGATTACCTATGCAGGCGGCGTACACAGTTTCGAGGATTTGCGACTTTTAAAGAAATTAGGTAAGGACAAAGTGCATGTGACTGTCGGCAGTGCGCTGGATTTATTCGGCGGCTCGATGAAGTTTGAGGAAGTGTTAAGGGAATGTCGGCGTTGAGATATTTATATAAAAAAAACCTGCCGTTAGAGGCAGGTTTTTTCTAATCCGTCATAACAATACTGCAAATTCTAAATAAAAATGAATATTTATATTTAAGAACAGGCACATCGTGATACTGATTATGGTGTTATAAGTTCGATGTCTCTTATAACTTTGTTACGTTTACGGCCTGAGGTCCTTTTTCGCCATTAACTACTTCGTACTCAACGGAAGCGCCCTCTTCAAGAGATTTGAAGCCTTCCATGTTCAGTCCTGAGTAATGAACGAAAACATCGTTACCCTGCTCATCAGAGATGAAGCCATAGCCTTTTTGGTTGTTAAACCATTTAACTGTACCTTTGTTCATCGTACATACCTCCAAAATTATGAATCTGTTGCTTGTGTCAACATTGATAGAATAGCATATGTCCATAGAAATGTAAAGCATTGTTTTACGTTTTTTCACAATTTGTACGCACATTATGTAAACAAACATTGTCTTTGTCGGTCAATTGTGATATACTATGCATGATAGTTTGTAATTTCCAGTAATAACGTGCACTGGAGGTGATTTTATTGCAGCAAACAGAAAACGGTAAGAAAAAAAGAAAAATCAACTATATGCTGATGCTTTTCGTGGATTCTAAGGAAGGCAACGTCCGTCAGATGGGAATCGGAGCGACAGTGGTTGAGTCGGTTGCGGTAATCCTGCTGGCGATTATCATCCTTCTGGTGCTTGTGTGCTTTAGACGCGGGAATCGGATAGATACCCTGGAGGCAGAGGTGGCAGCCAGCGCAGATGCACTTAGCGCTCAGGAGACAGCCATATTGACACTTCAGGAAGAGAACGCTGACCTGATTGAACTTAGGGAAGAATTGATGGATAAAGTAACCATACTCAGCGATACGATTAACCAGAAGGTAGAGCAGGAGGAGGCACAGGAGCAGGAGAGGGCACAGGCGCATATGCCGGTAGGTTTTCCTTTGTCTTCGTCAGCCTCTTTGGAAATGAGCGATGGGGAAAATCCCATGGTTAAGTTAAACGGCACTGTGGGCAGCAGTATTATCGCCGCTGCGGACGGTACGGTGGTTTCTGTCGCCACGGACACAGGATATCTGCACTGTATCAGGATAGACCACGGAAACGGTTATAACAGCATTTATCGCAATGACGGTGATGTAATGATTAAAGAAGGCGATGATGTGGTCAAGGGAGCGATCCTCTACGTAATCGGAGAGGATAATACAGAACTGGGATACCAGATTACCTATGACGAGAAATATATTGACCCCATGGAATTGATTAATATTGACGGCTAAGAGCAGACCCCCGCGGTCTGCTCTTCCACAACAAATTCTCATTTCTCTAAACGTGCCAACACCATTTCATAGCCGTCGTTTCCGTAGTTAAGGGAGCGATTGACTCGGCTGATTGTAGCGGTGGAGGCACCGGTTTTGTCGGCAATCTCCAGATAAGTGTTGCCGTCCTTTAACATGGCAGCCACCTCAAAGCGTTGAGACAGAGACAACAGCTCGTTGATTGTGCACAGGTCTTCAAAGAAATTGTAACATTCTTCTCTGGTATTCAGGCAAAGTATTGCGTCAAACAAATGGTCTACGGCATCCGTTTTCAATTTTTTATTCATAGCAGCTCCTTTAATTATAGTAAATTACATGAAGCGCCGGAGTAAACACGACGCTTTCACGCGTTAAAACTTTAACGCTGTTAAGCATAAATATAACACAGATATAATTGTTTGTAAATATATGGCGGCTAAAATGATAGAAAACAGATAAAACACTTGTCATGTAGTTATAAAAACTATATAATAAAGCATGTATATATTGATTTGGTTGCTCGCAAAGGAGTTTCTTATCAGAAACACTTTGAGATGGAGGAAAAAATGACAATCAATACGGAAGATTTGCTTGGAAGCATATTGGCAAGTCTGGACAGAATTGCATGTATCAAGGCGGAAGACATACCGGACATCGATTTGTATATGGACCAGGTGACTACTTTTATGGAATCACACCTGAAAAGTTCGACGCGCAATCCTTCGGAGGATAAAATCCTGACGAAGACGATGATTAACAACTATGCCAAGAATGATTTGCTTCCACCGCCGCTTAAGAAGAAGTACAGTAAAGAGCACGTGCTTTTGCTGATTTTTATCTATTATTATAAGGGGATTTTGTCAATCAACGATATCCAGCAGTTGCTTTCGCCTATTACCGAGCGGTTTTTTCATACAGATGACGCATTTAATCTGGAGACCGTATACGAGGAAGTGTTCGGGCTGGAAATGGCACAGGTAGACGTACTCAAAAGCGATATTACCACAAAGTTCAGGACAGCGGAACAGACTTTTGAGGAGGCACCGGAGGAGAGCAGGAAGTTTCTGCAGATGTTTTCCTTTATCTGTATGCTGGGTTTTGATGTCTATATGAAGAAGCTTCTGATAGAGAAAATGATAGACAATATCACGGTCGACAAAGAGAAATCAGAACGAAAAAAGACGAAAAAACAAGATGGCAGTAGTCAAACAGAAGAGTAATGTGCTATGATATTCACAATAAGTTTAATTAGATAATCTTTTGGGATTGGACAGAATGGAGGTTTGGCATGGAACCGGTTCGTACGATTGACGATTTAGAAAATAGGGGATTCGACGTTGAAGAAGGAATTGCGATGTGTGCCGGGGACGAAGAAATCTATTTAGAAGTTTTGGATGCAGCCTTAGAAGAGGGTAAGGAGAAACTGCCGCTTCTCAGGGAGTGTTATGAACGGAAAGATTTTGAACGGTACGGGATAGAGATGCATGGTTTGAAGAATGCCATGAAGTCTATCGGTGCAAATAAGTTGTCCGAGGCTGCCAAGGAACAGGAATTTGCGGTTAAGGAAAATAATTTGCAACTTGTGGATGAACGTGTGGAGGATGTGTTGGCGCAGTATAGCAGTGTCATAGATACATTGGAAGAGCTGATGGCTAATCTTTCGTAAATAGATAGAACAGAAAAGAAAAGGGTGTTCCCGCGTGGTTTGGGGACACCCTTTTTCATGTGATAGGAAATCGCTCGGCAGTCAACCCTTGTTTAAGATCAGTGTGCCGCCTTTTCTGCATAGGAAGTATCCACCAGGTCTGCATAAGGTACCCGTCCGTCCAGTTCGCCGGCCTCTTCCAGAATATTCTGTAATAGATTGAAACTGTCCTCTGTAAAAATCAAGTCGCCTTTCCATGTGTCCTGCGATGCGTAGCGCTCCACGATGGTGGTTATGGTGTCAATGTCCGTTCCGTCGAACTGCGGTGCAATGACCTGCGCGATTTCGGCAGGAGAGTGGCTTTGTACATAGACCATGCCCTTCTGTAAAGCGTTGGTGAAGGACTGAATCACTCCCGGATTCTCAGCAATATAACTTTTCTTGGCAGAGAAAGCAGTGTAAGGCACATAGCCGGAGTCCTCGCCGAGAGATGCTACCACGTAACCGTCGCCCTTGGATTCCAGAGATGTGGCATGCGGCTCGAACTCAACTGTGTACGCTTTTTACTACTCCAATTCTTTGAGAAAATTAAAACCGCTTATTTGATGCGTCTCACGGTCTATCTCAATGCTACTAATCGTGCTCTTCCAGAAGGTCTGCTTATGGGCTTTATCAAGGTTGACATACATTTCATGCCAGTCGCCGCTAAAAGTCGCCAGAAGATTGTTGTAGGCACTCAGAGGGGTAGGTTTCTCTGCACCCTCACATTCCCTTAACTTATTTTCAAGTAATTCATACTGTTCATCATAGTAGCTCTCAGTGATTCTTCCCTTTTGGAACAAAATATTCAGCCGCTCCATTTCCTTATGCAGTGTTTCGGCATCATAGCCTTTATGCTGTTGTTTGGCCTTCATCTGTACGCTGGTAATCTCCTCCTGCAGTCTGGAGGAGACGTGGGTGAGCATATATTCCTCGATTTTGTGTTCGGTAAAGTGTGCACAGCTATGCCGCCCGAACTTGTTGCCGCAGCGGTACTTAATGTAGATGCTCTCGCCGCCGCTCTTCAGCTTCTGCTTCTTCCTGTATCCGGTATAGTTATTGCCGCACCAGGGACACTTGATAAGGGAAGAAAAGATATATGGATCATATTTGCCGACAGTGCTGGTTTTGGCGGAGGATATCTGCCGGAACTTCTGAAATTCGCTGTATGTAATATACGGTTCGCAGTAGTTGTAGTTATCCTTGTCTTTGCCGGCGTAGGTCTCATTCTTAAAGAGACGATCCACCTTGTTGCATGAGGGCGCTCTGTCACCGTATTTTTTCTGAAGGTAATAAAAGGTGTTCCGGATAGAGTAACATGAGCGATAGTGGTCGTAGGCATCATCGACGATGTCAGACACAGATTCATCCTTTACGAGTCGATTGTTTACAACCTTATAGCCATAGCAGGCACATTTACCGCTGGTGACTTCGCCGATGGAGCGCTTATAGTCCATAACAGCCTTGATACGCTCGGAAGTACGGTCACATTCCGCCTGATTTACCGACAGCATGATATTAATGACCATCTGGCCGTTGGCGGTGGAAGAGTCATAATTCTCAAAGATGGTCTTCCAATAGCAGTTATGTGCCTGAAGAATCTCCTCGGTTATATTGTAGTCCTTGATATTACGGAACCATCGGTCCAGCTTCGTGACCAGAATCATGTCGATTTTGTTCTTCTTTACATCATCGAGCAGACGGAGGAGTCCCTTGCGGTACTTCATGGGCTTACGTGCAGAGATACCTTCATCCGCATAGTAATCTATAATGGTATAGCCGTTATGCTCCGCGAAGTCTGTGAGAGCTTTACGTTGCGCCGGCAGAGAGAGACCGTTTAAATGCTGCTCCTCTGTGCTGACGCGGATGTAGATTGCACATCGTTTGACCTTATCCATAGTATTGTCCTCCTGTACATCTTACTGGTGGCAGGACATAAAAATGCCCGGCACTTGTAATTCAGCCAGGAAAATGATATAATGCAAATGTTTTCATATGTATTATATCGGGTTTCCCGGTATAGTTCCGATCCGCTCCGGTGTTGGTAGCACCGGGGCGGAATTTGAATAAATAAAAATTATCATATTGACAAATTATAAATATGATAGTACTATATAAACCAATAAGTCATTAAATGACTGTATAAAAAGAACTAAAAGCATATTGAAATGCTAGGTTTTCTAAAAAAGAAAGTTAGTGATGTTTCCAGTGTTTACTGAAAAATGTTCATTAACTTTTTTTTGTGTAGTTTTCCTTGAAATCGATATACATAACACATCGTTTGAAACAAGTAGATGTAATTTTCGTACCGCTGATTTCACGGAAAAGTGACTGGCACTCTGTTCTGATTTCATCAATTGTAAAATTACCGATACTTTTTAAAAGAACGCCGGCCTTTTTGTCGAACGAGTTTTGACTGTTCATCGCGGTATGTAGCTCATCAATAGTAGATGCAGTTGGTAATGCATTTATAGATTTTAACTGCGATTTTGAAATAATTTTATCTATGGAGTTACGAGCATTTATATAGTCGTTCAATTTACTTGAGGAAGGAATAGGTACAGTACACCCTTTTGCATACTTAAAAACAGGTATCAAATGAGTTGAAGATATTGACTTAAACCTATCAAAGCACATATTATCCGCATTAAGTTTTTTGTTGTCAAAAAGTATATCTTCTATTATTGAATCCACATCTAATATGCCATATCCGACTTTGTTTAAAATTGAGTCACGATAGCCGATTGCAATAGCTAACGGCTTTGTTGAAAGATCAATATTATCCAAATCATCAATATCTACGATAACTGACTCTGCGGATTCATTAGTAATATTCTGATCTACAATTTGTTTTATGATTTTCCGGGTTTCACGAACACGCGATGCAGCAATGCCCGGAATGATATTGTTGAGCTTCTCGTATATAGCACCATAATTATCCGTCGTTATTTCTGTAATAGGAATTTCTATTTTGTTTGAGGTAAATATAGTACGCTTGGTCTCTAGCAGACGTTTTTCGCCCTTCTTATAGCTAATAAAAACAAAATGATTGCCTATTATTGACAGTTCTTTTACTGTCAAGCAATTCAAAAAATCTTCTATGATATGTTGAATGTTTTCATCCGTAAATGAATAACCCATAAATATAATGGGAGATTCCGCGAAAAGGGTCAGCATTTTGGCTATGATCAGTTTTCTGGATGAGTTGAAATCAGCATAATCCTTTTCTGTTATAACAAGCGATTTAGCATCTAATACACTTCCGTGAATTTTATATATTTCAGCTATATTATAACTATCAGCAGAAAAAAGTTCATTTTGGTGACAAAATACCTGATAATCATCTCTTAAAATTTCTGATTCTATAAATGTATCATAATTTGTTGTTATTACAGCTAATATCTTGTTTTTTAACAAACGGAAAGATTCTATTTCTTGTAATAATAATGGGTCTGAATTGACCTTAAGTTTTTTAAAGTAACTTACAAGAAACATTTTATAAGGAGAAACCCCCTGGTCAACCCATTTTGGATTTTTAGTGTTTCCTATTTTTATTTTTATTTTTCTAGCATAGAAGGCAGCATTAAAATCATTTTCGATTATAGTAGCCAATTTAGTATTTATCTCAAAGGGAGAATTTCCCTCACGTTTAAATTGTTCTACATAACGATTGTAATAGTATGGATCAGGATTTACAGATTTAAAAGAATCTCTTAATAAGCCTTCCCAATCAGGAAAACCATATAAATAACGCTTGGAAATCCCTGAACCAATAAATAGCACAGGCATTTTTCTCTTTTCAACAATTTTGTCCAGTATAGATTTTGGCATACTATCATCCCTTCAACAAATATTTCAACTTTATGAAATTAGCATAACATATGAAATGTGTAGTTGTATACGGATTTTAGAATTTTCTCCTAAGTTCAACAACCTTCCCAATAATTCTAACAGGTTTTTCTGAAATTTCCTTATTGGTAAAATACATTGGTTCATAATTTGCATTGGTAGATACAAGGGCAATGCTGCTTTCGTATTTCTTCAGTCGCTTGCATACCCCATCATTGCCGTTCACTAGAGCAATTACGATTTCGTCAGATTCCGCATCATCCTGCTGACGTACAATTACAATATCCCCATTATGGATATCCGGCTCCATACTATCACCCTGAATGCGTAAACCGAAAAATTTGCCGGTTCGTGCCAATTCTTCTGATATTTCTTCTGTATCAATAATATTTTCAATAGCCTCAATAGGTATTCCGGCAGCTACACGGCCGAGGACATTGATTTTAATACCCTTAGCAGCGTTCCCTGAATGATTTATTGGTTTATCATCAATTAAATCTGACTTGCCAATATTAAAGTAGTCTGCAAGACGCTGAACTTTTCCCATACGGGGAATAGCTATTCCTTGACACCAGGTATTAAATGTCTGGGGAGAAACATCTATAGCTTGGGCTATTTCTCTTTGAGTTTTATGTGACATATCTACGTATCGATTTAAATTACGTGCAAAAACTTTTTTTTGTTCATCTTCGGTCACAGTATTCACCGCCCTTCAAGTGATTGTGTAAGTATAATACAATATTATTTTACAAATTTCAATCAAAAAGTCAAAAAAAATTTGATTTTAGTATTGACATCAAATTTAATTTGATTTATTATCGGTTTTAGAAACGGAGGTGATGTGGTTTGGGAACATTACAAATCAGCTTAGCGGCAGCAAGAGTCAACGCTGGATTAACACAAGAAGATGTAGCTAAAGCTTTGAAAGTAGGAAAGCAGACGATTGTTAGTTGGGAGAAAGGTAAATCAGAACCCAAAATGTCGCAAAGCAGGGAACTAAGCGAATTATATAGAATTCCTTTAGATAATATTTTTTTACCACAAAAATCAAATTAAATTTGATTACATGATTCGGAAAGGAGATGAACGAAATGCTCAAGAAGATTTATGGAAAGTTATCAGAAATACATAAAGAGCTCCAAGCCATAAGGAATAGCTCGGAGCACACGCAATCAATCCATTTTTCCAACAGTGATTGCAATAATTTGGTCAAAGAACACGTTCAAGAAATTGAAGTTATAGGTCGCTCCACCGGAACGAAGAGTAGCGTTTTTTAACATGAAGAATCCGTCATTTCCATCAAGTGGCTTTGATGGATCCAATGAATTTTCTTTTCTGTATTCTTCTACATATTCAGAAGATAAAGTGACAAGAGATTTAACTGATTCATCGGAATCATCTTTTGCAATAGGGCTACCAGTAATGACACCAGCTGGAGTGACTATACAAAGTTTATAATCCTTAAGGTCGTCAATTAAAGGTATGTAACTATAGCAAAATGATAGATATTTTTTTAAAGTTTCCATTATTCAGCTCCTTTCTTTCGTACTCGGCTCTGGCGGGAGCCTGTAACTGAATTATAAGGATAGGAGAATTAAAAAGCAAGATGTACAACCAGTAATTCATAAGATTTAACGGAGGTGAGCATATGGATAATAAAGAATTTGATATGGAAGTTACTCCGGAAAGAGTAGATTACATGAAGAGACAGTTACTCAGGCTGTATGCTGACCAGCTTGGCATGGAGGTAGTCAGTGTCACTGTCACGCCTAAAGTAAAGGAGGAAACCGCTTAGGCGGTTCCGGAGAGGACAAGCATATGGCATACACATCATTTATAGCAATTCTGATCGGGGCAGCAGGAGTCGCCGGCGGGATAGAGACAGGAAGCATGGTGGGTACCATAGCCGCAGCGGTCATACATATAGGCGGCATAGTGGGCATGGACATAGCCAAACGAAAAGAAGGAGATGAGACGGATGAAGATGAAGAGGACGACGGCACTGATTCTGGCGGCAGCAGTTCTGTGGACAAGCCCTGAGGTACACGTCCGGGAAGATGCGGAGGGATAGCGGTGCTGAACGAAAGGCAGGCAAGAAATAAACTGTACGAGTATGCAGAGCGGTTTACGCAGCTTTGCAGGAAGCAGGACTGGGCGGCGGCGAAGTTTACATACTTCCGGGCACGGACGGTAGCAGTGTTCATGGAACTTCCGGATGCGGATATGATAGAGCTTTTTGGAAACAGGACATACAAGGACGACAGGGAAGAATTGAAAGACGGGCTTTTCCCAGAGGCAATGGTGGAAAAGGCATCTTATGAGTGCATCCGGCAAAATATGACCTACGATGAGCTTCACCTGAGACCTGCAGCACCGGGCGGCGTTGATGAATTTATTGATAGTGACGGCGAAGTGCGGAACGTCAGGACATATTAGGAGGGCAGACAGTGAAAAAGAAGGGCATGAAAAAGCCCCGCGGCAACGGGGCAGTTCCAACATCTCGGATGAGACATATTCAACTATAAATATGATATCATCCGGGACCGCAAAAGTCAAGAAAAATCAAGGATTTTTGCGGTTTTTCACAGCCAATAAAGATATTAAAGTTAGGGGATGATATTCATTTACAGGCAAGTTACATATGACATGGGTGTCATACGGCAAATAGAGAAGTACTATCCGGGTAATTATGGAGCACCGGGGAAGGAGAGGTCTAAAAAGCAGAAGAGAACGCCGGCGGATATACAGAGGCAGAACGAAACGAACCGATGGAGAAAGGTGCAGCGGATCATACTGGCCAATTTCCACGAAGGAGACTGGCACCTGATCCTGAAGTACGGGAAGGGAGAACGGCCGGAGACCTATGAGGAGGCAAAGATACACCGCAGGAAGTTCCTTGATAAGTTGAGGGACATTTATAAAAAGGCGGGGATACCGTTTAGGTGGATCGCGGTGACGGAGCGTGGCAAAAAAGGTCAGGTGCTCCATCACCACCTGATTATAGAGGACATCAACTGGGACGGAGTCTGCACCGTGGAGCTGGTAAAAAAGCTGTGGGCCCACGGTGGACAGTTCTTCTCCTCACTGTATGAGGACGGGGAGTATGAGAAACTGGCAGAGTACATCGTCAAAGCGGAGACCAAGGAAGAGTGTGGGTGGTGTACTTATTCCAGAAGCCGAAACCTGGCCGTGCCGCAGCCACACCGGGAACTGATCCGGCGCAGGAAGTGGCGGAATCCGCCTGTGGCACCAAGGGGATGGTACGTGGTCAAGGACAGCATCTGGAACGGCATGAACCCGGTGACAGGGTATCCGGTACAGCACTATACCATCCGCAGGCTGATAAATACCGGGAAGAGAGGGAAAGAAGGTGACGACGGATGAACGTGAACATATACATAGAGACATCATTCAGAGGTCCGGCCAAGAAGCAGGCAGCAGGTGCATGGATGGTGGAATATCTGTCCAAGGCAGGCAGGCCGGTTACAAGGGGCGGCATCCTGTATGCAGACAGGACCACGGAAAATGAGCTGGCTTTGAGGCTGGTTGAAAAGGCTTTTTCCATACTGACGAAAACCTGTTGCGTCATAGTATTTACTGAATGCGGACACGTTTTGAGGACCATGCAGAATCACTGGCTCTGGCAGTGGCGGAAAGACGGGTGGGTCAATGCCAAGGGCAGGATGGTAAAAGACGCGGAGGCGTGGAATAAGTGTGCCGACCTGCTGGAAAAGCACGTGACCGAATGGAAGGATGCGGAGCATACCTACAGACAGTGTATGCAGGGCAGGATTAAGAAAGAAATGGAACTGGAACACGAACCTCCGGAAGAGGGCACTTTTACAGACGTGCCGGTACCGGAATGGAACACATGACAGGAAGGAGAAAGGATATGTTTGATAAATTTGGATGTCATGCAATTCGAATAAACAAGCGGTGGCAGCAGTCAACGGCAGTACAAGCAGTGAAACATCTGACATTGGTCGACATGAGTTTGAATCCGCAGACAATGCATCTGGAGCCGGTGATGGAGACTGAACAACAGAAAGGAGAATATGATGAGTGAAACTAGGGAGAAGTTAGAAGGAACGGAAACGAGTTATGGCACCTGCAAGTATTGCGGACAGGTTCATCACCTGGAAACAACGGGACAGTGTTCGGAAGAACAGTTAAATGATTGGGCTACGGGAATGTGTAGTTGCGCCGGAGCAAAGATGGAAAAGAAACGGCACACATCAGAAGAAAAAGCAAAGGATAATATCGAGAAACTGTTTCGCGAAAATTATCCTGAAACAGCAGACCTTTTAAGGCAGGCGGTCAGTCCGGTAGTCAGAAGCCTTATTGCGGGCATAACGATTGATACTGGGCATGGTATTAAGGGCAAAGTGACATTGACAGGCAAAGGTAATGTCAAGGTGGAGCAGAGCGTCAGCAAAAAGACCAGTCTGGAGGCGTAATCGGTATGGCGAAGAAACCGCATAAATACACAAGAAAACTCCAGTTTGACACCAAAACCAAGAAAAGGATATATGCGAGAGACCACGGCGAATGCATCTTCTGTGTAAGGGGCTATCACATGGAATGCACGTCGGGAATGCTTCTCGAGATAAAGGATATCATGCATTTCGTCCCGAAATCGCAAATGGGTCTCGGAATAGAAAAAAACGGTGCTGTGGGATGTCGGTACCACCATGACCTGTTGGATAACGGGAATAAAGGTTTAAGGCAGGAAATGCTTGAGATGTTTGAGGCATACCTGAAATCCATTTATTCCGACTGGGATAAGGAGAAGCTAGTGTATACGAAATATGATTTTAGAAGTCGAGAGGTAAAGGAAAATGGGTAAAGAAGCTCTATTTAAAGACAGAGATTTGATAATTGACTGTTTCGCCGGCGGCGGTGGTGCCAGCGTTGGAATCGAAATGGCTCTGGGCAGACCGGTAGATATAGCAATCAATCACGACCATTCAGCCATCTTGATGCATAAAACGAATCATCCCAATACTCTGCATCTGACAGAGGACATTTTCGAAGTAGATTTGCAGAAATATGTTGACGGCAGACGCGTAGCACTGATGTGGGCAAGCCCTGATTGTACGAGCCACAGCAAGGCAAAAGGCGGAAAACCGAGAAATTCCGGATTAAGAATACTGCCATGGGCGGTTTATAAGCACGCCAAGACAATACTTCCGGATGTCATCATCATGGAAAATGTGGAAGAGATTCAGCAGTGGGGACCATTGGATGAGCAGGGTTTTCCAATAAAAGAGCGAAAAGGAGAGGAGTATCAGAGATTCATTACAGCGATGAAGAGTCTTGGATATGATTTTGACAGCAGGGAGCTTGTAGCAGCTGATTATGGCGCACCGACTACGCGAAAACGCTGGTATGCAATCTTCAGGAGAGACGGAAAGCCGATTGTCTGGCCAAAGCAGACACACAACAAGGGTGGTACCGATGGATTTGAGAAGTGGGTGCCTGTGAGTACGGTGTTGGATTTCTCTGATTTGGGAAAGTCCATATTTGGCAGGAACAAACCGCTTGCAGACAATACTATGAGGCGAATTGCCAGAGGGTTGCAGAAGTTCGTGTTTGAGAATCCTGAACCTTTTATAGTGCAGGTCAATCATGGTGGCGACTGCTTTAGAGGGCAGAGCATACATGAACCGCTGCATACGATTACGACGGTTGACCACAACAGGCTGGCAACTCCATACATCATGCAGATAGGACAGACAGGGTTTACAAAAGACAGAAATAGGGGCATGGACGAGCCCCTCAGCACGATAGTCACAAAGAATGAGCATTGCGTTGTAGCGCCAATATTGATTCAGTACCATTCCGAACAGTCTGACAGGGAAGTTAGAGGACAATCCGTTAAGGAGCCGGTAAGAACCATAGACACCAGCAATCGTTACGGAGCGGTAATGGCGTTCCTTACGAAGTTTTACACGACCTGTACCGGACAGAGTTTGTCTGAGCCTATTCACACCATTACAACAAGCCCCGGACACTTTGGTCAGGTATCAGTGCTCACCATAAAACTGGAAGAACTGCTGAAGGCGGGAGTATCTGAGGAAGTGGCTAAGAAATGTACCTGGGTATCTGAGTTCATCATTGAATATTACGGACAGGGTACGGGGCAGACAGTAAATGGCCCGTTACACACGATTGTTACTAAGGACAGATTCGCCTTGATTACAGTCATAGCGAATGAATATGTGATTTTGGATATCTTCCTGCGGATGCTGACGGCAGAGGAGTTGAAACTGGCACAGGGATTTCCCAAAGATTACATCATCGACCGTGATTATAAATGGCGTACATATCCTATCAGCGAAAGGGTTAAGAGAATAGGTAATAGTGTAGTCCCTATTATAACTCAGAAACTGGTAGAAGCTAACTGCCCATACTTAAAAGTAGGTGTTCGGGCACCCGGTATGATAATTGATTACAGTGAGCCGCAAGTAAAAATTGTGTGACAAAGGGACACATAACGTTTGAATACTATCATCAATCAGAAAGGAGCAACAGCCCGGCCGGCGAAAGTGTATACAGCTTCTTTCAGGTAATGGAATACTTAGATTTCTTAAAAACAAAGATTGAGATTGCTAAAGACAGCGGTTTCGAGATTGAACCTTCAAAACTAAATATGGCATTAAAGCCACACCAGCGCGATGCGGTGGCATGGGCGCTGAAAGGCGGCAGAAGAGCACTGTTTGAGTCTTTCGGACTTGGGAAGACAATACAGGAATTGGAGTTCTGCTATCAGGCAGTCAAATATGCCGGCGGTAAAGCGCTGATTGTGCTTCCCTTAGGCGTAAAACAGGAGTTTACGCGGGATGCAGTGGAAATATTAGGCTATGAGACTCCGACATATGTGCGCAACATGCAGGAAGTAGAGGCAGCAGCAGGTACGATATTGCTTACAAACTATGAGCGTGTACGTGACGGCGACATTGACCCTACATACTTTTCCGCAACAAGCCTTGACGAGGCCAGTGTTTTGCGGTCATTCGGCAGCAAGACCTATCAGACTTTCCTTGATAAGTTCAAGGGTGTTCCTTATAAGCTGGTTGCCACGGCGACACCGTCACCGAACAAGTACAAAGAGCTGATTCATTATGCCGGATACTTGGAAGTAATGGACACGGGGCAGGCACTGACACGGTTCTTCCAGCGGGACAGTACAAAGGCAAATAACCTGACCCTCTACCCGAACATGGAAGATGAATTCTGGCTATGGGTGAGCAGTTGGGCATTGTTTATCACAAAGCCCTCTGACATATCTCCTGATTATTCGGATGATGGGTATGTGTTGCCGCCGCTTGAGGTACGCTGGCACGAGCTTCCCGTATCATACGGGGAATCAAAAGATAAAGACGGCCAGATATCCCTTTTTACCAATGCGGCAGCAGGATTAAAAGAAGCGGCAGAAGTCAAACGCGAAAGCATCGATGCGCGGGTGCAGAAGATGAAAGAGTTGGTAGATGCTTCCCCGGAAGACCACTTCCTTTTATGGCATGACCTTGAAGCAGAACGCCACGCCATCAAAAAGGCGCTGCTTGAGACTGTGGATATATACGGCTCTATGGATTATGACATAAGAGAAAAGAGGGTGATTGATTTCTCCGAGGGAAGGACAAGGCTATTTGCCACCAAGAAATCATTATCCGGATCAGGCTGTAACTTTCAAAAGCACTGCCATAGGGAGATATTCCTTGGGATAGATTTTGAGTTTAATGATTTCATTCAGGCGATCCATCGGTGTTATCGGTTCTTGCAGGAAAAGCCGGTAGTCATTGATATCATCTATCGGGAAGATGAAAGGCAGATTAAAGAGGTGTTGCTGGAAAAATGGAAAAAACATAACCATATGGTTGCAAAGATGATTGAGATAGTCAAGAAATACGGTTTGTCCGGCGCAGGAAAGCAATATGCACTGCAAAGGAAGATGGGAGTGGAAACAGTGAAGATTGAAGGAAACAGATACACGGCCGTAAACGATGATTGCGTGGAAGAAACGAAGAGAATGAAAGACAGTAGCATTGATTTAATCCATACATCAATACCATTCGGAAACCACTATGAATACTCGGCCAATTATAATGATTTCGGGCATAACCAGAATACAGAGAGGTTTTTTGAACAGATGGATTTCCTTACGCCGGAGCTTCTGCGTATTTTAAAGCCGGGAAGAGTGGCAGCAATTCATGTAAAGGACAGAGTGCTATTTGGCAACACCACGGGAACAGGAATGCCTACAGTGGAACCGTTTCACGCGCTGTGCATCAGTCACTATATGAAGCACGGATTCCAGTATTTTGGGATGATTACCGTGGTAACGGATGTTGTGCGGGAAAACAACCAGACTTACCGTTTAGGATGGACTGAGCAGTGCAAGGACGGCTCCAAGATGGGTGTCGGATGCCCGGAATACATACTCCTTTTTAGAAAGTTACCAACGGACCGTTCAACGGCATATGCGGATGAACCGGTAGTTAAGAGTAAAGAAGATTATACAAGGGCACAGTGGCAGATTGATGCGCATGGATACTGGCGCAGCTCCGGAGATAGGCTGATTGCAAAGGATGAATTGGAAAGCATTTCCGTGGATAACCTTCAGCGGGTATACAGACAGTACAGCCGTGAAAATGTCTATAACTATCGCGAACACGTAGAACTTGCAAAGAAGCTGGATGAAAACGGCAAACTTCCCGCCACATTCATGGTTGTGGCGCCGGGCAGTTGGAATGACCTGGAGGTATGGGACGACATTAACCGTATGCGGACCCTAAATACCAACCAGAGCCGCAGGAGACAGCAGATGCATGTCTGTCCTTTGCAGATCGATATTGTGGAGCGGATCATCAACAGATATTCCAATGAGAATGATGTGGTGTTTGACCCGTTCGGAGGGCTTATGACGGTACCGATGACAGCAGTAAAGATGAACAGGCAAGGTTATGGAGTCGAATTGAACGCAGATTACTTCCGTGACGGTGTCGGGTACCTGCAGGCAGCAGAGGATGAGATGGAGATGCCAACGTTGTTTGATTTTATAGAGACAGCGAGAAATGGAGGCAGATTATGACACTTGAAAACTTAACAGATTGTGAGCAGTTGGTGATGAAAACTGTATGGGATGCCGCTGATGAGCTCAGTCTTATGGAGATTATGCAGAGAGTCAACGATAAGTACCATAAGAATTGGAAACCGCAGACGGTATCTACCTTCTTAGCTCGTCTTGTAAGAAAAGGATATTTGAGACACTACCGCCAAGGCCGTGTATTCTTCTATAAGATTCTAATTCCGTTGGAGGAGTATAAGGGGCAGTTGACCAGCGACTATGTGGACTTCTGGTGCAGTGGCAAAGCGGATGAGTTAATTTCCGCGCTGATACAGGCAAGACCACTGCGGCGGGAAGAAATCGCAGCAATCAAGGAAATGATTAACCATAGGTAACTATCAACATTAGTATATCACGAACCCGCGGCGGCCGGGTGATGCGCCGCCAGAAAGGAGCGCAATGAGAATTTACATATCCGATGGCAGAGTATATGTAGAGTTGGATGAAACTATAGAAATCTGCAGGTTTAATAACTGTGACACCTTACAAAGATACAAAGAAGAATTATTGGAGAAAATTTCAAAAAGATTTGATTTGACTGTTGCAGAAGCGGCACTGAGAGGAATGGAGACTCCGGTAGAGAACCCTAAAAAACCTGAGAAAAGTAAAGAAACTGTATCAAAACAGCCGGAAACTGTATCAAAACAGCCAGAAACCGCATCAGAACCACAGGAAAGCGAAACGAACCAACAGCCAAAGCTCTTCAGAGCACCTAAAGACGGAAAGCTGCAGCCGGAAGTTAAAAAGACCAGACAGAAAATTGATTACGGTAAGATCATGGCGCTTCATAATGCCGGTTGGTCCAATCAGAAGATAGCGGACGAAATGGGTATGACATACGGAGCAGTAGCGACTGCTATAAGTACATACAAGAAAAAAGTGGGGGGGGGCAAGGCGTAGATGGAAAAGATTCAGATGACAGAAAGAGAAAAGGAAATAGTTACGGACCTCAGCCATGAATTGTACACAGTAGAGTACCTGGAGCATTGGCTTAACCGTAATGACAGTGTTGCCCTCAATGCATCAGCAGCGCTGCAGGCAATGGGTGCACATGGCTTTTATGAGGCAGTGAAACGTATGGCAGCGGGCAGCAGTCATGCCGCAGAGTGGATTCCGTGTAGTGAGAGGATGCCTGAAAATGAGGAAGAAGTTGAGATTACATATATCAGAAAACATTACAGAACAGACGAAACGCTTTATTTTACGGGAAGAGCATTTTATACGGATGGAATAATGACAACCGAGGATAGTGTTTATTGTTGGAATGATTGCGACTTATGGGAGTATGACGAAGAAAAAGACGCATATATCATTCCGGAAGGCTGGTGGGAATTTGTTTCTTTTGGTGAAGAAGTTACAGCTGTGGATGCTAAAGTTATAGCATGGAAACCGTTAACGGAGACATATAAGGAGGTTTAGGTATGAGCGGAAAATCGATTTATGTTATGGATACGCCAAAAGCATGTGATGAATGTCCTTTATCATTTGAAACGGAGGAAAAAGACACAATTATATGCAGAGGGTGCGAAAAATACAGCATTAATCCTAAATGTACAGAAAGACCTGATTGGTGTCCGCTGAAAGAAGTGCCGTGTGAGGTGGGAGAATCTAGTAAGAAAAAAATCATAGATGATGTGATTGCTGAAAGAGATAGGCAGGATGAGAAGTGGGGAGAACAGGACCACAGTGCCTATGTATGGGCAAGCATCATAGGGGGAGGAATATGGCGAGATGTGTAAGGCTGTCAACGAGTTTGGCTTCAATCCTACACATGAGACCGAGCAGGACATCTACACGGAGGCTATTCAGACCATGGCATCATGTATGGCTATGTTGGAACATATGGAGAGGAGCAGGGCCAATAAAGAAACTGATTTAAGAAAACAAGCAAACTGTAAGCTCACTGATTCAGAAGAGAGGATGATATAAGTTGATAAAATCAAAATCCAAGCAATATATCCAGAATCATCGTGCGTCATGGAAGGATTATAATATCACCCATGAAAGGTACATAGAACTTAAGCAAGCGGCTCAGTCCGGTCAATATCAAGACATTGTCAAAGAGGCGGCATATATGGCAAATAAGGATATTGCGGAGTATATTATACTGTCTGTCATGGAAAGCAAGACTTACGAAGAAGTAGAATATGCGGAACATTTGGGCAGAATACCGTGTGGGAGAACAGATTTCTATGGCTATCGGCGAAGGTTTTACCATATACTGGATGAAAATAGCTTATTTTGAAATGAAAACTAAATGTATTGACAGATACATACTCGAGATAATATAATTACATTCAAACGTAAAATATAATACAATGTGGTGTATCAAAGACAAAAATTCTGGAGGAGTAAAAATGCCGACAAAACGTTATACAAATGATACTAGACAATCTAAAAGTGTAAATAACTCAGAAAGAAAAGAGCGAGGTTATCAACATTATTACCTTGAGCATTCTGCAATAAAGCGAAATAATGAAAAAGCAGTAAATAACCCAGTACCGGGAGACGAGGGAAACAATAATAATGGAAGCGCTAATTGAGCTATTATCCAATCCTGAAAAAGTTCAAATTGTACTGCAGAGTATTTCGGGTTATGTAGTATATATATATCCAGGTATAATTTCAATCTACTGGAATAATTTCCTTGAAGCAAAAACTTCAAGGGAAACTCAAAGCTTAGTTATTAAGAGTTTTTCAATAAGTTATCTATACAATATTGTTCTTGGAAGCATATTATCATATGAAAATAATGCGATATTATATAATATTATTATTATCATTATGTCAATTTTCTTTCCGTTTTTATATAATAAGCTTAAGTATTCAAGCATTGTGGCAACAGTATGCGATAAGTTAGGAATACGAACTTGCCTTTCAAGTGTACCATTCGAATTATTAAAAAATCGAAATGAAAGCTATACATGTTTAAAGATTTATCTAAATGATGAGAAATTTGCGTATGTTGGTTATCTAAAGAATTATGAGTATGAAGAAAACAGCGATAAATTTGTTATACTATCGAGTTGTAAAAAATATGAATTAACATGTAATGAGGAAAAACTCATTATAGATAATCAGGCTTATCAGGACGTTCAGAAAGTATTTATCAAATATGATGATATAAAGGTTATCGAAAAGATTGCAGAGAATATAGCTAATACACAAATATATGGTACGTAAAACTTGATAAAGCAATATCCGGAAAGAATAATTCAATAAATATAATGATATAGAAGACATAAAGCATCGGCGAGAGAGACCGATGCTTTTATTATGCCCTGCCGGCAGCAGTCGTCAATATCTGTAAAATGGTACAAATTATCTTCTGTCGTATGTCAAAATGTAGTTGTATGAACATAATGAAGATGATTAAAAAGCTCCAGAGAGCTTTAATCAATAAAAAAATTGTATACAAAATAAATACTTATCAGTTTTACAGCGAAGAGCAGAACCGCCTTATCACCGGCTATCGTATTACGGAAAAACAGGAATATGAGAAGAAAAACAGTGAGATGTCCGTGAAAGATGTGGAGTTGCTTAATACGTGTTCGCAGGTTGAGGTTCTGAAGTGGTTTTTGCAGCAATGGGAAAAGGTGAAAAATACTCCGGTTGCACCGGTGCATCCACAGAATATACAAAACTCCTAGCATGGCGGGGTATGTCGAATGAAATGAAGGGATAGGCATGAATGGGCTTACACCGAAGCAGAAAGCATTTGCAGACAATTATATAGAGAATGGTGGAAATGCTGAAAAAGCGGCGGTAGACGCAGGATATTCAAGAGGATATGCGAGGGGAAATGCACACAAGTTAGTTGCAAATAGTTGCATTTCTGCATATATAGCAGAACGCCAAAAGCAAATTGACTCTCAGAGAATTGCCACCTTGAAGGAAATACAGGAAATGCGCACTGCCATAGCCAGAGGAGAGAAGAAGGACGATTTAGGCTTTGCTCCTGATGCGGCAACGCAATTAAAGGCTATGGATTCTCTTGAAAAGGCATTACGCATCAAGGAAGAGCAGGAAGAAAAGCAGAAAGCGGTAGATAGCAAACCTTACGAACTTCCGGCAAGAGTGATCGGGAAAAGCTTTGTTGATATAAATCGTCAAATAAAGCCCAATATAGAATATGTTTTTGAGGGTGGACGTGGCGGTCTGAAATCGTCTTTTATATCGTTAAAGATTCTTGAACTCGTAAAGAATCACCCTATAATGCATGCTTGTATTACCAGACAGGTAGCAGGTACGTTAAAAGATTCCGTATATGCGCAAATAAAATGGGCCATCAATGAGTTGGGTCTGAATGAAGAATTTGACTGCAAGGTCAGCCCTTTGGAGATCAGATATATAAAAACCGGACAGATTATTTATTTTAGAGGTCTTGATGATGAAACTAAGCTGAAATCAATAAAGCCGCCGTTTGGATATATTGGCATTCTCTGGAAAGAGGAAAAAGACCAGATGAAGGGGGACGCGCAGGAGCGTTCCGTTAATCAGTCCGTACTTCGTGGCGGTGATGAAAGCTATGATTTTTCTTCATACAACCCACCGAAAAGTAAAAACAACTGGGTAAATAAGATTAAATTGCAGCCGAACCCACGCCGGATCATACATCATTCGCACTACAAAGATGCACCGCCGGAATGGTTGGGAGAAAAATTTATCAGTGATGCCGCGCATTTAAAGGAAGTCAACCCTGAAGCATATGAACATGAGTATGATGGCGTGCCAAACGGTGAGGGCGGCAATGTATTTGAGTATCTGGAACTTAGAGCGATTGAAGACTCAGAAATAGCGACATTTGACCGTATTTATCAAGGCGTGGACTGGGGATGGTATCCGGACGCTTATGCTTTTATCCGGGCTTACTATGATAGTACACACGAAAAAATATATTTGCTTGATGAGAATTATGTCCACAAGACAAGCAATGAAACTACGGCCGAGTGGATAATGCAAAAGGGATATGATGATTACACGATTACTTGTGACAGCAACGAGAATAAATCCGTTGTAGATTACCGTGACAGAGGACTCCCGGCGAGGGCAGCAGTGAAAGGACCCGGCAGTGTAGAATATGGCTTTAAGTGGCTGCAGCGCCGAACAATCGTCATAGACCAGCGGAGAACTCCGAACGCTTATAACGAGTTTACAAATTATGAATATGACCGTGACAAGGATGGAAATGTCATAAGCGGATATCCTGAGGGGCAAGACGATCATACAATAGCAGCTACCAGATACGCATTTGAACAGTTGTTCAATAAGAGAGGAAACAGCGCATAATGGGAATAATTCAAACAATCAAAAGGTGGTGGGAATCATTGTGGCAGAAAGAAGCACAGGAGAAGTTTAAAGTTAAAACCATAGAAAGCGATATCATGCGGCTTGCATTAGATGAATGGGTAAAAATCTACCAGGGTAAGCCGCCTTGGGCAAATGATGATATAGAGTCCTTTAACTTTGCAAAGAAGCTGTGCAATGAGACGGCCAGACTTACCACACTTGCACTTGGTATCAGCGTTGAGGGTTCGGCAAGGGCTGACTGGATTAACAGCTTTATGGACAGCTATATAACCAGAATGAAGAATGAGGAATGTGAGAAAGCCTGCGCATTCGGTCATATCATTCTAAAGCCAAACGGCACCGGTATTGATTATGTTATGCCTTGGGACTTCTGCCCGACACACGCCGCAGAGGGCAAGATTGATGGTGGAATTTTCTTTGACCACTACGCAGATGGTAATAAATACTATACACGCCTTGAATGGCAGCGATTTGAGGATATATCGGAAGATATGCGGATATACCGTATTACCAACAAAACTTACAAGTCGAACAAAGAGGGCGTAATAGGTACGGAGTGCAATATGGGTGATACAGTATGGGCGAATCTAGAGGAAGATGCAGCCTATGAGAACATAGGGCAGCCGTTATTCTCGGTATTCAAGATGCCGCTGTCCAATAATATGGACATGACAAGTCCGCTCGGCGTATCTGTATTCTCCAATGCGCTCAAAGAGTTAAAAACCCTTGATATTGCATGGACAAGGCTGGAAGATGAAATATTCGACAGTCAGAAGAAAGTGTTCTTAGGTGATATGCTGATAGACGAACCCGGAAAGCCGGTAAGAAGTAAATTCACGGCTAACGGGGCAGTGGACAAGGCCGGAAAAGCGTTGCCGAGATATGTGCACATTATTCCCGGTAGCAATACCGGTGATGAATACCACGAAGTAAACCCGGCGCTGCAGACTGACAGTAGATTGAGTGGTATCGACCATTTCCTCAATCTTGTAGGGGTAAAAATCGGGTACAGTAATGGACAATTTGTATTAAACGGCAGGACGGGACATGTTACGGCAACGCAGGTAGAAGCTGATGACAGGGAAACGATACAGTTAATCAAGCAGATCAGAGACAGTCTTCAGGCAGCTACAGACGGGCTGATCTATGCGCTTGACAAATGGGCAGATATTTATAACCTTGCGCCGGTAGGTACTTATGAAGTAAGCTATTCGTTCCAAGATATAACTCTAAATTTTGAGGAGGACAGATTACGGCATTGGCAATATGTTCAAGCTGGAAAATACCCATTATGGCGGTATTTTATGGAGTATGAGGGAATGAGTGAGCAGAATGCGCGAGAAGTTGCGGCAGACGCGCAAGGAGAGAACGAGAAAAAAGGTCTTTTTGATGAAGAATAAAGAGGGTGTTTAGGCACTCTCTTTTAATTTGGGCATTGACATTGTTGTACGTACGTGTATAATGTAATTGTACGTACAAGAAAGGAGGCTAAAAATTGTCGCCAAGACCAAAATCAGATAAGTCCAAACACCATCGTTTTGAGTTAAGACTTGATAATGAAATGGACAAAATACTTAGTGAGTGCTCCGAAAAACTCAAAACTACCAAAACAGAAGTAATCAATAAAGGCATCAAAATGGTAAAAGCTGAATTGGACAAAAAATAGAGCGTTACCACCCTGAGAAAGTTGTAAACGCTCTATCAACCACAGAGAAGTTTCCCTGCGTGAATATTGTAACACGCATGAGAGGCTTCTTTCAAGAACAATTTGAAAGGAGATTTTTTATTTATGGAGAGAATCAAGAAGTATATAAAAAGGTTTTTTACAAATAAGGAGGTCAATGATCGGTATGATATTAATACTAGAGAATTGAGACAACTGGCAGATGACGCGGTCTGCAGCGGAAGTGTTGTAAATACTATAGCCACTACATTTGAATATGGCTATGCTAAGGGCTATCGGGCGGCTGTTTCTGAATTAAAGAAAGGCGGTGCTGCATGAGTGATCAGGAGATTGTTGAAATGGTGGTTGTTATGGTCTTGATGTCCAGAACAGACTTCAAAGAGGTTGTTGATTATATAGCAAGGACCGAAATGCAACCCGGCGAGCGTGACTTTATGGAGCTTGCAGTAGAAATAGCTGCGAACAAGCGGCAGAAAAATGGTACAAATACTAAATAAAAGTATTTTATGATTAAAGTGTGAGGATAGCCCGACGGGGCGAACGTGGCAATCCCTAGCCATTTCCTCACGCTTTAATTATTTAGGGAGATTGCAGGAAGGGGCGCAATATGTCAGTAAAGATTGATTTAACTGGGAGAAGATACGGAAGCCTAGTTGTAATAGAATTAGCGGTTGATGTTCCGGGAAAGAAAAAGAAATGGTTTTGTAAATGTGATTGTGGGAAGAAAATTATAGTTTCGGGAAGCAATTTGCAATCTGGGCATACAAAGCACTGTAAAGACTGCGGATTAAAGCTGTCAAACGAAAGCAAGGTAAAACACGGAAAAACACGTACAAAAATATATTATGTATGGCAAGGAATGATAAATAGATGCGATAGACCCAGCCATAAATCATACTGTGATTACGGAGCAAAGGGAATATTCGTTTGTGATGAGTGGCATAATTCTAAAACTTTTATAGACTGGGCTCTATCAAACGGATATAAAGAGGGGTTAGAGATAGACCGAATAGACACTAACGGAAGCTATTGTCCAGAAAATTGCAGATGGGTTGATAGGTTTGAAAATGCAAATAATAAGACAAATAACAAGATTATATCACATCTGGGGGTAGAAAGGACTCTTGCGGAATGGGCGAGGTTTTACGGCGTCAATTACAAGAATTTGAGTCGCAACCTCAGTAAAGGATATTCTTTAGAAGAAGCTGTTGAGAGAGAAAAAAGCGGTTGCAGAAGCCATAGGAAAGCAGGTAATCAATGAAGATAAACACTCATGTTGGGTCAGTAGATATCAAAATTGATACAAAACGCATCGATGATAGGCTGAGGGAGGGGCAAAAATTATTGAATATGCAGATAGTAGCAGACTGCGACCCGCTCATTCCGTTCCAACAAGGAGCGCTGCGAAACAGTGTCAACTATCCAGAGGGAATATACGGCGGCGAAATAGAGTGGAACACACCATATGCACACTATCAGTACGAAGGTGAGATATACGGGCCGAACATTCCTATCTATGACGGAGATGGAAATCTGACCGGTTACTTTTCACCACCCAAGAAGAATCCGACCGGAAGACCGCTCAAACAGCATACAGATGGAACTACTGACCATTGGTTTGAGAGAGCCAAGGAACAGTATAAGGACGATTGGGTTAAGCTTGTTAAAGAAACGATTGGAAAGGACTAAAGGATGCTTCCACCCGATTATTTTACCAACAAAGAAGACAGACTTCTTGAACTCTACCGCCAATTAGAGGATTTTATTCTTAAAGACATCACCCGCCGCCTGCTTGCTGCCGGTGAGATGACTTCTACAGCTGATCAGTTAATCTATAAACTCCAGATGATGGGCGAAAGCAGGGAGGAGATACAGAAAAAGCTGAGTGAGATGACTGGATTGACCCGTGAGGAACTCCGTGCCATTCTGCAGGATGCCGTTCTGACCTCATGGGAGGACGATGCATCCACGCTCAAGCAGTTAGGTGTAGAATTATCCAATCCGCTTGAAAATGCTGCAGTTGTCCGTGTTATGGACGCAGAATATAAGAAAAGCCTGGGTGAATTGACGAACCTTACACGGACCACCATGGAGCAGAGTCAGCAAGACCTTATCAATATGCTCGATGAAGCTGATCTGAGAGTGGCAAGCGGCGTACAGAGTTATTCTGCCGCGGTGTGTGATATTCTGGACAGGTATGCCGGCAAAGGAATTGAGGTGTTATACCCGACAGGAACGAAGCGGACACTGGAAGCAGCTGTACGCTGCTGTGTCGTAACGAGCATGAACCAGACAGCCGCCCAAGTGACTAATCAGTACATAGTAGAAGCAAAGAGCGAATACGTGCTTGTGTCGGCGCATCTAGGGGCTAGAACACAACCGGAAGGACAACCGACACTGGCCGGACATGACAACTGGCAGGGCAGGGTGTACCGAATCGTGGGAAGTGAGCCGGAATATCCTAATCTGCTGGAAAGCACCGGGTATGATATCGAACCTGGTACCGGAATCGGCAAAGTAGTCAATCCTCTCGGATTACATGGGTATAACTGCCGTCATTCGCATAAGCCGTGGGATATCCGCCTGAGAAATCCCTATGTAGATGAAAACGGTAATTTGAAGATAGACGGCGAAGAAAATAAGAAGCGGTATGAGTTGCAGCAGAAACAAAGGGCAATGGAGCGGGCAATCCGCAAGACTAAGAGAGAACTTGTTACAAAGCAGCAGGAGATAGATTCTGTAGCGGAGACGGATGTTAAGAGCATTCTGCAGGAAGATTATGACAAACTGGCAGTCAAGTTGACCAAGCAGAATCAGGCATATAATGATTTCTGCAAGGATAATAATCTACAGCCGCAATATGACCGTATTAAGGCAGCAGGATTCGGTAGAAAGCAGGAAAAGGCGACAAATAAGGCTGTAGCGGAATATCAGAATGAACATACACCATATGCAAAATTACAGAAAAAGGCAAATACTCTCGGTGCAGGAGATGCGGAGGGTGATAATAGCCAACCTCGCTATATTGGCAAGATTGACACTGATAAAACAAATGAGGCAATTACCTATTTTGGTAACCAGATCCGCAATAGCGGTATTGAGCATGTTTATATCATCAATGACAAAGGAAAAGTATATTACAATAGAGGGGTGAATAATCGTGTTAGTATTGGTAACATTGATTTGGCAAACTGTCATGTGTTACATAATCATCCAGTGAGCAATGGCATCACATCGTTTGGAAAAGATGATTTCATGGTTATAAGAGATAATCCTTTATCAATCTGGCACCTAGTAAATCCAAAATATGATTATAATCTCACAGTATTGAAACCATTGGATGATGTAGTGTATAATCAAATATATCTGGAAGCATTAGCAGGTGCAGATGTCGGAGATGATGTACAAGATTTGGTTATGAAGGTATTAGCGGAAGGGGGATATATCAAGTATGAAAAGAGAAAACTTGACTCCTGAAGGACAAGAAAAATATGATGAAATAGTGAGAGAAATAAAAATAAAGTTGAATGTGTCTCCGCCAATACCACAGAGCATATTGTCTAGTGAATTAGGGAATAAGCCCTATCAGGACATTGCAAAAGAGTATATATCAAAGCTGAATTCGTTATATGAAAAATATGGAAAGTAGCTGGCATCCTAACCGTGATACTAATTAATTATTTGTTACAAAGGACGTTAAACCTTGTCTGAGGACATATATTCGATGGTGCAGACGATTGAATATATTAGAATATACAGGAATCCTATTGTTAGTGCGCTTTTATGAGCTACTGGCATATCATCGCTTTCACGCGGATAGTATGTGAAAAAATAGCGATTTTATGCCACAGATTACTATGACAGAATTATGAAAATATCCCATATAGAATTTTATATGGGATATTTATTAATTATAATAAGCATATAACCCCAAAATAATGATATCCATATTCATTACCATCGGGTAAATAATATAATGCTCCCCCTAATTGAGTGAAATCTTGACTTAAAAGATATTCAGCTTCTGATGGAATATAGTTATTACCAGTCATCCAATCGGAAACTGCCATAGAGGCATCTTTGGCACCATTACATTGTCTGCCGATTACATAGGAGTTACGAAATCCTAATATTCCATTTCCTGTTGCATAGTTTAATGCAAGATATTGAGCTTCTAGTTCAAGCTCAGAATTCCAAGTTAATTCTGCGAGTCCAGCTTCAATACGATTTTGATTAATATAGGTTAAAAGATTATACCCTTCTGACTCATTGATTCCTTCAATTGTAGTTGTTGAGTCCGTGGTTGCAATTTGAGGTTGAGTTTCTTGTTCATCTGTAGCACTCCCTATTTCTGTGTCGGTTTTTGATTCTTCTGTTGATTCATATGTTTCAGAGTCTTCAGTACTTGGTTTGGGCAAGAAAGTATTTTCATTGCCTGCATATAGCATATGATCATTAAAGTCTATTTTTTCGCCAAATATATAATTTCTTTCCACACTATCACTCCACCACCATAAAAATTTACTCCGTGCGCACACAGTTGATGCCTTATAAATTTTAAATGTCCCTTCATATAAATTTCCGTCCTTAGGGTCGTCTCCATTTAGCGTATAGTAGATTTCAAATATAGGATCTCTTTCTGATTCGATCGTTATTTCTAATTCTTTAGTATCTATTGGCAAAGTTTCACCATTATAAGGTTTAATAGATGGTACCGGAAGTGTAATACTACATAAAAAGGTAATTAATGTACCTAAAGCCCCTAACAAAGAAGTAATTGTAGTTGACAATTGCGCATTTTTACGTTTCTTTATCATTTTATCCATAGTAATAACTACAGATGCAATTGTAAACAGATTAAATGATAAAATTAGTATGATTTGTGTTGTGTATCGCATGTTTTCCTCCTTTGTACCGTTCTACTAAGATAATTTATTATAAATTAAAGTTGTAAAAATATCTAGCTAAATTTGTTCTGTTATGAATCTATCTCAAAATGGTACAAATTTATTTTTTACCCATGTTATTCTATATATGGCAATGAAAATTGCCTATCTACCAAATGCCGATATCTGCCATATTAGGTAGCGGAAAAAACTTATTATACAGATATTTGCATGAGCTATGGGCGATATGGCGTGGCGATAGTACTCGGCGCGAATTGAAGTGTAATAGCATTTCGGAGTAAAAAGCGGCTCCGTAAAAGATGGGTGTCGGGTAGTTTTCAAGAAATGCAATTTTTAGAGGAAAAAGAGGTAACTAATGGTTGATAACCGCGGCTGGGTACATTGCCCGATATGCCATAGCAAGACAAAAACCAAAGTAAACAAAGACACGCAAATGCATAATTTCCCACTTTTCTGCCCGAAATGTAAGCAGGAAAGCAAGATTGATGTGAAAGATATGCAGATGAAATTATCGGAATCCTAATATATAGTTTCAGAGCCAGAGCCAAGCGCCGGAGCCAATATGTCAGAAATGACACGTTGGCTCTTTTTATTTTGTTTATATCAAAACTCATATATTCTTATCCTTCACACAAGGGCGCATCTGTCCGCAATGGAAAAGCGAAAGCTGCGGAGAATGGCGGTTCGATTCCGCATGGATGCATTACCGGGCGCGGTATAAACGCTTACTCTCAACAGCGGACAGAGCTGTATAAACCTATGTATGGAGGACATTAGCATGGACATTTTTGAAATGTTGAAAGAAGCAGGAGTGGAGATTCCTGCAGACAAAAAGGACGCATTTAACAAGGAGTTTCGCAAGACCTACAAGAGTGAGGGCGAAATCAAGAAAGCCACGGAGAAGATTGAACAGGAGCGTGACGACTGGATGCAGAAAGCTGAAACTGCTGAGGAGACCTTGAAGAAGTTTGAGGGCATTGATCCTGCGGAGATTCAGAAAGAACTTGAAACTTACAAGCAGAAAGCGGCTGATGCGGAAAGAGACTATGCCGAAAAGATTGCGCAACGCGACTTTGATGACGCTCTAAAGTCTGAGATGGAGAACTATAAGTTCACGTCCGAAGCGGCGAAAAAGGCGATTATGGCGGAAATTAGAGAAGCAGGACTGAAGCTGAAAGATGGTAAAATCTTAGGCTTATCCGATTTGCTTGGCAAGATGAAAGAGAAGGATGCCTCGGCATTTGTTGATGAGCAGCTACAGCAGCTTGAAAAAGGTAAGGCAAAGCCGTTCACGCAGTCTCTTACGCCGAAACCGGCTCCCGGAACAAAGGTTACTCCTGCGGAACTGATGAAGATGAAGAATGAGAATCCTGACTTGGATATCTCACAGTACATGTAAAGGAGAATGAACAATGGCATTATTTGACAGAAAAAACTTTAATGGAGAAGTATTTGGGGCTTATGTAGACCGGGTAGAGAATCTTAACCGTAATGCATTACTGAAATCCGGGGCAATCGTAGAGAAACCGCAGTACGCATCTATGCTGCCCGATCAGACTGGCGGCAACTACATCACCGTACCGATTAAAGCAAGAATCGGCGGTACACCCGAGAACTATGACGGTAAAACAGACATTAAATCAGACAGCCGTGCAACTTACACTCATGGACGTATTGTTGTTGGACGTGCGCATGGCTGGACGGAGAAAGACTTTACTTCTGACATCACCGGCGAGGATTTCTTACCGGCGGCACAGGAAGTGGCGGAGTTCTGGGACGATGTAGATCAGAAGACAATCCTTGCGATTATGAAGGGTATCTTCTCCATGACAGGCGCAGAGAATCTTAAGTTTGTAAACGGTCACACCATGGATATTTCCGGCGACATCAACAATACGTTCAACGAGACTACGCTGAACAATGCGATTCAAAAAGCACTGGGAGACAACAAGGCGAAATTCTCACTTGCGATTATGCACTCTCAGATTTCCACCAATCTGGAGAATCTGAAGCTTATTGCCTATATGAAGTATACCGATGCGCAGGGCATCGAGCGTGATCTGACGCTGGCTACATTAAACGGCAGGACCGTCTTGATCGACGACAATATGCCGGCTGAAGCAGTGGAAGAGCAGTATGTAAAGGTCAAGAAGGGTACAGATGGAGCTCTCGAGGTTGTGGAATCGGATGCAAAGGACGGTCAGATCAACAAAACAGATGTTGAAAGCGACATTTCCGACATTGCTGCGGGTGATTATGTTGTACTGTTTCCGGCCGGAACGGCTTACACGACCTATGTTTTTGGCAACGGGGCAATCGAGTACACTAACTGCGGTGCTAAGGTCCCTTACGAGATGGACAGAAATCCGGAGAAGAACGGTGGCGAGGACACACTTTACAGCAGACAGCGTAAGTGCTGGGCACCCTACGGTATCAGTTTTAAGACCGGAAGCATCATTTCTCCGACCAATGAGCAGCTTGAGGACGGTAAAAATTGGGAGATTGCCAACAGCAATGAATCTTCCAGTAAAGAGTACTTTCCGATCAAGGCAATTCCGATTGCCAGAATCATCACGAGAGGTTAATCATGTACGCAGACTTCAATTACTATCAAATTGAATATGGTGGAAAAGTGATTGGGTCTGCGGACGATTTCGCTCATTTTGGACGGAAAGCAGAGCGCAGGCTTGACACCATCACTGGAGGAAAACTGCAATTTGCTTTCCCGACAAAGAAAAAGGATAAGCAGGCGGTGAAAGACTGCTTCTGCGAACTGACGGACTTCCTGTATCAGCTCGACAGTTACCAGAACACTGCAATGGATAATGCCGGAGTGGTGGAGCAGGCTGACGGAACTGTAAGAGGTAAGGTTATCACATCCATATCATCCGGAAGTGAGTCTATCAGCTATTCTGCTAAGAGTTCTGCAGATACTTCCCTGATGGAAGCTGCAAAGGATAAAAAGGTGGCGGATGCCATGATTCTAAGTATGGTGAGGGACGGGCTCAGCGGCGTGCCTGATGCAAACGGAGTGAATCTGTTGTATGCGGGAATTCCGTATCCCGTAAGAAGGGAGTAGGGCGATGCAGAACTGCAAAGTAAACGTTCTGGGAACTGAATATGCGATATACCACCGCAACGAGAAAGACGATGCCAATTTGGATGGCAAATGTCGCGACGCATATACAGACAATTCTACGCATGAAATCATCATCTGCAATAAGAAAGAGGATTGCGAGTTAGGAGATTACGAAGGATACAAGAAAGCTATCTTAAGGCATGAACTCATACACGCATTTTTGTATGAGAGCGGACTGGATTCATCTTCTGGTGCAGTTAGCGGTGGATGGGCGGAAAATGAAGAAATGGTTGACTGGTTTGCAATTCAGTCCCCGAAGATTTATAAAGTATTCGCAGAACTGGATATCTTGTAGGTGGTAAACATGGGAATAGGCTATAAGGATTCTGTAGTGGTATACAACCGATATGCGAAAGGACCCGAGCAGTATTTCGGTACACGCTTCGATAATGTCCGTGTGGAGCTGACGCAGGGGGCAGACCAGAAGGTCAGCGGTATGGAAGATGTCAGCGCGTGTGTCGTAAAGATTTCGAACACTGATCTTCCGAAACCGTACATAGCACCTAAAGCATGGAAGAGGCTCACGGAAGAGGAGAAGACTGAGAATTTCACTCTTGATACAGAGAGTCAGAACTTTTTTATCATAGTGAAGAAAGAAGAACTTGGGATTGATATCGACGTTCCTGCCGGATTGGTAGAGAGCGACAGCTATGCCGGCGGCTTCTTTGAATATGTCAAAGAGCAGTACGGATATGCGTTTTCACTGGACACGGCAGATGTATACAGTCTGATTCCCAGATTTGAGATAGGAGGAAAATGAGTGAAGAGGTAAAAGAACAATTATCAAAGCAGGAATATGACAAAGTCGGAGAGATGCTGCTGGAGCTGATTAAGGCGTGCCCGAAGGTTCCCGAAGACCTGAAAGATAAGGAAGAGGGGATTCTGTATCAGTCCATGAGCACAGGCAGATGCCTGGGAATCATCACGCTTCCCGGTGCAAAATACGTCAGTAAGAACGTGCTGGGCGGATTTACGGCACAGGTCAATCTTCAGATAGCATATAAGAGCCTGCCGACTACGAACAACCAGCGCATCGATGCGCAAAACACCGTCGACCAGATCATGGGATGGTTAGAAGACGTTAAAGGCCTTCCCAGTCTGACGGGCGGCAGGACAGTAACCAAGATAACGGCATCAAGCAGCTTTGCAAGCAAGGATGAGGTCAGTAATGACAAGAGTGTGGTGTTTGTAGCTCCGGCCGTTATGGAATACGAAGTAGAATAGAAGGGAGAAAAAATTATGCCTAAAGTATTAAGAGGCTGTCGGGCCATGTGGCTGACATTCGACAATGAGAAGTACACAGTACTTGGTAAGGATATGGACGATTTATCAATCGACCTTAACCCCGACACAGAACAGAAAAAGAACGTGCTCGGAGAAACAACCACCGACCACAACGGCTACACGCCGTCTATGTCGCATGACTACATAGCGCGTAAAGAGGACGCAATCTATGAGCATATCCAGTATATTGCGGACAATCTGGCAGTTGATGATGAGCATATCAAGGCTACTATGATTGTTGCTACGTTGGATATCGAGGTCAAGGACACCGGCGAGAAGACCGCAACCGGCAAAGGCTACAAAGTACCTGTTATGGTCGTAGTTGACAACGACGGAGGTTCTACTGCCGGTTACTCGCTTCCGTTCACAATCAGTGAGGACGGCGCGAGAGTGCAGGGCACGGTAACCGTGGAGAATAAGATTCCGACATTCACGGCCGGAGCGTCAGCAGATGTACTGGCGACCAAGACATCGACGCAGGTTAAGGCAAGAAGCAAGGACACTGCAGAGTCTAATGCTCAGTAACTAGAGGTATTAAGGCAACTTAATATATCGGGGGTGCGTACATTTCTGGCGCATCCCCGATTCAGAAAGGATGTTAAGTATGAATTCAGAAAAGATTAAAAAAGAAGAAAGCGTCAAATTGCTCAAGGTTGAGCTGAATGAAACCGGAGATTATATAGTCATATCAGCTGATGACCCTAAACTTTTTGACCGCTTTGTGGCCGGATTCAATCAGATCATGAATATGGCAGAAGAGATGCCCAAGAAGTTGAATAAGATTGAAAAGCAGTATGACGGAAAGGATGATTTTAAAAGTGTTTTAGAAAAAACTTCCGCCATGTCAAAAGTGAATGTGGAATTCTCTGAAGAAGCTGTTGTAATCATTGATGGGATTTTCGGTGAGGGTACTATCAAAAAGTATTTTGACGAGGTTTATAAGGAAATCCCCGATTTTCTGCCGGATTCGGATTGTATTATTGATTTTATCGAGAAGATTACGCCTATAGTGGAAAAAACATTTGACCGCAAATTGCAGAGCCGCAAGACGCGAATGGCGAAGTATCAGCCGCAGGACCATAAGAAACCCACGTCCAGAGCCACTAAGGCAAATAAGAAATGATAGGCGTATTACCAGAGACATTGACGGTATGCGGGGCGGAATATACCATCCGCTCCGACTACCGCAATGTGCTCCAAGTGTTTGAAGCGTTCTCGGATCCCGAATTAGAACCGGGAGAAAAATGGACAGTGGCCATTTATCTTCTTTTTGAGGATTTCTCCTGTGCTGATGATGTGGAAGAGGCAGCGAGAGACGGCTTTGATGTCAATGAAGCTGCCAAGCAGATAACATGGTTTATCTCCATGGGGAAAGAGAATAAGAAAGACCGTGAATTACCCGTCTATGATTGGGTGCAGGATGAGCAGATGATATTCTCTGCTGTCAATAAGGTTGCCGGCAAAGAAGTCCGTGAGGTTGAATATATGCATTGGTGGACGCTGTCCGGATATTTGAACGGCGTTGACAAGGAAGATATCTGGACTTTCATAGTCGGAATCCGCGACAAGTTGAACCATGGCAAGAAGCTGGAGAGCCACGAGCGTGAGTTCTACCAGAAAAACCGTGATTTGGTGGATATCAAGCCGCCGAAGACTGAAGAAGAGCTGCAGCAGGAAGCAGAGCGCAGAGAGATATTAGATGAGGTGTTATGATGAAATATCAGGTTGATATGCAGGCTATTGATGATATCCTTGACCGTGACAATACGGCTGAGGTCAAGCGGAATAAGGACGGAAAGGTGCTTGTTCTGGAAGTTACGAAGAAGATTGTGAAGACAAATACATAGGCGATAAAATATTGCAAGATGAGATATCAGTCAAGCTCCGATTATTACTATGGGATATAGCAGTGATGGCTATATCCTTTTTGCTTGTACTGTCAAATATAATATACTATACTTATAGTAAATTTGCGTATATACATAGGATGTTTGCCACAATCTTTAATCTGAGCATTAGGACGAATAATGTCAGCACAGTGTTTATTGTGTTAGTTTAAAAGTGAATTGACATAAGTATTTTATAAGGAACAGAAAACACTATGAATCGAAAAAAACATAAAACTGAGAAAGCATTAATTGCATATTTTGATATTCTTGGTTATCAGGAAATTGTTAAAACTAATTATGTCCCTGAAAGTATATTGATTGAACGTATAGAATTAATAACAAAACAGGTCCATGAATCAAGAAAATTTTCAAATCGAGTGTCAAAATGGAAAGTGTATTCTTTTTCCGATAATTTTGCCATAGTCATAAATAGTATTGAGGCTGGATTAGTACTTGATTTAAAGGAATTAGTAAGCGTCCTAATACTTATACAATATGAATTTTTAGCAGTATATGGTTTTTTTATTCGGGGGTCAATTACGAGCGGAAATGTGTACGTGGGAAATAAATTCATTTATGGGGAAGGATTGATTAAAGCATATGAGATAGAAAACTCAATAGCAATTTATCCACGAATCGTTGTTGATTTGGATTTAATAAATGATTGCTTTCAACATATCCATCGTATAATTTCCAAATCTGTTAGTCTTAATGGAAAAATGTATGATCCTAAAGATGTAAAAATATCAAATTTGTTTCAATTTTACACAAAACTAGTAATAGGATTCTTATATAATGAGGGTAGAGTGGATTCAAAACAAATAGATGAGCTATTGAAAAAATATGAAGATGACGATTTGATTACGCTACATAAGGATTTTGATGATCAATATTATATAGATTGCTTTCAAAGTTTATTATTTTATTATAGGCATCTAGATTTATATGATGGTGGTGAAAGCATGCAGAGTAGTAGATATTTCAATTTTATAAATGATGAAGAAGAGGATAGCATACTAGATCAATATGTACAATTATTTCTATATAATTTAACTGGCTATATTATTACATTTGGAAAGAACGATAAGCTTCTTAAGAAATATTTGTGGGTTTGCCATAAAGCAAATAATACTTTAAATAAAATAGGATATTGTAATTTAATTAGTAAATCATTTATATTTGAAGTATGTGATCTAGATTTAAATTGTGTGAGATCAGATGATGATATTCTTAATATGTTTATTCGGGACCTTCCTGAATAATATATTGAGTGACCGTATTCATGAGGGATGTATAGGACCGCAATTCTGACATACTCCAACCGTACATTCATTTATTCCCAATCATTTCATTCAACTTATCCCTATCCCACAATTTAACGCCCAACGCCTCAGATTCTTCAACGGCCTGCGGGGTGAAATAGCGGTTTGTCATTACAACGGCTATGTCCTTATGGTATAGGCTCCTTCCTGTGTGTGATTGCTGCACGGCAGCATTGCCACTGTTTATAAAACTATATTTGTAGTATAATATGGAGAAATGGGAGGGGAAATGTATGACGTTTATGCGAAAATTACTAGATGTTTTAAAACTGGACAGCACTAGAGAAACGGAAAAAAATGGTGATGAAATTAATAATGATGACAAGAGAGGGATAGAAACAGTTTATAATGATAGATTTTACGAAGAACATAGACCAACTTTTCGCAAGACAGTAGTGTTTATAGGATATGATCTTTCTGAACCGGCAGTAGAAGCATGCGCTGCCTTAATTATAAGTGGAAGCGTAAAAAGAGGCGAAAAAATAAAGCCTAATGACTATTATTCGTATTTTGAGAGGCTTTATGGAGTTGTAAATATTCGGGAATTGCATATATGGCTTTATGAGCATGACTATTTAAGAAAAGCAACTCCGAAAGAGGCATTGAATTTATACAAAGTTCCAGAGCTGAAGGCAATATTAGACAGCATGGGATTAAAAAAGAATGGAAATAAGCAAGATTTGATAGATAGGATAGTAGAAAATCTTGATAGCGCAATGAAAGAAAAACTGTCAAATGAGTGTGATCGTTATTTTAGGTCGGAAAAGGGAGAAGCATTTTTATCTGAAAATCAAGATTATGTATTGTTCCATAGGAAACAATATGGCGTCACATTCCAAGAATTTTGTGCACACCGCTTATTACAAGGTAAAAAGAGAGAATTCTATGACACTATTTTCCATGTGCTTAGCCAAAAGGCGTATACTTATCAAATAAAAGGTTATATTTCACAACTAGAAATGATTTATCATGATTTGAGTGATTGCCTTTATGATGATCAAAAATACGAATTATCATTACAAAACGCTTTATATTCATTGTATTTTTCTACAAACTTAGCATCAAAATACCATTTATTTAGCATAGGCAATGTAAGATTTGATGGAATTGAAAAAGCAAAAAGCAGGATAGATTCCGAAGAAACATTTAATCCGCATATAATAGGCAGGATACTCGAACTCCAACCTTATTTTAGAGAGCCGATGTTAGATGTGGTATATACTCCTGAAATACTTCCATATTGCCTATTCAGGAAATATGATATGTTGGATGTTGTACTAGATTTATATGACAATGCTTTTGATCCAGAACAGTACGCAAATTACATTCGTATAAATTATGAAAAGTACATTAAGAAATTTATATAAAAAACGTGGCTTAAAAAGAGACCTTAGAAACAATGTTACAAGGTCTCCTTTTACCATCAAGGCATAATCTGTTGATTTTCAATCATTGTTTACATGGTGCATTTACCACAATAGTAAGTCCATGAAAAAATAAGCTATGATTGATGCAACTCCTAGTCCGGATATTATTACGACAATGATAGAGAGTTTTTTGCTGCATTTTATTCCCAAAATAACAGAGATAATAAATAAAACAAGCGGAATTATCACTAATATTCCGGTGTTAATAAAATATGCTAATATATACCCTAATACACACAAAAACACAGAAATGATTAATTTTGTCGAATCCTTTATTTTTTCTGCCTCCACTGTTTCAATGGACGGACATCCGCAGTAAGGACAAGCGTCTGCTTTATCCGAAATTTCTTTCCCACATTCAGGACATTTAATAAGTGCCATCGATATTCCTCCTCGTTTTCTAATCATACTATGTATTTAATTATACTACATATATAATTAAAATGATAGTTTTAAAATGGTACAAATATTTTCTTGCGTCATATTACAATATCAGTAACAGAATAAATTGGCTCATATAAGAGGTTATGAGTGACGGCTAAGAGGTGCCAGTGAACGCTATAAGTGTTTGCCGGCACCTCTTTTTATTTGGAGCAGTTTATGGCGCATTATGACGGAGTAATTCGTATTATTACTGACATCACAACAAAAGATGCAAAAGAATCTCTTTCCAGTCTTGAATATCAGATCAAAAAGTCTGCTAAAGAGATTAATTCTCTACGCTCTAAAATGGATGCTTTAAAAGACCAAAAAGTTCCAACAAAGGAATTTAAAGACCTGCAAGATAAGCTCTCCAAAGCGGAAAAAGAAATGGAGAAGATGCTTGCACAAGATAGTAAATTTGCGAATCTTGATGCAAAGATAAAAAAACTTTCTAGTTCTGCCGCCGATCTTGCAGAAAAAATGAAAGGCGCAGAGGTCAGGATTCCAACTGAAGAATACAAAACTCTTGAAACCGCGATAGATAGGAACAAAACCGAATTAGAAAGTTTGATAAAAGCACAAAAAGACTTGGCAAGAGAAGGAATTGGAAAAGGTGCTGATAAACAATATCTGGTAGCGGCAGAAGCGGTTGAAAGGCTAAAAAATGAATTGCAACAGGCAGTATCAGTAGGAGATAAAGGCGCTTATCTTGGGATTGAGGATAGTCTGAATAGGGCAAAATCTGTTTTACAGGAACTAATGGCGAAAGAGCCTAGACCGTTAGGAAAGATTCAGTATTACTATGCTATAGAGCATAAAATTAAAGATTTAAAAAGTAGCATATCCAATGCGGAAGATGAAATGCGGAGACTGTCAGAAGCAGGAAAGGATTTTAATGTTAATACTGATTCTCCAGAATATCAAAAATTTGCATCCAAATATGAGTCTGTAAATCAAGAATTGGAGAAAACAAAAAGTTTACATAGTGAAATCGCACAGAAACAGGCAGAGTCTGTACAAAAAGTAGCCGAGTTAAAAACACAGATAAGTCAGCTAGTGCAAGAGGGCAAGGATTTTACACTCGGAAAGGATACAGCAGAATATGCCAATTATGCCCGGCAGATTCAATACGAGGAAAATGCTATTGCAGCAGCCGGAGAGCATTATAAAAAATTATTAGGATCACAGACGGAAAGTTATAAAAAACTTGGGGAGACGGCAAAAAAGGCACTCAATTCCATAGGAAATTGGTTGAAAAAACTCAATTCGTTTGTGGATAGCTTTACGAAACGCTTTAAGTCCGTATTTTCTAAGATTGGAAAAAGCGCAAACACGGCAAGCAAAGGGCTTTCGGGAGTAAGTTTATCACTCAAGAACATATTGAAATACGGTTTTGGCATCAGCGGTCTATATATGCTCATCAATAAGCTACGCACTGCCATTACTGAGGGATTTGGTAACTTATTAGATTATAGCAAATCATTAGAAAACTCCATTAATGGCATAAAAGCAACCGCATTGACGCTGAAAAACGCTTTCGCAGCGGCATTTTCGCCGTTTGTGGAAGTTGCGCTGCCTTATGTGCAAAAGCTGCTTGATTACATGGTGCAGCTTGTCAATATAGCAGGGCAGTTTTTTGCCGCGATCACCGGCAGAAAAACCTATATCAGAGCAATCAAGCAGACAACCGATGCGCTAAAAGAAGAAACAAAAGAAATGAATAAGCAGCTTAGTCCTTTGGATATGCTGAATAATCTTACTTCGCAGAAAAGCACAAGCGCAGACGCAGGAACTGGCGGCACAATGTTTGAGGAAGTGCCGATTGAAGATAATATTCTCAATGTTGCAGACAGGATAAAGGATATTCTGTCAAAGCTGCTTGAGCCTTTGAAAGAAGCATGGGACCGTGAGGGCCAGTTCGTAATGGACTCGTGGAAATATGCTCTTGAAGAAGTCTGGAAGCTGGTTAAGGATATCGGCAGGGATTTCCTCACGGTATGGAATGAAGATGAAACCGTGGCGATTCTGGCTAATATCTTACATATCATTGGAGACGTTGGGCTTGTTGTCGGTAATTTGGCACGTAACTTCAGAGAAGCGTGGAACGAGAACGAAGTTGGACTTAATATACTGCGTAACATACGTGACATTATCGGTATCATTGTACAGCATATCCGCAGCATGGCAGATGCTACGGTGGAATGGGCGGACAAACTAAACTTCTACCCTATTCTGGATGCATTTGAGCGATTTTTGGACTCTATCAAGCCGGTCGTTGATGCGATATGGGGAGTACTGGAAGATTTCTATACAAAAGTGCTTTTACCGTTTTCCAAGTGGACGATTGAAAAAGGTCTGCCGGAGCTACTGCAAGTATTCATTAATTTTAACAATAAAGTTGATTGGCAGTCATTACGCGCAAATCTTGCGGAATTTTGGGAACATCTAGAGCCGTTTGCAGAGACGGTGGGAGAGGGATTGATTCTTTTTATTCAGAGAGTATCTGATGCACTTGCTGACTTCTTAAACAGTCAGGAATTTAAGGATTTCCTAAAAACCGTGGAAGACTGGATGGATTCTGTGAGCCCCGAAGACGTTGCAAATGCTTTAGAAATGATCGCCAAAGGTCTGATCGCACTTAAGTTGGCGTTGTTGGGTTTCAGCGCAATCAAGGGCATAGCCGGAATATTTACTGCAATCAAAAGTTTCTTGGCGTTCTTTGGCGTTGGCGGCGGCGCGACCGCTGCTGCAGGAGGAGCTGGTATGCTGGCGACCGCCCTTCACGGATTGGTTTATGCATTGGCAGCTGTAGCCGCTGCAGTCGTCGGATGGAAGATAGGCGAGTGGATAAATGAGAAACTACTCGGTGTTGATACTCCGTCATTTATGGAGATGATGGAGGGGATTAAGAGTTCCTTCACTGATGGAAGCTGGAAAGATGCTTTGAAACTGTGGGGAGACGACATCTACAATGCGTTTGTAACTCTTGGAGAAAGACAAGATGAAGCCATCGAAGGAATGAAGGAAAAAATAAAATCTTTTGGCGAATACATAAAGGAAGACTGGAATAATGCCTATATCGGGCAAATGATAGCTTCCTTCAAAGATGGTAGTTGGAAAGAAGCGTTGAACCTGTGGGGTGAAGATATAAAAGCGGGCATAAAATCGGTTGGAGAGTTTATTAAAGATGATTGGAATAATGCCTATATCGGGCAAATGATAGCTTCCTTCAAAGATGGTAGTTGGAAAGAAGCATTGAGCCTTTGGGGAAACGACATTCGCAATGCCTTTGTCATGCTTGGGGATAGGTTATCTGAGACATGGAATAAGATATGCAACAATTTGAAATCGACTATGAAAAGTGCGCTTGACTGGATTTCACAGAAAGCGAGCAGCATATCCAGCAGTATTGGTTCATTTGGAAATAAGGTGAGCGGTGCATTTAAGAATTTCAGCATAAGCTCCACAGGAATACAAATACCTGTCTCCCCCGTAGTCGCAGCCCTCTCCAACGTAGAGATCCCCGCCTACGCTACTGGACAGGTAATACCGCGTACCATGAAGCAGCATCTTGCAATCCTCGGTGATAACACGCAGGAGACGGAGGTTGTATCTCCGCTCTCTACGATAGAACAGGCTTTGGAGAATGTTATGAGCAGAAATAACGGTTTTGGCGGCGGTGGCGACATCAATCTCAATCTGACGGTAGAGTGCGAGGGGTATCAGCTTCTCAACATCATGCAGAAACTTGACAGACAGTTCTACAAGCAGAACGGCAGACACGCTTTTTCATAGGGGTACATATGGCACAGTTTAGATTCGGAAGTTTCGACTTCCCCGACAGGCTAATAAAATACGAGGGTATCAGCGTCGCACCGAACCAACGGCAGACATTGGATTCTTACACGGATATGCTGGGCGAAACGCATATGTTTCCGGTGCCGCACACAAAGACGCAGATTAAATTAACCACTCTTTCTATGAGTGGCGATGAGATGCGGGCGATTATGAGCGGAATTGTTGACAACTATATTGACAGCAAGAAGCGCGATGCCAACTGTACATATTATGATGATGAGTATGGGGAGTTTAAGACCGGACACTTTTACCTCGACCAGAGCCTTGAATTTAACCGGAAAGAGGTTGATTCAAGCGGAAAAGTTGTAAAATACGGCGAAATGCAGTGGTTATTCATTGAGTTATAGGAGCGGGCATGGACGTATCAGAAAAAGTACAAGCAGCATACCAATCTGACAGAGCAACTAAATATCTTTCGCTGTCATTTACAGGGATTGACCTGCAAATTGCACCGCAGGACATACACTCAGAGTCAATGAACCTGGTAGAAGCGATTTTTAACAAAGACAGCATTGAATTTGTCGGCTGCATAGCGAGTAAATTCAGCATCAAGGTCAATGGCCTTAAGGAAGATGTCAAGGGCAAAGAGCTGATAGTAGATATTTATACGGATGATACTGCCGACGAGCCGGTCAGATTGTTTAAAGGCATCGTTGATTCTGCCATGAAAACCAGCAATAAGCAGGTCAAGGAGATTGTGGCTTATGATGAACTGTATACCAAGGGCAATACCGAGGTTTCGGCGTGGTATAAGTCGCAGAAATTCCCGGAAAGCATTAAGGAATTTCGGGACAGCCTGTTCGCATTTCTGGATATTGAGCAAGTGGAGATAGAGCTGCCAAACGATGAAATTGTGATTGACAGACAATACGACCCGAACACGCTGCAGGCATTATCGGTAATCAAGGCAATCTGCCAGATTAACGGTGCGTATGGCATTATGAACCGAGAAGGGAAGTTCGAATACCGCATCATGGGTGATATATACGATGATGGTATGTATCCCGGCATTGATTTATTCCCCGGACCCGACACATTTCCCGGTGCCGGTTCCGCGAACGCTGCCGCCATTGCAAATGATGATGATATTGAGGAAATTGCCTTTTCGTTCTATAAGACCGTGCAGTATGAAGAGTTCGTTGTGAAGCCTGTTGATAAAGTCACAATACGCCAATCAGAGGACGATGTCGGAACAACTTACGGCAGCGGCATGAACAATTACATCATACAGGGCAATATGTTCACATATGGGCTGTCTAAGGGCGTATTACAAACGGTTGCGGAGAATGTCTTTAACAGCGTACAGGGATTCTCTTATTATCCGTACACGGCTGATAATAACGGGCTTCCTTTCGTTGAGTGTGGATTGAACGTTGTCACCTATATGATGGTTGATTACGAGGCAACATATTCGGGAGACAACACATCGGGCGACATTATCTATGAAGAAAAGCAATTTCCCGTGCTTCAGAGGAATCTGTCGGGTATTCAGGCGTTAAGGGATAAGTACAGTGCCGGCGGCGAAGAGTATCAGAGTGAGTTTATTACGGATCTGCAGACGCAGATTGATATCCTCAAGAAAAGCGATACAACCAAGGAATATGTAGACCAGAATTACTATGACAAAAGCACGATTGATGATATGTTTGCGAGTTTTAATCCGGGTGGTGGTGACGACCATCAATCAGTATGGGATTTGCCGGCGAATCCCGACCCGAATGTAGTGTATCTTATTCAAGGTGTAGTAGTGGTGGAATAGATGGGAACGCAGAGTGCAAGGCTATATTATCAGGGAAAAGACCATAAGGATATATTCTATCGAGGAAATTTTCATAACAAGATGTATAAAGGAAATCAGTTGTTATGGGAAAAATTATATCCTGATGAATGTCTCCTAGATTGGGGTAACACCGGAATATATATATATGATATCGAACATAAATGTGTTGATGTGATGCCTTTTTCATACAAAACTCCTAACGTTGGCGGAACAACGGCAAGTATGAACAAAGATAAATGGGTAGCATGTTATCTTGAGACAATAGGTTCGGCACTGCACGCACATGTTTTACGAGAATATGACTGGGTAGAAGCCCATTCTATGGATGGAAAGCTATGGAAGAAAGACTCCGAACAACATAATCTCGTATCCATTTACAGTACATACACAGACAACTCGCGGTTGTTCCAAATTTACAATGCAGAAAATGTTATCTTGCGACTGAGCGAAGATAAAAGAGACATTATATATAATTCGGACGAAAAATGGAATCGCATTAAGTATGTACGTGGAAAAGGAAAAAATTATAAATTTTATAATGGTCAGAAAAATCTGATTACAGTTGATGAGTCCGGCAATATTATGGACGAAGTGAATATTGACAATCTATCTTATGGTTATATGACGTTATGGCGTGCTGGCAATTCGATATATGCCAAAGATTCAAGCTACACATACTTGTACAAATTGGATGAGAGCACTAATACTATGGTAGCAGTTTCGACAAACTTCTTTAATAGCCGTACGAGTCCATACGTCATATACTCCGATGATGAAGAAACCATAGTGTCAATCGCAGGGGATAACTATGTCAATACATGGATTGCATCATTCAAGTCAGGCGAATATGCAATTAAAAATGCGTTGCAAAACGGTTGTGTTAGTGTTAAATCCGAAGATGGAGAAAACATCAATGTCTATGTCAATACCAAATACAACGATTATACATATCCATATATGACAGTAATTAAACGTAGATATGCTGGTAGTGGGACAAGCGATATCGGCATTTATATGAGTAACTACAAATCGAGCATCAACAAAGATAAAGGATTTTTCATTTATGGGTCTGTGCATGAAGAGTCGGGCGCATGCGTTGCGTGTGTTTATTTCGACAATCCGTACTTTTTAGAATCAGAAGGAAACCGAGTATACAAATTACCAAACTATAATTAGGAGGCAATCATGGCACGAGATACATACACACCGGCTAAAGACTGGAAAGACAAACCGGATAAGACAACCCCTGTTTTAGCGGAAGATTTAAAACATATTGAATCCGGCATTCAGGAAGCAAAAGACAATCGGGCGTTAAAGGAATTATACGACGATACGGCAATTAATCTGGGCAGAAAAGCGGAAACGGTAGTCGGCTATAATTCAACAGCTGAGGGTACACAGACATCTGCCACTGCATCACAGTCTCACGCAGAAGGCCTTATTACAACTGCATCCGGATATTATTCTCATGCGGAGGGATGTTCTACCACGGCGAGCGGGACACAGTCTCATGCAGAAGGTCTCAGTACAACTGCAAGTAATAGTTGTTCCCATGCGGAGGGTGATACAACTACGGCGAGCGGATTAGCAGCTCATGCCGAGGGGAAAACTACGAAGGCGACTGGTTCGCAGTCTCATGCAGAGGGCTATAGTACATATGCTAACGGGCAATATTCTCACGCCGAGGGGTATGGCACCAAAGCACATTCACCTTCTAACCATGCAGAAGGCTATCAGACAACGGCGGGTATAGAGTCATCGACATCTATATACGGAGCCCATGCGGAAGGCGGCGAGACAAAAGCAACAGCATCCTATTCTCATGCTGAAGGGTATCGGACAACGGCAAGTGCAGACTACAGTCATGCAGAGGGCTATTCGACAGAGGCGAGTGGTCAGTATTCTCATGCAGAAGGTGGTGAAACCACTGCGTCCCAGAATTATGCCCATGCTGAAGGATATCACACCTCAGCAACTGCACCTAACTCCCATGCAGAGGGTTATTACACCTCAGCGAGCATATACGCCCATGCGGAAGGGTATTACACTACAGCAGGAATGAACGCCCATGCGGAAGGGTATTACACTACAACAGGAATGTACGCTCACGCAGAAGGATATTACGCGGCGGCAAGTGCACCTTATACTCACGCAGAGGGGTACTATACGACTGCGGCGGGACAATATCAGCACGTGCAAGGCAAATATAATGAGCCAAATGGTTTATATGCCCATATTGTAGGCGGTGGAACTTCCGACAGCGACAGGAAAAACATACATACTTTGGATTGGGAAGGTAACGCTGTGTTTTCAGGTAATGTAACGGACGGAAACGGTACAAGCATAGCTTATCTGTTAAGTAAAATAGAAGAACTGGAAAGTAAGATTGAAGCATTACAATAAAATGGGAGAGGCAAAGGTTAATGCGGAAAGTGCAGCGGCCCTTGCAATGTAGACATGAAGGAAAAGCTAATGGCAGCAGCCGGTATTATTTACATATTATTATTCTTAGTGTTATTTTTGGTGTTTACGTTTATGCCGGAAGGACCGCCGCGGGACCCTGTGTGGAAGCAAATCAAAGAAGAGAGTATGATACAGTGAGTGAAAATGGTACAAACTCTACCATGATGTAAGATATTATATAAATAAACATAGAGCCTAAGAGCCGGAGAGAAAATCTTTCCGGCTCTTATTATTAAGGAGGTAAAAGAGATGAATACAGTACAGAAAGTAACAGCAGGAATTGTTGGAGTGGTATCTCTGGTTGTGGCATGGCTTTTTGATCGGATTGGTATCTTAGTGTATGTAATCTTGATACTGGCCGTAATGATGTTCCTTGATTATCTGACGGGGATGCTTGCCAGTAAGCGGGAGGCTCTCGACCACCCGGACGACCCAACATGCGGATGGAGTTCGGCGAAAGGTGCCAAGGGAATTATCAAGAAGGTTGGCTATTTATGTGTAATAGTGGTTGCCATGGTAGCAGATTATATCATCCTGCAGGCGGCAGCAGAAATGGGATGGCAGATTAATGTCAAGGCAATTTTCGGATTGATGGTAGCCGTCTGGTACCTGCTCAATGAGCTGTTATCCATAATCGAGAATGCCGGCCGCATGGGTGCACCGGTGCCGGAATGGCTTGCCAAGTACATATCAGTCCTGAAAAACAAGATTGAAAGCAAAGGAGAAAACAACGATGAATAGTCTACCTATCATTGATGTATCTGCACATAATGGCGTTATCGACTGGCAGAAAGTCCGGGGAAACGTTGAAGCCGCGGTGATCCGTCTCGGGTACCGCGGCTACAGCAAGGGGACTCTGGCATATGACACCCGGTACAAGGAGAACAGAGCAGCTTGTGAGCAGTGGGGGATTCCTTTTTCACTGTACTTCTTCCCCTGTTCAATCACGGATGAGGAAGCGATGGAAGAGGCTAACTTCATTATTAGAGAGTGCGCGGGAATGAACTTTATCCTGCCCGTATTTCTGGACAGCGAGGTGGCAGAGACCAAGTTCGGCTCCGGACGGGCAGACAACCTCTCAAGAGCAGACCGGACACGCTTCCTGAAGATAATTTGCGATAGATTACAGGCAGCAGGAATCCCCGCCGGCATCTACGCATCCAAAAGTTGGTTCACGTATCAGTTAGACTTATCACAGCTTCACTTCTCTATCTGGGTGGCACAGTGGGGCGATAAGCTGACATATACAGGTGACTATGTGCTGTGGCAGTACACGTCGAGCGGCAGCGTTCCGGGAATCACGGTCAACGTTGACCTTTCTCGGCGGCCTGTAGCGAACCAGACAACAGGAGAAACAAATCAGGAATCTAAAGAGGAAGAGCAGGATACCGGCAGCATAGAGCAGAAGACAGTCACGGCAGAGCAGAGAACGGTAACGGCCAGTGTGTTGAATATCCGTGCTGAACCCAGCGCAGATTCAGCCGATTTGGGAGACTTGGTAAAAGGTTCCGTTATTACAGTTGATGAGATTCGGGACGGTTTCGCACATTTTGAGGGATGGTGCTCCACGGAGCATCTGTCAAAACCGAGCAGTATTAAAGAGTTTTCACTGAAAGCAGACGGAGAAAAGCAGCTCAGCGAGAATTTCAAAGTTGAAGAGTTTCGCTGTAAGGATGGCTCAGATAAGATTCTGATTGATGTTGATTTTGTCAATGACAAGCTGCAGGATATCCGCAATCACTTCGGAGCGGCGGTTACGATTCACTCCGGGTACCGGACAGAAAGTTATAATACAAAGGTCGGCGGTGCCAAGTCCAGTTATCATATGAAAGGACAAGCTTTCGATATCGTGGTGGAAGGGCACACGCCTTTAGAGGTTGCGCAGTATGCGCAGACGCTTGATATCAACGGCATAATTCAGTATAATGGATTTGTCCATGTGGACAGCAGACAGAGTCGATATTGGGCACGGAACGATAACGGAGAGGTTACAGAAAGAAGTGGCTTTTAATAAGAGAGTAGTAAAAAGCATACACTACTGTAAATTCCGCCTGCCCGCCTGAAAATGCCGCTGCTGTGGAGCCGAAGTCAATACTCTGGTCGATGGTAAGGTCGACTGCCGGGTCAATACCGTTCTTTTTCAGGATATATTCAAAAACCATCTCGGGCATACCGCCTGCTCTGCCGCCCAGAACATCTTTTCCCTCAAGCATATGCCAGTTAAAATCGTCGATGGGTTCTCTGGAAACCAGAAAGTTTCCGGCGCGCTGTGTCAACTGCGCAAAGTTGACTGCGTAATCGGAGGCTCCCTCCTTGTAAGTATATATCGTGCTTTCGCTGCCCATAAAGCCGATATCCGCTTCGCCGGTCAGAAGAGCCGTCATGGTCTTATCGGCACCGAATCCGGTAACAAGAGTAAGATCAATGCCCTCCTCGGCAAAGTATCCCTCTTCTATCGCTACGTACATGGGTGCATAAAAAATAGAATGAGCCACCTCATTTAACACCACCGGCGTGTTTCCGGAAGTGCTGCCGCTTGCGCTTTTGGAGTTAGCGCAGCCGCCAAGACAGCCCACAACAATAATCATCGTAAGAAACAGACACAATATTTTTTTCATAATTCTCCACAAATCCTATGAAAGCATTTATTATAGGCTATGCGGGAACTTTACAAATCGTGACACATAAAGAGTTGACTTAAGAAAAGAGCGGATAACGGGAATCGAACCCGCCTCTCCAGCTTGGGAAGCTGGCATTCTACCGATGAACTATATCCGCGTAAGTACGATACTAGTATAACAGCAATTATTCAAAAAGAAAAGTATAAAAATATAAAAGCCGCAAGGGCAAAAAATCTTGTGGAAGGGTTAAGGACTATGATATAATAAACACATAGTTTTGCAAGATTTTACGATGGAGGATATGAATATGGGAATCATGACCAGATTTAAGGACATTATGACAGCAAATGTGAACGCGCTTTTGGACAAGGCGGAAGATCCGGAGAAGATGATTGACCAGTACCTAAGAAATTTGGAATCCGATTTTGCCAAGGTAAAAGCGGAGACAGCATCTATTATGGCGGAAGAGAAAACTGCCAATAGAAAGCTTAACGAGTGCGATGAAGAGATTGCCAAGATGAGCGAGTATGCCAAGAAAGCGGTAGCGGCAGGTAATGATAACGATGCCCGGCAGTTTCTCACCAAGAAAAGTGAGCTGACGAAAAAGCGTGAAGTACTTGCAAAAGATTGTGAACTGGCACAGGCGAATGCGGAGAAGATGCGTCAGATGCACGATAAATTGGAGAACGATATCTCTGAGATGAAGAGCAAGAGAGATATGCTCAAAGCGAAAGTCAAAGTTGCCGAAACTCAGAGGAAAATCAATGAGATGGGAGCAGGACTTGAAAGTGCGGGCAACAATGCGGCAGCTTTTGACAGAATGGAAGATAAGGTCAACAAGATGCTGGACGAGGCAGATGCTATCGGTGAACTGAACAAATCTGCTTCCGGTAAGGATATTGACGATTTGACAAGCAAATACGACACTGCAGATACGGGATCCGATGTGGACGATGAACTGGCAGCATTGAAGGCCGAGATGGGAATGTAATTTTTTGACGGGTCATATGTCACTTATGGAGGAATACAATGGGATTTTTAAAGAATCAGTTTTCTAACTTAGTAGAGTGGAATGAGAACGGCGCGGGCGTGTTGTTCTATAAATTTCAGAATCAGGAGATCAAGAAAGGTTCCAGACTGATTATCCGTCCGGGACAGGATGCGATTTTTCTGTATAACGGCAGAGTGGAGGGAATCTTCGAGGATGACGGAGACTACGATATCGAGTCTCAGATCATCCCTTTCCTGACTACTTTAAAAAGTTTTAAGTTTGGATTCAGCACACCCCTTCGGGCGGAAGTTTTGTTTATCAATACAAAGGAACTTTTGGTGAAGTGGGGAACGAAGAACGCCATCAACCTTCAGGCACCGGGATTGCCCGGAGGAATGCCGATTCGTGCTTTTGGTACTTTTAACTGTCGTATCGTGGAGCACAATGTGGTGATAGAAAAGCTGGCGGGAATCAGGCAGACTTACACCGTAGAGGATGTCAAGGAGCGAATTGTCGCAAGTCTTGACCAGTTATTGATGAGCTGGATCAGCAAAGAAGGCAGGGATATGTTCAACCTGCAGGCAGATGCCAGAAGCATAGCCAAAGGTATTGAGACGGAACTGGATATGGATATGCGTAAGCTGGGCATCGGCATTTCCGACTTTACGATTGAGAGCTTTTCCTATCCGGAAGAGATTAAGAAGATGCAGGAGAAGGCTGCGGCACAGTCCATGGTGGGTGACGTGGATAAATACACCCGGGTGGCGGCAGCGGACGGTATGTCTAAAGGCGGTAACGGCGGCAGCGGTATGGCGGCGGATATGGTCGGACTGCAGATGGGTATGGCGCTCGGACAGCAGATGGTAAATCAGATGAATCTGGGCGGCGCGCAGACTCAGCAGGGAATGCCGGCACAGGGTGCACAGCAGGGCGGCGCAGGGCCGAAGTTCTGCCCGGATTGCGGCACACCGACTACCGGTTCCAAATTCTGCGGCAACTGTGGTAAACAGTTACTCTAAAATGCGGAGTGACACATGAGCATATACGACACTTTAAACGATAAACAGAAACAGGCGGTCATGCAGACTCAGGGACCTGTTCTTATTCTTGCGGGCGCGGGATCGGGTAAGACCAGAGTGCTTACCCACAGAGTCGCCTATTTAATTGATCAAGAGGGGGTCAACCCTTATCAGATTCTGGCCATCACCTTTACCAATAAGGCGGCGGGAGAGATGCGGGAGCGTGTGGATAAGATTGTGGGATTTGGCTCGGAACAAATCTGGGTATCCACATTTCATTCTACCTGCGTCAGAATCTTGCGCCGCTACATTGATAGAATCGGATATGACAATCATTTCACAATCTATGACACGGACGATCAGAAAGGCATTATGAAGGAAGTCTGCAAAAAGCTGCAGATTGATACCAAGATGTTGAAGGAGCGGACGATTTTGAGTGCCATTTCCTCGGCAAAAGACGAGTTGATCGATCCCGTGCAGTATGAGATGCAGAATGGATTTGACTACAATGGTAGTAAAATTGCCAAAGCATACAAAGAGTATCAGGCTGTTCTGCATAAAAATAATGCCCTGGATTTCGACGATCTTATTATGAAGACCGTGGAACTTTTTAAGGCGGATGCTCAGGTATTGGCTAATTATCAGGAGCGGTTTCGCTATATCATGGTGGATGAGTATCAGGATACGAACACGGCGCAGTTTGAGCTGATCAGGCTTCTGGCGGACAGATACCGGAACCTGTGCGTGGTAGGCGACGACGATCAGTCTATCTATAAGTTCCGCGGTGCCAATATTCGCAATATACTTGACTTTGAAAAAGTCTATCCGGAAGCCTGCGTTATCAAGCTGGAACAGAACTACCGTTCCACCCAGATCGTCCTGGATGCCGCCAACGCGGTCATCAAGAATAACAGAGGACGTAAGGACAAGGCGCTGTGGACTGATAAGAAAGAGGGGAGCCGTATTCATCTAAGACAGTTCGACACTGCCTACGAGGAAGCGGAATACATAGCCTCCGATGTGGCGCGCAAGACCCGCAGAGGGGAGGCGCAGTATGGTGAGTGCGCTGTTTTGTATCGTACCAACGCCCAAGCCCGTCTGTTGGAGGAACGATTTATTATGGAGGGCGTGCCCTACGATGTAATCGGAGGTACGAACTTCTATGCCAGACGGGAAATCAAAGATATTCTGGCGTATCTTAAGACTATCGACAACGGACAGGACGATGTGGCGGTCAAGAGAATCATCAATGTTCCCAAACGCGGCATCGGCATGACCACGATCGTGCGTGTGCAGGAGTACGCGGACGAAAGACAGATCAGCTTCTATGATGCACTTAGGGAAGCCGAGCAGATTATGACGATTGGACGAAGTGCCTCCAAGCTCAAGCCTTTTGTCACTCTGATACAGACATTGCGCAGCAAACAGGAGTTCTTCAGTCTGTCGGAGCTGGTGAAAGATATTCTGGAGACCACAGGATATGTGAAAGAATTGGAAGAATCGAACGAAGAGGACGCGGCAGACCGTATTGAGAATATCGACGAATTAATCAGTAAGGTGGTGGCTTATGAGGAAAGTCACGACGAGCCGACCCTCAGTGAATTCTTAGAGGAAGTGGCTCTTGTCGCCGACATTGACAGAGTAGGGGAGACGGACAACAGAGTACTCCTCATGACACTGCACTCTGCCAAAGGACTGGAATTTCCCCATGTATATCTGGCGGGTTTGGAGGACGGAATTTTCCCAAGCTACATGACGATTATGTCCGATGACCCGATGGAGATAGAGGAGGAGAGGCGGCTTGCCTATGTGGGCATCACGCGGGCGAAGGACGATCTGACACTCACCTATGCCAGACAGCGCATGATACGTGGTGAGACTCAGTACAATCCTGTCAGTCGTTTTATCAGGGAAATACCGCCCATGTTGATGGACGATAAACCGCCTGAGCAGAGGCGTAGGGACTATCAGGAATATGATGAAGATTCGAGGGAGCGGAGCTTCTTTCGGACGAAACCCTTCAGTGCGGGATATGATGACGGAGAGATTTCCGGCGGACGCTCCGGGCAGAATCGGTCTGATGTGGAGGAAACATCGTACCGCCGCATACCCGATACGGTGTTTGATAAGCCGCAATCATACGGGGGCGCGGTTTCGACTACACAGTCGAAGTCGACAATCGGCGTAAAGCCCACTGCTCAGCCGAAACCGAAGGCTGTCGTCAGACCTAAGCGCACCGCTGTGGAGAATCAGCCTTATATCACGAGGGCGACATCCGGTGTCGGAGCGGTATCTATCGAGCCTGTAGGCAGCAAGACCTTAGCGTACGGTGTAGGTGACAGAGTTCGGCATATGCGTTACGGCGAGGGAACGGTGCTTAAGATTGAGGATGGTCCACGGGATGCACAGGTGACAGTGGTTTTTGACGAGGCGGGACAGAAGATTATGTATGCCGGTTTTGCCAAGCTTACTAAAGTCTGATAATTATATTAAAATATTGTATTTGAAAAAATATTTTACGTTTTTCAAAAAAGCATATAGTAAAAAGGACAAAGAAGTGGTATATTATAGGTATTAATTGCTATATACTGGGTTGAAAGCAGAAGAAAGAGAGGGTTACGACATGACTAAGAGAGAGATTGTGAATAAATTGGATGATATACTTGAGAATGCAGGTGTCAATGAAATTTTAGGCAGGAAGAAAGAAGAAGAGAAGAAGAGCAACAAGCTTCTGTGGGTATTTGCCATTATCGGTGCAATCGCAGCCGTTGCAGCTATCGCATACGTGGTTTACCGCTATCTGACACCGGATTATCTGGAAGATTTCGAGGACGATTTCGACGATGACTTTGACGACGATTTCTTTGAGGATGAGGAAGAAGACGATACGTTGGAGAAAAAGAAATAATTGTTGTGGTAGTATAGCGTTGTATATTTTGAGTTATGTAAACTTGTGCGGGGTGTGTGAAGCATCCCGCATTTTGCGCGAACCCGGGATATGAAATATCCCGGGTCTGCTTATACGGTGAGAGAACGGAGGAGACTATGAAGAAGGGTCAAATCATTGAAGGAACTGTAAAACGAGTGGACTTTCCCAATAAAGGAATCGTAGAGACCGAAGAAGGGGTGTGCGTTGTTAAGAATGCGCTGCCCGGGCAGCGGGTGCAGTGTGCCGTCAATAAGGTACGGCACGGAAAGGCGGAGGGACGGCTGCTTCATGTAGTAGCACCCTCACCGATTGAAGGGGCAAGTCCTTGCCCGCATTTCGGTATATGCGGAAGTTGTACATATCTGACCCTGCCCTATGAAGAACAGCTTAAAATGAAAGAAGCCCAAGTGAAAAAATTGCTGAACTCTGTTTTATGTAAACCAGTTAATGCGGAAGAAAAGAAACAAGACGAAAATGTCTCAGGTACCGGTGGTTATCGTTTCGAGGGGATTAAGCCCAGCCCGGTTTGTTACGGCTACCGCAATAAGATGGAGTTTTCCTTCGGAGACGAAATAAAGGACGGTCCTCTTGCGCTGGGAATGCACAAGAGGGGGAGTTTCTACGATATCGTGTCCGTGACCGACTGCCGAATCGTGGATGAAGACTATCGCAAGATTCTGAGCTGTGTATTGAGCTATTTTGACAGACTGCAGAAACAAGGTGTGGACATTTCGTTCTATCACAGACTCCGTCACGTGGGCTATCTGCGCCATCTGTTAGTGCGCAAGGCGGCGAAAACGGGAGAAATTCTGGTGGCACTTGTGACTACCACGCAGATACCGTTTAGCCGGGATTCGGAGGACGAGGTATTGTCAGGATTACAGGATGAGCTGTGCGCCTTGTCCTTGGACGGAGAAATCGTGGGCTTTCTGCACACGCGAAACGATGCGGTGGCAGATGTGGTACAAAGTGATGAAACACGAGTGCTCTACGGCAGAGATTACTTTTATGAGGAATTGTTGGGGCTGAAGTTTAAGATATCGCAGTTCTCCTTTTTCCAGACCAATTCGCTGGGGGCGGAAGTGCTGTACGAGACGGCAAGGGAGTATATCGGTGGTTATATTGGAAAAAAGGGGCAAGTGGTCTATGACCTGTACAGCGGCACAGGCACGATTGCCCAGCTGATGGCCCCTGTGGCTAAGAAAGTAATCGGTGTGGAAATCGTAGAGGAAGCGGTAGAGGCGGCGCGAAATAACGCAGAATTGAACGGTTTACATAACTGTGAGTTTATAGCCGGAGATGTGCTGAAAGTGTTGGACGGGATAGAGGAGAAACCCGATGTTATTATCTTAGACCCGCCCCGAGACGGAATTCACCCTAAGGCGCTCGATAAGATTATCCGATACGGCGTGGAGCATATTCTCTATATCTCCTGTAAGCCGACCAGCCTTGTGAGAGATTTGGAAGTGTTCCTTGAACGTGGATATGAGGTGGAGCGTGCCGTGGCAGTGGATATGTTCCCATGGACGAGCGGGGTGGAGACGATTGTCTTATTGTCCAAACTTAATGTCGAGCATTATATTGAGGTGAAGTGAATACGGACAGTATGGGGTGATTAAAATCAGTATTTGAACAGAAAGAGACAGTGCTCTGTATAGGGCATTGTCTTTTTAATATGGCTTGTACTCAAGTAGGTCAGAAATGGTACAGTCAAGCGTATCGCATCTCCTTAAATTATTAAGGCTTTACACCTATATATACATCTGTTATAGTATCTATATCGATAGCAAATCTCGTCTATCGAACGTCTATCTATTCGTAACAGGAATCTGGCTTAATTCTAAGAATTTCAAGCAAGTGTCCCAACGAAAAGTAACTAAATATAAAACACATTGATAATTGAATCAGACTTTACACCTTTAGCCCTTTTCTATATAATGTAATTACTATACGAAAAGGCGGTGAAGAGAAAGTGAGTAAAGGCGATATGAATAATCAGGAATTATGTATTTTGCTTGATAGCATTCTGGCACTACTTGAAACTAATAACACCGAAAAGGCAAAAGAAGTTATCAAAAACGGCATAAAGCGAATTGACAAAGGTATGACTTCCAGCAGTCAGGAAGAATAATATACATCTAAACGGACACATATAAACGAGGTGTAAGGTCTTATTGAATTATTAAGGCTTTACACCTTTTTGATAATTCAATATATATTGCGGTTTTTCCGAAAAGAGAATACAATAATCAATAGATTTTCAGGAGCTGATAACCAATGGAACAAAAGAAAATAGATATGACAACAGGTCCGATCATGAAGAATGTATTTCTCTTTGCCATTCCGATTGTGCTGGGAAATATATTGCAGTATCTATATACAACGGTAGATACGTTGGTGATCGGAAATTACTGCGGTAAGACCTCGCTTGCGGCAGTGGGAACCAGTGCCCAGCCGGTGGAAGTGCTTTTGTGTATTTTCCTTGGAATCGGCACGGGAGTATCCATATTGGTCTCTCAATATGTGGGGGCTAAGGACATGGAAAGAATGCGGCGAATAGTAGATACAGCCACTTTCTTTGTATATGCATGCGGTATCCCTCTGTGTGTGATTGGATATTTTGTGACGCCGCCGATTCTAAGATGGATGGGTGTTCCTGAGGATACCTGGAGTGCTGCGGTGTCCTATACGAGAATTGTATTCTTTGGCGCTCTCGGCAATATCGGGTACAACATGAATGCCGGAATCCTGCGGGGGATGGGAGACAGTAAAGCATCCCTGTGGTTTTTGGTAGTGTCCTGTGTTGCCAATATTGTGCTGGACCTTTTGTTTGTGGCAGGACTCGGAATGGATGTGGGAGGCGCAGCGCTTTCCACCACAATTGCAATGTATTTATCGTGGATTATCAGTATTGTATATATCAGACGAAAATTCCAAGAATTGGAATTACCTTATTTCCCGAGGAGAGCAGATTTCAATCAGTTAAAGCAGATTATCGCGATTGGTCTCCCTATCGGACTTAATAATTCACTATACTCTTTCGGACATATGGCAATACAGACTCTGGTAAATGCACAAGGTTCCACCTTTATGGCGGGCACTTCGGTCGCGGGCAGGGTAACGGGGCTGGCCAATATAGCAATTACCGCATTGTCTTCCGCAGCAACAACTTTTTCGGGGCAAAATTACGGGGCTGGGGATTTTGACAGACTCAGACAGGGATATATTAAGATACCGGTGGTTTCCGGGCTTGTTACCTTGGCGGCCGGACTTTGCGTCATATCTTTTCGCATGCCCATATTGCGGATTTTTAATAAAGATGAAGCTGTACTTCTGTACGCCTCCAGATATGTTGTAGTGATGCTTTTGTCACAGTGGATCTACGCAATCTTTAACGGCATTATCTGCATTGTCAACGGTGTGGGACTGATTCGTTACACGACGATTGTAAATCTCCTGATGCTCTGGGCAGTGCGTATCCCGAGCGGCTATTTGATTACCCGTTTTTTTGACGGAACTTATGTTATGCTGTGTTTCCCGATCAGCTTTTGTTTCGGTGCGATTATGATGATTGGTTATTATATATTCTCCAAGAAGTGGAGAGAAATTATCAGAACAGGGTTGTAAAGTTGAAGATTCACATCAGACAAGGAGTGAAATAGGTGTACCGAATATTGATTATAGAGGATGATTTTTCCATGGCGGAGGCCATGAAGAAGCAAATAGAGTCGTGGGGCAACGAGGTGAAGCTGGTGGAGGACTTCCGGGATGTGATTTCTACATTTACGGCTTATGACCCACATATGGTTCTGGTGGACATCATGCTGCCTTTCTACAACGGATATCATTGGTGCAGTGAGATTCGTAGGATTTCTAACATTCCGGTCGTTTTCATTTCCTCGGCATCGGACAACATGAACATCGTCATGGCGATGAATATGGGCGGGGACGATTTTATCCCGAAGCCCGTGGATTTAGGCGTTATGATGGCTAAGATACAGGCAGTTCTTCGCAGGGCATATGACATGGGAGGGGGTAAACCTTCCTTGTTGGAGCACCGGGGTGCGGTGTTGAATCCTGATGATGCTTCCTTGAGTTATGCGGAAATGCGTGTGGAATTGACGAAGAATGAGTTCCGCATTTTACAGACGCTGATGGAGAATAAGGGTAAGATTGTCAGCAGAGATACGCTGATGACCAAGCTGTGGCAGACAGATTCCTATGTAGAGGAAAATACGTTGACCGTGAATATTACCCGTCTCCGTAAGAAACTCGACAATATTGGACTTGAGGGATTTATCGCCACTAAAGTTGGAAGCGGTTATATCATTGAGTAGCAAAATATATAGAAGTGTGACAGAGTTGGAAAGTGTGCACGAGTACCATTGCGCAGAAGTGAGGAAGACAGATGGAAGAGTTCAGATGGTATCGGCTGATCGGGAAATATGTGTATCAGTACAGAAGGATAGCGGCAGCCTTTATCCTTTTTGTTGTGATTTATGCCGCTGTGTTTTCCCTGTATGACTTGGAGGTGGAAGCTGTTCTCTATGCAACGGGGCTGTGTGTTTTGGCAGCGGCAGTAATGCTGACTGTAGGTTTTGTCCAATATTGCAGACAGCGTCGCAGCCGATTGTGGCTTTCTCGGAATATAGAGCTGGAGTTCGATAAGCTTCCCGAAGCGGGAAACCTTGTGGAGCAGGACTATCAGGAGCTGCTTCGCGCTCTCGGACAAATCAATGCCGCTCATCTGACGGATTGGCAGAAGGCGAGTCAGGAGAGTATAGATTATTACACTACGTGGATACATCAAATCAAAACACCCATTGCTGTCATGCGGATGACGCTGCAGGGTGAGGACACCGAGGAGCACAGAGAACTTTTGGCACAGTTGTTTCGCATCGAGCAGTATGTGGAGATGGTGCTTTCCTATATTCGCTTGGGCAGCAGCCAGACAGATTTCGTGTTTGAGGAGTGCAATCTGGACAATATTATTAGGCAGGCTATTCACAAGTACGCTCCTCTGTTTGTCAGAAGCAGAATAGGTCTTGTTTATGAGCCGACGGAAATCAAAGTGCTTACGGATGAAAAGTGGCTTCTGTTTCTCTTAGAGCAGCTTTTGTCCAACGCGGTAAAATACACGAGAGAAGGAAAGGTCACCATTGCCGTATCCTCGGATGAGATTTTATCCGTGGCAGACACCGGAATAGGCATTGCGTCTGAGGACCTTCCACGTATCTTTGACAAGGGCTTTACGGGCTATCACGGCAGGGAGGATAAAAAGGCAACAGGCTTGGGACTATATCTGTGCAAACAGACCGCCGACAAGCTGGGTATCGATATTAAGGTTCATTCGGAAGTAGGCAAAGGTACCTCTTTCTTCCTGAATTTACATAAGGAGCGCGCTTAAGGCGGATGAAAACCTTACAAAAATGTCACATCAAACGGCCGAAATGTCACGTGATTCGATGGAGTGGACTCGGTCGTTTTGCTATTCTTGTGAGTGTTAAGAAAATGCCCGGGTCAATTTATGCAATTTATAAGTCCCGGAGCACTGTACAAGGAGGTCATTCATATGGCTATATTGGAAGTTTCGTGCCTGAAAAAGACTTATACAACACGTTTCGGTGGAAATCAAGTACAGGCACTGTCAAATGTCTCGTTCTCGGTGGAGCAGGGAGAGTATGTGGCGATTATGGGGGAATCCGGTTCCGGAAAGACCACGCTTCTTAATATTCTGGCAGCCCTGGACAAACCTACCGGCGGACAGGTAATATTGGACGGCAAGAATCTAAATACTATTAAAGAACACGAAATTGCAGCCTTCAGACGCGATAATCTGGGGTTTGTATTTCAGGATTTTAATCTGCTCGACACATTCAGCCTGAAGGATAATATTTTCCTGCCGCTTGTGCTCAGCGGCAAAAATGTCAAAGAGATGTACGAGCGCCTGAAGCCGATTGCAGCAAAATTGGGGATTACGGCACTTTTGGAAAAGTACCCTTACGAGGTGTCCGGCGGAGAGAAACAGCGCGCGGCGGTGGCGAGAGCTTTAATTACCGAGCCGAAGCTGATTCTGGCGGATGAGCCCACGGGTGCATTGGATTCCAAGGCGACAGACTCTCTTCTTAAGGCATTTCGTGAAATTAATCAGGACGGTCAGACGATTGTTATGGTGACTCATTCGGTCAAAGCAGCGAGCCATGCGGGACGCGTGCTTTTTATCAAGGACGGCGAAGTGTTCCATCAGATCTATCGCGGTGACAATACCAATGAGCAGTTGTATCAGAAGATATCAGACACTTTGACGCTGTTGACCATGCAGGTCACGCAGCCTGAGAAGAAGGAGGGATAAGAATGAGGACGGGATTCTATATACGCCTTGCACTCAACAATATCCGCAAAAACAGCGGAACTTACCTTCCCTATATTCTGACCTGTATGATGACGGTTATGATGTATTATATGGTGAAATCCCTGTCTTTAAATCCGGGAATTTCCCAACTGACCGGAGCGCACACCATCGCCTATACGATGGATTTGGGAGCGAGAATTATCGGACTGTTCGCCCTAATCTTTCTGTTTTATACGAACAGTTTCCTGATGAAGCGCAGAAAGAAGGAATTCGGACTGTTCAATATTCTGGGCATGGAGAAAAAACATCTGGCAATAGTGTTATTTCTGGAATCACTGGTTATTGTGATGATAAGCCTGTGTATGGGGTTTGTATTCGGCATGGCGCTGGATAAACTCATGTTTCTGGTGTTGACGAAGGTTATCGGCGGAGGTGTAACGCTGGGATTCTTTATCTCCGCGGAGGCAATCCGGACGACAGTTGCTCATTTCTGCGTTATCTTCTTAATAATATATATGAAGTCCGTACTGACGATCGGGCTCTCCAAGCCAATTGAACTGATTCGTGGCGGCAGCGTGGGAGAGCGGGAGCCGAAAGCGAAGTGGGTGCTTGCACTGCTTGGTGCGATTATGCTGGGAGTTGCCTACTATCTTGCCCTGACCATCAAGAATCCGGTGGCGTCCATAAACGCTTTTTTTATCGCGGTGCTTCTTGTGATTATAGCGACTTATCTGTTGTTTACGGCGGGCAGTATCGCTGTCCTCAAGCTGATGCGCAAGAATAAAAGATTTTACTATAAGGCAAAGCATTTTATCAGCGTATCCGGAATGATTTACCGTATGAAGCAGAATGCTGTGGGGCTCGCCAATATCTGTATTCTCTCAACCATGGTTTTGGTTACGGTGTCGTCCACCACATCCATGATGGTCGGGCTTGATGATATCCAGCACACCCGTTATCCCAACAATATCTGTATCTATTCCAGAGAGACGGACGATGAGCGCAACGAAGAAATTGTTAAAATAGTAGATAACATATGTTACGAAATGGAAGTGCCGGTGTCGTATAAGACTCGGTATTCCTATATGGACTTTTCGGTAGTTCAGTTCGGGGATACCTTTGAGACGGATGATTCCAATATAGATACTTTTGCGGCGATGAGTGCAATCCGCGTATTAATCTTCGTTCCGCTTTCCGATTACAATACATTCGCGGGAGAGGATTATGAACTGGGCGAACATGATATGCTGATATATTCTTCGCGGGAGAAATATACGGAGCCCGTTATGCATTTATTCGACGAGGAGTGGCACATTGCAGAGCGATTGGAGGAGTACGCCACAAACGGTGTTGCGGAATCGAATATAGCGTCCAGTTACTATTGCATCGTGCGGGACGAGGATTACGATGCGTTGACGGAGACGGCGACGCGGGAACTCGGCGTATATTGCCATCCATTCGTATATTACGGGCTTGACATGAAGGTGGATAGAGCGACAGAGCAGGAACTCTACGATCGTATTCGAGGCGAACTTTATGCTTACGGATTTAACGGCTATGCGGAGTCCAGACAGGCGGAGTGGAATACTTCCATCGGCGTATACGGCGGACTTTTCTTCCTTGGTATTTTTCTGGGCGTCCTGTTTATCATGGCGGCAGTACTGATTATCTATTACAAGCAGATTTCCGAGGGCTATGACGACAGAGAGCGGTTTATCATTATGCGGAAGGTCGGTATGACACAGCCGGAGATTAAGAGCACGATTCGCTCACAGGTCTTGACGGTATTTTTCCTGCCCCTGATTGCAGCGGGAATCCATGTGGCGGTGGCTTTTCCGATGATTTCCCTGATTCTGGCGCTGCTCAACATGACCAATGTGAATCTGTACCTAATCTGCACCGTGGTCTGCTTCCTTGTGTTTGCAGGAATGTACGTGATAGTTTACAGCCTGACGGCGAGGACTTATTATAGAATTGTCAGTGGATAGAAGATATTCATGTATAGCATAGTATGAACAGGTATTGGACTAACAGAATGATACGGATGCCCGTTTAAGGCGAGTTGCCCTTATGCGGGCATCTGTATTGGGAAAATAGGTTGAGCATCAGAACCTAAATATCGAGTGCAGCAATGTATGACCGGTCTGCGTTTTAAAGTAATTCTTTTCAAAATTTGACAGATTTTCCGCTGAGTAGCTGTTTTCATCGGCATTTACAATATAATCAGCCTCAATCAGAATCTGATAATCCATGCCCTCTATGTTGTCTGCTTTACAATCAGTATAACATAGTTGCATATCAAAATCTTATCTTATATAATGTACCATGTATGAAATATTTTAATATATGGGAAGGTAATAGCAATGAATTCCGGTGAAGAATCAACAAACAACAGTATACAAGAAGACGGAAGCGCTCTCGAGGAAATCAGGCAGGGATATTACGTCGGAGAACGTCCGCTTTTTCACAGAGACCATTTGAGAATTATCGACACTATTTTTACAGACGGCGAGTCGCCCTTAAAAGAATGCCATGATATTGAACTCATCGGCAGTATGTTCAAATGGAAATATCCCCTCTGGTATTCCCGCAATATTATGGCAAAAAACTGTACATGGTTCGAGATGGCGCGGGCCGGCGTGTGGTATACGGACCATATAACGGTGGAGGACTGTGCCATCGAGGCGCCTAAGAATTTCCGCCGCTGTCACGACTTGACGCTTAAGAATGTATCTTTTCCCAATGCGGCGGAAACGCTGTGGCATTGTGACGATGTTGTGCTGGAGCGTGTGACGGCTACAGGTGATTATTTTGCCATGAACAGCCGCAATATGGTCGTTCGCGATTTAACTCTGTACGGAAATTATTCTTTTGACGGAGCAGAAAATGTGGAGGTTCACAATTCTCATCTGCTCTCTAAGGATGCTTTCTGGAACGGGGATAATGTGACGGTATACGATTCTTTTATTTCCGGTGAATACCTCGGGTGGAACGCCAAGAATCTGACGCTTATCAACTGTACCATCGAGAGTTTGCAGGGAATGTGTTATATCGACAACCTGGTAATGAAAAATTGCAAACTGATTAACACGACGCTGGCATTTGAGTATTCTACGGTTGATGCCGAGATTACAACGAAGATTGACAGCGTGATGAATCCGTCGGGCGGTGTAATTCGGGCGGAGCATATTGACGAGTTGATTATCGAGCCGGATAAGGTGGACCCTGATAAGACGAAGATTATCTGTAAATAATGGAAACATAGGGCGGTATGTTATGAAATATGATTTTGATGCGGGCACAGACAGAAGAAATACCAATTCATTAAAGTGGGATGTGGCAGAGCATGAGCTTCCCATGTGGGTGGCTGATATGGATTTTACGACCGCGCCCTCGGTGCGTGAAGCGATAGAATCAAGAGCATCCCACGGCGTATTCGGCTACTGTGTCATCCCTGATTCTTGGTATAAGGCATACATGGGATGGTGGGACAGACGGCATCATTTTGCCATGGAAAAAGAATGGCTCATTTTCTGTACCGGAGTTGTGCCCGCCATATCCAGCATCGTGCGCAAGCTTACGACACCGGCGGAAAAGGTGCTCATCCAGTCGCCGGTCTACAATATTTTCTACAATTCTATTCTAAACAATGGGCGGCAGGTTTTAGAGAGTCGCTTGGTTTACGACGGAGAAGATTACAGCATTGATTTTGAAGATCTGGAGACAAAGCTTGCCGACCCGCAGACCAGCTTGATGATTCTGTGCAATCCCCATAATCCGGTAGGAAAAATATGGAAAAAGGATATATTAGAGCGAATCGGTGAATTATGCGCGAAGCATCATGTATTGGTACTTTCGGATGAGATTCACTGTGATTTGACGAAGCCCGGCTGCGATTATACGCCTTTTGCCGCTGTCTCGGAAGTTTGCAGGGATAACAGTATCACCTGTATTGCGCCGACGAAAGCCTTCAATCTGGCAGGCTTACAGACAGCGGCAGTGGTCGTTCCGAACGAGGTGCTGCGGCATAAGGTGTGGCGTGGGCTTAATACGGATGAGATTGCGGAGCCTAACGCCTTTGCCGTGGATGCGGCGGTTGCTGCATTTACGAAGGGTGAAGAGTGGCTTGATGAGCTTAGAGAATATATATTTCATAATATAAAGCTGGCAGCAGAATATATTGACAAGGAGATTCCGCAGTTTCAGGTTGTATCGTCACAGGCAACCTATCTTATGTGGCTTCACTATAACGGGAAGGTCGGCTCTGCGTCGGAGGCGGCGGAGTTTATACGCAGAGAAACCGGGCTTTATCTCTCCGATGGCGTACAGTATGGAGGCGGCGGAGAGGAATTTCTGCGCATGAATGTGGCTTGTCCCCGTGCAGTCTTGGAAGACGGCCTTGCTCGGTTGAAAGAAGGCATTATCGCTTACTTGGAAGCGGATTCTTTCATGAATTGAGCCACATCGTCCAAAAGCAAATCCCATTCATCCTCATGTTCCACATAGTATAGAGGGCATTTCTTGCCGCCCTCGTCATAATGGCGCAGGATATCTTCCTCGGATAGTCCGTATTCTCCGCATAGCCATGACAGAAGTTCCACCAACGAGTTGTAAGTGGATGTGGAGAAAGAGCCGTCCTCGGATAAGTAACAGCATTCAATAGAGACGGAATCATCATTTCTTTTCTTCACCGCATATGCCTGTTCTTCCAGCGGAATACACTGGATGATTTCTCCTTCGTACCCGATAATGAAATGTGCGCTTGCAGAGCGCTCGCCCGTCTCGGCCAGATTGGCGAAATAACTTCTGTTCTGCGCGGCAGAAGTTCCCTTATTAGCCGTGTAATGTACAAAAATATTCTTAACCTTCTTCAATTTTGTCCCCGGTCTGGAATAGGGGTTCTCCTCCAAGAGGTTGACGGTGATATCCGGCCGCGCGATAGAATTGTCTATCGGTGCATCCTGTTCTGTATTTTGGTTCGATGCCGGTATTTCGCCGGTTTGAATCCAAGCGTGGACGCCCCTGTAGATTACGCCTGTCAGCTTAAATATGCCGACAAGAAACAGAGCAAATATCGCCAGCGCAATGCAGCGGTAAATTAGGACACGACGCCGTTTTGCCCGCCGCCTCCTGATAGATTCAACAGGACGCCCCGCCGTTCTTTGATGAGACAGCCGTGCGTTCGGATGTTGTCTGTTTGATTTATAAGTTTGCTTTTTAGGCGCAGTAACTGCCCATAATTGTAATTCCGAATCCGGTTTCTTTTGTGTATTCTCTTGCACTTTTCTCCCCACCCGCTAAAATAATACGAACTTGTTTGTTCTTATATTAGACGTTATTCCTTAATATAAAGTTGCAGGGATTCTTAAGTTTCGGTTAATTTTGTTTAAAGATATGCGCAGAATGTCTATATAAAGAATAGGAAATATAGGAAAAATAGGAAAGTGTCGGTAAATGTTTAAAGGAACTTGACAAACCGTTGATTGTATGTATAATATTAACGTGATATACCGATATACAAACAGCTCACAACTGTCTTTCATAGGGTGCGGCAGACAATGGGGTCTGTGTGCACTTTTTTTATCGAATATGTGTAGTTTTATGTTGTGATGCGTGATTTGATTTATGCTTCGGTATTTATCGATATGGTATAAGCATTGCCGGATAGCCCGGAGGTGTCTATATACAGAAACAAAAAGGAGGATAAGTTATGAAAAAGAAAAAGGTTTTGAGCTTACTGCTCGCTTTTTCTATGGTGTTTGGTCTGGCGGCCTGCGGTTCTAAGGGCGGCGATGCCGGTACAAATACCACAGATGATTCAAGCGTTGAAACCACCGCAGATGTGGGGGGGGGTAACGCTGACGCGGGCAATAGTGAGCCGGCAGCAGCGCCCGCAAATGACACACTTGTCATATCTGTGGAGAAGGGACTGGAAGGTAAATTCTCCCCGTTCTTCTATCTGTCTGCAAACGATGGTTCCGTTGTGGAATCATTTACAATCTATACAATGCAGGTGGATCGTGTAGGTAACCCAATCAACTATGGAATTGATGGCGAAACCCGTTCTTACAACGGCACGGATTACACATACACCACAGCGGGTGATTTGATTGTCACAGAGAACGCGGACGGCACGGTTTCTTACGATATCAAGATCCGCGATGACATCGTATTTACCGACGGTGTACCGGCTACGATTGATGATGTCATTTTCAGTATGTATGTGGTTCTGGACCCTACCTATGACGGCAACAATACGTTCTTCTCCGTACCGATCGTTGGATTAGACGAGTACCGTTCCGGTATGTCTCCTCTGTATGAACTGCTTGTAGCAGCAGGCGAGGACAACACGGACTTTACTTACTGGGATGAGGCGACACAGACCGCATTCTGGTCCGAAGGACTTCCGGCAGCAGGTGAACAGTTTGCACAGTCTATTTTGGATTACTGCATCTCTAACGGCTACAGCGCTGAGACCGATCCGGTAGAGGCGATCACGCCGAACTGGGGATTTGAGACACCTGCAGGTGCAACGGTTGCAGATTTCTTTGATGTGATGGTAGAGGCTTACGGCGGCGATTATGCGACACTCTCCGATACGGAAGCGGCAAGCGGCGCTCTGTGGAGCTATTTGGATCCTGCTTATGTGGCGGGTATCGAGACCGGTGATTCCGCTCCGAATATTTCCGGTATTGAAAGAATCGATGACTATACCGTGCGTGTAACCACATCTACACTGGATGCAACTGCGGTTTATCAGATGCAGACACCGATTGCACCGATGCACTACTATGGTGATGAGAGCCTGTATAACTATGATAATAATCAATTCGGTTTCGAGAAGGGTGATCTGTCCATCGTTAAAGCTAAGACGACACAGCCTCTCGGTGCCGGACCGTACGTATTTAATAAGTACTCGGACGGCGTTGTGTACATGGATGCAAACCCGACTTATTATAAGGGAGAGCCGAAGATTGCACATCTGAATTTCCTTGAGTCCTCTGAGGCGGATAAGGTAAACGGTATTGTTGCCGGTACACTGGATATTGCAGATCCGTCCTACTCTACGGACGTTGCAAAGCAGATTGCTTCCGAGAACGGTTTCTCTGAGGATCAGTGGGAGAATTTTGAAGGTCCTGTTTTAACCACTGAGTTGATTGATTATCGTGGATACGGTTATATCGGTGTTAATCCGAATAATATGAAGGTCGGTAACGACCCGGCTTCCGACGAGTCGAAGTATCTGCGTAAGGCTTATGCTACCGTAATCGCAGCATACCGTGACGAGGCAATTGACTCCTACTACGGTGTGACCGCATCCGTTATCAACTATCCGATTTCCAATACATCATGGGCTGCTCCTCAGACAACTGATGACGGCTACCAGGTTGCATATTCGGTAGATGTGGACGGCAATCCGATTTATACCGCAGGTATGAGCGGAGATGCGAAATATGCAGCTGCACTGGAAGCTGCTCTTGGTTACCTTGAGGCAGCAGGATTTACGGTTGAAGACGGCAAGGTAACGGCAGCGCCCGAAGGTGCTAAGATGAGTTATGAGTGCGTGATCGGCGGCGGCGGTCAGGGTGACCACCCCAGCTTCCTGCTTCTGAAGAACGCAAGTGATGCAATGGCATCTATCGGCATGGAATTGACCATCATGGATTATGCAAACTCCAGTGACCTGTATGCAAGCTATCAGAACGGTGTGGCTGAGATGTGGTGTGCTGCATGGCAGGCAAGCAGTGACCCGGATATGTATCAGCTTTACCACTCCAATGGAACCACGAACTACTATCGGATCGCGGATGATGATTTGGATGAGTTGATTGAGGCAGGACGTCAGTCCGCAGATCAGACTTACCGTAAGTCAATTTATCAGGCGGCGATGGAGATTATCATGGACTGGGCGGTTGAGATTCCGGTTTACCAGAGAAGTGAGTGTTATCTGTTCTCCAGCGAGCGTGTAAACGTAGACTCGGTTACGAAGGATATGACGCCTTACTATAACTATACTTTAGAGTATGAGCTTCTGGAGATGAAGTAATTAGAATTATATTATTTTTGGGTGTCCCCGCTTCCTTCCTAGAGGCGGGGACTATGCCCATCTGCTATGCAGTAAAGAGTGCGGCGATTATCCGTCGCCCATAAGAGGAGGGTTTCTTTTGCGTAAATTTATTATCAAGCGCCTTTTGATTTCGGTCGGCATCATGTTTTTTGTATCGCTGATTATTTATACATTGATCCGCTGTCTGCCGGCCAGCTACGTGGAGACGATGGCGATGCAGCTTGCGACTGCACCGGGTTCTAAGCCGTATGAAGAGTGGATAGCGCAGCTGAATGCGTCTTATGGTCTGGATCAGCCGATTCTGGTGGGATATGTACACTGGCTGGGGGATTTCTTCAGGGGAGATTTCGGTGACAGCTGGAAGTTCACGGTACCTGTCGTGGAGGAATTCAAAAGCGTGATCGGCGTATCCTTTGTCATGGGAGCAATTTCGTTGGTGCTGCAGCTTATTATTGCGATTCCGCTTGGCGTTGTGGCAGCAACAAAGCAGTATTCCAAGTCGGACTATGCTATTTCTGCCGGCGCGCTGGTGGGAATCAGCCTTCCTACCTTCTTTTTTGCGACAATATTAAAACTGATCTTCGCGGTGAAACTGGGCTGGTTTGACACACACGGCTTGGTGGGGCGTACTTACGCACAGTTGGATGCGATGGGACAACTCATGGATAAATCCAAGCATTTGGTGCTGCCGATTGCTACACTGACAATTGTCTCTGTCGGTTCCCTGATGCGTTATACACGTACCAATATGCTTGAAGTATTGAATGCTGACTATATTCGGACAGCGCGTGCGAAAGGTGTCAGCGAGAGTAAAGTCATCTATCATCATGCGTTCCGCAATACGCTGATTCCGCTTGTAACGATTGTCGGCGGATCACTTCCGGGACTGTTTTCAGGAGCGTTGATTACAGAGACGCTGTTCTCCATACCCGGCATCGGGTGGGCATCCTACACGGCGATGACGGCGGGAGATATTCCCTTTTCTATGTTTTATCTGACTTTTATTGCGATATTGACACTGCTCGGAAATCTGATTTCCGATATTCTGTACGCTGTTGTGGACCCGCGTGTCCGCATTGCATCTTAAGAGAGGAGGAAGCACAATGGCTGAAGATATGAAAAACGTACAGTCTGACGGCGAAGAACAGTATTCATTAAACGACGACCGCCGTGTCAAGGTTCTTTCTCCCGGTGCGCTGGTAGTGAAGCGGTTTTTCCGTAACAGGCTGGCGGTATTAGGTCTGATTATGTTGATCGTGATGTTTATCTTCTCGTTTATAGGGGGGATTGTGATACCATACGGACAGGACGAGCAGTTTTATACATATACCTATATGGAAAAAGAGTATGTGGGTGTTACCCGCAACAATGATCTGCGCTATGCGGTGGCGGACGGACAGGAATTCAGCACGATCTTACAGGCACAGTTCCTTCTGGCTATGGGCAAAGGGCAGAATGATTATGAATACAAGGATGTAGCCTACACATATGCAGAGGAAGGTCCTGATTTCTACTCCATCAGTCTGGCGGACGGCACCTTATTGGCGATTGCCTACAAGGATATTGTGAATGCGCCGGATAACGGTGCAGAGCCGTCCTTCAATGTGAAGTATGAGGCGTTGAAAGCGTATACCAACGGCGAGAGCAGCTTTACGGCAGACGGAACAGACTATACGCTTGATGAGGACAACAATATCCTGCAAGACGGCACAGAGGTAGGATATATCAGTCGTTTCGTGGTGGCGGCGAGAGAGAATGGTGTTGTTATCACGCGCGATTTTAAAGAGCGTCTTGAGGAGGCGCTTGAGACCGATACCGATGAGTTCGTATATATTGGGGAAGATGGGGTGGAGCATACCTACTCGCTTTCCTATGATGCGTCCGCGATGGTATGGTCGGTTATGCAGGAGACGGAGACCTATGTTTACAGCACTTACGCACAGCCCTCCAAGGAGCATCCGCTCGGCACAGACAACAACGGTATGGATATGCTTACCCGTCTGATGTACGGCGGACGTGTATCATTGATTATCGGATTTATCGTTATCATCATTGAGACTGTACTCGGCGTAGTCATGGGCGGTATCTCAGGCTATTTCGGAGGCTGGGTTGACAACCTGATCATGCGTCTTGTAGATATTTTCTATTGTATCCCGTCATTGCCGATTATTATCATATTAGGTGCGGCGATGGATAACATGAATGTGGACCCGCAGACGCGTATGCTTTATCTGATGCTGATTCTGGGAATCCTCGGATGGGCCGGTGTCGCCCGTCTTGTCAGAGGACAGATTTTGTCCTTAAGAGAGCAGGAATTTATGACTGCGACGGAAGCGTGCGGTATCCGGGTATCACGGCGTATATTCCGCCATTTAATCCCGAATGTTATGCCCCAGCTTATTGTCTCCTGTACGATGGGACTGGGCAGTGTGATTCTGATGGAAGCGACACTGTCATTCCTGGGACTTGGTGTAAAGTTCCCGTTTGCTTCCTGGGGAAATATCATCTCCGATGTCAATAATTCGTATGTTATGACGACATACTGGTTTATTTGGATACCTGCGGGTATCTGCCTGTTGATTACAGTGCTGGGCTTTAACTTTGTGGGCGATGGTCTGCGCGACGCGTTTGACCCGAAGATGAAGCGGTAAGGAGGAGTGCTAAATGGCTAAAAAGAAACAGGAGGGCTACCTCTCCGCGAAAGAATCAAGACAGATTTCCAAGAAAAACCGTAAGATTACGAGTGAGTTGGAAAAGAAGCGCAAGCGCAAGAAGGTGCCTGAGAGCGAATATCTGACCAAAATGCATGATGAGAACAATGCGGTAGAGTTTGACAATCTTCACACCTATTTTTTCACCGATGCCGGTACGGTCAAGAGTGTGGACGGAGTAAGCTTCGAGGTCCCGATCGGCAAGACCGTGGGTGTCGTGGGTGAATCGGGCTGTGGCAAATCCGTGACAAGCCTTTCACTGATGCAGCTTTTGCAGAGACCGCAGGGACAGGTAGTAGAGGGAGAGATTCGTCTGAACATAGGCGGAAAAGCCTACGATGTGGCGAAGATGCCCTACGAGAAGTTACAGGATTTGAGAGGCAATTTTGTCTCCATGATCTTCCAGGAGCCGATGACTGCACTGAATCCGGTCTTCCGCATCGGGGACCAGCTTGAGGAGGTGTTACAGCTCCATCATAAAGAAATGGATAAGGAGCGTATGAAGGCGCGTACCATCGAACTTTTGGAGATGGTAGGCATCGCCAACAGCGAAGGCGTCTATAAGATGTATCCCCATGAGCTTTCAGGCGGTATGCGTCAGCGTGTTGTCATTGCCATGGCATTGGCATGCAATCCTAAAGTAATCATTGCGGACGAGCCGACCACGGCGCTTGATGTGACGATTCAGGCACAGGTACTTGATCTGCTCCGCGATTTGAAATCGAAGATCAACTCATCCATTATGTTCATCACCCATGACCTCGGAGTCATTGCCGAGATGGCGGACTATGTGGTGGTCATGTATGCGGGACGGGTTGTCGAGAAAGGTACGACGGAGGAGATTTTCGAGAATCCTGCGCACCCCTACACCATCGGTCTGATGGCATCGAAACCCGTTGTGGGTAAGCAGGTGGAGGAGCTGTACTCTATTCCCGGCAAAGTGCCGAATCCGATTAATATGCCGGATTACTGCTATTTCAAGGATCGCTGTGAGATGTGTGTCGGACAGTGCGACGGCGCTTACCCGGAAGAAATCAGTTTGTCTGCGACACATAAAGTAAGCTGCTATCGCTATTATAAAGAAAATGCACAGGAAGGGGGTACAATATAATGTCTCTTAGAAACGCATTGGGACAAGGAGTCGGCAGGACACATCCCGGCTCACTGAATAAATCCCCGGAACAGATTAATGTGGAGATGGAGAATCGTGAGGAGCGCATGCAGAAGGAGTCGAATTTCGAGGCTAAAAAGCCAACGGCTTCTCTCGATATAGAGAATGATTACACCCCTGTAACCTATGACCCGCAGTATATCTTGATGGTCAATGAACTGAAAAAATATTTCCCGATTAAGGGCGGCATGGTGTCCAAGACGGTCGGCTGGGTGAAAGCGGTTGACGGAGTAACTTTCAACTTAAAGCGCGGCACGACCATGGGACTTGTGGGAGAGTCCGGCTGTGGTAAGACGACAACGGGTCGTACTATCTTACGTCTGTCAGGAGAGAAGAGCGGCGGTCAGGTGCTGTTCAATGGGCAGGAAGTCTATGACCTCTCTAAGAGCGACATGAGAAGTCTGCGCACGAAGATGCAGATTATCTTTCAGGATCCCTTTTCCAGCTTATCCCCTCGTCTGCCGGTAGGGGAGATTATCGGTGAGGCAGTGCGGGAGCATGGTCTGGTGTCAAAAGCAGAGTTTAATGACTATATTGATAAAGTGATGGATGAGTGCGGTCTGCAGCCCTTCCATAGGGACCGCTATCCGCATGAGTTTTCCGGCGGTCAGCGTCAGCGTATCTGTATTGCCCGTGCACTGGCGTTAAATCCGGAGTTTGTGGTCTGCGATGAACCGGTATCCGCGCTGGATGTATCCATTCAGGCGCAGATTATTAACTTGTTAAAGAAATTACAGGAGCAGCATAATCTGACTTACCTGTTTATCTCGCATGACCTGTCCGTGGTGGAGCATATCTCCGACACGGTAGGCGTCATGTATCTGGGCAATCTGGTAGAATACGGTGAAACGGCTGATATCTTCAAGAATCCGCTTCATCCGTACACCAAGGCATTGTTTTCTGCCATTCCGGTACCGGATCCGAAGGCGAAGATGAATCGGATCGTGCTCGAAGGCACGATTCCGTCTCCCGCAAATCCGCCGTCAGGCTGTAAATTCCACACACGCTGTGCGAACTGTATGCAGCGGTGTAAGGAGGAAGCGCCGGTACAACGTGAGGTGGAGCCGGGTCACTTCGTAGTCTGCCACCTGTATGACAAGTGATGGCATCACACAAAGAATGGGGCGATGATGACGGACGGATCATCGCCGATATGAGCGGTATTGAAAGACCCAGATTCATCGTACCCAGAATTCGGGACAGGAAATCTTTCGCCGAGCGGGGCAGTGCTTCTTCGCAGCGGGAATCTGGGGAGCAGAATGTCATAGAACGGTCTTGGGAGAAAGAAAGTGAATTCACGCCGCAGGAGCGTCGGATGTATGTGCTGGGTGCACTGAAAGCGGCGCTTCTCATTGCACTCGCTTTTATTGCAGGGTTGGGTGCAGCGGTGTGGCTTATGCTGTTAGCATGGACATAGAAACTGGCGCAAAATGATTTATTCCGAAGGGGTGTTTGATTTTGCGGCAGTTTCGTTGCTTTGATGCCACCTTGTCCGCATAATACGGGAGCGCAGCAGAAGCGTAGATGTGATTGAAATGCTCTGCAGTATAAGAAAAGGGATGCAGCCGCTGTTGCGGATTTCTATGCCGGTTATGAGGATATATGCCAGTTCGCCTAAAAGAGCACCGACACTGCAGCATGCAGTAAATATGCAGCGCGTAGGCAGCTTTTCGATACTTTCCTGAAAGAGGTATGCCCTTATGGAGATACCACTGATACATAGACATCCCACTGCCCAGCATACGCTGACGCTGCCGCAGAGTGCAGCGGCATATGGGAGCAGAACATAAACACTGTGGTCCATACCGGGAACCCGGATGAGACCGGACAAGAGCAGTGCAGCAAGCGTCAGGATACCGAATATGCATAGACGAACCTTCAGGGAACGCAGGCCTTGTTCGGAGCCCGCATAGTCATATACGATTCCGCGGTAGATATAAGCCCCGGTCTCATCTTTCTGAAAGTCATTGAGATAAGCTCTTTTCTTGTTTTTTTTGTTCTCGTAAGTACCTTTTTTGCTTGACATTTTACTCTCTATATAGAAGAATCAGTTCAAAAGAACTATTCTCTGCTTACCTTTTTTATCTATTATTATATTGGTGAGCAGCGAATTAGTCTATAGAAAAGACAGATTTTATGCGTTTTAGTATTTTTAATTTAAGGAAAGGAAAACGAAAAATATGAACACAGAATGGTCTTTGAAGGAATTTTACACAGGGCTGGATGATCCGGCGTACGAGGCGGATATCGCCCGTGCAGAGACAAAAATCAAAGAGCTGGAAGCCTTTGTGAAAACGGCGGACAAACTGAGCTGGAAGGAGATTGCCGAGAGAGGGCTCACACTGAGAGAGGAGATTGAGCTGCCCCTCGACAAGGCGGGGTTTTATTTAAGCATGCGCCAGTCTGTAGAGAGCGAGAACGGAGATATCGTGGCGCAGTTAAATCGCATCATGAAAATCATTGCAGACGTAACACCCTTTGATACGGCGCTTGATAAGCTGCTTGCTAAGATACCTGATGTGGATGCACTGGGCGAGGAGAGCGCTCTGGTGCGCGAGTATAGTTTTTACCTGAAAGAGATTCAGAAGAACGAAGCGCATCTGCTTTCGAACGAGGTTGAGGAGATGATTGCAGCCATGAACCTGACTGCTGGTTCGTCATGGAGTCGTCTGCAGGCATATTTGACCTCGACTGTGGAGGTGGATTACGATGGGGATAAAGTGACCCTTTCGCAAATCCGTAACTTAGCCTACAGTCCGGATGCTGCGGTGCGCAAGGCGGCATATGAGGCGGAGCTGGCAGCATATGAGAAGATTAAGGACCCGATTGCCTTTTCAATCAATAATATCAAGAATCAGGTGACGATGCTTAGTCATAAGCGCGGATATGAATCTCCGATTGCGATGACGTTAGAGCAGTCACGGATGAAAAGGGAGACGCTGGATGCACTGATGGAGGCAATCCGCGAGTCTCTCCCCGTTTTTCGTAAATATATGCGCAAAAAAGGTGAACTGCTGGGACATGTGAACGGATTGCCGTGGTACGATCTGTTTGCGCCGATTGGCAAAGTAGACAAGAACTATACGCTTGAGGAAGCGAGGGATTATCTGCTTGAAGTATTTGAGAAATTCTCTCCGGACATGTCAGATTTGATGCGAGATGCTTTTGATAATGAGTGGATAGATTTTTATCCGAGGAAAGGAAAAGTGGGCGGCGCATTCTGCGCAGGAATATCCCAGTTCAAACAGAGCCGGATACTCACAAATTATGATGGTACGTTTAACTCCATACGGACGCTTGCACATGAACTTGGCCATGCGTTCCACAACAGACAGAAAGAGAATGGGCGTATTTTGAATCAAGGATATACGATGCCGGTTGCAGAGACGGCTTCCACCTTCAATGAGGTACACTTGGGGCAGGCGGTGATGGCAGAAGCCTCCGGTGAAGAACGCTTAGGTCTGTTGGAACACGATCTTTGCGAATACACACAGATTATTGTTGATATCTACTCACGCTATCTATTTGAGACCGCAGTTTTTGAGCAGTGCCAAGGTAAATTTCTGGTAGCGGACGATTTAAAACAGATGATGTTGGATGCACAGAGGGAAGCTTATGGGGATGGTCTGGACGAGCGCACGCTGCACCCTTATATGTGGGTGAACAAGTCACACTATTACCGTGAGAATCTAAGCTTTTACAATTTCCCGTATGCGTTTGGAAACTTGTTTGCGCTGGGACTTTACGCATTGTTCCGGAAAGAAGGGGAAGCGTTTGTCAGTAAGTATGAAGCGATGCTTAAAGCGACTCCCTGCTGCACGGTCGAGGAGGCCGCTGCAATGGTGGGGATTGATGTGACGAGCAAAGCATTCTGGCAGGAGGGTCTTGCTGAAGTTGCAAGGGAAGTAGAAGAGTTTTGCGCATCTGCAAACATTGCATAGTGCATAACGATTGTTATTTTTTTGTAGTGTTGTATTGCCGTATAATATGTGAAGGAGAATCATGTCATGTTCGGAATAGGAAAAGCAGGAAGAGTGAAGGAAACATCGCCTGTCGCATATGATCCGGAACAGCAGAAACCGGTACTCCGGTGCAGTATATGCACCGGAGAGCAGGTGGCAGGGTTTCAGGACATACATTCCGGCAAATTTGAGGAAGTGATGCTGATAAGAGATCAGGCGGATTTGCAGCACTTTAAAAAGCTGTACGGCGTTGAGGAGATTACGAAGATATATTAAAAGGCGGCGTGAGGAGAATCACCTATGAGAGTTGAGAAAATAGACTACGACTTTTCTATATGTAAAGTAGAAGATTACTCACAAGTCAATTTTGAGAGTGAATATTACTTTATCGGACGGACAGATGAAGAAAACTCCTTGGTTTGTATTACAGAGGATGCGCCGGGCAACGTGACAGAGCGTGACGATGGGTGGAAAGCTTTTCGGATTCAGGGCACACTGGATTTTTCGCTGATTGGAATACTTTCGGAAATATCAACGCTGTTAGCGGAAAACGAGATTGGAATATTTGCAGTATCTACATACAATACAGATTATATACTCACTAAAAGCGACAATTATGACAAAGCACTTAAAGTGCTTTGTGATGCAGGTTATGACACTTCAGAACGGAGAGAAATATGATTTACAGCGATTTCAAAGGGAAAAAATTATCACTGTTGGGTTTTGGCACCATGCGCCTTCCGCTTCTTGCGGACGGCAGCGGAGAGGTAGACGAAGAACTTGTCGGCAAGATGGTGCGTTATGCAGCGGATCACGGTGTGAATTATTACGATACAGCCTATCCGTATCATAATGCAAAGTCAGAGATTATCATCGGCAAGGCCTTAAAGCAGCTGCCCCGCGACAGCTATTATCTGGCCACAAAATATCCCGGACATCAGATTTCCGCAAGCTATGATCCGGCGACAACTTTTGAGGAACAGCTTAGGAAATGCAATGTGGAATATTTTGATTTCTATCTGCTGCACAATGTTTACGAGAATTCCCTTGGGACTTACACCGATCCGAAGTGGGGGATTGTGGACTATTTTGTTGAGCAGAGGAAGAGGGGACGCATCAGACATCTTGGATTTTCCAGTCACGGTTTACAAGATACATTAGTGACGTTTCTTGATAAATACGGCGATGTTATGGAATTCTGTCAGCTTCAGATTAACTATCTGGATTGGACGCTGCAGGATGCCAAAGCCAAATATGACCTTTTGACCGAGCGAGGTATCCCTGTGTGGGTTATGGAACCGGTCAGAGGCGGACGACTCGCCGAATTGGACGAAACGTCGGTGGCAAAGCTTAAGGAATTTCGCCCGGAGGCTTCCGCCGCGTCGTGGGCATTCCGTTTTCTGCAGGGTTTGCCCAATGTAAAAATGATCTTGAGCGGAATGTCAAACATGGAGCAGATGGTCGACAATGTACATACCTTTGAGACACCAAATCCGCTGACAGAGGTAGAAACCGATATCTTGCTTGAAATTGCGGAAAGTATGAAAGATTCCGTTCCGTGCACGGCTTGTCGGTACTGCTGCGGCGACTGTCCGCAGAAGTTGGATATTCCTAAGCTGCTTTCACTATATAACGAGATGCGGTTTTCTCCCAGCATGAATGTGGGGATGACTATTGACAGCTTAGAGGAACACAGCAGACCGGCTGCGTGTATCGGCTGCGGCAGATGTGCGCGGACCTGCCCACAGAAAATAGACATTCCCGATGCGATGAAGGCTTTCAGTACCATGCTTGAGAAAGTACCGCATTGGGATGAGTTGTGCAGACAGAGAGAGGAGGCTGCAAGAAAAATGCGGGAAGAACAGGAATCCTAGGGCATCATTTTTTTATATAAAAGTATAAGGAGAGATTAATATGGCGAAGAATTTGATTATTTATTACTCACGTAAAGGTGAAAATTATGTGAATGGGAGCATCATAAGTATTGCAAAAGGCAATACGGAAATTGTTGCCGAGTTTATTCACAAAGAAGTCGGTGGGGACTTGTTTGAAGTAGATACGGTAAAACCCTATGCAGCCGATTACTACACCTGTATTGAGGAAGCTAAGAAAGAATTGCATGAGCAGGCGAGACCGGAATTAAAGAAATATTTGGACAGCATTGATGAATACGATAACGTGTTTGTCTGTGGGCCCTGTTGGTGGGGAACTTTCCCGATGGCTATTTTTACGCAGCTTGAGAAACTTAACTTCTCCGGCAAAAGGGTGATGGCTGTTATGACCCATGAGGGCACCGGGTTAGGAAGCTGTGAGAAAGATTTGAAGAAGATTTGTAAAGGTGCAACTTTCGGAAGTGGTCTTGCAATTCATGGTGCGGATGCTTCCGAGTCCGAGAGTACGGTTGCGGATTGGGTGAAAAAAGTAGTTTAATTTGCTGTGATATATTATAATAACCCGCAGGAGGTATGATGCATATGGAGAGATATTTTGGGGAAAACACGCCGAAACTTGGATTCGGGCTGATGCGCCTGCCTAAACGGGGCGGCAAAATCGATATTGAGCAGACCAAGAAGATGGTAGATATGTTCATGGATGCAGGACTCACCTACTTTGATACGGCCTATGTCTACGATGGCGGTGATTCCGAGCGTGCGGCAAAGGCGGCGCTTGTAGACCGTTATCCACGTGAAAGCTATACGCTTGCTACCAAACTGTGTGCGTGGATGAATGCCCATGATGAGAAGAGTGCAAAACAGCAATTTTACACGAGTTTGGAGCGTACAGGAGCGGGATATTTTGACTATTACCTATTACACGCTCTGCAGGCGGGGAATTATAAAACATACGATAAGTATCATATTTGGGATTTTGTAAAGGAACAAAAGGCCAAAGGGCTGATTAAGCATTGGGGATTTTCATTCCACGCCACACCGGATATTCTGGATGAGATATTGACGGCTCATCCGGACGCGGAATTTGTGCAGTTACAGCTCAATTATGCCGATTGGGAAAATCCTGATGTCACGGCGCGGGGAAACTACGAAGTGGCGAGAAAGCACGGCAAATCTATCGTTGTCATGGAACCTGTTAAGGGAGGAGCCCTTGCCAACCCGCCGTCTAAAGTGGGTGAAATATTTAAAGAAGTATCGCCGGATGCATCTTACGCATCATGGGCGATTCGCTATGCGGCATCCCTGAACGGCATTATTACAGTGCTTTCCGGAATGTCCAACTTAGAGCAGATGCAGGACAATCTGTCTTATATGAAAGATTTCAAGCCGCTGAATACGGAGGAGCAGACAGCCATTCGCAAAGCGCAGGAGATTATGAACGGCATCAATTCCATTCCCTGTACGGCTTGCCACTATTGTATGGCAGGATGCCCTCAGAAGATTTCCATACCTGAGATTTTTGCGGCAAGGAATCAGCAGCTTGTGTGGGGACAGTTGGAAGAAGGCAGCAGGCAGTATTCTGAGTTGGTGAAGAGCACAGGAAAGGCAAGCGACTGTATCGCGTGCGGCCAGTGTGAGCGGGCATGTCCGCAGCAGATTGATGTCATCACCCGCTTAAAGGATTGTGCGGTACAGTTTGACAGATGATAATAATTGAGAGAAGAGATAAAAGAGGGAGACTGTGCAGTCTCCCTCTTTTCGTAAACGGGTCAACTTATTTTAAAATAATAGGTCATCGAAGAAGGCCTCAAGATTAATCATCTCATTATTCTTGAATATTCCGAATTGCTGCGGAAAGTTGGAAGTGGTTTCATCTACCGTCGGCAGAATTTGTAAACTGTAGTCCTTAAGCCCCGCCCTGGAACGCATCAGGGTTGCAAAACTGTCGAGGATTTCCATCACGGAAAGCGTATCCACGGGACCGTCCCCGTGTTTCGCTTTAATCAGCTTTTCAAAGGATGCTCTCAGGTAGGAGACACCGGGTACATACTTGCCAATCTCCAGATTGGTCTTGGCTATCGGTTCCAGTTTCTTATTATAAGCAGCTCCGTTCTCGATACGCAATTCCTTGTGAGAGCAAGTGCCGAAATCCAGACGATACAGGATATCGCCTTCTGCATAGAAGAAATAGTTGTTATTGAGTCCCATAGGTGCAAGACCGTTAATGCGTTCGGCGGGGTCTTTATAACCGTCCGGCCAGGGAAGCTGCATATTATCATAGTTGAGGAGTACACAGTAACAGTCGAAATCCTGAACACCGTGGAATTTCTGGAATAGGGCCTGTTTTTCCTCAAACTGTATGGATGTGTAGCGCATCAGTTCACTCCAGAAAGCGAGTGGCTCCATATTCTGGGAGTCTGTCTGCAGAGAGGAACGCTCAAGTAAACTGATCTGTTCACAGTAGTAATCAACCATATTGTGCATTTTTTCATACAAGGCCGCCTTCGTTTTAGCCAATGCATCCGCATAGTTTTCTTTTGCCCTGTTTTTGACGGTAATCTCCGGCTGGAGATCGGTAGTGAGTGTCAATGGTTCCGTTGCCATAAGTATTCCTCCGAATTCTATTTATTTTGTAACAGTAAATTGCTTCCATATAATCAGTACCAATATAGCATATTTTGTCATAGAATACAATTTGTCCGCTAATAAATTTTCACACAAGTTTTACAAAAAAAGTTTGCTATATGTTGTTGGAATGTGTAATATATAATTATAAAAAGTAGGGGTCAGAATGTGTAAATAATTATAAAACAGGGGGAATTTAAGATATGAAAAATATCAAGCTGAATCTGACAATAAAAATTCTGGCGTGTGTTTTACTGCCGATTGTACTGCTTGTGTTGTTTTCGGTTCTGTCGATCAGAGAGGTCGGCACACTGATGGCGGATCGTCTGCGTGAGGACCATTTGTCAACTGCCAATTATGATGTTGAACAAATGCTGGATCTCATCAGTACAGAACCGTTCCATCTGACAGAGGATGAGCTGTACAGAGGTTCTCTTAACTTGACAGAGGATACTTCATTGATTGACAGAGTTAAAGAGAAATCAGGAGTAGACGTTACAATCTTCTATGGAAAAGCCAGAAGGGCGACGACTATTTTCGGTTCGGACGGCAAACGCATTTTGGGAACCGAGATGGCAGATACACTGTATCAGCAGATTAAGGCATCCGGTTATTATTTTTCTGAAAATGTATCGGTTGAAGGGGAACCTTATTACGGTGTATATACTTTGATGAAAGATTACGGAGCCGGTAATGAAGTGATTCTCTTTACAGGTATTTCGGTTACAGATACGCTTGCCATCTATTCACAGCGGTTGACAACAACTATTGTATTTATGATAGTAATTGCAGCTGTATTCCTGGTTTTAGCACAATTTGTGGTACGGGGTATCGTAAAGAACATCAAGGAGTCCGTTGCCAATCTGAACGAGGTGGCAGACGGAAAACTGAACTTTGCAGTCAGTGAGAAGATGACCGCAAGAGGAGACGAGGTAGGTAATATTGCAAGGTCTATCGACTCTCTCATGAAGAAATTTATTGATATAGTAGACAATCTGAATGTTTCCACAGATACTCTGACGGAATTTTCGGATAGTATCAAGACGAATTTCGCTACTATCAATGATTCTATCTCCAACATCAATATTGCGGTAGAGGAAATCGCCAACGGCGCTACAAGCCAGGCTAACGAGACACAGTCGGTGGCGGAGCAGATGAATGAGATGGGCTATGCGGTGGATAAGGCTTCGGATAGTATTATAATCTTAAAAGAAAGCACCGAGGGTATGGAGACTTCCAACCGCGCAGTGAGTGCAACGCTTGATGAGTTGGTGAAGATCAGTACCAGCACCAGACAATCCATAGAGGCTGTACAGAAGCAGACAGATGATACCAATCAGTCTGTAACCGAGATTCAGGATGCAATCGCCCTTATTTCAAATATTGCCGGACAGACCAACCTTCTTTCCCTGAATGCATCCATCGAGGCAGCCAGAGCCGGAGAGCAGGGAAGAGGATTCGCGGTGGTTGCGGATGAAGTGCGGAAACTGGCCGAGCAGTCGAGTGAGTCTGCGGAACAGATTAATTCCATCGTACAGCAGTTGATTGACAAGTCCAACAGCAGCGTGGCGGCCATGAAGGCGGTTACGGAAGAGATGCAGAATCAGTATGATAAATTGAATCAGACCAAAGACGTATTCGGTAACCTGAATGCAGAAATTCAGAATGTGTCCAATGCGGTGGACAGTATTGCCGGTGAGATAGAGCATATCAATCGTGCCAAGAATGAAGTGTACAGTAATCTGGAAAGCTTGGCGGCTATTTCCGAGGAAAATGCTGCATCCACACAGGAGACTTCGGCTACCATGACTCAGCTCAGTGAGATTGTGGAGGAATGCGACAGGGCAGTCGGACAACTTGGCTCTATCAGTGATTCGTTGGAGGGAAATGTAAAGAAATTTACCCTTTAAATGAGGTAAAGATATATAGAAAAGAGTTGGCTTATATATGCCAACTCTTTTTTTTAGAAAAGGAGTACGCAATGGGCGAAATCGATGATGTAATCAGAATGTTGGATAATATGGCCGAGGGTGGTGTAAGCCGCATCAAGGTTGAGACCTCCGGGCAAGTGGCGGAGGGAGAAGTGAAGAAAGCATATCACCACGGGCGATGTGACGTGGGCAGTCCTTTTGCAACGGGAAAACTGTTCGATCTGGAAGAGCCGGGCTGCGACAGTTAGCATTCGTATGTTTGGCTCTCTTACTTGCGGATTTGCTTCGGATATGGTAGTATGAAACTTGCCTCACCGAGGCAGATACAAATAGTAGAGCTATGATAAAACGGATTATACAATTATTTCACAATCTAATAGGAAAAGGAACGCTCCCTGACGACGGGGCACAGAAGGGCAAGGCAGATACAGGGATATCGTCTGCGGCGGACTTGAGCAGGCCCGGACAAGCACATCAGGAAGAATCGGTCATACAGACACTGGATAGAAAGGCTTTTGAGAGAATTGTAAATGAAAGTCTGAACAGAGAACGGGAGACAGGCTGTCTCCTTGTCTGTGATGTGGACAGGTGTAAAGAAATTAACGACACTTATGGGCATGACACAGGCGATGCCGTGCTTGTCCGTGTGGGGGATGTGCTTCGCAGCATATTTGAGGACTGTATCTGTTTTGGAAGCTTTGACGGTGACGTGTTTGCCTTATGGCTTTCCGAAACTTCCGGAGACAGTGCAGGCGATATCCGAAGAAGAGTCGGAATTGTCAACGACAGACTGCTGCATCCTACGGGGGAACTTCCGCCGGTGAGTGTCAGTGCAGGCGCGGTCTTTTATAAATCGGGCGATGACTGTAAGACATTGGTTCAAAGAGCATACAAAGCACTCTATATTGTTAAAGGGAGCGGAAGATGCGGCTGTGAAGTGTGGCGGTAGGCATTTAGCATTAGAAGATAATTGTTAGTTTATAAAGTAAATACGAGAGGAGAACGGCAATGGGCGGTTTTTTTGGAGTGGCATCAAAGAATGACTGTGTTTTTGACTTATTTTTCGGGACGGACTACCATTCCCATTTGGGAACCAGACGTGCGGGTATGGCGGTGTACAGTCAGAAGGAAGGGTTTGACCGGGCAATCCATAACATTGAGAATGCCCCTTTTCGTACGAAATTCGATAAAGATGCCAACACGATGCACGGGAATCTCGGTATCGGTTGTATATCCGATTATGAGCCTCAGCCGTTGATCGTGCGTTCCCATCACGGTACATATGCGATTACAACGGTGGGAAAGATTAACAATAAGGATGAGATTGTGGACGAGCTTTTTCGCGGCGGACATGGTCATTTCCTGGAGATGAGCGGCGGAGATATCAATGCCACGGAGCTGGTGGCGGCAGTCATTAACCAGCGGGACAATCTGATTGACGGTATTCGATATGCGCAGGAGCTGATTGACGGCTCCATGACAATGCTTCTTATGACACCTAAGGGCATCTATGCGGCCAGGGACAGATATGGACGCACCCCTGTGACTGTGGGCAGAAAAGAGGATGCTTTCTGTGTTTCCTTTGAAAGTTTCGCTTACTTGAATCTGGGATATACACCGGAACGGGAGCTTGGTCCGGGAGAAGTAGCGATTGTCACACCGGAAGAAGTGAAAACCTTAGTGCCTGCGGGTAAGGATATGAAAATCTGCACATTTCTGTGGATTTATTACGGCTATCCGTCCTCTTCCTACGAGGGCATCAGCGTGGAGCAGATGCGCTACAACTGTGGTGCGATGCTGGCAAAGAGAGATAATGTTAAGCCGAATATCGTAGCGGGAGTTCCGGATTCCGGAACAGCACACGCTATCGGATATGCCAACGAGTCGGGAATTCCTTTTTCCAGACCGTTTATTAAATATACCCCCACTTGGCCCCGTTCTTTTATGCCTACGATCCAGAGTCAGCGAAATCTCATTGCCAAGATGAAGCTGATTCCGGTACATGATCTGATTAAAGACAGGAGCCTGCTTCTCATTGACGATTCTATCGTGCGAGGCACGCAGCTTCGGGAGACCACGGAATTTCTCTATCAGAGCGGCGCGGGAGAGGTACATATACGTCCGGCGTGTCCACCGCTTCTGTTTGGCTGTAAATATTTGAATTTTTCTCGCTCCACATCGGAGATGGAGCTGATTGCACGCCGCGTGATCCAGGAGATGGAGGGAGACAATAAGTATCCGAATCTGTCTGTCTACGCTGACCCTGACAGCACGGAATATCAGGAAATGCTGGAAAAAATAAGAGAGAAGCTGAACTTCACTTCGCTCCGTTATCATCGACTGGACGATATGATAGCTTCCGTAGGCATCGATAAGTGCAAGCTTTGCACTTACTGCTGGGACGGACGGGAATAAAGATTGATATATCGGTTGACGTTTCTGCCCTGCCTGAGTATAATATAACCAATATGAGGGAGTAGTCGGCGCTTATTACCTGGGTATATAAGTGCGATATGCCAACATACTGATGAAAGTACTTATAGGCTGACATCTGGTATATCTTAATTGATGAGACTCATGTGTAGTGGGAATACTATACGTGTGTCTGAGAATGAAATTTGGAGGATAGATACCGTATGGTATATATCCTCTTTTAGTTTCAGGTATTACTTTAGATACAAAAGAAAGGATAACGTGTGTTATGTTAATTTTTATGACAGTACTAATTACAATCTTTGTTGCGGAGATGGGGGATAAGACGCAGCTTCTTCTCGTGGCGATGGCGGGGAAATATAAGATACCCCATATTCTGACGGGTACATGGTTAGCCACGGTGGTGTTGAATCTGATGGCGGTAGGTGTGGGCGCAGCTCTCAGTAATTACTTGGACATGAGGATTATTAAACTGGTAGCGGGAGCAGCTTTCTTCTGGTTTGCTTATTCCGCCTTAAAGAGTGATGATGAGGAAGAAGAAGAGAAAGAGATGAAACATCATTTCGGTCCCGTGCTTGCTATCTTCGCCTCTTTCTTCGTCGGCGAGCTGGGTGACAAGACACAGCTTTCGGGTATTACGCTTGCAGCCAACTATACAAATCACAGTCTGATGAATGCCTTCTATGTGTTCCTGGGCTGTACGCTTGGTTTGATTCTGGCGGATTTTATTGGTTTAATAGCAGGGGTTATTTTAAAAAGCAAACTGCCTACTAAAGCCCTGAATATCCTGTCCTTTTGCATTTTCGCCTTGTTTGGCGTTCTGAATATCGGGGAAGCCATTCGACTCATCTTCAGTGCCGGATAAAGGGAAACAGAAAATAAATATGTTCTTTTACCTTCTTTTCTGGTAAGATGAAAAGTGACAAAAAGTGACAGCTTGGCAGATGTGGTATGTGTCGGGACTATAAGGAGAACACAGTATGATTTTCAAATGTAAGAACTGTGGCGGTAACGTGGTATATGAGCCGTCACGCGGTAAAATGTTTTGTCCTCATTGTGAGAGCGAAGACAGTGAGGATACGATACAGGGAGGGTCGCTTACACAGTGCGTCAATTGTGGTGCACCGGTGACTGTTCTGAACTATACTTCGGCGAGCAGATGTGAGCATTGCGGCAGTTACATTGTGTTTAACGAGCGCGTGGAAGGTGTTTATGAGCCGCATCTGCTTCTGCCCTTTTACGTCAATAAGGAAAGCGCAGTAGCTGCCATGGAGAAGGAGTTTAGCAAACGTGTTTTCACCCCTTCTGATTTTATGTCAACCAAAAGTCTGGAAAGTATGGTGGGCGTTTATGTTCCCTTCTGGCTTTATGATTATAAAGCGTGCTATGACTTTGCGGGCGAGGGCATTAAGGTGAGAACCTGGCGCACCGGCAACACGGAATATACGGAGACTTCGTATTATGAAGTACTGCGCAAGATGGACGTAGATTTCGATAAGATTCCGGTGGACGCTTCCTATGCGATGGAAGACGGGATTATGGATTTGATGGAACCTTATGATTATGGAAAACTGCAGGGCTTTGCGCCTAAATATATGTCAGGTTTTTACGGGGAGGTCTACAATCAGGGGGCACCTGAGCTGGAAGGCAGGGCGCAGGTTAAGGCCAGGAGTGCTTCCGAGGAACTGATGCAGGGCTCTCTGAAGGAATACAGTAGTATGAAAGCTTTCCGCAAGGACTTAAATCTGGCGCGGGACGGAGTAAACTATGCACTGATGCCCGTATGGCAGTATAACTATCGGTATAAAAACAAAACCTATCAGTTCCATGTGAACGGACAGACCGGCAAGGTGGTCGGTAAAACTCCCGTTTCTGCCGGGAAAGTGGCCGTTTACGGCGCTACCGTGCTTGCGCTTGTGACAAGTATCTGTTATCTGGCAATCGGGATTATGGAAATCTTATAAGGAGGAGAAGGTTATGAGAGATTATATTCGCTTTTTTAAATGGCTCTATATTATATTTGCGTCGCTTCTCCTTCTTTTCGGTATTTTGACCGCAGGGCATGCGATTATCGCGGGAGCGGCCGGCTATGAGCGTACCAACACAGAATGTACCACCACGGAGAGGGTGTTTGATTACGGTGACGTGCTGACGGATAAAGAGGAAGCTAAACTGCGTAAGCTGATTGCCAAGAGGGAGAAACAGACCGGCTGTGATATTGTTCTGGTTACATTGAAGGAATCTTTGAAAGATTATGCCAGAGCAATCGATCCGAATGTGGGATACGCTGAGTTCGTCAAGATTTATGCGGAGCAGTTTTATGAGGATAACAATTTCGGATACGATATGGCGAACGGTGACGGTGTAATTCTCGTGGATAACTGGTACAGAGAGGATGACGGCAGAATCTATACATGGTTCTGCACTACGGGAAAAGTTAAATCGGCCTATTCTGACGTAGATATTGATCATCTTCTGGATAATGTATATGTCTATGTGGAGAAAGACCCTTACCGTGCATATGAGACTTACGTGAACGATTTCTACCATGATATGCTGGGAATTAATGTGGTGCATGTGAATGTGCCGAGATTTGTTCCGTGGCTCATAGGGATAATAGCGACTGTTATTTTTATAATTATTAATTTGGCGGGTAAGAAGGGCGTCAAGACTACCACAGCCAATACATATGTGAACGGTATGGAACCGCAGTTCCGAGTGCGGGAAGACCGGTTTCTTCGCAAATCGGTTACACAGCGTAAGATTGAATCAAGCAGCAGCGGAGGCAGAAGCGGCGGTCACAGGAGTGGTGGCGGAGGCGGCGGCCACCACGGCGGCGGAGGCCACAGCCGCTAAGATATTAAGCGCGAGTTTGCGAGTATAAGCACACAAAAAAACACTTCCCATGACGGTAGGAAGTGTTTTTATTTTTATGATTTGAAATTGTGTACTGTGGTCCTTACGCCATCTTATTTACGGCAAGGCTCATACGGGATACTTTTCTTGCAGAAGTATTCTTGTGGTACACACCCTTCTTAGTTGCTTTGTCAAGCGCGGATGTCGCAGCGGTAAGAGCTGTCTTAGCCGCTTCCTTATCATTAGCCTCAATCGCAGCGTAGACTTTCTTGATAGCGGTCTTAACACCGGACTTAATAGCCTTGTTTCTGTCAGCTTTCGTCTTATTTACTAAGATTCTCTTCTTTGCAGATTTAATGTTAGCCATGATCACACCTCCGATTCCGATAGTATTTATTAGGACGTGTCTCATTAAAGCCGGACACGGACGTTTTAATGGAAACACACGCATATTATTGTAGTTTATGAGAATCACGATGTCAATACATATTTTGTTTATTTTTGCAAAAAATAGAAAAGAAAATAACCAACTAATCAAGATACGCATATAGTAAGATAAAATGCGGGAAATGAGGAATAAGGCATGGA
>JAFLTE010000019.1 GCA_022510565.1 Lachnospiraceae bacterium | reverse complement strand
ATGCGGAAGTTTACAGAGAACTTCGGCACACCGATGGCGGCGGTATATGGTGAAGTGATGGACAAACTGTGTGCACAGGGGCTTCTTGTGCAGGAAGAAGGGCATATTCGGCTGACTGCACGGGGTATCGACATCAGTAATTATGTCATGGCACAATTCTTATTTGACGAAACTGGTTGATAATAATATAATTAAAATGATGGAAAGGCACTTCAAAGGCCGTCTACTCATAGAATAGAGTAAATGGACTTTGGGGGCTTCTTTTGAAAACATTTAAACAACCATTAACTGCGAAGGAAGAGGCCGTATACTTAAATCTGTTGGAGACGGGCAATGAAGAAGAGCGTGCGCGTGCGAAAAAAATCCTGACAGAACATAATCTGCGTCTGGTTGCCCACATTGCCAAGAAGTATCAGAACGTGGACGAAGAGATGGAGGATATGATTTCCATCGGGACAATCGGTTTGATTAAGGCGATAGATTCCTTTGATGCCGGCAAAGGCAAACTGAGTACTTACGCTTCCCGTTGTATCGACAATGAACTGTTGATGTTTCTGCGGGCCAAGAAGAAAACTTCCAGAGAAGTGTCTCTCTATGAGCCGATCGGTACGGACAGAGAAGGCAATGAGATTAACCTGCTTGACATTATCGAGCAGGATCAGGTTGACGTGATAGACAGGATGGAGGCTGAAGATAAGCTGAGCAGACTCTCCGGATTGATTCATGACACATTAAGCGACAGAGAACGGGAGATTATCACACTCAGATACGGATTAACCAATGAATATGAGGTGACTCAACGGGAAATCGGGCGCAAGCTCGGGATTTCGAGGAGTTACGTTTCGAGGATAGAAAAACGGGCGCTGGAGAAGCTTAAAGCAGCTTTTGAGGCACTGTGAGAACGAAGATTAGGCAAAGGAGGAAACAGGAGAATGCTTTTTGTAAACCGGGAGGAACTAAAGACGGGTATGAGACTGGCACGCCCAATTTACAATAAAGATGGTGTCCTGCTGTACGAGCGGAACTCTAAACTGACCTCGCAGGGTATAGAGAGTATCAAGAATTTTGGATTGATTGGTATTTTCGTATTGGAGCCGGCGGAACCCGTTCCGCCCATGACGCAGGCGGATATTGATTTTGAGCGGTTTCAGACGATGAGCGTTTTTTCCATACAGGAAGAGATGGAGAAAATTCTGCAGTCCCGCCGTCTGAATAAAATGCCTACAATAACGGCCAATATCATCAAGAATTACGGACATCTGGATAAAAAGATTAATTTTGTGCAGAATCTTCGCAGCAAGGAGGATTATATTTTCAAACATTCTCTGAATGTGGCGATTCTGTGCGCAATGATAACACATGTTCTTAATATGAAAGTAGATGAGCAGCTGGATGCTGTACAAGCAGCAATTATCCACGATATCGGCAAAATGACCGTGCCCAAGAGTATTTCGGACAAGGATGCCTTAACGAATGAGGAGCAGCAAGCCGTTCGGGCAGCGGAAATACAGGGATTTAACTTGGTTGATATTGTCTATTCCTCAAATCCCAATATCAAGAGAATCTGCTCGCAGGCACAGAAGGCGTTAGAGAGCTTGGATACGCATGAAGATATTTCCTCCATGAAGATGGTTAACGGTGCCAGAGTACTTGCGGTGGCGAATGCTTTTGACACCATGACTGCGATGCAAGTCGGAAGACCTCCTGAGTCCGAGGTTGCTGCGTTGAAACATCTGCTGGAGAATCCGCAGGTGTACGACAGCAAGATTGTATCAGGATTGATTCGCTCAATTAATATCTTATCTCCCGGTGTCAGTGTGGAACTTAACACGGGGGAAAAGGCGCTTGTACTTGCAGCTAACGAGCAGAATATCCTCGAGCCCATGATTTTGATGTTCCGCGACAACAGTATTGTGGATTTGAGCGATCGCGACAAGTACGGTGACATGGAGATTAAGGATATTATGAAGACCATGGACAACCGTCACGTGATGGATGTGGATATGTTGAAGAAGCAGGGTATTAAGGTGGAAGAGCCCGAATATGTAGAACCGGTACCGGTAGTACAATAGAGAAAAGGAGTTAAAGACGATTATGCCCACAATAGAAGAGATTATGAGAATAGCGTGCGATGCAGGAGCATCTGATGTACATATCACGGTAGGTATACCTCCTAAGATGCGTGTAAACGGTTCGTTGATAACCATGGATTTCCCGAGGATGATGCCTGCGGACACTTTAGCGGTTGCCTACTCGATTATGAACGATGTGCAGAGGGAGCGGTTTGAGGAGAGAGGAGAGTACGACATGTCCTTCTCCATAGCTGAGTTGGGCAGATACCGTGTCAACGCGTACAAGCAGAGGGGCTCTGCGGCGTTGGCTTTGCGTCTTGTGGGAACACAGGTGCCTTCGGCCGAAGTGTTGGGTGTACCGGAGTCCGTCATCAACTTATATGAGCGTAAAAGAGGTCTGATTCTCGTGACAGGACCTACAGGAAGCGGTAAGTCCACCACATTGGCAGCCATTATAGATAAGATAAATAACAACCGTGATGCACATGTTATTACTTTGGAAGACCCGATCGAGTACCTGCATCAGCATAAGATGGCGATGGTCAATCAGAGAGAAATCGGTCTGGATTCACAGAATTATGCCAATGCGCTGCGTGCAGCTCTTCGTGAAGATCCGGATGTTATTCTGGTAGGTGAGATGCGTGACTTTGAGACAATCAGTGTGGCAATCACCGCAGCTGAGACAGGACACCTTGTGTTGTCCACTTTGCATACCATCGGTGCGGCGAGTACGGTAGACCGTGTTATTGACGTGTTCCCGCCCCATCAGCAGCAGCAGATTCGTGTGCAGTTTGCTAACGTATTGGAGGCAGTTATCTCCCAGCAGCTGGTACCTACGGTGGACGGCCAGGGGCGTGTGGCGGCATTTGAAGTTATGCATGCCAACCATGCAGTTCGAAATCTGATTCGTGAAGGAAAATCCCACCAGTTGGCTACGGTTATGCAGACAAATCGTAAGATGGGTATGATTACCATGGATGATGGCCTTCTGCAGTTATACTATGAGGGTAAGATTGACAGGGATATGGCGATTCAGTTTGCACAGGATCCCGATGCTATGCAACATAAAGTTATGTAAGTATTTTGGGCTTGACAAGTGCGTCAAGCCCTTTTATGATGGTTAAGTAAATCTGAAATTCCGAATATATTTACAACCGATTGTTATTTAATTTCTGCGGTTGTAAATTCTTTCTTATTTCCGGCGAATCGCCATAGGATCTCAGATAACAGACAAATAAGTGATTAGATTAAGTTTGCAAAGGAGGAAAAAGTTTGTTCAGTACAATTGCATCAGGGACGATTTATGGCATTAAAAGCTGCCTTATCCAAGTGGAGGTAGATATTTCGCAGGGAATGCCATGCTTTCAGATCGTAGGACTGCCCGGCTCGGAAGTGCGGGAAGCCAGAGAACGAGTCAAGGTGGCACTCAAAAATGTGGGCGTTATACTGCCGCCTATCTGCATCAATGTCAATCTGTCGCCTGCGGACCTGCCCAAAAGCGGAACCATGTTCGATTTGCCGGTGGCTGTGGGTATTATGACTGCCATGGGGAAACTGCCGGAGGGAGCCGTTGCGGATACTCTCTTAATCGGTGAGCTGGGATTGTCGGGAGAGTTGAAGCCGGTCAAAGGCGTGCTGCCCATCGTGCGGGCGGCTGCGGCCGGAGGTATCAGGCGTTGTATCCTGCCTGTGGATAATGCGTGGGAGGGTAAGCTTGTGGAGGGCATAGAGAGTATCGGCGTGTCGGATTTGAAGCAGACAATCGACATCTTAGCGGGTGCCAAGCCCGAGGAATATGTGCCCGCAGCGGTTGATTGTCCACAGACAGGGATAAACCAAGCTCGGGACAATGCCTTTGCGCGCAACACAACAGAGAGAAATCGTGAAGATTTTGCGGATATGAGCGGACAGGAAGGGTTGAAACGGGCTGCGGAAGTGGCTGCGTCCGGCTTCCACAATCTGCTTATCGTGGGTGCACCCGGTTCCGGCAAAACGATGCTTGCAAAGCGCCTTCCTGCTATTTTACCACCCCTGTCTCCGGAGGAAAGTCTGGAGGTGTCCTCCATCTACAGCATTTCCGGGCTGCTTAAGTCCGTAGGAAGTCTAAAAACTGAACGGCCATTCCTAAATCCCCATCATACCATCACAGGACAAGCGCTTGTAGGCGGCGGAAGGGTTCCCGCACCCGGCATTATCAGTCTGGCACACAGAGGCGTGCTCTTTCTGGACGAACTGCCGGAGTTTAAGAGAGAGACACTTGATATTCTCAGGCAGCCTTTGGAGGACAGACAGGTCCAGATTGCCAGAAACAGCGGCACCTGCGTATATCCCGCCGATTTTATGCTGGTGGGTGCCATGAACCCTTGCCCTTGCGGATATTATCCTGATTTGTCCAGATGTCGGTGCACACCCCATGAAGTCAGACGCTATCTCAGACGGGTATCCGGTCCCATCTTAGACCGTATGGACATCTGCGTGGAGGCACAGCCTGTGGCTTTTCGGGAGATTGCCGGGCAGAAGCATGCTGAGAGCAGTGCGCAGATCAGGGAGCGTGTGATACGTGCCAGAAAGCTTCAGAGTGAGCGCTTTGCGGGCACAGACATACGATTCAATTCCGACATGAGGGCGGCCGATGTGGAGAAGTACTGCACGTTGGGTAAGAAGGAAAAAAGCTTTATGGAGAAAATGTTTGCGGCTATGCAGCTGTCTGCCAGAGGATATCACAGAATCATCAAAGTGGCGCGGACAATAGCCGATTTGGAGAACAGTGAAGAAATCGGTGAAGAGCATCTGGCGGAAGCAATCTGTTACAGGCAGATGGAGGTGTTTCAATGACGCAGAGGGAATCGGACAGAGCGTATATGCAGTGGCTGTTTCAGGCGGTGGGTATGGGGAACGGAGGGTTTCTTAAGAAGATATCCGCTATATCGTCACCGGAAGAGATTTATAAGATGGCAAGGCAAGGGCGTCTGAAGGATAAAGTGAGCAGCAGATACCAAGCGAAGACAAAACTTCTCGAAGAATCCGCCGCAACATATGACGTGATGGCGGAGTATGAGAGAATGACTGACAGAGGAGTTTCTTTTGTATACATGGGTGAAGAAGACTATCCGAAGAAACTCATGCATATCCCCGATGCACCTTTTGCGCTCTATTACGTGGGTAAGCTGCCCAGAGATGATGAGATGACAATTGCCATTATCGGTGCGCGAAACTGCTCTGCATATGGCAAGGCCATGGCGAGACAGTTCGGGGAGACACTTGCAAGAGAAGGTGTGCAGATTGTCAGCGGGATGGCCAGGGGAATTGACGGCATCGGGCAGCAGGCGGCTTTGGACGCGGGCGGTTATTCTCTAGGTGTATTGGGCTGTGGCGTGGATATCTGCTATCCGCCCGAAAACAAATCGCTCTATGAGCAGTTGATTGCACAGGGCGGTATCTGCTCTGAGTATCCACTCGGAATCGAGCCGCGCGCCGTGCTTTTTCCGCCCAGAAACCGCATTATCAGCGGACTGTGCGACAGTGTGCTTGTGATTGAAGCCAAAGAGAGAAGCGGCACCCTTATCACCGTGGATATGGCACTGGAGCAGGGCAGGGAAGTGTACGCTCTGCCCGGAAGAGTCACGGATCCCTTGAGCAGGGGATGTAACAGACTAATCAGGCAAGGCGCATCACCGGCGCTTTCACCGCAGGAAATGCTCTGTGAGCTAATGCCGGACTGCAATATGCGCACAGTGCCCGGACGGCAGTACCCTCCTGTGATGAACGGCGTGCGAGGACGGCTTTTTAAACTGCTGGACTATCAACCTGAGTCCGCGGAGGCGCTGCAGCAAAAATATGCGGACACTTACGACAGCTCCATAACGGTATCGGAGCTTTATCTGGAGCTGTTGCAGATGTGTGCCGACGGATATGCAGAAAGAATTAGCGGAAACTATTATGTGCGCAAAGTATAAAAATGCGAAATCTAGAATATTACTTGGCATATTGGGGTATTTTGTGGTAAAATATATAACACTCAAAGCAATTGCCTGCGAGAGAAAGAATAGGGGATGAAATAAATGGATTTTAACAGAAAGAAATTGCGTCTTGGTGACGTATTGGTAAATAGTGGCGTCATTACCGAGCAGGATTTGGAAAAAGGACTGGCACGTCAGAAAGGCACGGGTCGTAAACTGGGCGAGGTTCTCGTCGATGAAGGGCTTGTGAGCGAAGATAACATAGCCAGAGCACTTAGTAGTCAGCTTCGCTATGAGATGGTCGAGCTGCAGAACATAGAAGTCGACCCTGAAGTACTGAAATTGGTGCCTGCCAACGTGGCCAAGAAGTACAAGGTATTGCCATTTGAATTATCGCCGGATTCTATGATGATTCGTTTGGCCATGGCTGACCCCATGGATATGGCGGCTCTCGACGATATTAATATTATCACCAATATGCAGGTGGAGCCTGTGGTGGCTACCACGAGTGGTGTCATGTTGGCGATTGACCAATATTATGGACAGGCGGATATGAAATCCGCACTGGAAGAATATACCAGAGAGAAAGAAAGCCAGATGGAGGAGCAGGAAGACCTCTACAGTGAGGATGTCAACAACTCCCCTATCGTACAGCTTGTCAAAGGTATGATTGACCAGGCGGTCAGACAGCGTGCTTCCGATATTCATATTGAGCCTATGGAGAAGCAGGTGCGTATCCGTTACCGTATCGACGGTGCGCTGTATGAGAAAGCGACCTACAACATACGACTTTTGCCGGCTATGGTTGCACGTATTAAGATTATCGGCGGTATGGATATCTCCGAGAAGAGAAAACCGCAGGACGGACGTATCACGCAGGTTGTAGACAGACGTGAGTATGATATCCGTGTTTCCATCCTGCCTACGGTTTACGGCGAGAAGATTGTTATGCGTCTTACCTCGAAGAATGCACTCTCCAGAGAGAAGAGCCAGTTAGGTTTCAAACCTGATGAACTGAAGAAGTTTGATCACATTTTAATGAATCCGCATGGTATCATACTCGTTACCGGTCCGACCGGTAGTGGTAAGTCCACCACATTGTATACCGCTCTGAGTGAGTTGAATAAAGAAGATGTAAACATTATCACCGTAGAAGACCCGGTAGAGGCGAACATAGACGGTATTAATCAGGTGCAGGTTAATAATAAAGCGAATCTGACCTTTGCTTCGGCGCTGCGTTCCATCCTGCGTCAGGACCCGGACATCATTATGATCGGTGAGATTCGTGACCAGGAAACTGCATCTATCGCGGTGCAGGCATCCATCACCGGACACTTGGTAGTGTCCACACTGCATACCAACTCTGCGGCGAGTACAATCACCCGTCTTGCGGATATGGGTATCGAGCCTTACCTGATTGCCGATGCGACGATTGGTGTTATCGCACAGCGTCTTGTGCGCCGTCTGTGTCCGGACTGCAAGAAACCCAAGAAAGCCGATGCGGATGATTTAGAGCTGCTGATGAGAAAACCGGATGAGGATATTACCGTCTACGAGCCGTGTGGTTGTTCGAGATGTGATAATACCGGATTCAGAGGGCGTATCGGTGTCTATGAGATTATGGAAGTGACCCAGCCTCTTAAGACCATCATCAGCAAGGGCGGCAATGCTGAGGAGATTAAGAACAAGGCACTGGAAGAAGGTATGAGTACTCTGCGTATGAGTGCAACCAAGTATGTGCTTGAAGGAATTACCTCCATCCCTGAGATGATGAGGGTGTCCTTCGATATTTAATGAGGTGATATATTATAGCAGCCTGCACATAATGTCATATGCCTGCGTTTGGCAGTGATGTGGCGTTATGCGGGCTGCTGATTTGATTATAATGGGGAAATACAACAAACGCAAAAACGTTAACAATACTTCTGAAAATCTATACAATCTCTAAATCACTGTGCTGCAACACCCCATAGAAACAGAAAACACAAACCAAAAAAACAAGTATTGCGGATTTTAAAGCGAATATGTAAAAAATATTCCAAGTAGAAATTTAAGAGAATTTTAAGAAAAAATGCGAAAACGATTGCGTAAATGACATTTATTTGATATGATGATTCTAGATATAAAGTACTAGTTAATCTTTAGGAATAAGCAATCTATACCGATATATTAAATAGGAAGCGCCGTGGTGCGCTGCTTTTCGTACGCAAATAAGATGTTTGTGAAGTAATCCGAGTTTGTTGGTGCTGCAGATACATAAGATATAACGGTATGGTTAAAGCACATGGAGGTATGTTATGGCGACATGGGGCTACGTCGCAGTCGACAAGAGCGGTAAGGAAATTAAGGGCAGCAGAGATGCCGACAACAGAGAGCAGGTAACGAGAGACCTGAAGAATCAGGGCTTGATTGTCTTGGAGTTGAACGAGCAGAGTATGCTGACGAAGGATATCAGTATCGATTTCGGCGGCAAGCCTACCCCCAGAGATTTGGCGGTGTTCTGCCGGCAGTTCGCAAGTATTACGCGTGCCGGTGTTACCATTATACAGACTTTGAATATGCTTGCGGAGCAGACGGAGAATGTGAAGCTGCAGAAAGCATTATATGCGGTTCGCGCCGATGTTGAGAAGGGTGAAAGTTTCGCGGATTCACTGGCGCAGCATGACAATGTGTTCCCTGAATTGTTAATTCAGATGGCGAGAGCGGGCGAGGCTTCGGGTAGTCTGGAGACGGCGATGGAGCGTATGGCGGTCCAGTTCGAGAAGTCGGCGAAGACGCAGGCACTCGTCAAGAAAGCCATGATTTACCCGATTGTGGTTGCGTGTGTGGCCGTAGCGGTCGTTATCGTCATGTTGGTATTCGTTATTCCCAGATACATGGACATGTTCGAGGAACTGGGCACGGAGCTGCCGGGCATCACCAAAGCGGTTGTGGCGATGAGTAACTTCATTCAGAATTACTGGTACATAATCGTTCCCGTTATTATCGCAGCCGTGTTTGCAATCAGGACTTTTGCGAAGACGAATTCCGGTAAACACTTATTCGGTAAACTGGCGCTTAAGATTCCGGCAATCAAGAACTTAGTTGTGAAATCCGCATCTTCCCAGATGGCGAGGACGTTAAGTACACTGTTGACGGCGGGTGTCCCGTTGGTGGAAGCGGTGGATATCGTGGCGGATACGATGGGCAATATATGGTTTAAAGAGGCGTTAAAAGCAGCGGTGGAGCAGATTATGATCGGTGTGCCGATGTCACAGCCCCTGCAGAGTTGCGGATTGTTCCCGCCTATGGTGTATCATATGGTTCGTATCGGTGAGGAGGCAGGTTCCACTGAGGATATGCTGAACAAGCTGGCGGATTATTATGAGGAAGAAGTGGAGATGGCGGTACAGTCGTTGATGGCTGCGATGGAGCCGATGATTATTATCGTGCTTGCTTGTATCGTCGGCGTACTGATCGGAGCGGTTATGGCACCTATGGTAACAATGTACGCGGCTCTGGATAACTTATAATATGAGTTAAAATGAATTAAACATGGTGGCCGTAGGGAGTCACTGTGTTTAAGATATAGGGGCCGACATAGTGTCGGTTCTACAAAACAAAAAAAAGAAAAGGAGAGGAAAGAAGAAATGAAAAAAATGAATAACAAAGGTTTTTCACTTGTTGAGTTGATCATCGTTATCGCCATCATGGCTATCCTGATCGTAGTACTGGCTCCTCAGTATCTGAAATACGTAGAGAAGTCACGTAACTCAACAGACTTGCAGAACATCACGGAGATTAAGACAGCGCTTGAGGTTTATTCCGCCGACCCTGATGCAGTAGTAGGTCTTCCGAACGGCTCGACAGTTGAAATCACCATTACTGCTACTGGCGGTAATATCACACAGGATTATACTGATGGCGGTAACAGCTTTGCTGCTTTAGCATTGCAAGAGACCGATTTAACAGTCACCGAGATTAAGTGCAGCAGTAAGAATAAATGGACTGCATACAAACTTCAGGGAACAGGCAATGCTCAGGGCGGTATCGACTGGAAATATGCTGCTGACGGTGGCACTAATGCCCTGACAGATTTCTTGGCAGCTTTGGGTGTCTCCTCTGCTTCAGGTTATACTTATTAATCTAACCTTCAACAGCAAACCTTTGCTGACATCACACAGGCAACTGTTGTGAGAACCATGTGAAATCTCATCCCTACGCGAGATTATACTCTGGTTATATATGGGAGTTCACATGAAATGTTACATCTTAGTTTAAACATAACTTTATTGGTCACATATGGCTGCAGGATTCCTGTAGCCGGTGACCGATGAAACCCACCGGTACTTGGCGACTGCATCAGTCGTTTATGTGCCGTTTGCGTGGTTTTACAGATAACCTTTACACAAGGACAGTGACAATGCTCGCAGATATCATTTTCTACTTATTTATATTCATCTTCGGTATTGTGATCGGCAGTTTCCTAAATGTCTGCATCTATCGCATTCCGGAGCATGAGGATATCGTGAAAACCAGATCGCACTGTATGTCGTGCGGCGGACAACTGAGATGGTACGATATGTTTCCTCTGTTCAGTTATCTGTTTCTGCGGGGACGATGTCGTATGTGTAAAGCGAAGCTCTCCGTCCAGTATCCTCTGATTGAGGCAATGAACGGAATCTTATACGTAATCATCGTATTACAACATGGGGTAAACGTAGATTCCCTACTCTACTGTTTACTTGCGTCGGCGCTTATCGTATTGAGCGTAATCGACTTTAGAACTTATGAGATTCCATTTGGAATCAATCTGTTTATACTGGCGCTGGGGCTGATTCGGGTAGCCTTGGACTATCGTAACTTCCTAAGTTATCTGATCGGCTTCTTGGCTGTCAGTGCAGTTTTAGCTATTCTCTACTATGCCAGCAGGGGCAGGGCAATCGGCGGCGGAGATGTGAAGCTGATGGCAGCTTGTGGGCTCTTCCTTGGCTGGAAGTTAATTATCATTGCTTTTTTGTTAGGATGTATATTGGGAGCCGTCATACATGTAGCCCGCATGAAGTTGAGCGGCGAGGACCGCGTGTTGGCGATGGGTCCGTATCTGTCCGCCGGTGTTTTTATCGCGGCGCTGTGGGGCGATCAGATGCTTGCGTGGTATCTGGGACTATTTTAAATAGGATAATAACGGTCTGTTTAGAAACAAAAGCAGATATTTTATAGAGATATACAAACGGTAAATCGAAAGGAGAAAACGATTAATGGCCGGTAAAGTAATAAGTATTGAAATCGGATATTCACTGACAAGAGTCTGTGAGGTCGATTACAAGGCGAAATCACACAGGGTATACAGGCGTTTTACGATGCCCACACCGGAAGGTGTGATCAATGACGGTATGTTGAGGGCAACACCTGAGTACATCGAGGCTTTTAAGAAGGAACTGGCGGGGAGCAAGATGGCGGCTAAGCAGGTAATGTTCACGATTACTTCGGGTAAGATTGCCAGCCGTGAGGTTATGGTTCCACTCGTTAAGGAGAACCGTATCGCGGATGTGGTTGTCGCCAATGCGTCAGAGTATTTCCCGGTGGACTTAAGCCAGTATGAGCTTGCGTACAATATCTTAGGTATCGTGGGTGAGGAAAAAGGCTCACAGCAGTATAAACTGCTCGTGATGGCTGCTCCGCAGACTCTCTTAGACGGTTACTATGAGTTGGCGAAGGCACTGAACTTGGAGCTGGCAGCCATAGACTATGCCGGCAACAGTATTTTCCAGGTAGCTAAGGATAAGGCGGCACATGAGACGTGTCTTGTTGTTAAGATTGACGAGCGTTCTACTCTCGTGATGGCAGTCCAGAACTCGATGCTTACTTTTACAAGAAACGTGTCCTACGGCGTGGATGATGCGATTCAGACGATTATGGAGTCCACTCGGTGGGCGAATACGGATACGGTAGTTGACGCTATGGATGCCATGTCTCTGAATGATTGTACGGTCTTCCCGGAAATTATTGAGGCGTTGGAGCCTTTGGCGGGCGGTATTTCGAGAGTTGTTGACTATTATGCATCCCACAATACGGATGCTCCCGTGGAGAAGATATACATAACGGGTATCGGCGCGGATATCAAGGGTATGGTTGATTTCCTGTCGAAGGAAATCGGTTATGCGGTTGAGCCGTTGCGTCAGGTTGAGGGCTGGAATCTGGAGAAGAGTTTCAGAACTCAGTTTTACGGCGGTTACGTTGCCTGCGTAGGTGCGGCGGCTGCTCCGCTCGGATTTAAGAAGGATGAGAAGAAGAAGAGTAAGGGCAAAGCGAAAGACGGTGCTGCAAGTGACAGCAAGGGCGGCTTTAACGGAGCTCCCATTGCATACACGATTCTGGCACTTGGTATTGTAGCGGGTGTAGCGCTTGCCGCGGTTTCTGTCTTAAGATTTATGGAAGCGGAACGCCAGAACATGGAGCTTAGAGCACGCAACAGCAGCTTAGAGGCAATTATTCCGATTTACAATGAGTATGTTGCGACACAGACTTCCTATAATCTGGTGCAGGCGATGTACTCTGTCACGGAGAACAGGAACGAGGAACTGGTAGAGTTTCTGGAAGAACTGGAAGATAAGCTTCCGGCGAATGTGCACGTAGTCAACTTTACGAGTAACTTGGACGGCATAGCGATTAACATGAATGTGAGTACGAAGAGTGAGGCTGCGGTTGCCATAGAGCAGCTTCGTACCTTTAATAGTTTGTATCCTGCCAGCGTAACGGTAAACTCTATTGTGGAGAATGTCGATGAAGAGTCGGGTACAGTTTCTGTCAACTTCTCGGTTGCAGCGATTTATCGGGATGTACATGACAGACCCGAGGAGCTGGAAGCGGAAGAAGCACAAGAGAGCACACAAGAGTAGGAGGGTAGAGCAATGAAATTTGCTAAGAGAGATCTTTTAATTTTGCTTGGTTTTCTGGGGATTCTTGCAGGTGTCGGCTCCTATTTCTTAGTGTATCAGCCTTACATGGAGAGAGCGGAAGCGTTAGAGGCGGAGAATTCACAGCTGCAGGCAAGAATCAATGATTTGAGCACGAAGATGGAGAATAAAGATTCCTACGAGGCGGAGACAGCGCGCATGAAAGAGGAAATCGAGCAGATTTTCACGAAGTTTCCGGTAGATGTCAGGGAAGAGGACGGCGTTCTGCTTGCCATCAATCAGGAGTTGATCGCTCCTATGGAGATCAGCAATGTTGCTATCACTGCATGTCAGCCGGTGATTCTGGACTCCACGCAGGAGGATGTGGATCATACCTACGAGATTGATGAGATAGAGGAGTACGAGGCACAGGAGGGAATCGGTGACGACCCCGTATCTGCTTCGGACGCTGCGGTAAACGGTGTTGATAATGCGAATATGCCCTCTGTTCTCATGGACAGAACGGTAACGATGAACTATCTGGTTTCCTACGAGGGCGTTAAAAGAGGTGTCAAGAGCATCAGCATGCAGGATAACAGAATGAGTATCAGCAGCATGAACTTGTCTTATGACGAGTCCACGGGGCTTCTCCGCGGAACGACTGTTGTGAATATGTACTGCATACCGGGACAGCCGGGCAAAGAGTATGTACAGCCGAACTTTTCCTCTGTACTGTTAGGCTCTGACAATATCTTTGGTTCCATTGAACTTTACAGTTTGGGACTGACCCTGCCAGGCGAGGATGAAGCAGCAGAAGGCGAAGAAGGCGAAGAAACAGCTACAGAGTAATAACGTGCGTTATGATACGGTTTTGATTTCCGAACGGATAATGATGAGGTAACTAAGAGAATATGAGAAGTGCAGCTAAGGGTAACAGACAACTGAATACAAGACGGCAAAAGAACTCCAATGCAGGTTTTTCGTTGATTGAGCTTTTGATCGCGGTGACGATTCTGGCAATTATTGTAATTCCTCTGTTACATATGTTTGTCACTTCCACCAGAATTAACGTTAAGTCCAGACAGATGCTGCGTGCGACCACGGTGGCACAAGATATCATGGAAGGACTTAAGGCATACAATTTAGAGGAAGTCAGGACACAGTTTGCGCCGCCCGATGGGGCAAGCCCAACCACTTATTACTATCCGTCCAACGGTTTTTATGTGCTGAACACCAACCTAATACAAGGCGGTGTCCGGGAGATTACAGAGCTTGAGGTAGACGGTGAGGAGATTTACTATTTCGGTATTGAAAATCTGAAGATGCAGGGCGGGGAATATGACGCTCTCATCAAGTTGGATGCTTCTACATACGGTGCGGGTTCCGTGGAGGGCGCAGGTGTTGGGGGAACCCCCGCTCCGGGAGCCCATGATAAAGAGTTTAACGGTGCGTTTTATGCCGAGATTGCCGGTGTATTCGAGACAAGCGGCGGCAGCTCCGAGACGGACAGCAGTTTCCATGAGGATAAGGATTTAAACAAGGCTGTTCTTAGGGATGTGAAAAAGCAGGTTGAAACGAAATATGCGGCGAATCCGGATCTTGGTGACTTGCCGGAGAACTGGGATGAAGTTAAGCTAGTGATAAGCGGAGATGCCGGCACCGCAGATAATATAGCGATTGTCAGCAGAAATATTCATGTGCTTTTAGATCAGGCTAAGGATAAAGACGGCAATCCCCAAAAGGATGTGGAGGGAAATTATCAGTGCCGGGCAACAATTACTTTTACATACAAATGCGTATATAAAGGTGTGGAATATACGAGTTACGGCGATGGCGGCATGGCAGGCGGTAAGGTTGAGAACATATATCGTACCTTCTCCAGTGGTAACTTCTATCTGTTCTATTATCCGATTTACAAGACTGGAGGCCAGATAGACACTATTCAGTTTGAAGTGAAGGATACCGCTAAGCTGTTTGATGAGGATAAGCCGCTGTTAAAGAGCATTACTCTGGCCAAACAGATTCGTTCCAATGTGGATGCCGATGCACGGGTTATTGCGCCGGAGATGTCCAATGCGGATTTGTGGCAAGCGGAAATCAACTATATTATGGACGTGGATGTCAAGATTGTTGACGGAACGATGAAGAATGATTTGGTATTCAGAACCAATCTGGGTACGAATCTGGCTAAAGATTCTGACGGCAAGGGCGGCAAAGAGATTAATAACGGCAACGCTCGTTTTGGCAGCGGATTTGCTGACGCGCATATTGTACAGACTGATATGACCGGAGATAATGTGAGTTCTAAAATAACGAATGTTATTTACGATATAGAGATTACGGTCTATGAGACCGGAGCAGCACAACATTTTACGGAAGCTAACTTTGAAACTTTGTACAGGGACGATGTACACAAGCTCGCGAGCATTACTAATCTGGATTGATGCAAGCGTGTGCGTGTATTGGAGAGGATATGAAGCAATTTATGAGAAAGCCGCATGAGGGCAGGAGACTGCTGTTTGGTAAAAAGAATAAGAGAGATGATAAAGGTTCGGCGATTGTTATCGTTATTATCGCCATGGCTTTGATTGGTATTCTGGCATCTACGATTTTGTGGGCAGCCTACTTAAACTACCGCATCAAGGTCAATGACTTGAAAGTGAAGAACAGCTTTTATTCGGCCGAGACGGTTGTGGAACAGATTTTGGCGGGTGTGAAGAAGAATATCGTGTCGGAGTCTATCAATGAGGCGTATCAGGAAGTGTTGAGTAACTGGGATGCGCTCGGCTCGGATGAGAACAGACAGAGTTATTTCATTACGGCATACGTAGAGGCTGTGGAGGATAAGCTGGGTGTCACGGACTCCGGCGGTGTTCATTACTATAATAAGAATATTATCAAAGAGTATGTGGATCAGAATCTGTGGGAGGGCGCTTCGGACAATGATCCGCTTAGAGACGGTTATATTGTCAACAAGCCATGGAATGATGCAGTGCCGCTCTTTAAGCAGGCCAATGATGTAAACGGATGGGGCAGTATGTCCGTTAGAAATATCTGTATAGAGTTCTATGACAGTGACGGACTCCTTTCCATTATCAATACAGACATAGCCATCGATGTGCCGAGCCTGCGCTTTACACAGGCGGGAACCATCGACAGGCTTTATCCCTATGTGCTGGTGGGTGACGACGGTATTGTGGCTGATTCCCCCAATATTACAATAAACGGCAGCATATACGGTGGTGTGGATGAGCATGACAAAGGTGGCATTCAGCTTACCAGAGACAGTCATGTGACTGTGGAAGATGCAGCATATATTATATCCGGCGGAGATATCGTGCTTGGCAACGATAAATTTTTCGTGAATTCGTCTAAGCAGAATGCAGAGTTGATTGTCAGAGACGTATCCTCGGGAGGTATCGGTTTTCGGACGAATGTCTATGCACAGGGTTTTGCAGTAAACGGCAGTCACTTAGACATATCGGGCAGAATGTTCATTGCAAACGACTTGATTCTGGCGGGACGTGAGAGCAATGTATCTCTGTCCGGACAGTATTTCGGATACGGTGGTGTTCAGGAAACAACCCATTCTGAGGAAGTGGAGGCTGAAGACGGAGGAACGACTGATTTGCCTCTGAATCCTGCCGCATACAGCAGTGCTATCGTTATTAACGGTAAGAATTCCACTGTGGATTTGACAGGGCTTAACACATTGCAGCTTGCGGGTAGGGCATATGTCAGCCTGACGCAGGACGAAGATGCGGAGGAGAACGGACTTCCTCATATACTGATGGGAGAGTCTATCTCTGTCAAGAGTAACCAGATAGCATACCTCGTCCCGGCAGAGTGCGTCGGAACGGTAGACGGTAAGACGGTCATTGGGCAGAATCCCATGTCCTTCGAGACTTGGAAGAAAATGATCAATGATTTGCCACAGTATGAGGAGCAGGGTGAATTCAGGCTTGTGGATTCTGCCAAAGCGGCAGCGAAACTGGGCGGTGAGAGCCTAAGTACCTACAATGTAGCCGGTATTAAAGGTTCCGATTTAAGCGGTATAGACACCTCGGACATTACTAAGACGATTGATGGACTTAACAGTAAGGCGAAATCCGGCGGTATCCGTTTCATATATAAGCAGGGTGAGCAGATATATATGTACCTTGTCATGGATAAGGACAGTGCGGAACAGTATTTTGCTCAGTATTATAATGTCAACAGCAACAAAGATAGTCTGGACAAATACTTCAATCAATATGCCTCCGGTGGTATCCGGTTAAAGGATAACGTGCAGGGCTACACGGTAATGGGCAACAGCATGGTTTCCCTCACTGATGCGGCGAATAATGATAGGATTCAGACATCCCCTGACGGAGATAATCTTGTAAGGCTTCTCTCCAGCGTCACCCCGTCGACGGGAGATGGGGACAGCCAGCCCGCTGATCCCGATATCTATACGGAAGTGTCCGACAATGTGACCAACGTTGAGGGAGCCAAAACTGTGGATGAACTGAGGGAGCTCATGAAGAACAGCGCGGACACATACGCTAACTTAAACAGCAATCTTCTTGAGACCGATGCCGGAGATGCGGACACGGTATTTGAGAATCTGATACGATTACATAAGAAGGAAAGCGACCCTGAAGGTGTGGTAGGACTGCAGGAGTATCTGGACGCAGATGCGGACGGAATCGTGTACTTTACTTCGGGAAGTGGTCTGAAAGCTGTGCTCGTGGACAGCAAAAGACAGGGGGGCAATAGATATATTGTGTCGGATACCAATCTGCGTCTGGTAATTGCTACGGGCGACGTGGAAGTCAGACAGAATTTCCAGGGACTCATCATTGCGGACGGTGAGATTACCGTTGCCGCCAACGTAACCTGTAAGAAGGACGGAGAGGGTGTGTACGATGTTCTGCAGGCGAAGTCCGAGGTTGAGGGGGATGTCAATGTTCCCGCGAATGTCTTGGCTAACGGTTCGGGTATGATTCAGAACGGTTATGAAGACGCTGACGTGGACGAGAACGGCAATTTGAATATTAATTATAATGAAATCGTAAGATACGAGAACTGGATTAAGAAGTAATACGGAAAGGATAAGTCAGATGCGCAGGATAGAGAAAGATAACAGAGGTTATTCTCTTGTGGAATTGATTATAGTTATTGCAATCATAGCGGCAATCGGATTAGTAGCGACGTTGTCTGCGATTCTAATTTTCAATGCCAACGGCAAGACCTGCGCCAATGATATTGTAGGTGCTATATCTGAGTGTAAGATTATGACTATGACCAAGGGGCAGGGAAGTGTGCAGTTGCTTATTTATAGAGATGGTGCAAATGGCAATATCTACAGTGAACTCCAGATAAAGGATTCGACGACCGGTGACTGGGTGACAGCCAATGGCGGTCCGGAGAAGTTGGGAGCGAAGAAGTGTACTGTGGGCACTGCGGACGGTCTGAACGATCTCCCCGAAAGCAGGGACACAGCCTGGAGAATCTGTTTTGACAGAAGTACCGGTGCTTTTAAGTATGCTGCCAGTGCGGGGGATGACGAGAACACCACCTATGGCTTGGGGGATATATATGTGCAGGGAGGTAACAGGCGTTATCACATTAAGCTTGAGAAACTTACCGGAAAACAGACAATAGAGAAGTATTAAATGTAACGGTTGTTAATGTATGATTGAGAAGAAAGGATGCGTAATACCATGAGAAAAAATCAGAAAGGTTTTACCCTAGTGGAACTAATTATTGCCGTGGCAATCCTTGCGGTTGTGACCTTAGCTGTCTGTGGCTTTATAGTGGTCGGTTCCAGAAGCTATACGTCTGCGAATACGGATATTATGCTGCAGCAGGACGCACAGCTTGCATTAAACCAGATGTCGGATGTCATCATTGATACAACCGAGAGCATCAGCTATAGCGGTCTGGTGGGAGGTTCCATGCAGACTGTGTTAAAAGATTCTGAGTTTAGCGGAGAAGTTACGGATAAATGTCTGGCTGTAGTCAATAAGAAGCCGGAGACAGGTGACCTTAACCAGAATCCAAGCTACTGGTTCTATTACAGCAAGGATGACGAGACAATCTATTTTAATGAAGTGGATTTGTATGACGGCATTGCGGATCCTGATGCAGGTCCTACAGAGTCTGAGATTAAGGATAAGTTCGACGCAGCTTCTACCGACAAGGCCGTATTGGTGGAGCATGTTACGGATTTTAGCGTGGATGTTTCCCAGTTTGAGCAGAACAGAGTGGTTATGTTGGCGCTGACTTTTGAGAACGGAAACAGAATGTATTCCACATCCAATAACGTTACCGTGCGTAACAGAATCGCAATCAACAACATCACGGTCGGACCGATGAAGCGCGCTGATGAGTTTGTAATCAATGCACCGGATTCCATTACATTAGAACCCGGTGAGAGCTATACATTTACCGGATTGAAAGTAAATGGTGAAGATGTTGCAGCCGGCAGCATCAAATGGTCGCTTTTAGGAGAAGAAAGGAACGGCACAACTATTAGCGAGAGCGGTACTGTCACTATTGGAGCCGGGGAGACCAGAAAGAACTTCAAGGTTGTTGCTACCCGTGCGGAGTATGCTGATTCCAGAAGTACCAAGGAAGTGACGGTTCAGGTGAAGCGCGTTACCGATGTGTCTCTCACCTGTGCTCAGTCGACAGTTAAGTCGGGTGACACGGTTACAATTAACGCGACTGCAGTGGGTAATTATCTGGGCGTTCAGTGTGACGGTTGTCCGGACAGTCCTGCAATCGATTACGACGTAACCGACTGGACAACAACTAATGCAACTAAGGGCGATGCGACCGCGAGGAAGCTTGAAATCACAATCGCTTCCGGTCTGACGGACACTGACGAGATTGTGATTGAAGCAACATCCCTTCTGTCCACTAAGAAAGTATATGACAATGTTACTGGCCAACTGATACTGAAGGTGGAGAAGGGCGACGAGGGTGAATACCCGATTCAGGGCGACTTGAAATTCGGTACGGATAATGACCCCGGTATTCTTGATTATATGCGTGGCAATCTGAAAACAGATTGGTGGCGGTATGTAGTATGCGTGCGTGTCAGAGAGATGGATGCTAAGAACGCATTGGATGACAGAGTGGTTATGTATTATTCAACAGCAGCCAATATCAGATTTTTCCCTGATATTTATGGGTTGGAGTTAAATCGTCCCTATAAGGTTTTCTTCCAGATTATTGACCCGGTATCCGTACAGACCAGACAGGATAAGGCGAATGGAGTTGGGGAATACCACGAAGATACTCCGCAGGAAATTATAGAAGAGTATTTTGCACATATTGACTCCAGTACCGGCAAATATACAGGTAAAAAGTATGAGTGGGACGGACTCTATTCCGGTATGCTCAATCAGCCGACCATTACGGTGACATATAACGGAATTACTTATCCTAACAGTTTGGTTGATTATTATGAGTCGGTTAATTTGGAAACTGTCGGTGCCGGAAGCGGTATTATCAATAAATTTGGACTTGGCGATGCAATTAATGTAGATAAGAATACCATTCTCAATGATATTGAGTATGTCGTATACAAGGACGGAACGCGTCTTTACGGATATGACGAAGCATCTAACAGTTATACCGGTGACCGATATTATGCTGATAATTTGATTTATATGGAAGACAGAACCAGCAGCATGATAATGAAGAGAAACAGTGGCAGTACCCCTACGGCAGAAGCCTACGGAGTCTATACGGTTGTTCCGGGATTCAGATATGCCAACAATCTTGATATCAGAGATTATGAATATATATATCCGCTGAAGGATGGTGTGTTAGATACAAGCAAGTTCTATATAAAAGGTAAAGGTGGCGGAGATTATTCTGAGCATTATTACCCGCAGGATTGGTGTAAAATTACGGTGAGAGTGCATAACGATAAGAACCTGACACTGACTCTTCGGAATGGTGATAAGGCTAAAATAAATGTTGCAGTACCGAGCGATAGTACTTTTACCGCAGAAACATGGGCCGGTGGTTATGGATTCAAGCTTGGCAGCACGGAGGAACAGACTTCTAACACTATGTGGATGACTGCATATAAAGAGTCCGGTGAGAGCCTGAGTGTAGGCATTAAACTCACATACTGGTATGATCCGATGGACGATCTTCATAAGATTACGGTTACGACTGAACAAGGTAAGGATTTAGGTACATATGGCTGTAAATACGGTGAGAAGTCTTGGACGTGTGTAAGAACAGGTGAGGCAGGTAAATTCACGGATTGGTAAGAATGTAATGGGGCGATAAGTATGAAGAATAACGAAATCATGGAAAGCGTAAAACTAAATGAGAAGGGTAAGAAGACAGCGCTCGTTCTGGTATTAGCGGCTTCGTTTTTAGCGGCGGTGGCGGCGTTCTTCGGATTTCTCGGCGGCAGGAAATCGCAGAAATCCGGTATAAAGAGAGCGAGTACAGCCGGAGCAGGGAAGCGCACGGATACATGCAGAAACTGCGATAAGATAGTTGCGTCCGAGAAAAAGCACGCTCAGTTTGTCTCCAAACGTTCTAAGACGGTACAGGAGGAGAAAGCAGCAGACGTGACGGAAGCTGCAGCTCCGATTGTAGTTCAGCAGCCAGCTGTGGTTTCGCAGCCGGTCTATGTAGTGCGCCCTGTGCCTGAGAAGAAGCGTGAGAGCAAGGCGAAGCGATTCGTGAGACGTATGTGCATGTCTGTTGCGGCGATTCTTGTACTTTCCGTACTGTACTCCGATATGATACAGTATGTGACTCCGCCTCAGATTCTGGCGAAAGAGTCCTTCTCCGGTATCGGCAGAGTCGTGAGTGAGCATACAGACACCCCTTATGTGATTCTGGATATCGTGCCGAATAAGGCAACGGTATCAGGACAAGAGTTTTCTATGGGTACTCTTGGATATTTTGTCAGTGGACAGGAACCTGTTGCGCAGGATTTGAAACGTATTTTTAGTGATGCGCCTGACACATATAAAGAATGGACTGCAAGAAAGGCGTTGGTTTCTACTGTGCTTAATGCTGGCAGCGTAGAGGGCTCTAAGATTATCGGCAGCAATGGGATTGTATATGAGGAGCGTTATGAAGGTATCAGTTATTCGATTCCCGAATCCAACGGTTGGACGAAGGCTTTTGACAACGGCACGGGAGTTTTCTATGGTAGATGGGAGCTGGTAGAAGATGGAATGGGTGACTTTGAGGCGCCCGATTGGTTATTAAATGCAGTTTCTCTATCCAGAGTACGTGCTCTGGATCCTTATGCCACTACCCGGGTGAAGTTTGAGTTGAACGCTGACGGTGCGTATAAGATAGGTCAGGTAATGGATTGGGGTGAATATGCGGATTCCCTCGATACCTTGGTGTACTATTGGGATGACTCTGCCAATGCTTTCGTGTGTGCCGGCTTTACAGTCGGTCAGTTGCTTGAGTCTATAGCTGAATCAGAACAAGGCTCGACCGGAGAAGTGGTAGTGCCTAAGGAAGAGGAACCTAAGGAAGAAGAACCTGAGGAAGAAGAACCTAACGAAGACGGCGATGAGAATGACGGTGAATTAGGTGATGGAGACGATATAGGCGACGGCGGTAATGTCGGCGATGTAGACAATACAGGTGACGGCGGTAATGTCGGCGATGGAGGTAATACAGGCGACGGCGGTAATGTCGGCGATGGAGGTAATACAGGCGACGGCGGTAATGTCGGCGATGTAGACAATACAGGTGACGGCGGTAATGTCGGCGATGGAGACAATACAGGCGACGGCGATAATAGCAGCAATTTAACGATTTCGCCAACTATAACTGAGTCAGAAGACGGTACACCTGTAGCTTCTATAGCTAATGACAGAAATGCATTGGTTTCCGGCAGATGGTACATGTTGGTGGAAAATGAGGTAGAAGAACCAGCCGAAGAAGTCGGTAGCAGTGGAAGTAGTAACAGCGATGAAGTCAATAGCAACGACAGCAGTAACAACGAAGAAGTTAATAGTAGCAACAATAACAGCAGCAACAACGAAGCGGTTGATAGCAACAACAGCAGCAACAACGAGGACAATTGGTGGAGCAAGTACGTCGTTATTACATTTGAGCTGAATTATGACGAAGAGTTTGATGGACCGTTGTATGATATTGCAGACGGCTGGAGTGTAGATGAGAACATAGGGGCTAGTACAGCAGCGCTTCCGGCAAGCGGAGGAATACCGGTGCTTACTTATGACAATGTGGGGGACATAGAGCCTTTCCAGTATGTAGGCGAAGGAGAGGGAAATTGCAAACTGATACCCCTTGCATCATCTAAGAGCAATAGCAGCAATGCTGATGCCGAAGCAGATTCCTATGAAGTCAAAACTTTGGCAACACCGACGTCGGGCGAAGGTTGGATAAAAGTAGAAGGTGTTAATGGATGGATTAGATGCTATAGTGAATGTAGTGACTACTTGAAACGTTACGTGTTCAGCACGTTGTCCGGTGGTGACAATGAGAACAGTGATTTTAAGATCAAAGTGATAACCAAGCGGGCGGACGAAGTGTCACCGGATGATGTATTTAGTGCTGATTTGATTTATCTGGAGAGCGGCAATAATACGTGGATTAATAATGGGACTCCATCATGTATTATGAAAGACTCGGATGAGGATATGGGTGACAGCGTGGTGAATGCAATACTATATCGTGCTACGCAGGATTTGATGCCGATTATCGTGGATTATGGGGTTTCCGAAGGTGGCTCCGGCAGCACTTCTTATGATAAGACCAATTATGCTTATCTTGGAAAATCGCTTTTAAAGCAGGATTTTGCGGAATTCTATGAAGCGATGGATCAAAAAGATGACAAAAACTTGATGGCTAATATTAAGCTATATTATGATAATGGCTCCAATGATTATCCTGACAAGGAACGCAACGATAAGGGTTATGTAAATCAAAATGTTTATGTGGTAGATGGTAATGCCCTTGTAAGCGAGTCCTTCCGTGAAGGGGGTCTGACATCCGGATTTGCGGAGGTTTTGGCGGCAATTAAGGCGGAGAACACCTTGCTGTCGGACGACGATAAGATATCCGAGGATGTAAGTCCGGCGAAAGCAGTACAGTATATTATCAATTATTCCGTGGGTATCGTTGGAGAGTTTGATGACCTGACAATCCTGGAACTTCAGCCTACAGCAAATCGTACTTCAGATTTGAAGATAGAATCGAACGGCACATATACGAAGCTGTTGTGGAAGACGGATGCTATGTCGGCAGCTAAGCAGATTCTGTCCAGTAAGAAAGATTTTAGTGTGTACCAGAATGTTAAGTCTGTGGCGGAATTTAACGGTGAGTGGGAGGATATCAACAGTAACTATGATATCATCTTTATCGGACTCGACGGGCAGAGATTGTACCGTGACGGTGATGCAGAACGTACGGCGCGGTATAACAATTCTTCTCTGAACGGCAAGGTATATCACCCCGGTGATGATTCCGGTGCAGGCAGATATGATGCCAATGATATTACGGCGCAGAAGATGACCGAGCTTTTGAATTATATGGAGGCGGGTTATCCTGTGCTCGTTGAGAATAACTGCTTTAAGAATGAGTCCGCACAGAAAGCGGGAGACGGCGATGTCAACGACAAGTATATCGACAGAGATTCTGTTATGTACCGATTCCTGAATACAGCGGTTACCGACGACAGATATAAGGATTATATCTTTACGGTGTCGGATGCTATGGCAAGCCCGTTGTTTATGACGCAGGTGCGTATATCCAGACCGAGAATCCATGTGTATGGGGAGGACGGCGATAAGGTTCAGTCGCTTATGGCAGATGAGAACGGTGATTATCACGGTACGATTGCCTATAGTATTACAGATAACCGAGGCGACGCATATTATAACGATACAGTGATTCATCTGTATGCAGACTATAACTACGATGGTATTTTTGCACCGGAAGAGGAAGTAGGCGAATATACCAATGATGGCGGCATGATTGAAGTAATTGCCAGTGATATGGGTCCCGGCATTCTACCTTGGAAGCTGGAAGTGACAGATGCAGGTAATGCTTACAGGCGTGATTCCGAGCAGGGTTATTTCGTATTGGGAGCTTCCTCTGCGGGTGAACTGAAGGTATTGCAGATTACGGAGCAGACCAACGACGACAGAGTGAGTCTGCAGAGAATATATAACAATAAGGATGACTCACTTCTTGCATACTATTTGCGGGGAGCGGCGAATTCCACCAATAGCGAGTTCATTTTTGAGACGGTTAATGCGGCTCGGTTAGAGGATGAACTTGGCAAAAATGCGAAATATTTAGAGCAGTGGGATGTAGTCGTGATGACCTTGGACGGTGGAGTAGCGTCACAGGTAGTGAACGATGCCGTCACTAGTTATGCAGATGCCGGCAGGAGCCTTCTGGTATGTGCTCAGGGTCTGGAGGACGATATCAATTCCGGTATCAACAGACTGGGACTCAGTGCAGAATTGCTGGGACAGAGAGAGCGCGACCTGACCTATACTGCTTTAGGTGCCAGCAGCGCATCGCAGTATCTGCGCTATGCCGGATTGAATCGCGATATGTTTGGACGTCAGGTTTCACTTCAGGCAGAGACGGTCAATGAGGGTAGTATCTCATATTATCCGTATCGGTTGGGTAACAGTACTCTTGCGTTCGGCCAGAGAGGATGGTTAAGACCGCCCACGTATCTGCTGGATTTTGACAATAATCTCAGCAGTGAGAGCAATGCGACTTACGTGACGGCTTGGTATACCTTCGGCAGCGGCAGCGAAGAATCGCAGTTCGGAATTTCGCCGAAGGATGCGCGCAACAACTATTATTGCTACAGCAAGGGCAATGTAGTTTATCTGGCACAGTCCGAGTATCCTTACACTTATAATAGCCAGGATATTGCTTCCGCAAACGGCGAAGGTGCCGATGAGAGTAAGCTCTTTGTCAATGCGCTGATGGCGGCATACAGTGCGGGCGTGCATAATGCCAATGTACATATTGTGGCAGGTTTTGCGGCGGATTCCGCAGATGTGGAGAGCATTCCGGTTCCTTTCGACCAGGATTGGCTGGAGGCGGCTGCTGAGGACGGATCCGACGGTATGCTTGATAACACCGTGGATGTATACTTCCGCTTCCGCGACAGCAATATGGCGAAGAACAAGACCGTGCAGATTGAGTTCCTGCGTGAGGAGCCGTCTGGAGTTGATTTGTTGGGTATCGGCGTTAATATGGTACCTTTCAGCAGTCAGATTTGGGCAGTTAAAGACGGCAGGCTTACCCTTGTGGAGCCGGATCAGTTAGTACCCGGACAGACTTATCGCATTAAGGCACCGGTTGTGAATATGCAGAATAACTCGGATAAGAACAAGGCGGATATTTATGTCGTCATTCGTACGACCTTTATGAGAGGCGGCAAGGAGTGCAGTGTTACAAGCTACGATGTAGTATCTTTGAATCGTGCAGAGTTGCGCCCGTTAGAGTAAGATGCAGGTTTTACAAACAATATATGCTATACAATTAATATAAGTAGAGAACCCCGACAGTTGTCGGGGTTCTTGCTATAAATGCAATAATGTGCATATAATATACCACGCCCGATTCCCATGCATAAGCATCCTTAAATTTTTTTCTCTTGTCATTCTCAAAAAATTGGTGTATAGTGGTTTGCGTTGAATGTGCGATTGAAGAAACAGGGGAATGAATTATGGCAAAGTATTTGGTAATTGTCGAATCACCGGCTAAAGTGAAGACAATCAAAAAGTTTTTGGGCTCGAATTACGAAGTCGCGGCCAGCAACGGGCATGTACGGGATTTGCCCCGCAGCGTGCTGGGCATCGACGTAGAACATGATTACGAGCCGAAGTACATTACAATCAGGGGTAAAGGCGATATACTGGCAAATTTGCGCAAGGAAGTCAAGAAAGCCGAGAAAGTATATCTGGCAACAGACCCTGACCGCGAAGGAGAAGCTATCTCATGGCATCTGCTTGCGGCGTTAAAGTTGGAAAACAAGAAAGTGTACCGCATTACTTTTAATGAGATTACCAAGAGTGCGGTCAAGGAATCTCTAAAGCATGCCAGAGAAATCAATATGGACCTGGTGGATGCACAGCAGGCGCGCCGCTGCCTCGACCGTATGGTGGGTTATAAAATTTCACCTGTGTTGTGGGCGAAGGTTAAGCGGGGCTTAAGCGCGGGACGTGTGCAGTCGGTTGCCCTTCGCATTATCTGCGACAGGGAGGATGAAATCAACGCCTTTATTCCGGAGGAGTACTGGACGCTTGAAGCAGCTCTCAAGGTGGAAGGTGAGAAAAAGCCTCTCGTGGCGAAATATACCGGCACCGCTAAGGAAAATCATACGATTTCCTCTGCGGAAGAACTTAACGAGATCAAGAAGAAGCTGGATAACGCGCAGTACCGTGTGGATTCCGTCAAAAATGGCGAGCGCATCAAGAAAGCGCCCCTGCCGTTTACCACTTCCACCTTACAGCAGGAGGCAAGCAAGGTTCTGAACTTCTCTACCCAGAAGACCATGCGTCTGGCGCAGCAGCTTTACGAGGGTATTGACATCAAGGGAAGTGATACCGTCGGTGTCATTACCTACCTGCGTACGGATTCTACCAGGGTTTCCGAGGAAGCGGAAATCATGGCGCGGGATTATATCGAGGATAAATACGGCAAAGAGTACGCCGCTGTCACACAGAAGCAGAAGGGCAGCAAGCAGAAGATTCAGGATGCTCATGAGGCAATCCGCCCTACAGATATTGCCCGCACACCGCTTGATTTAAAGGACTCTCTGTCCAGAGATCAGTTCAGGCTCTATCAGCTCATCTGGAAGAGGTTTGTGGCAAGCCGCATGGCTAATGCGGTGTACGAAACCACATCGGTGAAAATCGATGCGGCGGGGCAGCGTTTTTCGGTAGCGGCATCTAAGGTCAAGTTTGACGGATTTATGAGCGTATATACGGATGATGATGATAAAGAAGAATCCAATACGCTGATGAGTAAAATAACATCTGATACGAAATTATCCCTGATTAGTCTGGATGAAAAGCAGCATTTTACCCAGCCTGCGCCGCACTATACGGAGGCTTCCCTCGTGCGTGCCATGGAGGAACTGGGCATCGGCCGTCCCAGTACTTATGCGCCTACCATCACCACAATTCTTGCCAGAAGATATATTGTCAGAGAGAATAAAAATCTTTACGTGACAGAGCTGGGCGAAGTGGTCAACAACATGATGAAGGAGGCTTTTCCCTCGATTGTGGACGTGAATTTTACCGCAACGATGGAAGCACTCTTGGATGGCGTGGAGGAAGGAAACGTCAAGTGGAAGACCGTGATGAAGAACTTCTATCCGGATTTGGCACAGGCCGTGGAGAAGGCCGAGAAGGAACTGGATGAGGTGGAGATTGCGGATGAATTGTCGGATGAGTTCTGTGAGAACTGCGGCAGACAGATGGTGATTAAGTACGGTCCTCACGGCAGATTCTTAGCCTGCCCCGGTTTCCCGGAATGCCGCAACACCAAACCCTACTTCGAGAAGATTGGCGTAGAGTGCCCTAAGTGCGGTAAGGATATTGTCTTGAAGAAGACGAAGAAGGGCAGAAAATATTACGGCTGTATCGATAATCCCGAGTGTGATTTTATGGTATGGCAAAAACCCGTGGCGGATAGGTGCTCGCGATGCGGATCCATCCTTCTGCAAAAAGGCAATAAGCTGGTATGTTCCGATGAAAGCTGCGGTTTCATTAAAGATGCTCCGATGTCAGAAAATTCTATACAAACAACATAAAATGTATTGAAAATACATTGATTATCTGAAAGTGTTGTGATAAAATCATATTACTTGGAAATATGTATTTTTTTGAAAGATTCACAGCAGCTTACGATAAGGAGCATTATATAAATGAGTAGTGTTCAGTTGTTAGATAAAACGAGGAAAATCGGGAAGCTTTTGCACAACAATAACTCCGGCAAGGTAGTGTTCAACGATATATGCGATGTGCTGAAAGACATTCTGAATTCTAATGTGCTGGTCATCAGCAGAAAAGGCAAAGTGCTCGGCATTGGGGATTTGGATGAGGTGGAGTCAATTACAGAGCTTATCGTAGACCATGTGGGCGGATTCATTGATCCGATGTTGAATGAAAGGCTTCTGGCGGTATTATCTACAAAGGAGAATGTCAACTTGGAGACTCTCGGCTTTGAGAGTATCGACACACGAAAGTTCCGCGCGGTGATTGCGCCGATCGAGATATCGGGAGAGCGGTTGGGTACACTTTTTCTCTATAAGTGCAATGAGCAGTACGACATCGACGACATTATCCTGTGCGAGTACGGTACTACGGTGGTGGGACTGGAGATGCTTCGAGCGGTGAGCGAGGAGAGCGCGGAGGAGAACCGCAAGGTCGCGGTGGTGAAATCAGCCATCGGCACCCTATCCTTTTCGGAGATGGAGGCAATCACTCACATCTTCGATGAACTGGGAGGCATGGAAGGGATTCTGGTTGCCAGCAAGATTGCGGATAAAGTAGGGATTACCCGTTCGGTCATTGTCAATGCGCTTCGCAAGTTCGAGAGCGCGGGCGTAATCGAATCCCGCTCCTCGGGCATGAAGGGCACATATATTAAAGTTTTGAACGATGTGGTTTTCGATGAAGTAGAGAAATTAAAAGAACAAACGAGATATTAGCATGGACAGCGTCAGGTAAAAGGATTTACACAGGGTATCAGACCATAGTAAATCCTTTTTTATTGGAAAAAAGTGGAAGAGCAAAAATTTTTTCATTATATTTTGTGAAAATCAATCGAAAAAACTTGTAATTTTTTATAATTAATTTATAATGGAATATGAATTCTAGTATTTAGTAATGTGGAGGTTTGTGCTTATGAGTACTCTGGCAAATACGAATGTATTTGATTATATCAATGTATTGGACAAGGCGGCGGATGCTGCGTGGCTGCGCAATGATGCGATTTCCAACAATATTGCCAATGCAGACACACCCGGCTATAAGCGGCAGGATGTGGACTTTGAGACGCAGCTGGCTAAGGCACTTCACAGTTCCCGATACACGAGTATGGATGCAAAGGTGCACAATTTGAAATTTAGCCGGTTGAATCCTATTGTACATAAAGACTATTCCGGATTTTCCTACCGTATTGACGGCAACAATGTAGACCCCGATACGGAAGCTGTATACCTTGCCAAGAATCAGGTGGTATATCAGGGCTTGGAGCTGTCTATGAATCAGGAGTTTAAGAATCTGCAGACTGTTATGAAGTAGATCATTATTTTTAATGTTAATAAATGGTTTTTGCAAATAGTATTTTGTAGTAAGGAGATAAGAGTATGGGAATGTTTACGGCTTTTGATATCAATGCATCCGGTATGACCGCGGAGCGTTACCGCATGGACATTATTGCACAGAACGTGGCGAATGCGGAGACAACACGTACTCAGGACGGTACACCGTACCGCAGGAAGGTGGTTGTATTCGAAGAGAAGAATTCACCACCGACACATTTTCATGCGATACTTCAGAAAGCGAATGAAAACTACACGGGAAGCGGTGTCAAGGTGACGGGTGTTTACGAGGATACGTGGACGGAGGGCAATATGGTGTATGACCCTTCCCATCCTGATGCCGATGAGAACGGCTATGTGACCTATCCCAATGTCAGCATCATCACGGAGATGACTAACTTAATCGATGCGAGTCGTGCTTATCAGGCGAATGCCACGGCTTTTGATGCCAGCAAGAATATCGCAACCACGGGATTGAACTTACTCAACAGTTAATTCATATGTGGTTAAGTGATATACGGGAGTAATGAATAAGGATTAGGGATTAAGATACTTTGTGTTTTGGAGGGAGAATTCATGGCTTTAGATATTACAGAGCTTTATAATGTGTCATCAAATGCGATCAAGGAGGCAGCGAAATCAGCGCCTACCAACAGGGTTGATACATATGCGGACAAGGACTTTGACATCTTACTGCATACCGCAATCGATAATCTGAACACGACGAACAATTATCTGTCCGATGCAGAGAACGAGGAAATCAAGTGGGCGCTCGGCGAGACCGAGAATACACACGACTTAAGTATTGCATTACAGAAAGCGTCCGTAGCGTTACAGTACACTGTGGCGATCAGAGATAAGTTGTTGGATGCATACAAGGAACTCATTCAGATGCAGATATAACATAATGGGCGCAAAGGAAAAGCAAGCGACGCGAAGCGGCATTTGCTTTTCATGTGCCGTTAACGAGCAAATCGGCTGCGAAGCAGGCGAGTAAGCACTGAAAGTGCGAGTTTGCGAGTGCATGATGAGGATATAGAAGGAGAATGAGTTACCGTGGATAGATTGATAGAGAAATTAAGAGAATTGGGGAATCGGATATTAGAATGGTGGAACCGATTTACGGCGAGACAGAAAACGTTGATTGTTTCGGGTGTCGCAGTGTTGGTACTGGCGATTGTGATTATTGTGAACCGACTGATTCAGCCCGAGTATATACTGCTCAGAGAGTGTGAGACTACGGCGGAAGCGGCGGAAGTGCGGGATCTGCTCGAAGAAGAGAGTATGACTTACACGATTTCGGATGACGGACTTACCATTAAGATTTTACGGGAAGAGTTGTCCGATGCGAATCTGCTTTTGGGTGCTAATAACATTCGGTCGGCGGACTACACGATTGACGATGTTACAAGCGGCAGCTTTTCCACCACAGAGTCTGATAAGCAGAAGAAAAATGTTTATTATCTGGAGAGAAAACTGGCTCGTGATATTATGAAGTTTGCGGCAGTTCAGAATGCCAGCGTAGAGCTGACGATCCCGGAGAACAAAGGTACGCTGATTGCCGAGAAGGAGGAGGCTTCCGCGTTTATTCTTCTGACTTTAAAAGGCGAGTTCAGCACGGAGACGGCGGCGTATCTTGCGCGTGCCGCAGCTACTGCCATGGGGAATGCCACGACTGATAACATCGTTATCATGGATACAGATGGTAATATGCTCTTTACGGGAGATGATAATTACAGCTTATCCGGCACGACCAACGCCCAGCTTTCCGCAAAGGCGGAAGCCGAGAAGATGCTGATCGGCGAGGTGCGCAGAGTGCTGCTTGGCACGAAGGAGTATGACAATGTAGAAGTGGCGACTAATCTTGTACTGGATTTCTCTACCTACGAGGAGACGGAACATTTATATTATGCTCCGGAAGGACAGACGCAGGGTGTGTATGCACATGAAGATCTGTATGAGGAGGAGAACGAGAGCGGCGTGGGCGGCATTCCGGGAACAGACTCTAACGACGACAACACCAGCTATGTGCTGGATGACAACGGTTATTCCCATTCGTCCAGATCTGAGCAGTCGCGTGATTATCTGCCTAATGAGAGGATTAGGACGACTACCACCCCGGCGGGACTGATCAATTACAACCAGTCTTCGATTACGGTAGCTCTGATTAAGTACAATGTGATTCGCGAGGAGGATGCACGGACACAGGGACTGTTAGAGGGAATCACATGGGATGAGTATAAGCTGGCTAACAAGGAGCGTACGCGTCTGGAAGTTGACGAGGAATTCTATGAGGCGGTGTCGAATGCGACCGGTATTCCGTCGGGCAGTGTCTCCTTGGTAGCGTACAGCGAGAATATTTTCTTTGACAGGGAAGGATCGAATATTACGGCGACGGATGTTTTACAGATTATCCTCATCATCGTAATCCTTGCACTTCTCGCGTTTGTGGTACTCAGAAGTATGCGTGGAGAGAAGCACGAAGAGGAAGAGGAAGAACTTACGGTGGAGACATTGCTCCAGTCTATGCCTGAGACGGCAGAGATTACGTTGGAGGATGAATCCGATGAGCGTAAGATGATTAATAAATTCGTGGAAGAAAATCCGGAGGCTGCGGCGAATCTGCTGCGCAACTGGTTAAACGAAGAGTGGGGGTAACATAGATGGCTGCTAAAGGCGAAGGGTTGACCGGAGGACTCCAGAAGGCGGCGGTTCTGTTGATCGCTTTGGGACCGGAGAAGTCGGCATCAATTTTTAAACATCTGAAGGAGGATGAGATTGAAGAGCTGACGCTGGAGATTGCCAATACCAGAAATATCACACCGCAGATGAAGGACGATGTGATTAACGAGTTCTATCAAATATGTCTTGCACAGCAGTATATCGCGGAGGGCGGTATCGGCTATGCTAAGGAACTGTTGGAGAAGTCTTTCGGTTCCGAGAAGGCGGCGGATGTAATCGGCAAGCTGACGGCATCCTTGCAGGTGAAGCCTTTCGAATTTGTCAGAAAGGCAGATGCTGCACAGCTTCTCAACTTTATTCAGGATGAGCATCCGCAGACAATTGCCCTTATATTGTCTTATCTTGCGCCGGCACAGGCGGCTCTTATCGTGTCTGCACTTCCGCCGGACAGACAGGCGGACGTGGCGAAGCGTATTGCCGTCATGGACAGAACAAGTCCGGACGTAATCAAGGAAGTGGAGAAAGTGTTGGAATCCAAGCTGTCATCTTTGGTAAATCAGGATTATGCAATCATCGGCGGTGTGGACGCTGTCGTAGAGATTTTGAATACGGTAGACCGTGGTACAGAGAAACACATCATGGAGACTTTGGAAATCGAGGAGCCGGAATTGGCGGACGAGATCAGGAAGAAGATGTTCGTGTTCGAAGATATCCTGCTTCTGGACGACAGAGCTATTCAGCGTGTGCTGCGTGACGTTGATAACGGAGATTTGGCTATCGCCCTGAAAGGTTCCAACGAGGAAGTTCAGAACGCAATCTTCAACAATCTGTCCAAGCGTCTTGGTGTCATGATTAAGGAAGATATGGAATTCATGGGTCCTGTACGTATGAAGGACGTGGAGGAAGCACAGCAGAAGATTGTAAATATTATCAGAAAACTGGAAGATTCTGCAGAAATTGTTATCTCCAGAGGTGGAGGTGACGAGATCATTGTCTAGGAATCTGTACAAATCATATTGGGTCGAGGTATCTGAAGACGATAAGGTTATTATAGACAGCAATACGCGCTTAGAGCAGAGGATCGAGGAACATGAGTCTCTCAGGCGGCATCGTCTCAGTGCTTTGGCGAGTAGTGACGCTCCGGAAGGAGAGGAAGAAGAAGGCGAAGAAGCGGAGTTCGTGGGTGGTCTCGGTGGAGAACAGATTGATGCACTTCTTGCCGACGCTGACGACGCGGATGGCGGTATTATCAAAAGCGCTTCCGTAGAGCAGGGACCGGACTTAGAGGAAGTCAAGGCGCAGGCACAGGCGATGATTGACGACGCACAGGCTCAGATAGATGAGATGATGGAGAACGCCCGTCGGGAAATAGAGGAGGAGCGTAGGCAGGCGCTGGAGGATGCCAACAGACTCGGATACGATGACGGTTATAAAGCGGGTCATGCCGAGGCGGATGAGATGAAGCGAGAGTTGGATGCAGAGAAACAGAGGCTGCATCAGGAGTATGACAGTCTGGTGGAAGATTTGGAACCGCGCTTTATCGACACGATCACGGAGGTTTACAGCCAGGTTTTCGGAATAGAGTTGGCTGACAACCGGGATATTCTGGTGCATTTGATTGATTCTACTCTGCGGCAGGTGGAGACCAGCAAGACTTTCATTGTCCATGTTTCCAAGGAGGACTATCCTTTCGTTAATATGAAGAAGCAGGAACTTACGGAAGGAGCTACCGCCGGCAAAGGTATCGTAGAGATTATAGAGGACATCGCCCTGGCTCAGGGTGCATGTCTGATTGAGACGGACGGCGGTATATTTGACTGCGGCGTGGATACGCAGTTACAGCAATTGACTAATAGATTACGGGTGTTATCATTTGAAAAGACCAGTTATTGATTTTTATAAATACAGCAAAATATCACAGGATGTATTCTTTAAGCGTAAAGGCCGGGTAGAAAATGTCGTGGGACTTACCATTGAGTCTGCCGGACCCGAGGCTAAGCTGGGTGATTTGTGCAAAATCTATCCGATAGAAGAAGAGTACGGACCCATTATGGCAGAGGTTGTCGGTTTCAAGGATCGCAAGACTCTGCTTATGCCATGCGATAAGACGGATGGCATCGGCCTTGGTTGTATCGTGGAGAATACGAGCGAACCGTTGTCCGTACCGGTCAGCAATGAACTTCTGGGTAAGGTTTTAGACGGACTCGGAAGAATCAACGGCGAGTATATGCCGGGTACGCCTTACAGTGTAGAGGCACCGCCGCCGGATGCCATGAGCAGGAAGATCATCGATGAGGTGCTCCCCCTCGGTGTCAAAGCCATCGACGGGCTGATGACCGTGGGAAAAGGTCAGCGTATCGGCATTTTTGCGGGATCGGGCGTAGGTAAATCCACACTGATGGGTATGTTTGCCCGCAACACCAAAGCAGATATCAACGTCATCGCTCTGATCGGCGAGCGAGGCAGAGAAGTGCGGGAGTTTATAGAGAGAGATTTGGGCGAGGAGGGCATGAAGCGCTCGGTGGTGGTGGTTGCCACTTCCGACAAGGCGGCGCTGGAGAGAAACAAAGCCGCCAAGACAGCTACTGCTATCGCAGAGTATTTCAGAGATCAGGGCAAGGATGTTCTTCTTATGATGGACTCCCTGACACGTTTTTCCATGGCACAGAGAGAAATCGGGCTGGCCAGTGGGGAACCGCCGGTATCAAGAGGATATCCGCCCAGTGTATACTCGGAAATGCCGAAACTTTTGGAGCGGGCGGGCTGTGCTGCGGTGGGTTCCATTACGGGACTTTATACGGTGCTTGTTGACGGCGATGACATGAACGAGCCTATTACCGATACCGCCAGAAGTATTTTGGACGGACATATTATGCTGAATCGAAGATTAGCGCACCAGAACCACTATCCGGCCATCGATGTATTGCAGAGTATATCCCGTTGTATGGCGCAGATTGTGGATAAAGAGCATAAGTCCTTAGCCGGGCAGCTTAAGAACGTGCTTGCTACCTACAGCGACGCGGAAGATTTGATTAACATCGGTGCTTACAAGAGCGGCAGCAACCAGAAGATAGATTATGCTATATCTAAAATCGATGCGGTGAATGAATTTCTTATGCAGGATGTAAACGAGAAGTTCGACTATGAACAGGCTGTGGATTTGCTCAGGACGCTTTTTGCGGACTAAGGGGTGAACGACCATGGCGAAGTTTACATACAGGATGCAGAGTATCCTAAACATCCAGTATCAGCTGGAGAGTCAGGCCAAGATGGAACTCGGCAGGGCGCAGATGAGGCTGATGGAGGAGGAGGAGAAGCTTCAGCAACTTATTGACAGGAAGGAAGCTTACCTCGAAGAAGGCCGGCGGATGCGCAGCGACGCGGTGCACGTGGATGAGCTGCGGGATAACAGAAATGCCGTGCTGATTATGGATGAGTTGATAGAGGCGCAGAAAGAGCAGGTCGCCTTAGCTGAGCAGGTCGTGGAGGCGGCACGGCTTAAGCTGCAGGAAGTCATGCAGGAGCGCAAGATGCATGAAAAGCTTAAGGAAAAAGCTTTTGAGCAGTTTAGATATGAGGAAAACGCCGCGGAAGGCAAGGCGGTGGACGAACTGACCAGCTACACTTACGGTCAGCGCGGAAAAGAGGGGTAAGAATGGCGGATCAGGTTTTTAATCCCGGAGTGGACACTCAGGCGGAAAAGAAGAGATTAAAAGACGAACGTGAGAAGATAAAAAAAGAGCAGAAGGCGCAGCGCAAAGAGGCAAAACAGCGTGCGAAGGAAATTTCCAAGCAGGAAGCTCAACTGTCGGAAGATGAGGAACCGAGCGGTATTTCCGTGGTTTTGGTAACATTTGTTATTATTATTATTTGGCTGGCGATTCTCTGCCTGCTGATTAAGTTGGATGTGGGCGGATTCGGCTCCGGTGTATTGGCTCCCGTATTAAAGGATGTTCCGGTAGTCAATAAGATTTTGCCGGCGGATTCGGTCGTTACCACGGATGATGAAGAAGCCTACGGCGGCTATACCAGTCTGCGTGATGCGGTAGATTATATCAGAGAACTGGAACTTGAGTTGGAGCGAGCACAGTCTGTAAGCAATACGGACTATGAAGAAATCTCGGCGCTTCGTGCCGAGATTGACAGACTGAAGACTTTCGAGGACGCGCAGATTGAGTTTGAGCGTATTAAGACAGAGTTCTATGAGGAAGTGGTCTACTCCGACAAGGGTCTGGGAATAGAAGAATATCAGAAATATTATGAGGCGATGGATCCTGCCACGGCGGAGTATTTGTATAAGCAGGTGGTGGAGCAGGTGGCGTTGGATGCCCAACTTGCGGATTACGCACAGGCATATTCCGAGATGGAGCCGTCGCAGGCGGCGTCCATTTTCGAGGAAATGACGGACAGTCTTGATCTGGTTGCCAAGATACTGTACCAGATGAGTGCGGAGGACCGCGGAAACATATTGGGTGTTATGGATGCCGAGGTGGCGGCAAGATTGACCAAGATTATGGATCCCGACTAAATATTTTAATGCGGAGACTATAGAGTTGAGATATTAAAACCGATATATATTGTAGCGGTAAATCTACGGATGATGCCGCGCATATATATAGATGCCGTAAGGCACAGAACCTTGAAAATTAAAGAGAGGAGGAAAGAGTATGACTGTAAACAATGTGAACGCTCTGCTTAATTTCACCGGAACACAGACAGCCTCAGGCACGGAACAGGCGGTACTTAAGCAGGAAGAGCTTTCGCGAAACAGTTTCGGTCAGGTTATGACGAAGGTGAACGACACCATCAAGTCTCTCCAAGTGGAAGCAGCCGGTATCGTTGCGTCGGTAGGTCAGCCCGCGGGAACCGTGGAAGCGGCGAAAACAGGCAAAGATGTACAGACACAGGAATCGGGCAATGTCGTGAAGAACGACTCCGACAAAACCGAGGATGCGACCAAACAGAGTGACAACAATGCCGTGGAGAACACCGATGCCAAGACCGAAGGAACACAGGACAAAGCCGTGGAAGAAGTAGAAAAATCGGCTAAAGAGCTTGTGAAGCAGGTTGCGGACGAGATGGACGTGACGACCGAGGAAGTGGAAGCAGCTATGGCGGTTTTAGGACTTTTGCCGGTTGAGTTGTTCGATATCGACAATCTTAAACAGTTGATGCTTACCATAGCCGGAAGCGCGGACGAACTTGCACTTGTAACCGATGAGACGCTCTACGACAGCGTACAGAATCTTTTCACTGCGGTGGAAGAGACCTTAGAGAGCTTACAGCAGGAGCTGGGGCTTAGCGACGAAGAATTAAGTGCGTTGATGGAGCAGATTGCGGCAGGAAGCAAAGAACCGGTAGAAGAGATGCCGGTACAGCAGCCTACAGAGGATGAGACACCGGAAGTGAATCTGGAGGGTATGAAGGACTACACCGTATCCGTTCAGAAAGACGGTGCGACGGTTCAGGTGAAAGTGACCGTGGATGACGAGAGCGGAGCTAAGAGCGTTCAGGAAGAAGTGACACAGGCACCCAAAGAAGAGGTGCAGGTAAGCCATAAGATGCGGGAGAGAAACTCTTCTGCGGACGATGGAAAATCAGAAGGCAATGCCAATGCTTTCTTACAGAACCTTGAGAAACCGGAGCAGACATCAGAGACACCGGCACCCGTAAGCGCCGGATTCCAGTCGGCACAAACTCAGGATATCATGAATCAGATCATGGATTATATGAGAATCAACCTGAAAGCCGATATGCAGGAGATGCACTTACAGCTTCATCCCGCAAGTTTGGGAACGGTCAATGTGCAGATTGCAGCGAAGGACGGCATGATTACAGCGCAGTTTACCACGCAGAACGAGACGGTTCGTGCGGTGATCGAAACGCAGCTCATTCAGTTGAAGCAGCAGTTTGAGGAACAGGGAATCAAGGTTGACGCAGTGGAAGTTACGGTTGCCAATCACGAGTACGGCCAGCAGTTCTCGCAGGAGAATGACGGCACGGACAACAAGCAGGGCAAAACCGCTAAGAGCAACAGACGAATCAATCTGGACGAGATCGACGAAGAGAGCGATCTTAACGAGATGGAAGAATCTGAGCGTATCGCGGTGGAGATGATGCAGGCAAACGGCAGCACGGTAGATTTCACGGCATAACAAAATATTTATTTTAGAAAGGAGACAATTATGGGAGTAGTACAGCAAGTAAAAGACGGCGAGTTCGTCAGCAGTTCGGCGGCGGATTCTCTCAGAGAGAGTGCAAAGAAGAAGACCGGCAACGACAGTCTCGGCAAAGATGCTTTCTTACAGCTTTTGGTAGCGCAGATGAAATATCAGGATCCGTTGGAGCCTACCTCTAACACAGAGTATATTTCACAGTTTGCGACTTTCTCGGAGCTGGAACAGATGCAGAACATGAGTGCAACACTGGAACTTTCCAGAGCATCCAGTCTGGTGGGGCAGACGGTTCTTATGAAGGTTACCGACAGCTCAGGCAGAGAGGTTACCGTACAGGGTAATGTGGACTATGTGGTATACGAGAACGGCAAGGCGTATCTTTCCATCGGCGGAGCGCTTTATTCCCTGGATGATTTGGATACTGTAGCGGATAAGAAATATCTGGAGGCATACAAACTGGCAGCCGAGTTCTTGAATCTCTTCAACAAACTTCCCAGCCTCGGAACGCTGACGATTGGTGACAGAGACAATGTAGAGAGACTTCAGGAAATCTACGAGAGTATGGATGAGTATCAGAAGAGCTTCTTAACAGATGATTATTTCCAGAAGTTGGAAGAATATGTCAAGAAGATGAAAGATTTGGTTACCATCGCTGAAGGCAGCAAGGATAACACCGGCAGCACAGGAAGTACTGACAAAGTTGACGGAAGTGATGATGATGAAAACGAAGATGGCGACACGAAAGTGGAAGGAGACGAAGGGGAGGAATAAGGTATGAAAATCCAAGGTAATCAATTCCTTTCCATAGAACAGCTTCAGAATCAGTATTTAAATGTCACAAGACAACAGGCAGGGACGCCGAAGGTAAACGGACCGAGCTTTCAGGATATCTTAAGCGGTAAGACGGAGAGTATCCGTACGGACAGCGAGGTTAAGTTTTCAAAGCACGCGGCGAATCGGTTAATCGATAGGAACATCGAGCTGACCAAGGAACAGGTGGAACGCCTGAACATGGGAGCGGCCAAGGCGGGTGCGAAAGGAATCAACGAATCACTGGTTATTGTCGATTCTCTGGCGTTTATCGTGAATGTGCCGAATCAGACGGTCATCACGGCTATGGATCAGACAGAGGCCGATGAAAATGTATTTACCAACATTGACGGAGCCGTAATCATATAAGCCGGACCTTCGTGGAGGCTTAATTCCCCTGAATGACAGACGGGGCAAATCTTAAACGGTTTCGACACATATATTAAGGAGGTCATATCACTATGATGAGATCATTGTTCTCTGGTGTGGCAGGTCTTAAAACACACCAGACCAGAATGGATGTTATCGGTAATAACATCGCTAACGTAAACACGACAGCATATAAATCACAGAGCATGGTATTCAACGATTTGCTCTACCAGACAACACAGTCGGCATCCGGTGCGAATGCTGCTACCGGACGAGGCGGTATCAACCCCAGACAGATCGGTTTGGGTGCTAAGACAGGTGCAATCTCTACGGCGATTACGACACAGGGTTCTGCACAGTCAACCAACAATCCGTGGGATATTATGATTGAGGGTGACTCCTTCTTCATCGTAAGCGACGGTTCCTCGAACTTCTTCACAAGAGACGGTTCCTTCACCGTGGACGCCGCAGGTAATCTTGTTATGGCAAGTACCGGTTTCACGGTTATGGGATGGCAGGTGGATCCGGAGACGGGCGACATCAGATCCGATGTGGTATCCGCCCTGCGGGTTATGACCCCCGACACTATGACCGCGGAACCGGAATCAACGACATTGGCTTACATGAGCGGTATTCTGGATAAGACCGATACCGAAATCAACAGTACGAAGGGTTCGGTTCGTACCATGACATTCTTCGATGCTCAGGGTTATAAGTACACGGCGCTGTTCAGTGTACACGGCATAGGCAGCGACGATGTGTTCCGCGTACAGCTTGATGATATCCAAGACGAGTCGGGTATGTCTTTGGTGGAGAAGTATGGTTTGTCCAATATCAATCAGATCGCCAATTTCGGTCAAGATGGCACATTATCTACGACAAGTAAGTACGGTATGGCGGAAGGTGTAACCTACGACAGCGCAAATAATCAGTTCCTTATCGAGCAGGCAATGTCCACGATTTTGGAAGGTTATAGCCAGAATGCCATGGTAGTGGCTGCGGGAACGGATGTGACGGTAAAATCAATAAACGGCACTGCTGTCAGCGGTACTTCGGTGGATGTTAAAGCAGGTCAGGCAGTTGTTGTGGAGGGCAAAGTAAAGCTTTCAAGAGCACAGCTTGAGTCCGAGCCTTATAACCTGATTTACAATGATAATGACGGCAAGTATTACACGAAGGATGCAAACGGCAATGTGGTAGCGATAGACGGTGCAGATGATAATGCCAGAAATACAGCATGGAAGAATGCGTTATCCGCACTGGAGGGTCTGAATACGGTAGCTTCTGTAAATGTGACGATGGGCGAGGACGGAGAGATTGAGATTTCCTTTGAAGCCAGCTTTAACGCTACGCAGGATTCGTCATATAATGTGCAGAACCAGAACTTCAATACAACAATAAAGAATGCAGAGGCAAATTATCCGCAGATTCTGGAGCAGGTTTACAACATGAAGGACGGTGACGGCAAGACCTACGGTATTGAGTTCATCGGACCGGACGGCTCTGCCCAGATTACCATGACGGAGACTGTCAGAGGTAATAATCTTGTCTTTGACCATGATACGGGTAAGTTCCTCTATGTCGGAAGTCAGGGCAACGATACGGCATTCATGACGTTCAATTCATCAGCATCCACTCTTACCGGAGAGACCATCGATTTGACTCAGTTCAGTGACATCGAGATTGATTTCTCTTCCGTGACAAACTGGGGTAACGGCGGCAAGAATACGCTGCAGATGATGAACGGCTCCAAGACCAACAGCGCACTCGGCGCAGGTCGTAAGGTGGGTGACCTGATTGGTATCGAGGTAGGACAGGACGGTAAGATTACCGCATCCTACGATAACGGTCTGACGAAGTTGTTGGGACAGATTGCGGTGGCGGAATTTGCCAATGCATCCGGTCTTGCGAAGGCAGGTAACAACCTGTATACCGCAACACAGAACTCCGGCGAGTTCGACGGTGTCGGTGTTGATATCACCGCTAACGGCGGTTCCATGACATCCGGTGTATTGGAGATGAGTAACGTAGACTTGTCCTCCGAGTTTACCACCATGATTACCACCCAGCGTGGTTTCCAGGCAAACAGCCGTATCATCACGGTATCCGACACACTGTTGGAAGAACTTGTCAATCTGAAGAGATAAGTTCTAAAGTAATTTGTTTTGAATCTGTAATAAGAGATATAATTATGAAGAGACCTTCCGAAAGACGGAAGGTCTCTTTTTTTTGAATGTGCTGTCATATCAATTTATGGAAAAAAATAAGCTTTTTAGAGATTTTATTATCGCTTTAACGTATTTTATTAAAAATTGGTAAAAATTTTTTTTGTATTTTTGATGGATATGTGTTAGAATATAAAAGTTCCATGCTGTCCTAATATGTGATACGGGAGTGTGCTATGATAGAAGTTACCAAAATTAACGGCGTTAAGATTCTGATAAACCCCGATTTGCTTGAATTGGTCGAGGAAACGCCGGACACCGTCCTATCATTTACGACAGGTCGGAAAATAATTGTAAAAGAAAGTAGACAAGAAGTGAAAAATTTAGTAAAATCGTATAGAAAGGATATTTTTGCAGATTAGTGTAAAGTGGGTACATACAGATGGATATAGCTTCGCTTATTGGTTTGGTAGTATGTTTTGTCTTGATGGTATTCGGTATGGTATACGGCAAGGGTTTTGGCGTATTGTCCGGATTCATAGATCCGCCGTCGGCTCTGATTACATTCGGCGGTTCCTTTATGTGTATTCTTGCCAGTTATAAACTGCCTGATTTTATAGCCGGTTTAAAGAGTTTCACATTGATTTTTAAGATGTCGCCTATGAATGTTTCTGAAATTATTCAGAAAATCATAGACTTGTCCAACGTTGCACGTAAAGAAGGTCTGCTTTCTCTTGAGGAAGCTGCCAGTGAGATTGACGACGATTTCCTGAAGAAAGGAATACTTCTTGTTGTAGACGGTACAGACCCTGAACTCGTGCGTGCAATTATGGAGACAGAGCTTGCCAGTGTGGAAGGCAGACATAAAGATAAGATTGGGTTCTGGGAAAATGTAGGTTCCATGGGACCTGCCTGGGGTATGATCGGTACCCTGATCGGTTTGATTAACATGCTTAGAGACTTGTCAGATTTCGCATCCATCGGTCCTAACATGGCGGTTGCTCTTGTAACCACATTGTACGGCGCGGTGTTGGCAAACTGGATATGTGCACCTGTGGCTAATAAGTTGAAGGGCAAGAATGCGGAAGAGATGATGGTTAAGGAGATAGAGGTTGAGGGACTTCTGTCTATTCAGGCGGGTGAGAATCCGCGTGTTATAGAGGAAAAACTGAAATCCTTCTTGGCACCGAGAGACAGAGGCTCTTCGGGTGATGAAGCCGGAGGTGAAGCGGATGGCGAGTAGGAAGCCTGATGAACCTAAGAAAGGCGCACCTGAATGGCAAACCACGTTTGGTGACTTGATGAATCTGCTGCTCTGTTTCTTCGTGTTACTTTTCGCTATGTCCAGTATTGACGAGGATAAGCAGGAGCAGATTATAGCATCTTTCAATAATATGTTTTCCGTTTTTGACGGAGGAGCGAGTGCCATCGGCGACGGTATGCTGATCAGTAACGGTGTCAGCCAGTTGAATGAGCTGGATCAGTACATCAACAGTACCGGTAAAATGGATGAGGAAGGCGAGATTGTCGATGACGAGCTGGCGAATGCACAGGAACAGTTAGAGCAGGCGCAGATGGAAGAATCTGAAGAAATGGCTGAAAAGATTCAGGAAGCCATCGATGAGAAGAATATGGGGCAGGAGATTGACATTGAATTTACCGCCCAATATGTACAGCTTACCTTGAAGGGAGGTATTCTGTTCGATTCCGGAAGCGTGGAGCTTAAAGCAGAGGCACTGCCGGTGCTTGATCAAGTGGGAGTTATCTTGGAGCGCTATGCGCAGGGAACGATTGAAATAGAAGGACACACGGATAACGTACCGATGTCGGGTGCTAAGTATTCCAATAACGATGAGCTTAGCTCAGGCAGGGCGCTGTCGGTTTTTAATTATCTGATGTCGATTACGAACTTAGATCCCGCAGAGGTCAAGCACTCGGGACGGGGAGAATATCTGCCGATTGCGGATAATTCTACGCCGGAGGGCAGAAGCAGGAACCGAAGAGTTGAGATTAAGATTTATAACTCTCTTAGTTCTTACTAGGGATGAAAGTATATAATGATGTGTATAAAGGAGAATATTCTACATGAAGAAGAATCTGATTTCCATTATCATTCTGGCGCTTATGATCGTTAATATTGCATTGACGGCCATTATGATGTTCAGTGTGATGGGCACTTCCAGAAAGACGGCGGCGCTTGTGGACAACATAGCGACGGCGCTGAATCTTGAATTGACAGCCGGATCAGGCGGTGAAAAAGAGAAGACAGTGGTTCCGATGTCTGACATTGACACCTACAGCATATCAGAGAAGATGACGATACCGCTTCAGGTTGAGGTGAATGAAGAAGGCAAAGAGCAAGCACACTACTTTATCACCAATGTCACACTTTCCATGAACACCAAGGATAAGGGATATAAAACCTACAGCGATACGCTTGAGGATAAAGAGAACCTGATCAAAGGCGAGATTTCCGATGTAATCAATCAGTGTACGGTAGATGAGGCGAGAAATAATCAGGATCAAATTAGGGAAGAGATACTTGACAGAATCCAGACAATGTTTGATTCCGAGTTCATCTTTAACGTTACGTTTAGTGACACTATGATTCAATAATGACATTGCTCAAATAGTGCCGCAGGAGGTGAACTTTCGTGGGAGAGGTACTGTCTCAAAATGAGATTGACAATCTGCTCGCCGCTCTTAGCAGCGGTGAATTAGATGCAGATGACATGAGCGATTCCGGTGACAAGCAGGTTAAGAACTACGACTTTAAACGTCCTACAAAGTTCTCGAAAGAACATCTGCGTACGCTGGAAATTATATATGAGCATTACGGACGGCTTTTATCTACGAGTCTTCCGATATACTTAAGAAAAAATGTACAGATTTCCGTGGCGAGTTCCGAGACGGTAATTTACTCGGAGTTTACAAACGCCCTTTCCAATCCGGTCATTCTCGGAATTGTGAATTTCCAACCATTGGGCGGAACAATTCTGATCGAACTTGCAGCCCAGCTGG